>CALQLA020000004.1 GCA_943331295.2 Bordetella parapertussis | reverse complement strand
GCGCTGCTCGCTGCCCCCCGAGGGGGAGCATCAGCGGCCTTCGGGCGGCCGGGCGGCCGCTGAACCTGAGCACGCAGCCGCCTTCGCCTGCTGTTGCGCGAGCGCCCACGCCACGTGCTCGCGCACCAGCGGCGACGCGTCGTCCGCGCGCGCCTCGAGTGCCGCGACGATCGCCGCATCGTGCGGCGCGTTGCCGAGCCCCACCGCGAGGTTGCGCGACCAGCGCTCGAAGCCGATGCGGCGGATCGCGCTGCCGGCCATCCGCGAATCGAACTCCGCGCGCGTCCAGGCGAACAGGGTTACGAGGTCGGCGTCGTCGAGGCCGTGGCGCACCGCGAAGTCCGGCGCCGTGGCGAGCTTCGCGTAGCGGTTCCACGGGCACGCGTCCTGGCAGTCGTCGCAACCGTAGACGCGGTTGCCGATCAGCGGCCGCAGCGCTTCCGGGATGCTGCCGGCAAGCTCGATCGTGAGGTACGAGATGCAGCGCCGCGCGTCGAGCTCGTACGGGGCCACGATGGCGCCCGTCGGGCACGCGTCGATGCACGCGACGCAGGTGCCGCAGTGCGCGGTCTGCGGCGGCGTCGGCGGCAGCGGCAGGTCGGTGTAGATCTCGCCCAGGAAGAACCACGAGCCCTGGTCGCGGGTGAGGAGCAGCGTGTGCTTGCCGCGCCAGCCGAGTCCCGACTTCGCGGCGAGCGCGACCTCGAGCACCGGCGCGCTGTCGGTGAAGACGCGGTAGCCGAAGTCGCCGACCGCGTGGCTGATCTGCGTCGCGAGGCGCTGCAGCCGCGCGCGCAGCACCTTGTGGTAGTCGCGGCCCAGCGCGTAGCGGGCGACGAATGCCTTGCCCGGGTCCGCCAGCACGTCGGCGCCGGGGCGGGCGGCCGGCGGCAGGTAGTTGAGGCGGGCGGTGATCACGCGCACCGTCCCCGGGACCAGCTCCGCGGGCCGCGCGCGGGTCGCCCCGTGGCGTGCCATATAATCCATCGCGCCGTGCCGGCCCGCGGCGAGCCAGTCGAGGAGGCGCCGTTCCTCGACGCCGAGGTCGATGTCCGCGATGCCGATTTCCTCGAACCCGAGCGCGCGGCCCCATTGCACGATGGCGGCGGCGAGCGCCGGCCAGTCGCGATCGGCGGTGGCCGGGGTTGCCGCAGCATCGATGGGAGTGGACATGACGAGAAGCGTACCGCAATGCAGGCGCCGCGTTCGCGCGCGCGCCGGTGGCGGCCCGCGCGCGCCGCAAGCGTGCTGCCGGGGAACGGAACGGCGATCGTGACGTCGACGTCGTTCGCGTTGTCCGACGCGGCCGCCACCGCCGCCGCCGGGGCCCGCCTTGCGCCCGCGCTCGCCGGCGGGATGATCGTCACGCTGGAGGGCGATCTCGGTGCGGGCAAGACCACGCTCGTCCGCGGGTGCCTGCGCGCGCTCGGCTGGGCAGGACCGGTGAAAAGCCCCACCTACACGTTGGTTGAACATTATTTGCTTTCGAGATTATACTTGTATCACTTTGATTTTTATCGTTTCGTGGATCCGAGCGAATGGGAAACGGCGGGACTTGCCGATTGCTTCCGGCCCGACGCCGTATGCGTGGTCGAGTGGCCCGAGCGGGTGGCCGGCCTGTTGCCGCGTCCCGACCTGGCGATCACGCTCACGCACCCGAGCCACGGCGACGCCGACGGCCGCGACTGCACGCTCGTCGCGCACACGGCGGCCGGTGAACGATGCCGGATCGCGATGACCACGGGGGGCGGCGCCCGCACAGCGGACGCGTAGTCCGCGTGTCGCTCGAGCGCCGGCGCGCGCTCGGCTGGCTGCTGCTGCCGGCGGCGCAGGCGGTGCTTCCCTCTGCCGCGTGGGCGGCCGCGACGCGGATCGCGTCGGCCCGGCTGTGGCCGGCGCAGGAATACACGCGGCTGATCCTCGAGACGCCGGTCGCAATGCCGCACCAGCTCATCATCCTGCGCGACCCGCACCGGGTGGTGCTCGACCTCGACGGTGTCGACCTGTCGGCCGAACTGCAGCAGCTCGCCGCGCGCGTCGCGCCGTCGGACCCCTACATCGCCAGCATCCGCTTCGGCCGGCGCGCGCCCGACGGCGTGCGGCTGGTGATCGACCTCCGCGCCGAAGTCGCGCCGCAGCTTTTCGCGCTGGCGCCGGTCGCGGAATTCGCGCATCGCGTCGTGCTCGACCTCTACCCCGCGACGCCGGTCGATCCGCTGATGGCGCTGCTCGAAGGCGGTGGCGACGCGCTGCCGGAGCCCACCGAGAGCCCTGCCGCGGGCAAGGTGCAGCCCGAGCGGACGCCGCTGCGCGCCGTCGACCCGCCGCCCGAGGCGCGCGCGCTGCCGCGCTTCGAGCCGCGCCGGCGGATCATCGTCGCGCTCGATCCCGGCCATGGCGGCGAGGATCCCGGCGCCATCGGCCGCCGCGGCACGCAGGAGAAGCAGGTCGTGCTGGCCATCGCGAAGAAGCTGAAGGCGATGCTCGACGCCGAACCGGGGATGCGCGCGATGCTCACGCGCGACGACGACTACTACGTGCCGCTGGCCACGCGCGTGCAGAAGGCGCGGCACGTGCAGGCGGACCTCTTCGTCTCGATCCACGCCGACGCGTTCACCGTTTCCACCGCGCGCGGCTCCTCGGTCTTCGCGCTGTCGGAGCACGGCGCGACCAGCGCGGCCGCGCGCTGGCTGGCGCAGAAGGAGAACGCGGCCGACCTGATCGGCGGCGTCAACATCGGCACGCGGGACCCGGTGCTGGCGCGCACGCTGCTCGACCTGTCGCAGGCCGCGCAGATCAACGACAGCCTCAAGGTCGGTCGTCGCGTGCTGGACGGCATCGGGATGATCAATCCGCTGCACAAGCAGAGCGTCGAGCAGGCGGGGTTCGCGGTGCTGAAGGCCCCCGACATCCCGTCGATCCTCGTGGAGACGGCGTTCATCTCCAATCCCGACGAGGAACTGAAGCTGCGGAGCGACAAGCACCAGTCGCGCTTCGCGGAATCGATGCGCAACGGCATCCGCGGCTACTTCGCGACCAACCCGCCGATCGCCCGCAACGGAACCGGCACCGGCTAGCCGTGGCGCGCCGCGAGGTGGTTGCCGGACCGCGCCGGCGCCGATGCGGCGCGCGCAGGCCGCACGTCGCCTTCGCGATCGCCAACGCCGCGACCTGCAGTTTCGGTAGAATCCCGGCATGATCCGCTTCTTCGTCCTCTTCCTCGTCCTGCAGGCCGCGCTGTTCGGCGCCGAGCTGACCCCCTGGGTGCAGCAGTATTTCGTCGTCCCGTGGACGAACCAGCTGGCCGCGATCAGCGCCGGCATCGTCACGCTGGTGGATCCCAACGTCACCGCGGCGGGCAAGGTGCTGCGCAGCTCGACGAACGGCTTCGCGGTGTCGATCGAGGCCGGCTGCAACGGGGTCGAAGCCACGATCGTGCTGCTGGCGGCCGTGCTCGCGTTCCCGGCGCCGTGGAAGAACAAGCTCGTCGGCCTCGTCGCCGGCATCATCGCCGTGCAGGGCCTCAACATCGTCCGCGTGATCAGCCTGTTCTACCTCGGGCAGTGGAACTTCGAAGTGTTCGAGTGGGCGCACCTCTACGTCTGGCAGGCGCTGATCATGCTCGACGTGCTCGTCGTGTGGCTGGTGTGGGTGCGCACGCTGCCGCGCGCGGCGGACCAGGGCGGCGGGCCGCCCGACGCCGGCATGGGCTCGCCGCCGGGGCCGGCCGCGGCCGCGTCGGCGTGACGGGCATCCGGGCGGGGGGGCGGCGATGACCGGGCCGGTCGCGAGGTTCGTGCTGAAGGCGATCGCGTGGCTTCCGCTCGCATTCGCGGTCTGGTACTTCGCGGCGCCGGTGCTGATGTGGCCGGCAAAGCTCCTCGCCGAATACGTCGGGCGCTGGGGCTTCCCCGACCTCGTCCGTGCCGTCGAGCAGGCGGGCGCCACGATCACGTTCGCGACGACGCTGAAGCCCGGCGGCACCACCGCCGCGTCGGGCAACATCACGGTCGACGTCAACGCGCTGCTCTACGCGTTCGGGCTTCCGCTCTATGTCGCCCTGGTGCTCGCCGCGCGCGAGCCGGGCTGGCCGCGCAAGCTCGCCATCGGCTACGGTGTCATCATCCCGTTCGTCGCCTGGGGCGTGGTCGCGGACTTCCTCAAGAATGTCGCGATCACCGCGAACCCGCTGGTGATCTCGCAGACCGGGTTTGCCGCATGGCAGCGCGAGTTGATCGTATTCGCCTTCCAGTTCGGCTCGCTGATCCTGCCCACCGTCGTCCCCGCGGTGGTCTGGGTGGTGACGCACCGCGCATTCCTCGAGAGCCTGCGCCGCCAGTCGGCCGTGACCCGCGCCGCGTGACGCGGCGGCCCACCATCGCGCGGGAGTCGCGTCAGGCGCCTGCCGGCGGCAGTGCGGCCTTGCGTTCGCGCTCGCGCTCGCGCAGCACGCGGCGCTGCACCTTGCCGGTGGTCGTCATCGGCAGCGCGGCGATGAACTCGATCTCCCGCGGGTACTCGTAGGGCGCCAGCAGGCTGCGCACGTGCAGCCGGATCGCGTCCTCGAGCGCGGGCGACGCGGCGTATCCGGATGCCAGCACGACGAACGCCTTGACGATGTTGCCGCGCATCTCGTCCGGCGAAGGCACGACCGCCGCGTTGGCGACGGCGGGGTGGCGCACCAGGCAGTTCTCGATCTCGGACGGGCCGATCCGGTAGCCGGCGGACTTGAACATGTCGTCGGCGCGCCCCTGGTACCAGAGGTAGCCGTCGGCGTCGGCCCGCGCGAGGTCGCCCGTGCGGCACCAGTCGCCCGTGTACTTGGCCGCGGTGCCCGCGGGATTGCCGAAGTAGCCGAGGAAGAACACGGGGTCCGGCGTGCCGTCCGGGGCGATGCGGTGGACCGCGACTTCGCCCGGCTCGCCGGTCGCCACTTCTGCGCCGGCGTCGTCGATCAGCGCGATCCGGTGCCCGGGGTAGGGGCGGCCCATCGATCCGGGCCGCGCGGGCCAGAGCCGGTGCGAGTTGCCGACGATGTAGTTCATCTCGGTCTGGCCGAACATCTCGTTGACCGTGACGCCGAGCGCGTCCCGCGCCCAGTCGAAGACCGTGGTGCCGACGGCCTCGCCGGCGCTCATCACGCTGCGCAGGCCCACGTCGAAGCGCTCGCGCGGCCGCGGATGCGCCTTCATCATCAGCTTCAGCGCCGTCGGGAACAGGAAGCTGTTCCGGATCCGGTATTTCGCGATCAGCGCGAACGCGCGGTCCGGATCGAAGCGCCCGCGGAAGCCGACGATCGGCTGCCCGAAGTACAGCGCGGGCAGCAGCGCGTCCATCAGCCCGCCGGTCCAGGCCCAGTCCGCGGGCGACCAGAACAGGTCCGATGGCTGCGGATACCCGTCGTGCGAGTGGACGAAGCCGGGCAGGTTGCCGATGAGGCACTGCTGCGGCATCAGCGCGCCCTTGGGCGGCCCCGTGGTGCCGCTCGTGTAGATCAACAGCGCGGGATCGGTGGCCGCGGTATCCGCGGGCGCGTGCGCATCCGACGCCGCGTCGACCAACGCCTCGAACGGCACCACGAACGATTCCCGCGCGCCGGCGACGCCGACGACGAGCCGGAGCGACGGCACCTCGGCGCGGATCGGCGCGAGGTTCGGCAGCGACTGCGCGTCGACCAGCGCGGCCTTCACGTCGGCGTTGGCCAGCCGGTACGAGAGGGCCTCCGGGCCGAACAGGAACGACAGCGGCACCGCGACCGCGCCCAGCTGGTAGACGGCGAGGTGACCGACGATCGTCTCGGGCCGCTGCGGAAGGATCAGCGCCACCTTGTCGCCGCGCCCGATGCCATGCGCCGCCAGTGCATTGGCGAGGCGGTTCGCCTGCCGCTGCAGCTGCAGGAAGGTATGCGTCTGAGCGCCGCCTTCCTCGTCCTCCCAGTGCAGCGCGACGCGGGCCGGATCGTCGGCCCAGCGCCGGCAGCACGCGGCGGCGATGTTGAACCGCGCCGGCACGTCCCAGCGGAAGGCGGCGCAAATCTCGGCGTAGCGGTCGGCAGGCATCGGTCGGCAGATGATGGCGCAAAGGGGTGCCGCATGCAACGCGGCACCGGGCGCGCGCCGCTCGCCGAACTCGCGTGCGCGGGTCGAAGGCAGCGCGGCCGCGGGGCGGGGATGTCAGAACCGACAGGCCGCCGGTGCCGGCACGAAATGCTCTGGCACACTGTATGCATTGTCGTGTGCCCGAAGGGTTGTACATGACAGTGGCAGCACCATGGCGGCCCACCGGAGAACACGTTGGAGGTCGCCGCAGCGTCACCGCCGGGCGCGTATTCTTTGGCCTGCCGGACGCTGGAAATGGTGGCCACCCGCCGGCACGTAGTGACCAAATGCGGAAGGGAGCGACGCTCATGGGCATATTGATGAAGGCGCACGATCGCGGCGGTGAACATCCCCCGCCGGTGCTGGTCGCGCCGGACGCCGGGGCCGAAGCGCGCGGCGTGCTGCACATCCGGGAGGTGGTCCGGGTGACCGGACTGCGCCGCGAGCAGCTCTACATGTGGCAGCGCCGATACGGTTTTCCCTCGCCGCGGCGCGACAGCTTCGGCGACCGCGTCTACCCCCCCGACCAGATCGCGCGGCTGAAGCTCATCAAGCAGCTGCTCGCCGAAGGCTGGCGTGCCGGCGCGGTGGTGCCGCTCGCCGAATCCGCGCTGCAGTCGATGCTCGGGCTCGCGGTCGATACGCCAGCGCGCCTGGCGGACGACATCGAGGTCGCGGTCGAACTGCTGCTGACGCATCGCATCGGCGACCTGCAGGGGCACCTGTCGCGCCTCCTGATGGCGCAGGGCCTCCGGCGGTTTCTGGAGCACACGCTGGTGCCGCTGAACGAGGCGGTGCACGACCGTGTCGTGCGCGGCGATATGCAGAATTTCCAGGAACTGCGCTTCGCCGACCTCGCGCTGCGCCTGCTGCGCGAAGTGACGCGGCTCGTCCGGCCCGCGCGCGAGGCGAGGCAGATCCTGCTCGCGACGCCGCCCAACGACCCGAACCAGCTGGGCCTCGCGATCCTCGAACTGCTGCTCTTCACCGAGGGCATCAACTGCCTGACGCTCGGCGCCGGCGTTCCGGCGCAGGAGATCGCGGGTGCCGCCGAGGCGTACGGCGTATGCCTCGTCGTGCTGCTGTTCGAGCGCGGCATCTCGGGCAAGATCGCAGGGCAGGAAATCCGCGCGCTGAGAAGCGAGCTTCCGGCCTGGTTGCCGCTGGTATTCAGCGGCCGTGCCGTCAATCTCCTCGCGAAACCGATCGAAGGCGTGACGCTGGCCGCGGATTTCGGCGTGGTGCTCGCCACGACGCGGAGCATGGGCCTCGGCGCGCCGGCCGCGGGCCCGCGGCTCGACCTGTTGCCGCCGCCCCCCGCGCGGGCGTAAAGTATCCGGGTGACCCCCGGCGACGACTCCCTTCGCGATCCGCTCTCAGCCTCCCTCGGGCTGCCGCAGTCGCGGTTGCGCGCCCGCATCCCGCGCGCGGTGTGGCACACGATCGGGCTGCTCGTCGCCGCGCTCGTCACCTACCTCATCTGGCAGGCGTACCAGTCCCCGGATTTCCTGCTCGACCTCGCCGCCTGGCGGCTCTGCTGAGCGCCTGCGCTTCCCGACGTAGCCCGGGTTGAGCGAAAGCGAAATCCGGGTGGAGCGTTCCCGCTTGCGCAACCCGAGGGTTTCGCTTTCGCTCAACCCGGGCTACGGCACCACGGCACGTCGCGGCGGGAGCGTCTCTTCGTCCCTCAGGGCTCGTTGAGAAAGTCCGCAAGCTTGCGCCGTTCCCGCTTGGTCGGCCGGCCGGCGAACCGGGGCTCTGCCGCCGCGGCAGCCTGCCGCAGCAGCGAATCCTCGGCGCGGCGCGTCGCGCTGGCCTCGGGTTCCTCGTAGAGCGCCGCAGCCACCGTTGCCGAGCCGCGGCGGTCGGAAAGCCCGGTGACCGCCACGATCCAGGCCGTGCCCTGCCTGCGCACGGAAACCATGTCGCCGATGCGCACGACGTGTGCGGGTTTGACGCGCTCGTCGTTGAGCCGCGCCTGGCCCGCATCGACGGCCTGCGCGGCGAGCGTCCGGGTCTTGTAGAAGCGCGCGGCCCACAGCCATTTGTCGAAGCGGATTCGGTCCGCGCCGGCCGCCGGCTCAGCGGCGGTCATCGGGATCCCGCAGCAGCATCGTGAACGTGCTCGTGGCGGTGGCGTCCGCGACGCGTGCGCGGGATTCGAGGCGGTGCCTCATGCGATCGAGGGCCGCGTGCGTCGCGTCGCGGCTGTCGGCGACGCAGATCTTGCCGTGCGCGGGGACGCAGACGCCCATGCTGCAATGCTCACGGCATTCCTCCCGATCCCTGCCGGCCGGCCGTCAGCCACCCGCCGCGCCGGGGGGCTCGTGCGGCGCATCGGCGATGAACAGCGCGCGCGCGTCGGACGCGACGTACGTGTAGCGCCGGCTGCAGAACTCGCAGGTCACGCCGACCAGTCCCTGCTCGGCGATGATGCCCTCCACCTCGGCACGGCCGAGGAGCCGCAGCGCGGTGGCGATTTTCTCTTCCGAGCACCCGCAGGCGAAGCGCGTGGGCTTCGCCTCGAACAGCCGAATGTCCTCGCCCGCGAACCGGGCGGCGACGAGCGCGGCGGCATCGGTGGCCGCGAGCAGTTCCGCCTCGGTCGTGGCCGCCACCGCCGTCGCGGCACGCAGCCAGTGCGCATCGTCGTCGGGGCCGGCGCTGGGCAGTCGCTGCAGCAGCAGCCCGCGCGCCGTGCCGCCGGCGGTGCCGAGAACGAGGCGGCTCGCGATCTGCTCGGACGAGGTGAGATAGTGTTCGATCAGCGCCGCGATCGATGCCGCCTCGAGGCTCACGATGCCCTGGTACATCGGCCCGCCGTCCTTCGGGTCGAGCGTGATGGCGAGGCGCGCGCGTGCATGACCTCCGGCCAGCGCGGCGAGCGTCGCGTCCGGCGGCATCGCGGCCGCCTCGCGGCTCCATTGCGCGGTCGCGCGCAGCGCCAGCGTCGAGTCGCATTCGACGACGAGCATCCTGACCGCGCCCTCGCCCTGCATCTGCACGACGAGGCTGCCCTTGAACTTCAGCGTCGACGCGAGCAGCGCCGCCGCCGCGAGCAGTTCCTGGAGAACCCGCCGCAGCGCCGGCGGATACGGATGGCAGGCGAGGATGTCGCGGCTGGTCGCGTCGAGGCTCACTACGGCGCCGCGAACCGCGGCGCCCTCGAACACGAACCGCGACAGCGTGTCGGCGAACGGGGGTGGGGCGCTCACTTGCGGCTGCGCCTCACTGCCTTGCGGGAATGGTGTAGATCGTCATCGGCAAACCCGAGTTCTTGTCGAACGTCGCCCCGGCCTCGATGCCGGTGGTGGCCACGACGGCGGCCGACTTCGCGCGGGCGTACTGCGCGTGCATCGCGCCCAGCGCGAACTCCCGGCCGGAGCCCACCGCCCAGAAGCGCGTGTACTCGAACACCTCGCGCATCGAATATACCCCGAAGATGCCGTGCTCGTTGGCGACCAGCGCGGTGATCTGCGTCGATTCGTACGGGTCGTCCTCCTCCTCCTTCGGGTTGAGGAAATGCTGCTCCTTGAGGATCGGATGCAGCATCCGGAACGTCTCGAAGATGCCGGCCTTCGTCGAGAAGTCGAGTTCGTGGTGCTTGGCGAGCAGGCTCTCGAAGACGAGCTGGTGGGCGGCGCTGCCGCACAGGCCGATGTAGGTGCCGTGGTAGCGGACGATCTTGTCGGAGGTGCGGTCGAACTCGGCGGACAGGCGCGTGTCGCCGAAGGTGGTCAGGGAGTCTGCGGCGATGGCGATTTCATTGTTCTTGCGTACGACGACGAGCGTAGTCATGGATGGCCTGGAATGCGGTGCGGGCGGCGGGCGGTGCGACTCGCGCCGGGAGCTCGCCGGAATAACAGTCGATTATACCGGCCCGGCCGCGGCCGACCCGGCGCCGCCGGCGAACGCGCGCGAAGGCACCGGTGGAATTCGCGCCGGCGCCCAGCGGCGCGTCGCGAAGCGCCAGAACTCGTCCACCGTGCCGGGCGCTTCCGCGCCGGCCGGCGCGGCCTGGCCCAGGAAACCCCACGCCGCCAGCAGCGCGGGCAGCGGCTCCGGCGGCAGCGTCGCCGCACGAGTCGACTTCGACAGTTTGCGGCCGCTGTCGTCGACAGCGACCGGGACGTGCAGGTAGGACGGCGTCGGGAAGCCGAGCCGCTGCTGCAGGAAGATCTGCCGCGTCGTCGACGCGATGAGATCCGCGCCGCGCACGACGTCGGTGATGCCCTGCAGCGCGTCGTCGACAACGACGGCAAGCTGGTACGCATAGAGCCCGTCGGTCCGCCGCACGACGAAGTCGCCGGCGTCGCGGCCGAGGTCCTGTGCCTGCCAGCCCTGAAGCCGATCGTTGAACGCGATCGTCGCCGACCCGACGCGCACCCGCCATGCGCGCTGCCTGCGGTGCGCGCGGTCGGGCGGCACGCCGTCGCGGCAGGTGCCCGGATAGCGCCGCTCGCCGCCGGCCACGAGCGGCGCCGACGGGAGTTCGCCGCGCGTGCAGGCGCAGGGATAGGCGTCGCCGGCCGCGACGAGGCGCGCGAGCGCGTCGGCGTAGAGCGCGGTGCGCTCGCTCTGCCGCGCCACGGGGCCGTCCCACGCGAAGCCGTAGCGCTCCAGCGTGGCGAGGATGCCGGCCTCGGCGCCGGGGCGGGTGCGCGGCGTGTCGACGTCCTCGATGCGGACCAGCCACTCGCCGCCGGCGACGCGCGCGTCGCAGCAGCTCGCGAGCGCTGCGACCAGCGAGCCGAAATGCAGTGCGCCGGTGGGCGACGGCGCGAAGCGGCCGCGGCGGCGCGGGGGACGGTCCGCCGTGCCGTTCAAGTCAGCGCGCGATGGCCGGCGGCGCGATCGCGCCCAGCTTTCTGCCGCTCGATCCCGGCGTATACACCCAGTTCCGGTTCCACCCCGCCATCACCGCGCTGGGGTACTCCGGCTGCCCGAGGCTGCCGTTGTAGCGGCCGAGCGCGCGGTAGACGTCGCCGCTCTCGATGTCTAGGTAGTGGCGCAGGATCACGCAGCCGTAGCGGAGGTTGGTGCGCAGGTGGAACAGGTTGTGCTCGGTCGACCCGATCAGCTTCGCCCAGAACGGCATCACCTGCATGAAGCCGCGTGCGCCGGCGATCGAGATCGCGTACTTGCGGAACGCGCTCTCGTGCTGGATGACGCCCAGCACGAGCTGCGGGTCGAGCCCGGCGCGCGTCGCCTCGTAGTGCATCGTGGTCAGGAACTCGTCGCGCGAGCGCACGTCGGGCATCCGTGATGCGAGCCGGGGCGACATCTGGTCGAGCCAGGCGCGGATCTCCGGCTTGTCGCCGTAGTTCGCGGGCACCGGCTGGTCGGAAATCGCGCGCGACATGACCGTGACCACCGACGGCGCCAGCCGTTCCTCGACCTGCGCGCCGGCGCGCGCGGGCAGCGGCGCGACGGCGACGAGCAGCGCGGCCACTGCCGCGGCCGCGGTCCCCGCAATGCTGCGCAGTGCCTGGTGCGTTGCCGTCGTCATCGCCATCATTGTCCGGAGCGTCGTCTCGCCGTCATCCATGCACGCCGCGTGCCATCAGCCCTTCGCCGCCACCTGCGCGCGAATGAATGCGGCGATATCCGCGACCGGGACCGGGGTCGCCTTCGCGTCGCGTCGCGCCTGGTACTCGACGTTGCCTTCCTTGAGGCCGCGGTCGCCGATCGTGATCCGGTGCGGGATCCCGATCAGCTCGAGGTCGGCGAACATCACGCCGGGGCGCTCGCCGCGGTCGTCCAGCAGCACCTCGATGCCCTCCCGTTCCAGTTCGTCGTGCAGCCTGTCGGCGAGCGCCTTCACCGCCTCGTTGCGGTCGTACCCGACCGGCGCGATCGCGACCGCGAACGGTGCGATCGGTGCCGGCCAGATGATGCCCCTGGCGTCGTTGTTCTGCTCGATCGCCGCCGCCACGACGCGCGTGACGCCGATGCCGTAGCAGCCCATCTCGATCAGCCTGGATTGACCGTCGGCGTCGAGATAGGTTGCACCCATCGCCTCCGAATACTTGGTGCCGAGGGCGAAAACGTGGCCGACCTCGATGCCGCGCAGGATCTCCAGTGTGCCGCGGCCGTCGGGCGACGGGTCGCCGGCGACCACGTTGCGCAGGTCGGAGATGCCGTCGGGAACGCGGCAGTCGCGGCCGAAGTTGACGCCCGAGAGGTGGAAATCGCGCTCGTTGGCGCCGCAGACGAAATCGGCCATCACGGCGACCGAGCGGTCGGCGATCAGCGGCAGGTCCGCAGCGATCCCCACCGGGCCGAGATAGCCCGGAGGCGCGCCGGTCGCCGCGACGATCTCGGCTTCGGTCGCCCACCGGAATTTCTCCAGCCCGGGAATCTTGTTGACCTTGATCTCGTTCAGCGTGTGGTCGCCGCGCAGCAGCAGCATGTGGACGCGCGGCGCGGCGACGCCGTCGTCCGCCGCCAGCATGATGCACTTGACCGTGCGCTCCAGCGGGAGGCCCAGCAGTTCCGCGACGCCCTCGCAGGTGGCGATGCCGGGCGTCGGGACCTTCGCCATCGGCGCGGCCGGGAGCGGACGGGGGCCGGGGGGCGCCACCGCCTCGGCCAGCTCGACGTTGGCGGCGTACTGGGATTGCGGGCACCAGGCGATCGCATCCTCGCCCGAATCCGCGAGCACCTGGAACTCGTGCGAGGCGCTGCCGCCGATCGCGCCGGTGTCGGCGGCGACGGCGCGGAACGTGAGGCCCAGCCGCGAGAAGATCCGCTCGTAGGCGGCGTACATCGCCTGGTAGCTCTTCAGCATCGCCGCCGGGTCGACGTCGAACGAGTACGCGTCCTTCATGATGAATTCGCGCGCGCGCATCACGCCGAAGCGCGGGCGGATCTCGTCGCGGAACTTCACCTGGATCTGGTAGAAGTTGACCGGCAGCTGGCGGTAGCTCCGGACCTCCTTGCGCACGATGTCGGTGATCACTTCCTCGTGCGTCGGGCCGAACGCGAAATCGCGGTCGTGGCGGTCGCGGATCTTCAGCATCTGCGGGCCGAACAGGTCCCAGCGGCCGGTTTCCTGCCACAGCTCGGCCGGCTGCACGGCCGGCATCATCACCTCGACCCCGCCGGCGCGATTCATTTCCTCGCGGACGATCGCCTCCACCTTGCGCAGCGTGATGAGTCCGAGCGGCATCCACGTGTAGATGCCGGCGCCGAGCTTCCTGATCATCCCGGACCGCAGCATGAGCTTCTGGCTGACGACGTCCGCCTCGGCGGGCGCCTCCTTCAGCGTCGAAAGGTAGAACCTGGAAACGCGCATGGCATTGTTCTTCTTGGAAAAACGATCATTTTAGCGCGAGCGGCCGACAGGCAGGGGCTTTCCGCCGCGGAAGGGGCGGTGCACGCGGCAGCGCGGGGGGCGCGGACGGGCAAGGGAGGCGCCGTCGCGACGCGGGCGACAAAAAAAGGGCGCCGCGAAGGCGCCCTTGCACGGGGAGGCGGCGCGGACGGGACCCGACGCGCGCCGTCGCCCCTTGGGGTAATCAGCGGACGACCATCACCGGCAGCTTGGTGTGCGTCAGCACCTTCTGCGTCTCGCTGCCGAGCAGCACGGCGGACAGTCCGCGCCGTCCGTGCGAGGCCATGACGATCGCGTCGCACTTGTTCTTCTTCGCGGCGTCGAGGATCGCTTCCCACGGCGCTGCCGCGATCGAGAACGTCGTCTTGCACTCGATGCCGGCCTCGGCCGCCTTCGCGGCGACTGCGTCGAGGATCTTTTCCGAGTCCTGTGCGGCGAGCTTCGCGTATTCCTTCCGCGACACGGGCTCATAGACGACACCGTCGGCGTACGCCGGCATCGGGTAGTCGGGCGCCGCGTAGAACGCCGTGACCTTGGCGCCGAGTGCCTGGGCCAGCGTTATTGCGGTTACCACGGCCTTGCCGGAGAGTTTGGAACCATCGGTGGCAACAAGCAGATTCTTGTACATGGTGCACTCCTTTCGACGCTGGGGCTGTTTGAATTATGGTCGGTGTCATCGCGCGCGATATTGACGCAAAGCAAGGTCGGGCACGCGCGTGCCGGATTATCGCATCCCGTGGCGGTCCCCCCGCGCGCATGCGAAAATCGACCGGATGAACGCTGACATCGCCGCCGCACTCGCCGATCCGCGCACGTTTCCCGAGCCGTGCGACGTTCCCGCGGACATTGCCGCGCTCCATCGCCTCGCGGAGAGCAGCCTTGCCGCGCATACGGGCGTGCAGGCCGATGCTCTCGGCCGCGACCTCGGCGCCGCGCTGTCGGCGCGGCTCGAAGGCGAGGGCGCAGGCCTCGCGGCGGTGTTCCGGGGTGTGCCGTCGGTGGCGGTCGCGCGCCAGCTCTGGCGGACGCTCGACCGCGCGTGGCGGGACGCGTCGCTCGCCGCCGGGCCCGGAGTCGCGATCACGACGTTCGCGATCCCGATCGTCATCGTCGCCGGCGCCGAAGGCGGCGCCGCGGCGGGGCCGCTTGCCGGAACCCTTGCCGCGCCGGAGGCGCTGGCCGCGCTGCTGCGCGAGCACGGCGCGCTGGCGGGCAACGAGAACTTCGGCCTGGCCGACGCGCTCGTCGGCGCCGACGCGATCGACGTCGGCCGCCTGCCCGAAATCCTGGCGTGGCAGCGACTGCCCGATTCCGCCAGTGCGCCGATGCCCGCGCGCGTGCTGGCGCCGGCGCCGATGCCGCTCGCGGCGGGGCACGA
Source organism: Bordetella parapertussis (assembly GCA_943331295.2). Classification (GTDB taxonomy): domain Bacteria; phylum Pseudomonadota; class Gammaproteobacteria; order Burkholderiales; family Casimicrobiaceae; genus CAIWHR01. The sequence continues at coordinate 120,578 of CALQLA020000004.1, read as the reverse complement.
GACCGTCGGCCTGCGCTTTCTCGTCGGCACCGCGCTGGCCAGACCCGGGCTCGACCTCCTTGCCGGACGCACCGTCGGCAAGTGGGGCGTGCCGTTCACCCGGATGCTGAGCCAGGAACTCGCGCGGCACGGTGCTTCGGTGCTCGCGATGCCGCGGGCACCCGACTGGCTGTTGCCGGCCGTGCTGCACGGGCGCCTCGCGCAGCGCGAAGCCAGCGCTCACGTCTTCGTCAGCAATGCCGTGCGGAAGCTCCGCGCGAGCGTCGGCGAGCCCACGGCCGTCATCAGCGCGCACCGGACGCCGGATGCGCCGCACGGCGGGGAGATCCGGCTGTCGCTGTCGTCGCCGTTCGAGCCGCGCGACGCCGAGGGCTTCCGCTGCCCGCTCTACCTGCAGGACCGCGTCGCCGACGTCGTCGCGATGCTGACGGACCTCCTGCGCGAATGTCGCGTCGCCGACGTTCGCGTCCGTTCCGGTGTCCACGCCGACCGCGATCCCGGGACGGGCCTCGTCCTGCTGTTCAAGGCGGACAGCGAGGCCGACAGCCTGCACTGAGGGCGGCGCCGTGCCCGCCAGTGGACGGCGGCGCCCGGTCGATCCGGCATCGCGCCTGGCAGGCGCGCGATCGCTTGTCGCCCCCTCGGGGCCGTTGACACGGATTTTGTTATCGCATACTGTATACCGTATTCAAAAAATAGCTGCCATCGCGGGATCCGCCCGCGGATCGTCACCCTTTGCCCCTGGAGGAACAGCGTGGACAACCCCGAAGCACCCATTCGCGTGCTCATCGCCAAGGTCGGCCTCGACGGCCACGACCGCGGGGTGAAGATCGTCGCCCGGACGCTGCGCGACGCCGGCATGGACGTCATCTACACCGGACTCCACCGCACGCCCGAAGAGGTGATCGACGCTGCCGTGCAGGAGGATGTCGACGTCATCGGCATCAGCATCCTGTCCGGCGCGCACATGACCGTGTTCCCGAAGATCCTGAGGCTCCTGAAGGAGCGCGACGCCACCGACATCCTGGTCGTGGGCGGCGGCGTGATCCCCGACCCCGACGTCGTCGAACTGAAGGCGATGGGCGTGAAGGAGATCATGCTGCAGGACACGCCGCCGGACGCCATCGTCGCAATGGTGCGCCGGGCCGTCGCCGAGCGCGGTCCGCGCTGACCCCACCCGCCGGAGAGCACGATGGAATCCTGGACCTTTCCCCCGCGCTACGACGCCGCCTACCTGCCGACGGCGGGCTCGCGCTACTGGTTCCCCAAGCGCGAGACGATGCCCGCCGCCGATCGCGAGCGCGCGATCCTCGAGCGCCTGAAGGAAGTCACCCGCCACGCGTGGGAGCACGCGCCGTTCTACCGCCGCAAGTGGGAGGACGCGGGCTTCCACCCCGACCAGCTGCGCTCGCTCGAGGATTTCGAGGCGCGAGTGCCGGTGATCTCGAAGAAGGACCTCCGCGACGCGCAGGCGAGGACGCCCCCGTTCGGCGACTACCTCTGCGTGCCGGAAAGCGAGATCCACCACATCCACGGCACGTCGGGCACGACGGGCCGCCCGACGTCGTTCGGCATCGGGCGCGCGGACTGGGACGCCATCGCCAACGCGCATGCGCGGATCATGTGGGGGATGGGCATACGCCCCGGCGACACGGTGTTCATCGCGGCGATCTTCAGCCTCTACATGGGCTCGTGGGGCACGCTGTCCGGCGCCGAGCGGCTGCACACCAAGGCCTTCCCGTTCGGCGCCGGCGCCCCGGGCATGACGGCGCGCGCCGCGATGTGGCTCGACGCGATGAAGCCGACCGCGTTCTACGGCACGCCGTCGTTCGCGCTGCACCTGGCCGAGGTCGCCGTCGCGGAAGGCTACGACCCGCGCGCCTTCGGCCTGAAGACGATGTTCTTCTCCGGCGAGCCCGGCGCCTCGGTGCCCGGCGTCCGCGATCGCATCGCCGCCGCGTACGGAGCCCGCGTGATCGACTGCGGCTCGATGGCCGAGATGACGCCGTTCATGAACGTCGCCGGCACCGCCGAGACCGACGGCATGCTCTGCTGGCAGGACATCATCTACACCGAGGTCTGCGATCCGCAGACCTACCACCGCGTGCCCTACGGCCAGCGCGGGACGCCCGTCTACACGCACCTCGAGCGCACGTCGCAGCCGATGATCCGGCTGATGTCGGGCGACCTGACGCTGTGGGAGAACGGCCCCAATCCCTGCGGGCGCACGTATCCCCGGCTGCCGCAGGGCGTGTTCGGGCGCATCGACGACATGTTCACGATCCGCGGCGAGAACGTCTATCCGAGCGAAGTCGACGCCGTGATGAACAGGCTCGAAGGCTACGGCGGCGAGCACCGGATCGTCATTTCGCGCGATGGCGCGATGGACGAGCTCCTGGTCCGCATCGAGGCCGCGGCGCCGGTGCAGGCGGGCGGCGACGCGTCGCTGCGCGCGCTGCGCGACGACACGTCGAAGGCGCTGCAGAAGATGCTCGGGCTGCGGGCGAAGGTCGAGGTCGTTGCGCCCGGCACGTTCCCGCGCACCGACTTCAAGGCCAAGCGCGTGGTCGACGACCGCGAGGTCTTCCGCGAGATGAACCGCCGCCTCGACGCGGACGGCGGCGCGGCCTGATGGCCTACGTACCGTCGGGGGACCTCGTCGCCGGCGTGACCGCGGGCAACGTGCGCGCCGTCGCGCGGCTCGCCACGCGCGCCGAGAACGGCACGCCCGAGGCACGGCCCGCGCTCGACGAGATCTTCCGCCGCGCCGGGCGCGCGCACGTCGTCGGCGTCACCGGCGTCCCCGGCAGCGGCAAGTCGACGCTGGTCGCGCTGCTCGCGGCGGCGATCCGGCGCACCGGCCGGCGCGTCGCCATCGTCGCGATCGACCCGTCGAGCCCGTTCTCCGGCGGCGCGATCCTGGGCGACCGCATCCGCATGGGCGAACTCGGCGGCGACCCCGGCGTCTACGTGCGCAGCATGGCCACGCGAGGCGCGCTGGGCGGCCTCGCGCGCGGCGCGCTGGAAGTGGTCGACGTGCTCGACGCCGCGGGCTACGACGTGGTGATGATCGAGACGGTGGGCGTGGGGCAGGACGAAGTCGACATCGTCCGCGCGGCGCACACCACGGTCGTCGTGTCGGCACCGGGCCTGGGCGACGACATCCAGGCGATCAAGGCGGGCATCCTCGAGATCGCGGACATCCACGTCGTCAGCAAGTGCGACCGGGCCGATGCGAACCGGACCATCGCCGACCTCAAGAACATGCTGGCGATGGGGCTCGGGCGCCCGGGGGCGGAAGGCTTCGGATCGGCGCCGGCGTGGCGCGCGCCCGTGATCGCCACCAGCTCGGCCCGGAGCGAGGGCATCGGCGAGCTCGTCGCCGCGATCGACGGCCACCGCGAGGCGCTCGCCGCGAGCGGCGAGATCGCCACCCGCCGCGCGCTGATCGCGGAACGGCGCCTGTTCAAGGCGGGGGAGGAAATCCTGCGCGACCAATTCGCGCGGCACCGGAACGGCAAGGTGTCGGCGCTGCTGGAACAACTCGACGCGAGGACGCTGTCGCCGCACACCGCGGCCATACAGCTCCTGCGCGAACTCAATCTTGGAGGAGAGTCATGATCGATCCGAAGACGCAACGCGAGCTGGCCGCGCAGGTGGCGGCGTGGGAGCAGGACGAAGTCGCGAAGTTCGTCGCGCGCGCGCCGGAGCGGCAGGCGGAGTTCACCACGCTGGGCGGATTCCCGGTCAAGCGCACGTACACCGCGCTCGACCTGGCCGATACGCCGATCGAGGACATCGGCCTGCCGGGACAGTACCCGTTCACGCGCGGGCCCTACCCAACGATGTACCGCGGCCGGACGTGGACGATGCGGCAGATCGCCGGCTTCGGCACCGCCGAGGACACCAACCAGCGGTTCAAGTACCTGATCGCGCAGGGCCAGACGGGCCTGTCCACCGACTTCGACATGCCCACGCTGATGGGCTACGACAGCGACCACGCGATGAGCGAGGGCGAGGTCGGCCGCGAGGGCGTCGCGATCGACACGCTCGCCGACATGGAGCACCTGTTCGACGGCATCGACCTCGAGAAGATCTCGGTGTCGATGACGATCAACCCGAGCGCGTGGATCCTGCTCGCGATGTACGTGGCGCTGGCGCAGAAGAAGGGCTACGACCTGAACAGGCTCTCCGGCACGATCCAGGCCGACATCCTCAAGGAATACCAGTCGCAGAAGGAATGGATCTACCCGATCGCGCCGTCGGTGCGGATCGTCCGCGACTGCATCACCTACTGCGCGCGCAACATGAAGCGCTACAACCCGATCAACATCTCGGGCTACCACATCTCGGAGGCGGGCAGCTCGCCGGTGGACGAGGTGGCGTTCACGATGTGCAACCTGATCACGTACGTCGAGGAGGTGACCAAGACCGGGATGCACGTCGACGAGTTCGCGCCTCGGCTCGCGTTCTTCTTCGTCTGCCAGGCCGATTTCTTCGAGGAGATCGCGAAGTTCCGCGCGGTGCGCCGCGTGTACGCCAAGATCATGAAGGAGCGCTTCGGCGCGAAGAACCCGGAGTCGATGCGGCTGCGCTTCCACTGCCAGACCGCCGCCGCCTCGCTCACCAAGCCGCAGTACCAGATCAACGTCGTGCGCACGGGGCTGCAGGCGCTGGCGGCGGTGCTGGGCGGCGCGCAGAGCCTGCACACCAACGGCATGGACGAGGCGTTCGCGATCCCGACCGAGGAGGCGATGAAGATCGCGCTGCGCACGCAGCAGATCGTCGCCGACGAGAGCGGCGTGGCCAACGTCGTCGACCCGCTGGGCGGCTCGTATTTCCTGGAAAGCCTCACCACCGACTACGAGCGGGCGATCTTCGCGATCATCGACGAGGTCGACAAGGGCGGGGGCACCATCAAGATGACTGCCGAGAGCTGGTTCCAGCGCCGGATCGCCGACTTCGCCTACCAGACCGCGCTGCGCAAGGCCAGCGGCGAGAAGCCGGTGATCGGCGTCAACCGCTACGTCGAGAAGGACGAGAAGTTCGACATCGAACTGCATCCGTACGACGCGACGACCGCCACCCGCCAGATCGACCGGCTGCAGCGCGTGCGCCGCGAGCGCGACAACGCGAAGCTCGAGGCGCTGCTCGACCGCCTGGTCGAGGTGGCGAAGGACGAGACGCAGAACATCATGCCGATCACCATCGAGCTGGTGGCGGCGGGCGCCACGACCGGCGACATCATCGAGCGCCTCAAGAAGCTCTGGGGCACGTATCGCGAGACGCCGGTGTTCTGACGCAGCGCGATCCCGACGCCAGCCCGCCGCGATGACGATCTCCGCCGACTCGACCGCGGGACTCATCGCCCGCTTCCTGAAGGCGCGCGGCGTCGACCGCGTGTTCGGCCTCTGCGGCGGGCACATCATGCCGGTCTGGATGCGCCTCGACGCGGAGGGCATCGCGATCGTCGACGTGCGCGACGAGCGCGCGGCCGTCTACATGGCGCACGCCTACGGCGAGCTGACCGGCCGCATCGGCGTCGCGCTGGTCACCGCCGGCCCCGGCGTCACCAACGCGATGACCGGCATCGCCAATGCGCACGTGGCGCGGGCACCCGTGCTGGTGCTCTCGGGCGTGCCGCCGCGGGAGCAGGAGAACCGCGGCGCGCTGCAGGACATCGTGCACACCGACCTCGTGCGCCCGATCACGCGCTATGCGCGCACCGTGCGCGAAGCCTCGCAGGTGCTGCGCGAGCTCGACGAGGCCGTCGCCCGCGCGCTGGGCGAGGGCGGCGAGCCCGGGCCGTCCTACCTCGACTTCCCGACCGACACGCTGCGCGACCGGGTGCCCTCGGCGCTGCAGCGCGACGAGCACCTGCGCGCCAAGCCGCGGCAGCTGACCCCGCCCGATGCGGCACGCGTGGCGGCGGCGGTCGAATGCCTGTGGTCGGCGCGCCGGCCGCTCGTGATCAGCGGCCGCGGTGCGCGCGGCGCGGGCCCGGCGCTTCTCCGGCTGCTGGACCGGCTGGGCGCGGCCTACCTCGACACCGGCGAGAGCCGCGGCCTCGTTCCCGACAGCCATCCGTCGGTCGTGGCGGCGATGCGCGGCGCCGTGATGCAGCAGGCGGACCTGGTGCTGACACTCGGGCGCCGGCTCGATTTCCAGCTCGCCTACGGGTCGCCCGCGGTGTTCGGGGACGCCCGCTTCGTGCGGATCGCCGACACGCCGGGGGAGCTTCGCGACAATCGTCGCGGCGACGTCGAGATCCTGGCCGACTGCGGCGCCGCGCTGGAGGCGATCATCGCCGCGGCGGTCGAGCGCGTTCCCGCGGTCGATCGCGATTGGGCCCGCGGGCTGCGCGAGGCGCACGAGTCGCGCGTGCAGAAGCTCCGCGCGTCGATGCGCGCGGCGCCGTCGGACGGGGAGGGGCGCATCCATCCGAACCGGCTGCTGGCCTGCCTGCAGGACCGCCTGCCCGCGGACGCCATCGTGGTTGCCGACGGAGGCGACTTCCTCAGCTTCGCGCGGGCGGGCCTGTCCGCGACGACGTGGCTCGATCCCGGCACGCTGGGCTGCATCGGCGTCGGCACGCCGTTCGGCATCGCGGCCAGCCTCGCGTGCCCGGACCGCGTCGTCGCGGTGGCCACCGGCGACGGCGCGTTCGGCTTCAACGCGATGGAGGTCGACACGGCGGTGCGCCACCGCGCCCCGGTGCTGATCGTCGTCGCGAACAACGGCGCCTGGCAGATCGAGGTGCACGACCAGCGGGAAACGCACGGCAGGGTGGTCGGCACGCGGCTGCAGTTCGCCGACCACGCGGCGATGGCGCGGGCCTTCGGCATGCACGCCGAGCGCGTCACGCGCGCCGAGGACCTGCCGGCCGCGATCGATCGCGCGCTCGCCGCGCGACCGGCGCTGCTCGACGTCGTGGTCACGCCGGATGCGGTGTCGTCCGACGCGAAAAGCGGCCTCGCGTGGGTGCCCGACCTGCAGCCGCTCGCCGCGTGGGACGACGCGGAGCGCCGCTGGCGCGAGGGGACGTAGCCCGGGTTGAGCCGCGAGGCGAAACCCGGGTGGTTGCCGAACGGGGCGCGGACGTCGCTGTTGCCACGCCCACCCGGGTTTCGCTCTCGCTCAACCCGGGCTACGGTGTTGCGGGCACCGGCAGACGCACCTGCACGTTGATCGCGGCGTTCGACAGGTGCGCGCGGACGAGCGCCGCGGCGCCGTCCGCGTCGTGCCCGGCGATCGCGCGCAGGATCTGCTCATGCTCGACCCAGATCGTCTTCCGGTACTCGCGGTGTTGCAGCACCTCGCGCATCGCTCGGCGCAGGTGGTTCCAGAGCTCGCGCATCGTGTCGACGAAGAGGCCGTTGCCCGAGATCTCGTAGAGGTACATGTGGAACGCCATGTCGGCGGCGATGAGCTCCCCGATCGAGCCGGCGCGGACCGCGCGCTGGCCCGTCGCCACCAGAGCGGTGCCGCGCTCGATGTCCGCCGGCGTGGCGTTGCGCGCGGCGAGCCCGGCCGCGAGCGGCTCGATGCCGAGGCGCAGCTCGTAGATCCAGCGCATGAACTCGCGGTCGAGCGGCGCGACCATCAGGCCGCGCCGGCCGGCCTCGACGAGGAAGCGCTGCTGCTTCAGCAGCAGGAGCGCCTGCCCGACCGGCTGTCGCGACACCTGCAGCTTCTGCGCGATGCCCTCCTGCGTCAGCCGCTCGCCGGGCTCGAGCCGGCCTTCGCAGATGGCGTCGAGGATCGCGCCGTAGGCCTGCTCGACCATGGTCTGCTGGGGTTGGAGGGATTCCATCGGCGGGAGGTCGGGTTCGGAGGCGGGCGCGCGAATGCGCCGCCGGCGCTGTACGGCGATGATACCGCGCCGGCAACGGGCCGTGCCCGCCGCTGGCGGGGCGCGCGCATCGCTGTGCGATAATCGAGGCCCGCATCGCATCCGCCGATTCCCCGTGCTGCTTCCCTTTGCCGAATTCACGCCCGTGCTCGCGGCGCCGGTAGACTGCGCCCCGATGGCGGCGATCGTCGGCCGCACCGTCGCCGGACCCGGGCTCACGCTGCGCGGCTACGCGACGGTCCGCGCCGACGGCGAGTGGATCCGCATCGGCGCCAACGCCTTCTTCGCCGAGCGCGCGACAGTGCACATCGCCGATCGCCGGCTCGGCGCCGCGATGGGCGACGACGTGACGGTGGGCCGCTTCGCGCTGGTCCATGCCTGCACGCTGGGCAGCCGTGTCGTCGTCGGCGACAACGCCGTCGTGATGGACGGCGCGAGCGTCGGTGACGGTTCGCTCATTGCGGCCGGGAGCCTCGTGGCGCCGTTCAAGCAGCTGCCGGGCGGCTTCGTCTACGCCGGCAATCCTGCGGTCGCCGTGCGCCGGATCGAGGCGGACGAGCTTGCCGCGGCGGCGGCGTCGATCCGCGCCGGCGCGCCGCTGCCGGAGATCCTCGACGCCGACCTGCCGCCGCTCGACATGGCGTCCTATGCCGCCGCTCTCGGCGGGCACCACGGGCTGCATCCGATCGGCGGCGTCATGCCGCGTGTCGCGCGGGCCTACGTCGCGCCGACGGCGCTCGTCGCCGGCGACGTCGAGATCGCCGACGACGCCGGCGTCTATTTCGCGTGCGCGGTGATCGCGGGCGATGGTCGCATCGTCATCGGCCCGCGCACGAACGTGCAGGACAACTGCCTCTTCGTCACGGACGCGGCGCGCGGGCCGCTCGTGCTGGGCGCCGGGGTGACCATCGGCCACAACGTGCGGATGGGCGCGGCGACGATCCATGACGACGCCCTGGTCGGCATGGGCGCCCAGGTGGGCGACGGCGTCGTCGTCCTGCCCGGCGGCTGCATCGGCGCGCGGTCGCTGGTCGAGCCGGGCACCGTCGTCGATGCGGGCTGGATCTGGGCCGGGCGGCCGGCGCGCGCGTTCCGCGCCGTGCGGCCGGTCGAGCGCGAGATGTTCGCCAGCGGCTGCGCGGCCTACGTCGGCTACGGCGAGACGTATCTCTCCCAGGCCTGAGGATGCGCACCGCGCCTCCCCCGTCACGCTGGGTAGCCCGGGTCGAGCGGCAGCGAAACCCGCGGTGATTTGCGAACGGGCACGGTCCACCCGGGTTTCGCTCGCGCCCAACCCGGGCTGCGGCCCCGGGCAGCGCATGCCACGCACCGTTATAATCCCTCTTCCCGTCATGGTGCCCAGAATCCAATGAACCTCGATCGCGTCCCTGCCGGCAAGGATGTTCCCCACGATTGCAACGTCATCATCGAGATCCCGATGCACGGCGACGCCATCAAGTACGAAGTCGACAAGGAAACGGGCGCAGTGTTCGTTGACCGCTTCATGGCGACGTCGATGCACTACCCGTGCAACTACGGCTACATCCCGGGCACGCTGTCCGACGATGGCGACCCCTCCGACGTGCTGGTCCTGTCGCCGGTGCCCCTCATCACCGGCGTGGTCGTCCGCTGCCGGCCGATCGGCATGCTGAAGATGGATGACGAGGCGGGCGGCGACGCGAAGATACTCGCGGTGCCGGTGGACAAGCTGTCGGGCCTCTATCGCGCGATCCAGTCGCCGCGCGACCTGCCAGAGATCACGACGCAGCAGATCGCGCACTTCTTCGAGCACTACAAGGACCTCGAGCCCGGCAAGTGGGTGCGCATCTCGTCGTGGACGGGGGCCGAGGAGGCGAAGAAGGAAATCATGGACAGCATCGAGCGCTATCGCGCCGCCAACCCCGGGAAGTGATCGCGCACCCACCTCCCTGCCCGCGGCTGTCCGCCGCGAGCAGGCGCCTGCTGCGCGCCGAACCGGAACGCCGGCCCTGACTCCGAACACCGCCCACGCCCGTCGCAGGCTCGCGTTTCCCGCGCTGTTCGTGCTGCTGTGGAGCACCGGCTTCATCGCGGCGAAGTTCGGGCTTCCGTACGCGCCGCCGCTCTCCTTCCTGCTCTACCGGTTCGTGCTCGCGGCGACGCTGATGGCCGGCGTCGCGCTCGTCATGCGCGCGCCGTGGCCCCGGGGCGCGCAGGTCGGGCACCTCGCCGTCGCCGCGCTGCTGGTGCACGGGCTGTACCTGGGTGGCGTGTTCGTCGCGCTTTCCGGGGGCATGCCCGCCGGAACGGCCGCGATGCTGGTCGGGCTGCAGCCGATCCTGACGGTGGTCATCGCTCGCGGCTGGCTGGGCGAGCGGGTCGTCGCGCGGCAGTGGGCGGGCCTCGTGCTCGGGCTCGTCGGCGTCTGGCTGGTCGTGCGGCACAAGATGAGCTTCGATGGCAACCTGGCCGGCCTGGTGCAGGTCGGCGTGGCGCTCGTCGGGATCAGCATCGGCACGCTTTACCAGAAGCGGTTCTGCGCCCACGCCGACCTGCGCAGCGGCGCGGTCGTCCAGTACGTGGCGTGCGCACTCATCTACCTGCCCGTCGTGCTGCTGTTCGAGCACGCGCCGGTGCGCTGGACGCCGCAGTTCGTGTTCGCGCTCGGCTGGTCGGTCCTCGTTCTCTCCGTCGCGGCCATCAGCGTGCTCTACTGGCTGCTGCGCCACGGCGAGGCGGCGAACGTTGCCCGGCTGTTCTACCTCGTGCCGCCGGTGACCGCGGTGATCGCGTGGCTGATGTTCGGGGAAACGCTCGAGGCGCTGGCGATCGCGGGCATGGCGCTGATCGCGTTCGGGGTGGCGCTGGCGCGGCCGCCGGAGAAGCCCGCGGCGGTCACGGTCGCGGGTTGATCGCGCGGCGGATGCTGCGTCAGCGGTCGCCGCACGGCGCGTCGCTCCGGGCCGCTCCGGCCGGCGCATCGGCGACCAGGCGGGTTCCCGCCAGCGCGTCGTGCAGGAACTGCCGGTCGCGGTTGACGGCCGCCCACAGGTAGTTGACGCCGAGCAGCAGCAGCGCCGCGCGGGCGGCGCCGGTGTGCTGCAGCGCCACGTAGCCGGCGAGCGCCAGCGCCGGGCCGATCCAGACGGCGAAATACCGGAGCAGCGCCGTCCGGCCGTCGAGGTTGCCGCCGTCGCGCCGCGTGAGGTGCATCCGCCAGGTCTTCATCGGCAGCGTTCGCCGCCCGCCGCTCCACGACCAGCCGCAATAGAGGGCGCCCACGCCGAACAGGCCGGCGAACAGCAACGTCCGTTCCGGGGCGCCGAGGATGGGAATGCGGCCGCCGGCCGGGGCGGCACCCGTCGACACGAGCGGCGCGAGCGCGAAGCCGGCGACGAGGAATATCGAGGCCAGGAGGAGCATCTCGTAGGCCAGCGCGGCGAGGCGCCGCAGCAGCGACGCCCGTGGTCCGGCCGAAGTCGCCGTCGGCGCGGCGACGGTCACCGCCGCCTCACTGCGGCGGTCGTGTTGCCGGCAGCGCCGGGGCCGGCCCGGCCGGCATGGCGGCGGCTGGCGGCGGCGGAAGCGTCGAAGGCGGAGGGGCAGCCGGCGGCGCGGCGGCCGGGGAAGGTGCCGCCGGCGGTGGCGGCGACGGCGCGCGCGTGCGCGTCGCCGTGCCCGCCGGTGCTGCGCCGGGGGGCGGCACGGGCTTCGATGCCAGTTCGCGCTTTGTTTCCGGTGGCAGGCTCTGGTATTCCTCCCACTTCTGCAGTACTTCCTCTTTCTTGTCGGGGGGGAGGCTCTTCAGCGACTTGTACTGCGCGCGCGCCGCGTTGCGCTGGTCCGGAGTGAGCGCTGCCCAACTCTTCATCTGCTGCTGGACGCGCTGCTGCTCGTCGGGCGCCATCTTGGGGTAGCGCTGCGCGACGCCCCGCCACTTGAGGCGGCGCTGGGCGTCGAGCTGGTTCCAGTCGGGCGCCAGCGGGGCGAGGATCTGGCGCTCGGTGGCCGATAGCTCGTTCCATGCCGGTGCGCGCGCACCGATCGGCTGCGCGCCGGCGTTCCCGGCCAGCATCGCCGCGAGCATCAGGGCAGCGAGGACGATCCGGGCTACTCGGGGGAGCTCTTCAGCCAATTCTGGAATCCCCGGTCCAGGTATGCGTCGATGGGCAGCTCCGAGGACAGGATCGCGGCGTCCGTCTCCTGGATGTCGGACAGGACCTGGTAGGCCTGCCACTGCTGGTAGACGAAGCCGCCGGTCACGATCAGCAGGATGCCGATCCAGAGCCAGACGTTGCTCCGGGTCCGGGCCGGCCCGCGAGTCGAAGGCGCTGCCCCACCGGCGCCGGCCAGCGCCATGCGGAGCGCGGGCGCGCGTTCGGGCTGGCCCAACCGCGCAAGCGCTTCCTGACGCGCGAGCTGCAGCCTGTACGCAGTCCCGGCCTTCAGCTTGGCCGTGCCGTCGTCAAGGTAAGTCGTTAATTTTTTGGCGAAATCTTTGTCTTCGCTGGTCATAGCGTTACACCCTTGGCCTTGAGCATTTCGGCCAGCGCATGGACCGCCCGCGAACAGTGCGTTTTCACGCTGCCCTCGGAACATCCCATCGCCGCAGCAGCTTCCGCCACGTCGAACTCTTCCCAGTAACGCAGCAGAAAGGCTTCCCGTTGACGCGGCGGCAATCGCGCCAGTGCCTGCTCGATGAGGCCGACCATCTGGCCCTGCTCGAACTGCTGCGCCGGATCGACTGTCGCGTTCGAGTCCGACTTCGCCGCCAAAGTTTCAAGCGGATCGAGATCGTCGTCGCGATCGTCCCTCCGCCCGAGTGCCGAGAGCAGCGTGGTCCACGTCGAGCGGACCTTCTGCCGCCGGAAGTGGTCGTGGATCGTGTTCTGCAGGATCCGCTGGAACAGCATCGGCAGCTCGCCGACCGGCTTGTCCGAGTACTTCTCGGTCAGCTTCAGCATGGCGTCCTGGACGACGTCCACCGCGGCGTGCTCGTCGCGAACGGCGAACATGGCCTGCTTGAACGCGCGCCGTTCGACTTCCGCGAGAAACGCCGATATTTCTTGAAAGGTGGCCAGGATAGCGGTCGGGTGAGGGGAGGCGGCTCATTATAGGGCGAGCGTCCGAAGTCGCCATTGTGCAGCGCAGCGCACTTGACCGGTGCCTGCGGTGCGGGTAACGTTCTACGGTCGGCCCGGGTGGGTCGATGCTGTGCTGCAAAATACGGCCGTTTGTGCCCCCTCCTCCGACGTCACGAGCGTCGCCGGAGAATCCCTCGGGGTGCGGTCGTCGAACACAAGGTCCCGGCTTTCTACCCGAACGAAGCCATGGCAGGCGCGCTCCAACACGCTGCGCGCCTCGAGGTTTTGCAGAATTCCGCGCGCGGAATCGCTTCGCGATCCGGCGCTGCGGCGGACCATCATCAAGCATAGGGTCATTGCCATGCAACTCACGGGTGCAGAAATCGTCATCCGCTGCCTGGGAGAGGAAGGCGTCGAGTACGTCTTCGGCTATCCGGGCGGCGCAGTGCTGAACATCTACGACGAATTCTTCAAGCAGGAGAAGGTCAAGCACGTCCTGGTCCGGCACGAGCAGGGCGCGGTCCACGCGGCCGACGGCTACTCGCGCTCCAGCCACAAGACCGGCGTCTGCCTCGTCACGTCGGGTCCGGGGGTCACCAACGCGGTGACCGGCATCGCGACCGCGTACATGGACTCGATCCCGATGGTCGTGCTGACCGGCCAGGTGCCGACGCACGCGATCGGCCAGGACGCCTTCCAGGAGTGCGACACGGTCGGCATCACGCGGCCCTGCGTCAAGCACAACTTCCTGGTCAAGGACGTGAAGGACCTCGCGGTCACGATCAAGAAGGCGTTCTACCTCGCGGCGAGCGGGCGCCCGGGTCCGGTGCTGGTCGACATTCCCAAGGACGTGACGCAGGCGTCGACCGAGTTCAACTACCCGAAGACGATTTCGCTGCGCTCGTACAACCCGGTGACGAAAGGCCACCCCGGCCAGATCAAGAAGGCCGTCCAGCTGCTGCTCGACGCCAAGCGGCCGATGGTCTACGCCGGCGGCGGGGTGATCCTCAACAACGCGTCGGCGCAGCTGACCCGGCTTGTGCGCCTGCTCGGCTTCCCCTGCACCAACACGCTGATGGGGCTGGGCGCGTTCCCGGGCACCGACCCGCAGTTCACCGGCATGCTCGGCATGCACGGCACCGTCGAGTCGAACATGGCGATGCAGAACTGCGACGTGCTGATCGCCATTGGCGCGCGCTTCGACGACCGCGTGATCGGCAGCCCTGAGCACTTCTACCGCAGCGACCGCAAGATCATCCACATCGACATCGACCCGTCGTCGATCTCGAAGCGCGTGAAGGTCGACGTGCCCATCGTCGGCTATGTCGCCGACGTGCTGGACGAGATGCTGAAGCTGATCGAATCGTCCCCGCAGCGGCCCGATCCCGCGGCGCTGAAGGCGTGGTGGGCGGAGATCAAGGAATGGCAGCGCTCGGACTGCCTGCGCTACGACCGCAAGAGCCCGCTGATCAAGCCGCAGTCCGTCATCGAGAAGCTCTACGAGCTGACCGGCGGCGACGCGTTCATCACGTCCGACGTGGGCCAGCACCAGATGTGGGCCGCGCAGTACTACAAGTTCGACAAGCCCCGCCGCTGGATCAACTCCGGCGGGCTCGGCACGATGGGCTTCGGCCTGCCGGCGGCGATGGGCGTGCAGATGGTCAATCCGGGCGCGACCGTCGCGTGCGTGACCGGCGAGGCGTCGATCCAGATGTGCATCCAGGAACTGTCGACGTGCAAGCAGTACCACCTGCCGATCAAGATCGTGAACCTCAACAACCGCTACATGGGCATGGTGCGGCAGTGGCAGGAGTTCTTCTACGGCAACCGCTATGCGGAGTCGTACATGGACGCGCTGCCGGACTTCGTGAAGCTCGCCGAGGCCTATGGCCACGTCGGCATGAAGATAGAGAAGCCCGGCGACGTCGAGGGCGCGCTGAAGGAGGCCTTCAAGCTGAAGGAGCGCCTCGTGTTCATGGACTTCATCACGGACCAGAAGGAGAACGTGTTCCCGATGGTGCCCGGCGGCAAGGGCCTGACCGAGATGATCCTGGCGGAGGAGCTATGAGCAGCGCCGGGCCGTCCCAAGTGGCTCGCCCCCCCCGGGGGGGAGCGTGCGAAGCACGTTCGGGGGGGAGGAACTAACCATGCGCCATATTCTTTCGATTCTGGTCGAGAACGAGGCGGGGGCGCTGTCGCGGGTCTCCGGGCTGTTCTCCGCGCGCGGCTACAACATCGAGTCGCTGACCGTCGCGCCGACCGAGGACGTCACGATGTCGCGGATGACCATCGTCACGGTCGGCTCCGACGACGTGATCGAGCAGATCACCAAGCAGCTGAACAAGCTGGTCGACGTGGTGAAGGTGGTCGACCTGACCGAGGGCAACCACATCGAGCGCGAGCTGATGCTGGTCAAGGTGCGCGCATCGGGCAAGGACCGCGAGGAAATGAAGCGCCTCGCCGACATCTTCCGCGGGCGCATCCTGGACGTGACCGACAAGAGCTACACGATCGAGCTGACGGGCACCGGCTCCAAGCTCGACGCGTTCCTGCAGTCGATCGAGCCGGGAGTCATCCTGGAGACCGTGCGCACGGGCGCGTCGGGGATCGGCCGCGGCGAGCGGATATTGCGCATCTAGGCCCGTCTTTCCGCGCGGCACGGCGTGCGTGCCGCGCGAACATTTTTCCGATTTCAAAATACGAGGAGAAGCAGCAATGAAGGTTTACTACGAAAAGGATGCCGACCTGTCGCTCATCAAGGGCAAGAAGGTCACCATCGTCGGCTACGGCTCGCAGGGCCACGCGCATGCGCTCAACCTGAACGACTCCGGCGTCAAGGTCACGGTCGGCCTGCGCAAGGGCGGCGCGTCGTGGGACAAGGCCAAGAAGGCGGGCCTCAAGGTCGCCGAGGTCGCCGACGCGGTGAAGGGCGCCGACTTCGTGATCATGCTGATGCCCGACGAGAGCATCGGAGCGACCTACAAGAGCGACGTCGAGCCCAACCTCAGGAAGGGCGCGACGCTCGCGTTCGCGCACGGCTTCAACATCCACTACGGCCAGGTGATGCCGCGCGCCGACCTCGACGTCGTGATGATCGCGCCGAAGGCCCCGGGCCACACGGTTCGCTCGACGTACGCGCAGGGCGGCGGCGTGCCGATGCTGATCGCCGTCCACCAGGACGCGACGAAGAAGGCGCGCGACCTCGCGCTGTCGTATGCCGCGGCGATCGGCGGCGCGCGCGCCGGCGTCATCGAGACCAACTTCCGCGAAGAGACCGAGACCGACCTGTTCGGCGAGCAGGCCGTGCTGTGCGGCGGGCTGGTCGAGCTCATCAAGGCCGGCTACGAGACGCTCACCGAGGCCGGCTACGCCCCGGAGATGGCCTACTTCGAGTGCCTGCACGAAGTGAAGCTGATCGTCGACCTGATCTACGAGGGCGGCATCGCGAACATGAACTACTCGATCTCGAACAACGCCGAGTACGGCGAGTACGTGAGCGGCCCTAGGATCGTCACCGCCGAGACGAAGCAGGCGATGCGCGAGATGCTGAAGCGCATCCAGACCGGCGAGTACGCGCGCGACTTCATCCTCGAGAACAAGGCGGGCGCGCCGACGCTGCTGTCGCGCCGCCGCCTGACCGCCGAGCACCAGATCGAGGTCGTCGGCGAGAAGCTGCGTTCGATGATGCCGTGGATCCGGAAGAACAAGCTGGTCGACCAGACCCGGAACTGACCGGCACCGAAAGGCGCGGCGGGCAAACCGGGCGGGCGGTGGCGGAGGGCGGCATGGCTCGTCGGCGCGCACCGATGCGGCAGGGAGGATGGGGTGTTCTCGTCCTCCTGCTCGGGGTGCTCATCGTCGGGCTGGTCGTCGGCGCCCTCCTGCGGCAGCAGTTCCGGACCGATGCTGCGCCACCCCGCGGCGACGCGGTCGAGCGCGCAGGAGCGGCGGCGCCGGGGTCGTCCCCGGCCCCGGACGCCGCCACCGCCGCCGAGCTGCCGCCGCGCACGGCGCTCGAGCGCGCCAAGGGGCTCGAGGCGGTGGTCCACCAGCAGGCGCAGGACGTCGAGAAGAAGATCGACGACGCCGCGAAGTAGGCACCGTACCCGGCCCGCCGGGACGCGCGACGCTCCCGCAGGTAGAATCGAACTCCGTCCCATCGAGAAGCGCCCGTGTCGAACTATCCCCATCCCATCATCGCCCGCGAAGGCTGGCCGGTCCTCGCCATCGCGGCCGTCGTCGCGCTCGTGCTGTCGGCCACCGGTCCCTGGCCGCTCGCGGCCATCGCGTGGGCGGCGGTCGCCTTCATCGTCCAGTTCTTCCGCGATCCGGCGCGCCGCGTGCCGGACGACCCGGACGCCGTGCTGTCGCCCGCGGACGGCAAGGTGGTCAAGGTCGAGCAGGGGCACGATCCCTATCTCGACCGCCCGGCCCTGAAGATCAGCGTGTTCATGAACGTGTTCAACGTCCACTCGAACCGCAGCCCGGTGGACGGCAGCGTCGTCGCCGCCTGGTACCACCCGGGAAGCTTCCTCAACGCGGCGCTCGACAAGGCCTCGCTCGAGAACGAGCGCAACGCGCTGCACCTGCGCACCGCCGGCGGGCAGGACGTCACCTGCGTGCAGATCGCCGGGCTCATCGCACGCCGCATCCTCTGCTACGTCAAGCCGGGCGACGTGCTGGCGCGCGGACAGCGCTACGGCTTCATCCGCTTCGGGTCGCGCGTCGACGTGTACCTGCCGCCGTCGGCCGTGCCAAAGGTTGCGATCGGCGACAAGGTCGCCGCCACCGAGACCATCCTCGCCAGCCTCCCGCGGGCCTAGGGTGCGCCGCCTCCACGACGCACCTCCGCGCGCCGCCGCGGCGCGCGTTGTTGTCACTCGCGCCCCTACCTGCTAGGCTTGCCCCGCCATGGCCGACTTCGATACACGCCGCGCACTGCAGAAGAATCGCATCCGGCGCCGCGGCATCTACCTTCTTCCCAACCTCTTCACGACGGCGGCGCTGTTCGGCGGCTTCTACGCCATCGTGCAGGCGATGAACCAGCGCTTCGACCAGGCGGCCGTCGCGATCTTCGTCGCGATGGTGCTGGACGGCCTCGACGGCCGCGTCGCCCGCCTGACCAAGACCCAGAGCGCGTTCGGCGCCGAGTACGACAGCCTGTCCGACATGGTCTCGTTCGGCGCGGCCCCGGCGCTCGTGATCTACGAATGGAGCCTGCGCGGGATGGGCAAGCTGGGCTGGATCGCGGCGTTCGTCTACTGCGCCGGCGCGGCACTGCGGCTCGCGCGCTTCAACACGATGCTGGACGTCGCGGACAAGCACTGGTTCACCGGCCTCCCCAGCCCGGCCGCGGCGGCCCTGGTCGCGGGGTTTGTCTGGATCGTCGACGACTACGCGCTGGACCCGGCGACGGTGCGCTGGTGGGCGTTCTCGGTCACGCTGTTCGCCGGCCTGACGATGGTCAGCAACGTCCGCTACTACAGTTTCAAGACGATCAACCTGAGGAAGAGCGTGCCGTTCCTCGCGGTCTTCCTCATCGTGATGTCCTTCGCGCTGCTTTCCTACCAGCCGGCGACCGTGTTGTTCTGCGGGTTCGTCGTCTACGGGCTGTCCGGCTACGCCGGCGCCGCGTGGTTGGCGCTCCGCCGCCGCCCTCCCGCCGACCCCGCCAAATGACGTTGCCGCCTGCCGGCGGCGCCTCCCGTGCCATGAATCAGCCACGCATCGCCATCCTGGTGCCCTGCCGCAATGAAGCGGCGGCTGTGGAGCAGGTCGTGACGGGCTTCCGCGCGTCGCTGCCCGGCTGCGCTGTCTACGTCTACGACAACGCGTCGACCGACGGCACCGCCGACATCGCCCGCGCGGCCGGCGCGACCGTCCGCCGCGAGGGACACCCCGGCAAGGGCGGCGTCGTGCGCCGGATGTTCGCCGAGATCGACGCCGACATCTACATCATGGTCGACGGCGACGCCACCTACGACGCGGGCCGGGCGCCCGAGCTGGTGGCCGCGCTGGTCGACAACGACCTCGACATGGTGACCGCCGTCCGCGACGACGAAGGCGAGGCGGCCGCCTACCGGGTGGGACATCGCTTCGGCAACCGGATGTTCAACTGGCTGCTGGGGGTCGTCTTCGGCAGCCAGCCGACCGACATGTTCTCGGGCTACCGGGCGTTATCGCGCCGGTTCGTCAAGTCGTTCCCGCTGGCCGCGCAGGGCTTCGAGATCGAGACCGAGCTGACGGTCCATTCGCTCGAGCTGCGCGTCCCGACCGCGGAACTCGTGATGCGCTACCGGTCGCGTCCCGAAGGCTCGGCCAGCAAGCTCAACAAGTGGCGCGACGGACTGCGCATCCTGGGCACGGTGGTTACGCTGTTCCGCGACGTGCGGCCGCTGCCGTTCTTCGGGATCATCGCCGGCGTACTGGCGATTGCGGGGCTGTTGCTGGGCACCGAGGTCATCGTCGACTTCATGCAGACGGGCCTCGTGCCCCGGCTGCCCACCGCAGTGCTCGCGACCGGCCTCATGCTGCTCGCGGCGCTGTCGCTGGCGTCGGGGCTGACCCTCGACAGCGTCGCCCGCGGGCGGCGCGAGGCGAAGCGGCTCGCCTACCTCGCCGCCGGCGCAAAACCGCTTGCGAATGGGAACGACTTGCGGTTATAGTCCCGTTCTATGAGCAGCAATTTTCGATTCGCAGGCCGACCCGCGCTCCCCGCGCCGTCCCCCCTCCTGGGTGGCCTGCTGCTGTTCCTGCGCCCCGCGCGCAAATAACTCATCCCCCCTCGTTTCGAGCAGCACCCAGTGACGGTCCCCTGAAGCCCGGGGAGCGTTTCAGCATGCATCGACATTGCCGCGAGACTGCCCATGAACACTGCTCCGTCCACCAAGTACAAGCCGTTTGCGCCGATCGACCTCGCCGACCGCAGGTGGCCGTCGCGCACCATCGCCGCGCCGCCCGCGTGGTGCAGTGTCGACCTGCGCGACGGCAACCAGGCGCTGATCGAGCCCATGGACGCCGAGCGCAAGATGCGCCTGTACCGGCTGCTGGTGAAGCTGGGCTACAAGGAGATCGAGATCGGCTTCCCCGCGGCCTCGCAGACGGACTTCGACTTCGTCCGCAAGCTGATCGAGGAAGGCCTGATCCCCGACGACGTGACGGTGCAGGTGCTGACCCAGGCCCGCGAGCCGCTGATCCGTCGCAGCTTCGAGGCGCTGAAGGGCGTGAAGCGGGCGATCGTGCATCTCTACAATTCGACGTCGACCACCCAGCGGCGCGTCGTCTTCGCGCTCGACCGCCCGGCGATCCGCGAGATCGCCATCACCGGCGCAAAGATCATCCTCGACCACGCCCGCGCGGCGCCTGAGACCGAGTGGACGTTCGAGTACTCGCCGGAGAGCTTCACCGGCACCGAGCTCGACTTCGCGCTCGAGGTCTGCGATGCCGTCAGCGCGGTCTGGCAGCCGACGCCGTCGAGGAAGATGATCTTCAACCTGCCGTCGACCGTCGAGATGACGACGCCCAACGTGTACGCCGACCAGATCGAGTGGATGTCGCGGCACCTCGCGCGCCGCGACGCGATCATCCTGTCGGTGCATCCGCACAACGACCGCGGCTGCGCCGTGGCCGCCACCGAGCTGGCGCTGATGGCCGGCGCGCAGCGGGTCGAGGGCTGCCTGTTCGGCAACGGCGAGCGCACCGGCAACGTGTGCCTCGTCACGCTCGGGCTCAACCTGCTCACGCAGGGCGTGGACCCCGGCATCGACTTCTCGGACATCAACGAGATCATCCGCACCGTCGAGCACTGCAACCAGCTGCCGGTGCATCCGCGCCATCCGTACGGCGGCGACCTCGTGTTCACCGCCTTCTCCGGCTCGCACCAGGACGCCATCAAGAAGGGGCTCGCCGCCCGCGCGGTGGACACGGCGCTGGGCAACCCCACCTGGGACGTGCCGTACCTGCCGATCGACCCGGCCGACGTCGGCCGCACCTACGACGCCGTCATCCGCGTCAACAGCCAGTCGGGGAAGGGCGGCATCGCCTACCTGCTCGAGCGCGACTACGGGCTGTCGCTGCCGCGCCTCCTGCAGATCGAGTTCTCGCAGGTGATCCAGCGCGTCACGGATGCCACGGGCAAGGAGCTCGCGTCCGCCGACATCCGGGCCGCGTTCGACCGCGAATACGTGGCGGCCACGTCGCCGCTCGCCTACGTGGGCCATCGCGCGCAGCACAACGCGGCCGACGGCACGGTGGAGCAGCTGTCGGCGCGTCTCACCGTCGACGGCGTCGAGCGCGTGCTGACGGGCTCCGGCAACGGGCCGGTCGACGCGTTCGTCGATGCGCTGCGCGGCGACGGCGGCTTCGACATCCACGTGCAGAGCTACCACGAGCATGCGGTCGGCGCCGGCGAGGATGCGACGGCCGTCGCCTACGTGCAGTTGCGCATCGGCACCGAGCAGACGGTCTACGGCGTCGGCCTCGACCCGAACATCGTCACGGCGACGCTGCGCGCGGTGGTGAGCGCGGTCAACCGCGGCATCGCGCAGGGCATGCTGGAGCGGCCGGCGGAGCTGCTGCGCAAGTACGCCTGAGCCCCGGCGCCGCGGCCCGCGGCGGCCCCTGACATCCCGGCGGCACGTACCGCCGGCGCGGCAACGGAACACCGGTTCCGGAACCGCGCCGTGCGGCCGGCAGGCGTGCCGTACGCTCGCGGCCACGCTCGCCTCGCCAGGAACGTTGCCGTGACCGCGATCATCAGGCTGTTCGAGGCCCACCCCGAGCTGTCGATCTTCGTCGCGGTCGTCTTCGGGACGATCGCCGCGGCCGGCGCCGTGGTGACGCTGGCGCCGCAACTCGTCGGCTTCTGGTTCGGCTCCCGCGTGCTGAAGATGCCGGTCGCGATACTGCTGGGCGGGCTCGCCGGCGCGCAGACCGCCACGCCGGCGCGGAACGCGCTGAAGGACGCGGCGGCAACAACGTGTTCGTGCTGGGCTATGCGATCCCCTACGCGATCAACAGCGTGCTGCTGACGCTATGGGGCACGGTGATCGTCGTCGTCGTGCACGGCTGGACGCGTTAGGGGCTGCCGCTCCCGGCTCGTCGCTACGCAACGAGGGGCACGGCGCAGCCTCGGGGCGAACGGGCGCGCACGGGTGTTCCATTGACGCAATCTATCGCACGAATTTGAACAATCAATTGGACGTATGCGACGCAGGGCGCGCAGACTTGGGGTGACGGCGGCATGGCAGTGCGCGTCGCCGGTCGAATTTCCGTCTCCGCCCGCCCGGGCGGACGCGGAGGAGAGCAATCCTTACAACCCGAGGAGAACCACGTGAAGAACCTGAACGGCACCAAGACCCACGGCAACCTGAAGGACGCCTTCGCCGGCGAATCGCAGGCCAACCGCCGCTACCTCTACTTCGCAAACAAGGCCGACGTCGAAGGCCAGAACGATGTTGCCGCGCTGTTCCGCTCGACGGCCGAAGGCGAGACCGGCCACGCGCACGGTCACCTCGACTACCTGGCGCAGGTGGGCGACCCGGCCACCGGCATGCCGATCGGCGCGTCCCGCCTGAACCTGAAGGCCGCGGTCGCGGGCGAAACGCACGAGTACACCGACATGTACCCGGGCATGGCCAAGACCGCGCGCGGCGAAGGCTTCGACGAGATCGCCGACTGGTTCGAGACGTTGGCGAAGGCGGAGCGCTCGCACGCCAACCGTTTCCAGAAGGCGCTCGACGCTCTGACCGACTGACGTCCTGCGCATGGGTGCGACGCACGCCGCCACCCCGGCAGCGCGCGTCGCGCATCCCGCCTGGCCCGCGACCGCGGCGACGCGAGCGCAGGACAGGCGGGCCGCGGCGATGCCGGCCCCGGGCCCGGCGATGCCCGCGGATGCAAGCAACGGCGCGCCCGGCTTTCCCCCCGAGACTCCGACCCGACACGACGATGAACCACGAAGGCAACCTGCAGGCACCGACGCGCCATCCGATCGACTGGCGCAACCCGGAGTTCCACGCCGAGGAGCCGTTGTTCAAGGAGATGGAGCGCGTCTTCGACATCTGCCACGGCTGCCGGCGCTGCGTCAGCCTGTGCACGGCGTTCCCCACGCTGTTCGACCTGGTCGACGAGAGCAAGACGATGGAAGTGGACGGGGTCGCCAAGGCCGACTACTGGAAGGTCGTCGACCAGTGCTACCTGTGCGACGTCTGCTACATGACGAAATGCCCGTACGTGCCGCCGCATCCGTGGAACCTGGATTTCCCGCACCTGATGCTGCGCGCCAAGGCGGTGAAGTTCCGCAAGGGCGAGACGAGTTTCCGCGACCGGATGCTGACCTCGACCGACCGCCTCGGCAAGCTGGCGTCGATCCCGGTGGTGGTGCACGCGGTCAACAAGGCCAGCCGGATGCCGTCCGCGCGCAAGGCGCTGCAGGCGGTGCTGGGCGTTGCCGCCGAGGCCGCGCTGCCGCCGTACGACAGCGCCCACTTCCGCGAGACCGCGGGCCGCTCGATCGCCTGGCCGGTGCGGGACGGCGAGCGCACGCCCGGCAAGGTCGCGATCTTCGCGACGTGCTACGTCAACTACAACGAACCCTCGATCGGGCACGACCTCGTCAAGATCCTGGCGCACAACGAGATCGCGTACCGGCTGGTCGAGAAGGAAGCCTGCTGCGGGATGCCGAAGCTCGAGCTGGGCGACCTCGAGACCGTCGAGAAGCTGAAGAATGCGAACATCCCCCCGCTCGCGGCGCTGGCGCGCGAAGGCTACGCGATCCTGACGTCGGTGCCGTCCTGCACGCTGATGTTCAAGCAGGAGCTGCCGCTGCTGTTTCCCGACGACGCCGACGTGAAGGCCGTCGCCGACGCGATGTTCGACCCGTTCGAATATCTCGTCCTGCGTGACCGCGACGGCCTGCTGAAGAAGGACTTCCAGCGGCCGCTCGGGAAGATCAGCTACCACATCCCCTGTCACTCGCGCGTGCAGAATACCGGCCAGAAGACCCGCGAGGTGCTCGAGTGGGTGCCCGGCACCGAGGTGCACACGGTCGAGCGCTGCGCCGGGCACGACGGCACCTGGGGCGTGAAGAAGGAGTTCTACGCGCAGTCGATGAAGATCGGCAAGCCGGTGTTCCGGCAGATGGCGGAAGGCGAGCCTGACTTCATCAGCTCCGACTGCCCGATCGCGGGCCGGCGCATCCTGCAGGGCATCGACGAATCGGGCGCGTCGCACCATGCGCAGAAGCAGCATCCGCTGACGCTCGTGCGCATGGCCTATGGGCTGTGAGCCGCCGCCAGACATCCTTTGCCTTGACACACTGATCCCCAGGACAACCGCCATGCCGCATATCGCCCGCGAGTCGCTGCTCACGCTGGAGGCCTACTCGAAGGCGCGCAAGGAGTTCCGCGCGCAGGCCCTGTCGCACAAGAAGTCACGCACCGTGCACCTTGGCGAGCACGTGACGCTGCTGTTCGAGGACGAGCTGACCATCCGCTACCAGGTGCAGGAGATGCTGCGGATCGAGAAGACGTTCGAGGAGGCGGGCATCGAGGACGAGCTCGCCGCCTACAATCCGCTGATCCCGGACGGCACGAACTTCAAGGCGACGATGCTGATCGAGTACGAGGACCCGGCCGAGCGCAAGGCTGCGCTGTCGCGGCTGAAGGGGGTCGAGGCGAAGGTCTACGTGCAGGCCGCCGGCTTCGGGAAGGCGTACGCGCACGCCGACGAGGACCTGCCGCGCGAGAACGACGAGAAGACGTCGGCCGTGCACTTCCTGCGCTTCGAGCTGCCGCCCGCGGCGATCGCCGCGCTGAAGGCGGGCGCAGCGCTGGGCATGGGCATCGACCATCCGGCGTACGCGGTGGCGATCCCGGCCGTCGACGGGGCGACGCGGGGAGCGCTGGTCGCCGACCTCCGCTAGCCGGCGGGACCCGCGTCCTGGGTCCGCGCGGCTCGCCGCGGCGCTCAGTCGCGGAAGTTGTTGAACTGGACCGGGAAGTCGGTCACCGACTTCCGCACCAGCGCGATCGCGTCCTGCAGCAGGTCGCGCTTGGCGCCGGAGACGCGCACGGCGTCGCCCTGGATGCTCGCCTGCACCTTCATCTTGCTGTCCTTGATCGTCTTGACGATCTGCTTGGACAGTTCCTGCTCGATGCCGACGCGGACGGTGATCACCTGCTTCACCTTGTTGCCGCTGACCTTCTGCACGTCGCCGTGCTTCAGCGCGCGCACGTCGACGCCGCGCTTGGTGAGCTTGCCCGTCAGGATGTCCGTCACCTGCGACAGCTTGAACTCGTCGTCGGCGAAGAGCGTCAGCGCGGTCTCGGCGTGCTCGACGCGGGCGTCGGAGCCCTTGAAGTCGAAGCGCGTGGAGACCTCCTTGTTGGTCTGGTCGACGGCATTGCGCACTTCGACCTGGTTCACTTCGGAAACGATGTCGAACGAGGGCATGAGGGTCTGGGATCGAGGATCGCGATGGCGGGGGATGCACAAGCTAGCACGATCGCCATGGCAGCGACAACCCGGCATTGCGCGCATCCTCGCTGCGGCGCGCGAGCGCCGGGCCCGGGCGCGGCGCGGCGAGTCGGCTAGAATGAGCGCCTGACGAACCCCCCCAAACAGAACACCCCGCTCATGTCACACATCCTGCAGGACCTCCCCGTCGGCCAGAAGGTCGGCATCGCCTTCTCCGGCGGCCTCGACACCAGCGCCGCGCTGCACTGGATGCGCGCGAAGGGGGCGATCCCGTACGCGTACACGGCGAACCTCGGCCAGCCCGACGAGCCCGACTACGACGAGATCCCGCGCCGCGCGCTGCAGTACGGCGCGGAAGGCGCCCGGCTCGTCGACTGCCGCGCCGCGCTGGTCGCCGAGGGCATCGCCGCGCTGCAGGCGGGCGCGTTCCACATCTCGACGGGCGGCGCGACCTACTTCAACACCACGCCACTGGGGCGCGCGGTCACCGGCACGATGCTCGTCGTCGCGATGCGCGAGGACGACGTCAACATCTGGGGCGACGGCAGCACCTACAAGGGCAACGACATCGAGCGCTTCTACCGCTACGGCCTTCTCGCCAACCCGGGCCTGCGGATCTACAAGCCGTGGCTCGACGCGAAGTTCATCGACGAGCTGGGCGGCCGGAAGGAGATGTCCGAGTACCTGGCCGCCGCCGGCTTCGGCTACCGGATGAGCACCGAGAAGGCGTACTCGACGGATTCCAACATCCTCGGCGCGACGCACGAGGCGAAGGACCTCGAGTTCCTCGACAAGGGGATGAAGATCGTCCAGCCGATCATGGGCGTGGCTTTCTGGCGCGACGACGTCGCGGTGAAGCCCGAGGTGGTCTCGATCCGCTTCGACGAGGGGCGCCCGGTCGCGCTCAACGGCGTCACGTTCGCCGACCCCGTCGCGCTGCTGCTCGAGGCCAACGCGATCGGCGGCCGCCACGGCATCGGGATGTGCGACCAGATCGAGAACCGGATCATCGAGGCGAAGAGCCGCGGCATCTACGAGGCGCCCGGGATGGCGCTCCTGCACATCGCCTACGAGCGCCTCGTCACCGGCATCCACAACGAGGACACGATCGAGCAGTACCGGGACAGCGGGCGCCGGCTCGGCCGGCTCCTCTACCAGGGACGGTGGTTCGATTCGCAGGCGATGATGCTGCGCGAGACCGCGCAGCGCTGGGTGGCCCGCGCGGTGACCGGCGAGGTGACGCTGGAACTGCGGCGCGGCAACGACTACTCGATCCTGAACACCGAGAGCGCCAACCTCACCTACAAGCCGGAGCGGCTGACGATGGAGAAGGGCGCCTCGTCGTTCACGCCGCAGGACCGCATCGGGCAGCTCACGATGCGCAACCTCGACATCGCCGACACGCGCGAGAAGCTCCTCACCTACATGAAGACGGGGCTGCTGCGGCCGTCGGGGGATTCGCCGCTGCCGCGGCTCGCCGACGACTCGGAATCGCGCTAGGGCGCGCCGGCGGCCCGGACGGCGGCGCGGCCGCGCGCGGAGTTCCGCAGCAGGGGCATCGCCCCCGCGCGGTCCGCCGCGGAGGCGTCAGTCGATCTTGAGGCCGACCTTCCTGATCACCGGCGCCCAGCGGTCGGTCTCGGTCCTGATCAGCAGCGCGAAATCCTCGGGCGAGCCGCCGACCAGGGCAAAGCCCTGCGCCTGCATCTTCTGCACGACGTCGGGCAGCTTGAGGATCGCATCGATCTCGGCATTGAGGCGCGTGACGATCGCCTTCGGGGTGCCGGCCGGCAGCAGGATGCCGTTCCATGCCTGCGCTTCAAAGCCGGGGAAGCCCGATTCCGCGATCGCGGGGATGTCGGGCAGCAGCGGGAAGCGCTTCGCGGTCGTCACCGCGATCGGGCGCAGCTTGCCGGCCTGGATCTGGGCCTGCAGCGGCGCCATCACGGCGAACAGCATCTGGGTCTCGTTCTGGATCGTCGACGTGACGGCCGGCGGCGAGCCGTTGAACGGCACGTGGACCGCGTCGAAGCCGGCCATCATCTTGAGGAGCTCCATCGTCAGGTGCGACGAGCTGCCGTTGCCGACCGACGCATAGTTGAGCTTGCCCGGGTTGGTCTTGGCGTAGGCGATAAGCTCGGCCAAGGTCTTCACCGGCAGCGTGGCGTTGACGACCAGCACGCTCGGCTGGTTGGTCGTGATGATCAGCGGGATCAGGTCCTTCTGCACGTCGTAGGGCAGCTTCTGCAGCAGCGGCGCGAAGGCGACGGGGCCGGGATAGCCCAGCACCATCGTGTAGCCGTCCGGCGCGGCCTTCGCCGTCTCCGCGAGCGCCACCGTGCCGCCGGCGGCGGGCTTGTTCTCGACGACGACGGGCTGGCCGAGCCGGGGCGAGAGCTTCTCGGCGATCGTGCGGCCGATCGTGTCGATCGAGCTGCCGGCCGGGGCGGTCATGATGAACTTGATCGGACGGTCGGGCCACGTCTCGCCCGCGGCGGCGAGCGGCAGGGCGGCAAGCGCGATCAGCGCCAGTGCGTTGCGACGGTTCATTGTCATTCTCCTCAACGGGTGGCGGCGACGCCGGCGGCCGCGGGCATTACGGGTCGACCCGGCCGCAGACGACGTATTCGAGCAGGGCCTTCTGCGCGTGCAGGCGGTTCTCGGCCTCGTCCCAGACGACGCTCTGCGGGCCGTCGATGACGTCGGCGGCCACTTCCTCGCCGCGGTGCACGGGGAGGCAGTGCATGAACAGCGCGTCGGGCTTCGCCTGCGCCATCATCTTCGCGTCGACCATCCAGTTCGCGAAGTCGCGCCGGCGTTCCTCGTTCTCGGCCTCGAAGCCCATGCTGGTCCAGACGTCGGTGGTGACGAGGTCGGCGCCGCGGCACGCATCCATCGGATCCGCGAACGACTCGAAGTTGCTGTCGTCGTCGCAGTTGCTGGCGTTGTCGATGCCGGCGCGCTCGGTTTCGACCTCGTAGCCCGGCGGCGTCGATACGTGGACGTTGAAGCCGAACACGACCGCGGCCTGCAGCCAGGTGTTGCAGACGTTGTTCGAGTCGCCGATCCACGCGACGGTCTTGCCCTCGATCGAGCCGCGATGCTCGATGTAGGTGTAGATGTCGGCCAGGATCTGGCAGGGATGGTATTCGTTGGTGAGCCCGTTGATCACGGGCACGCGCGAATGCGCGGCAAAGCGCTCGATGATCTGCTGCTCGAACGTGCGGATCATCACGACGTCGACCATCCGCGAGATCACCCGCGCGACGTCCTCGATCGGTTCGCCGCGGGAGAGTTGCGTGTCGCCGCGGTTCAGGTTGATCGCGATCCCGCCCAGCTGGTTCATCCCGGCCTCGAACGACACGCGGGTGCGCGTCGACGCCTTCTCGAACACCATCGCCAGCGTCCGGTCGCGCAGCGGCTGGTAGATCTCGTAGCGCTTGAAGCGCTCCTTGATCCAGCGCGTGCGCGCGAACAGGTAGTCGAAGTCGTCGCGGCTGAAATCCTTGAACTGCAGGAAGTGCTTGGGTGCCATGGGGGTCTTTCGCGCGGGCGGCGGCTCTTAACCGGCGCGCCGACTGCCTCATGCAAAGGGAAATACTAGCACGCCGGGCCTGCGCTTCCGGGGGCGTGCCCGTGGCGCGAAGCCGGGCCGCCGGGGCAAAACGAAAGGGCGCCGGTCGGGCGCCCCTTGCCGTTTTCCTGCCTGCTGCTTTTCCTGCTGCCTGCTTCCCTGCGGTACTGCCGGCGCCTGCTACCCGCCGCGCGGAGGAACCTAGGCGAGCGCCTTGATCGCGCTGACGAGCCGCGACTTGGTCCGCGACGCCGTGTTCTTGTGGACGATCTTCTTGTCCGCGATGCGATCGATCACCGCCTGCGAGGCGATGAACTGGGCGGTTGCGGCAGCCTTGTCGCCGCTGGCGATCGCCTTCTTCACCTTCTTGACCGCGGTACGCAACGTCGACTTGAGGCTCGCATTGTGCTGGCGGGTTTCTTCCGCCTGGCGGGCACGCTTGCGGGCTTGGGCACTGTTAGCCATGAATCGAAATCCTTGGGGGTTCTGGTTCTGGAGTAGCCGAGAAAGACCGCGCATAATAGCCGTTTTTCGCCGCCCGGGCAAGACCGGCTCGGGGAAATCCGCTTTCCTCCCCTGCGTTCTGCGCCCCGTCCCCGGTTCCCCCGCCCGAGAATGAGCCTCCTCAAGTCGCTGTCCACCGTCAGCGGGATGACCCTGCTGTCGCGGATCACCGGGCTTGCCCGCGAGAGCCTCAAGGCCACCGCCTTCGGCGCCGGGCTGCAGATGGATGCCTTCGAGGCGGCATTCCGCCTGCCCAACATCCTGCGCCGGCTGTTCGCCGAGGGCGCGTTCGCGCAGGCCTTCGTGCCCATCTTCGCCGAGTACCGCCGGCAGCGCGGCGAGGCCGAGACCCAGGCGCTGGTCGGCCGGGTCGGCACGCTGCTGGCGCTGGTGCTGCTCGTGCTGACGATCGCCGGGGTGCTCGCCGCGCCGTGGCTCGTCTACGCGCTCGCGGACGGCTTCAAGAACACGCCGGGCAAGGTCGAGCTGACCGCCGAGCTGATCCGGGTCGTCTTCCCGTACATCCTGTTCGTGTCGCTGGTGTCGCTCGCCGGCGGAATCCTCAACGTCTACCGGCTGTTCGCGATCCCCGCGGTCACGCCGGTGCTGCTCAACCTCTCGATCATCGGCAGCGCGCTGTTCCTCGCGCCCTATTTCAATCCGCCGATCAAGGCGCTGGCTTGGGGCGTGTTCATCGGCGGCATCGCCCAGCTGGCGCTGCAGATCCGGCCGCTGATGTCGATCGGGATGCTGCCGCGGCCTCGCTTCGACTGGCGCGACCCGGGCGTGCGACGGGTGCTGGTCGCGATGGGGCCGGCCGTCATCGGCGTGTCGGCCGCGCAGATTTCCGCGCTGATCAACACCCAGCTGGCGGCGTCGCTGGGCGACGGCCGCATCTCGTGGATTACCTACGCGGACCGCCTGATGGAGTTCCCGAGCGCGCTGCTCGGCGTCGCGCTCGGCACCGTGCTGCTGCCGACGCTCGCGAAGCACCACGCCGATGCCAGGCCGGAGGACTACTCGTCGCTGCTCGACTGGGGCCTGCGGCTCGCCTTCATGCTCGCGCTGCCCGCGGCGGTCGCCCTGTGGATCCTCGCGCTGCCGCTCGTCTCCACGCTCTACCAGTACGGCCGCTTCACCGTCAACGACGTGGTGCAGACGCGCGCCGCCCTGCTGGGCTACAGCGTCGGCCTGCTGGGCCTCATCCTGGTCAAGATCCTGGCGCCCGGGTTCTATGCCCGCCAGATCCTGAAGACGCCGGTGAAGATCGCGTTCGTCACCGTGCTGGTCGCGCAGTGCTTCGCGCTGCTGCTGATGGTGCCGCTGGGGCACGCCGGGCTGACGCTGTCGACGTCCATCGGCGCCTGCCTCAATGCCGCGCTGCTGTTCTGGTTCCTCCGGAAGCGCGGCATCTACACGCCGGCTCCGGGGTGGCTCATGTTCCTGTCTAAGCTCGTCGTGGCGCTGTTCGTGCTGGCGCTCGTGCTGGTGCCGGCTGCCGGTCCCGCGCCGTTCTGGCTGGAAGGCGGGCTGTGGGCGAAAGCCGGGCGTCTTGCCGCGGTGATCGCCGCGGGCGGCATCGCGTATCTCGGCGCGCTGTGGCTGCTGGGATTCCGCCTCGCCGACTTCAACCGCACGGACGGCGCCGGCGGGCAATGACGGTGCTAGTCGCTGCCGGCCTCGGTCCCGAGGCTGCGATGCGGGCAACTCGGCTTCACGCACTCGGCGTAGAGGTAGAGCGCGTGCTCGGTGATCACGAAGCCGCGGTCGCGCGCGATCCTGGACTGCCGCTTCTCGATCTCGGAGTCGTAGAATTCCTCGACGCGCCCGCATTGGATGCACACGAGGTGGTCGTGGTGCGACCCTTCGTTGAGTTCGAACACCGCCTTGCCCGATTCGAAATGGTGGCGGACCAGGAGGCCCGCCTGCTCGAACTGCGTCAGCACGCGGTAGACGGTGGCGAGGCCGATGTCGAGGTCCTCGGCGAGCAACTGCCGGTAGACGTCCTCGGCAGTCAAGTGCCGCACCTTGGAGGTCTCGAACAGCTGGATGATCTTGCGCCGGGGCACGGTGGCCTTGAGCCCGGCGTTCTTGAGGTCATGCGGCTGGTTCATCGTTGGCACTCGCGCGGGCTGGGTGGAAGGTGCCGCGCGACGGTTGCCGCGGCACGGTTATAATAACCTCCCCATCCCCGCTTTCAAAGATTCGTGGACCCGATTCGTATGCACAGTCGCCTCCGGGCAGGCCGTTTCGCCCCTGTGGTTCGCGCCGCGGTCCGGGCCGGGGTCCTCGCGCTGGCCGGTGCGCTGCTGGCCGGCTGCTCGGTGCTGGGCACATACATGCCGGTGATGGACCACTTCGGCGTCTACAGGCTCGACATCAACCAGGGCAACTTCCTCGCCCAGGACCAGGTCGACCGCCTGAAGGCGGGGCAGACCCCGCAGCAGGTGCGCCAGATCCTCGGCACCCCGCTGATGACGACGCCGTTCCGGCCCGAACGCTGGGACTACGTCTACATGTTCACCCGCCAGGGGCGGCTGCAGGAGCACCGCAACTTCTCGGTCTATTTCGTCGAAGGCAAGCTCGCCCGCTGGGAGGGCGACGAGATGCCGCAGTCGGTGGTGGCCCTGAACAAGATCGCGGCGAGCAAGGCGCTGCCGCCGGACCCTTCGTACAGCGACAAGGGCTTCCTGGGCTGGTTCCTCGACATCTTCCGCAATTGATGGCCGCTAGCATCGCCATTGCCGGCGCCGGCGGTCGCATGGGTCAGGCGCTGATCGAAGCCACGCTGGCCACGCCCGGCTTCGCGCTGGCCGCGGCACTGGATGTGCCGGGCGCGGCCGGCATCGGACGCGACGCCGGCGAGCGGTTCGGATGCGCCACCGGGGTGATCGTAGGCTGCGACATCGACGCCGCCGTTGCCGCCGCCGACGTGCTGATCGACTTCACCCGGCCCCAGGGCACGCTGGCCCATCTTGCGGCCTGCGCCCGCCACGGCACGGCCGCGGTGGTCGGCACCACCGGCCTGTCGCCGGACGACAGGGCGCAGCTGGCCGCGTTCGCGCGGTCCGTGCCCGTCGTGTTCGCGCCCAACATGAGCGTGGGCGTGGTGGTGCTGGCGAAGCTGGTCGAAAGCGCCGCCCGCGGGCTCGGCCCCGGCTTCGACATCGAGATCGTCGAAATGCACCACAAGCACAAGGTCGACGCCCCGTCCGGCACCGCGCTGGGCTTAGGCGAGGCCGCGGCGCGGGGTGCCGGCGTCTCGCTTGCCGACAGCGCCGTGTACGCCCGCGAAGGCGTCACCGGCGAGCGGAAGCCCGGCACGATCGGCTTCGCGACGCTGCGCGGCGGCGACGTCGTGGGCGAGCACACGGTGATTTTCGCCGGCGCCGGCGAGCGGGTCGAGCTTTCGCACAAGGCCACGTCGCGGCAGAACTTCGCGGCCGGCGCCCTGCGCGCCGCGGGCTTTGTCGCCGCGCGGCGCGCGGGCGGGCAGCCCGGGCTGTTCGACATGCAGGACGTCCTCGGGCTGCGCTGACGGGCCTTCCGGGCCGCCCCGGTCCCGGCGGAGAACGACGCAGCGCGCAACGCGGAGGTGACCCAGAGTGACGACGCCCGCCAACCCCTTCGATCTCTCCGGCCGCCTTGCCCTCGTCACCGGGTCGAGCGTCGGCCTCGGTTTCGCGATGGCGCAGGGTCTCGCGCGCGCCGGCGCCCGGATCGTGCTCAACGGCCGCAATGCCGAGCGCCTCGCCGCCGCGGCCACGGCGCTGCGCGAAGAGGGCGCCGAGGTGCACGTCGCGGCCTTCGACGTCGGCGACCCAGGTGCCACCACGGCCGGCGTCGACGCGATCCAGGCCGCCCATGGCGCGCTCGACATCGTCGTCAACAACGCGGGCGTCAACCGCCGCCAGCCGCTCGATGCGTTCACGGACGAGCAGTGGCGGGCGCTGCTCGCGATCAACCTCGACGGACCCTTCCACGTCGCGCGCGCAGCGATCCCGGCAATGAAGGCGCGCCGCCGCGGCAAGATCATCAACATCTGCTCGCTGGCAAGCGAAATCGGGCGGCCGAACATCGTTCCCTACGCCGTCAGCAAGGGCGGCATCCAGATGCTGACCCGCGCGCTGGCGGTCGAACTGGCCCCGTTCGGCATCGCGGTGAACGGCATCGCGCCGGGGTTCTTCGCCACGCCGATGAACGCCGCGCTGACGGCCGACGCCGAGTTCGACGCCTGGGTCCGGCGGCGGACGCCGGCCGGGCGCTGGGGCGATACCGCGGAGATCGCCGGCGCCGCCGTGTTCCTCGCGTCCGACGCCGCGAGCTACGTCAACGGCCATGTGCTGTTCGTCGACGGGGGGTTCAGCGTCGCGTATTAGGGGCCCCCGAAGCGCGCTGCGCGCGCCTCCCCCCAAGGGGGCGGGCCCGCGCCCTTCGGGCGGCCGGGCGGGCGCGGGCGCGCTCCGGCACGGCGGGCGTTGGTTGAAGGGGCCGGTCCCTCTCCGGTATAATCGGGGGCGACAAGGCGGGAACAGTCGCGACTTCGCGCGAACGTTCCCGCTTCGCACGTCCGGACCTGGCGCACGCGTGGTCCGGTTGCTCGATCCGAATGCGAAGTTGCCGCGGCGCGGCCGCGCCGTGCCGTGCCGCAAACCCAACCCGATGCCCGCCATGTCCGCTAGCCCCACCGCCGCCCCGCGCGCCGAACTGGTGCGACCCAACCGCCCCGCGATCCTGGCGCTGGCCGACGGCAGCCTCTTCCGCGGCAGCGCGATCGGGGCGGCAGGGCACGCGACCGGCGAGGTCGTGTTCAACACCTCGATGACGGGTTACCAGGAAATCCTGACCGACCCGTCGTACGCCGGGCAGGTCGTCACTCTCACGTACCCCCACATCGGCAACGTCGGCGTCAACCCCGAGGACGTCGAGTCGGCGCGGCCGTTCGCGGCGGGACTCGTCATCCGCGACCTCCCGCGCGTCGTCTCGAACTGGCGCGCGACCGGCGACCTCGGCGCGTACCTTGCCGACAACGGCATCGTCGGCATCGCCGACATCGACACCCGGCGGCTGACGCGCATCCTCCGCGACCGCGGCGCCCAGAACGGCTGCATCTACGCCGCCGACACGATCGGCGACGCCGACGTCGCGGCGACGATCGCGCGCGCCCGCGCGGCGCCGTCGATGGCGGGCCTGGACCTCGCGAAGGTGGTGTCCTGCACCACGTCCTACCCGTGGTCGGAGACGACGTGGGCGCTGGGGGCCGGGCACCGCGAGCAGGGCGCCACGCGTTTCCACGTGGTCGCCTGCGACTACGGCGTCAAGCACAACATCCTGCGGATGCTCGCGGCGCGCGGCTGCCGGCTCACGGTCGTGCCGGCGCAGACCCCCGCCGCGGCCATCCTCGCGCTGAAGCCCGACGGCGTGTTCCTGTCCAACGGCCCCGGCGACCCCGAGCCCTGCGACTACGCGATCGCGGCGATCCGCGAGATCGTCGACGGCGGGATGCCGACCTTCGGCATCTGCCTCGGCCACCAGCTGCTCGGCCTCGCTTCCGGCGCCCGCACCGTCAAGATGAAGTTCGGCCACCACGGCGCGAACCACCCGGTGCTGGACCGCGACACGGGCCGCGTGCTGATCACCAGCCAGAACCACGGCTTCGCCGTCGACCCGGCGACGCTGCCCGCGAACATGCGCGTCACGCACGTGTCGCTGTTCGACGGCAGCCTGCAGGGCGTCGCGCGCACCGACCGCCCGGCCTTCAGCTTCCAGGGCCACCCCGAGGCGAGCCCCGGTCCGCACGACGTCGGCTACCTGTTCGACCGCTTCATCACGCTGATGGAAAAGAAGTAGCCGCCATGCCCAAGCGCACCGACATCGAATCGATCCTGATCATCGGCGCCGGCCCGATCATCATCGGGCAGGCATGCGAGTTCGACTACTCCGGCGCCCAGGCCTGCAAGGCGCTGCGCGAGGAGGGCTACCGCGTCATCCTCGTCAACTCCAACCCGGCGACGATCATGACCGACCCGGAGATGGCCGACGTCACGTACATCGAGCCCATCACCTGGCCGATGGTGGCGAAGATCATCGAGCGCGAGCGCCCGGACGCGCTGCTGCCGACGATGGGCGGCCAGACGGCGTTGAACTGCGCGCTCGACCTCGCGCGCGAGGGCGTGCTGACGCGCTTCGACGTCGAGCTGATCGGCGCCTCGAAGAAAGCCATCGACAAGGCCGAGGATCGCGAGAAGTTCAAGGCGGCGATGACCCGCATCGGGCTGGGTTCCGCGCGCTCCGGCATCGCGCACAACCTGGAGCAGGCGCTCGAGGTCCAGGCCGACATCGGCTTCCCGGCCGTGCTGCGCCCGTCGTTCACGATGGGCGGCAGCGGGGGCGGCATCGCCTACAACAAGGACGAGTTCATCGAGATGTGCAAGCGGGGCTTCGACCTCTCGCCGACACGCGAGCTGCTGATCGAGGAATCGCTGCTGGGCTGGAAAGAGTTCGAGATGGAGGTCGTCCGCGACCGGAAGGACAACTGCATCATCGTCTGCTCGATCGAGAACCTCGACCCGATGGGCGTGCACACCGGCGACTCGATCACCGTCGCGCCGGCGCAGACGCTGACCGACAAGGAATACCAGATCATGCGCGACGCGTCGATCGCGGTGCTGCGCGAGATCGGCGTCGACACCGGCGGCTCGAACGTCCAGTTCGCGATCAACCCGGACGACGGCCGGATGATCGTCATCGAGATGAACCCGCGCGTGTCGCGCTCGTCGGCGCTGGCGTCGAAGGCCACCGGCTTCCCGATCGCCAAGATCGCCGCCAAGCTCGCCGTCGGCTACACGCTCGACGAGTTGCGCAACGACATCACCGGCGGCCAGACACCGGCGTCCTTCGAGCCGACGATCGACTACGTCGTCACCAAGGTGCCGCGGTTCGCGTTCGAGAAGTTCAAGCAGGCGGACGACCGGCTGACCACGCAGATGAAGTCCGTCGGCGAGGTGATGGCGATCGGCCGCACGTTCCAGGAATCGCTGCAGAAGGCGCTGCGCGGCCTCGAGACCGGCGTCGACGGCTTCAACCTCAAGACGGTCGACCCCGAGAAGATCGGCGACGAGCTCGCCTATCCGCGCGCCGAGCGGCTGTGGTACGTCGCCGACGCGTTCGGCGTCGGCATGAGCGTCGAGGACGTCTTCGCGCACACCAAGATCGACCGCTGGTTCCTGGTCCAGATCAAGGAGATCGTCGACACCGAGTTGGCGCTCGAGCAACGCTCTCTCGGGGGGCTATCGCGCGAGGAAGTGCGCTCGGTCAAGCGGATGGGCTTCTCGGACCGGCGGCTCGCCTACCTGCTGAAGGAAACGGAATCCGCCGTGCGCGCGCGCCGGCACGAGCTCGGCGTGCGCCCGGTATACAAGCGCGTCGACACCTGCGCCGCCGAGTTCTCCACCCGCACCGCGTACATGTACTCGACGTACGAGGAGGAATGCGAGGCCGAGCCGACGCAGCGCAAGAAGGTGATGGTGCTGGGCGGCGGCCCGAACCGGATCGGGCAGGGGATCGAGTTCGACTACTGCTGCGTGCACGCCGCGATGGCGCTGCGCGAGGACGGGTACGAGACGATCATGGTCAACTGCAACCCCGAGACCGTCTCCACCGACTACGACACGTCCGACCGCCTGTACTTCGAGCCGCTCACGCTCGAGGATGTGCTCGAGATCGTGCACATCGAAAAGCCGTTCGGCGTGATCGTCCAGTACGGCGGCCAGACGCCGCTGAAGCTCGCGCGCGACCTCGAGAAGAACGGGGTGCCGATCATCGGCACCACGCCCGACATGATCGACATGGCGGAGGACCGCGAGCGCTTCCAGCAGCTCCTGCACCAGCTGGAGCTGAAGCAGCCGCCCAACCGCACCGCGCGCACCGAGGCCGGCGCGATCGCCGCCGCCGACGAGATCGGCTACCCGCTGGTCGTGCGCCCGTCGTACGTGCTGGGCGGGCGGGCGATGGAGATCGTCCACGAGCAGCGCGACCTCGAGCGCTACATGCGCGAGGCGGTGAAGGTCAGCAACGATTCGCCGGTGCTGCTCGACCGCTTCCTCAACGACGCGATCGAGGTCGACGTCGACGCGCTGTGCGACGGCACCGATGTCGTGATCGGCGGCATCATGGAGCACATCGAGCAGGCCGGCGTGCACTCCGGCGACTCGGCGTGCTCGCTGCCGCCGTACTCGCTGTCGGCGGCGCTGCAGGACGAGCTGCGCGAGCAGACGATCGCCATGGCGCACGGTCTCAACGTCGTCGGCCTGATGAACGTCCAGTTCGCGATCCAGGACGGCACCGTCTACGTGCTCGAGGTGAATCCGCGCGCGTCGCGCACGGTGCCCTACGTGTCGAAGGCCACCGGCCGCCCGCTCGCCAAGATCGCGGCGCGCTGCATGGTCGGGCAGTCGCTCGCGTCGCAGGGCATCTCGGGCGAGGTGATCCCGCCGTACTTCTCGGTGAAGGAGGCGGTGTTCCCCTTCATCAAGTTCCCGGGCGTCGACACGATCCTCGGCCCGGAGATGAAGTCGACCGGCGAGGTGATGGGCGTGGGCCGCACGTTCGCCGAGGCCTTCCTCAAGTCGCAGCTCGCCGCAGGCGTGCGGCTGCCGTCGTCGGGCCGCGTGTTCATCAGCCTCAAGAACAGCGACAAGCTGCGGGCGACCGAGGTGGCGCGGATCCTGGTCGACCTGGGCTTCACGCTGGTCGCCACGCGCGGTACCGCAGCGGCGCTGGCTGCCGCCGGGCTGCCGGTGACGCCGGTGAACAAGGTGGCCGAAGGCCGCCCGCACATCGTCGACATGATCAAGAACGACGAGATCGCGCTGGTGATCAACACCGTCGAGGAAAAGCGCTCGGCGATCAAGGACAGCTACGCGATCCGGCGCGAGGCGCTGACGGACCAGGTGCCCACCTACACGACGCTGGCCGGCGCGCGCGCGGCCGCCATCGGGATGCGGGGCATGCGCGAGCTGGTGCCGTACTCGATGCAGGCGCTGCACGACGAGCTTTCATAAGCTGTGCCTGCGCGGGCGGCGCGGCCGGTCTGCCGGTCCACCCCCGCGTCCTTCTCCCCCACGATCGCAGCATCGATCAACCAGGCCCCGCGAAACGATGAGCAAAGTACCGATGACGGTCAACGGCGCGCAGCGCCTCAAGGCCGAGCTGCACCGCCTGAAGACGGTCGAGCGCCCGGACGTGATCCGCGCGATCGCCGAGGCGCGCTCGCATGGCGACCTGTCCGAGAACGCCGACTACGATGCGGCGAAGGAACGCCAGGGCTTCATCGAGGGCCGCATCGCCGAGGTCGAGAGCAAGCTCGCCAATGCGCAGGTCATCGACCCGGCGGCGCTCGACGCCGACGGGCGCGTGGTCTTCGGCGCGATCGTCGACATCTGCGACACCGGGCGCGGCGACAAGGTCACCTACCAGATCGTCGGCGAGGACGAAGCCGACCTGAAGCACGGCAAGGTGTCGATCAGCTCGCCGGTCGCGCGCGCGCTGATCGGCAAGAGCGAAGGCGACATCGCCGAGGTGCGCGCGCCCGGCGGCGCGCGCGAGTACGAGATCCTCGCCGTCCGCTACGAGTGACGACGGGCAGGCCACGCCCCTCCGCGCTCTCCGCCGCCCGCTGATCGCGGCCGGCAGACCCCCTGTTGCGCTAAGACGTCCGGCGGCGGCGGCGCACTGCCGGCGTGGCATCGCCACCCGCGTCCGGCGCCGCGTCGCGCGTCCGGCGCCGGTTCGTGCCGGCGGCGGGCGCGGCAGTGCGCGCATTCGGACCCCGGCGCCTGGCATCCGGCCTTGCGTCCGGCGCCGCGGCCGACCCGGCGCGCGGCGGCCGCTTGGCGGCGCCGAAGCCGCCGGCACGCGGTGCCCGGTCGTCGGCCTTGCCGCGATCCTGCCGCGGCGGCCGGCTGCCAGCCCCCGCCGCGCCGGTGCGCGGCGGCCGGTCATCCGGCGTGCCGCGGTCGGACCGGGGTGGCCGCTTGGCGCTGCCGGCCGGGGCCGCGCGCGGCGGCCGCTCGCTGTCGCCGAAGGCGCTGCCGCGCAAGACCCGCTTGCCCGGCTCGAACGGCCCTTTGGCGCTCGCGGGCGCGCGCTTGCGCTCCGGCTTGGCTTTCTGGCCGTTCGCGCGCCGGCGTGCCGGCGACGGCGAGGCGCCCGCCGGTTTCTCGGCGGGGCGGCTCCTGGGCGTGCGCGCCGCACGCGGCGCGCGCTCGACCTTTTCGGGCGCCGGCGCGGGCCGCCACACGGTCAGGATCTTGCCGAGATGCTGGACCGGCACCGCGTCCATCTGCTCGCAGATCTGCTGCAGCAGCGTCGCGCGCGCTTCGCGCTCGTCGCCGAACACGCGGATCTTGATGAGTTCGTGCGCCTTCAGGGCAACGTCGATCTCGTGCAGCACCGCCGGCGTCAGTCCGTGCTGGCCGATCGTCACGACCGGATTGAGGTGGTGCGCCTTGGCGCGCAGTTCGCGCCGTTCGGCAGGTATCAGGCTTTTCATCCGCGTATGGTACCGTGGGGCGGGGCATGCCGGCGGTCCGGGCGCCCCATTCCACACCAAAATTCGCCGGTCGGGTGCCCAGGGGGCCCGTCGCGGCACCGGAAACAGCGCAGCGAAACGACCATGGCCGGGCCAAAAGCAACCAAGAAGCACAAATTCGTCAAGGCGTGGGTCCAGGAGCACGTCAACGACCACTACGTGAAGGAGGCAACCCGCCTGGGCTACCGGTCGCGCGCCGCCTTCAAGCTGCTGGAGCTGGCCGAGAAGGACCGCCTCTTCCGCCCCGGGATGCGCGTCGTGGACCTGGGCTCGGCGCCCGGGAGCTGGACGCAGGTGCTGCGCGAGCGACTGGGGCCCGCGGCCCGGGTCGTCGCCATCGACCTGCTCCCGATGGACCCCGTCCGCGGCGTGACGTTCATCCAGGGGGATTTCCGCGAGCCGGAGGGGCTCGCCGCAGTCGAGGCCGCGCTCGAAGGCGCCAAGGTCGACCTTGTGGTTTCGGACCTCGCCCCCAATCTGTCGGGTGTGGAATCGGCCGACCAGGCGCGGTCGGTGCATCTGGGCGACCTGGCGTACGAATTTTCCCGGTCGTGGCTGCAACCCGGCGGCGATCTGGTCGTCAAAGCCTTCCAGGGCGGCGGTTTCGCCGAATTCCAGCGGTCGCTGGAGCAGGGATTCGAGAAGGTCTACGTCCGGAAGCCGAAGGCCTCCCGCGACCGCAGCCGGGAGGTCTACCTGGTGGCCAAGCGGATGAAGGCGGCGGCGGCCGGAACGGCGGAAGATGGAGATTGGCCGGCCGACGACTGATGCCTGTCGCCGGACGGCGACGGTTCTTGAAATGGCGACTGGTTGACCGGTTGCCAAGGGTCTACAATGTAAAGTTGGGTCTTTGTCTCTCTGGAGCGCCTCGCGACACGCGGGGGCGGCGGAGGCGGAGCTTCCCGCATCAACGGGTCAAACGGCAGCCCGCTGCTTTTGCCGTCAGGAGCGACTTTGAACAACCTGCTCAAGAATGTTGGCATCTGGCTCGTGATCGGGCTGGTCGTGTTGACCGTGGTCAAGCAGTTCGACTCGCGGCAGACCTCGAAGGACACGATCCCCTATTCCGAGTTCATGGAACAGGCCAAGACCGGCCGCGTCGAATCGGCGTCGGTCGAGGGGCGCTCGATCAAGTGGACCTCCACGGACAAGAAGCGCTTCGTCACGTACAGCCCCGGCGACATCTGGATGGTCGGCGACCTCGTCAAGTACGGCGTCAAGGTCGAGGCCAAGCCCGACGAGGAGCAGTCGTTCCTCGCGCAGGTGTTCATCTCGTGGTTCCCGATGCTGCTCCTGATCGGCGTGTGGATCTTCTTCATGCGGCAGATGCAGGGCGGCGGCCGCGGCGGCGCGTTCAGCTTCGGCAAGAGCAAGGCCAAGATGCTGGACGAGGCCAACAACACGATCACCTTCGCCGACGTCGCCGGCTGCGACGAGGCCAAGGAGGAAGTGAGCGAACTGGTCGAGTTCCTCCGCGACCCCTCCAAGTTCCAGAAGCTGGGCGGGCGCATTCCGCGCGGCGTGCTGATGGTCGGTTCGCCGGGCACCGGCAAGACTCTCCTCGCCAAGGCGATCGCCGGCGAGGCGAAGGTTCCGTTCTTCTCGATCTCCGGCTCCGACTTCGTCGAGATGTTCGTCGGCGTCGGTGCGGCCCGCGTGCGCGACATGTTCGAGCAGGCGAAGAAGAGCGCGCCGTGCATCGTGTTCATCGACGAAATCGACGCCGTGGGCCGCCAGCGCGGCGCGGGGCTGGGCGGCGGCAACGACGAGCGCGAGCAGACGCTGAACCAGCTGCTGGTCGAGATGGACGGCTTCGAGGGCAATGCCGGCGTGATCATCATCGCCGCGACCAACCGCCCGGACGTGCTCGACCCCGCGCTGATGCGCCCGGGCCGCTTCGACCGGCAGGTCGTGGTGCCCCTGCCCGACATCCGCGGCCGCGAGCAGATCCTGCTCGTCCACATGCGCAAGGTGCCGATGGCCGGCGACGTCAAGGCCGAGGTCATCGCGCGCGGCACGCCAGGCTTCTCGGGCGCCGACCTCGCCAACCTCGTCAACGAGGCCGCGCTGTTCGCGGCGCGCCGCAACAAGCGCCTCGTCGACATGGAAGATTTCGAGATGGCGAAGGACAAGATCATCATGGGCGCCGAGCGGCGCTCGATCGTGATGCCCGAGGAGGAGCGCAAGAACACTGCGTTCCACGAGTCCGGCCACGCGATCGTCGCGCGCCTCTTGCCCAAGACCGACCCGGTGCACAAGGTCACGATCATCCCGCGCGGCCGGGCGCTGGGCGTCACGATGCAGCTGCCGGTTGCGGACCGCTACAGCATGGACCGCGCGCACATGCTCAACGTGATCGCGGTGCTGTTCGGCGGCCGCATCGCCGAAGAGATCTTCATGAACCAGATGACCACCGGCGCCTCGAACGACTTCGAGCGCGCCACCGACATGGCGCGGGCGATGGTCACGCGCTACGGCATGTCCGACGTGCTGGGCCCGATGGTCTACGGCGAGAACGAGGGCGAGGTGTTCCTCGGCCGGTCGATCACGCGCACCGTCAACATGTCCGAAGACACGATGCGCAAGGTCGACAACGAGATTCGCAAGATCATCGACACGCAGTACTCGGTCGCGCGCAAGCTGATCGAGGACAACCGCGGCAAGGTCGAGGCCATGGCGCAGGCGCTGCTCGACCTCGAGACGATCGACGCCGACCAGATCGACGACATCATGTCCGGCAAGCCGCCGCGGCCGCCGAAGCCGACCCAGTCGTCGGCCGGCTCGTCGACGCCCGGAGCCACGCCGCCGCCGGACGCCGCACCGTCCATCCACCCGGCCTGAAAGGGCTTGGGGCGTAGCCCGGGTTGAGCGAACGCGAAACCCGGGTGGGCGGCCCCGCCGGCCCCAGGTTGCCTGTGTCTCGATCCCCCCGGGTTTCGCCGTCGCTCAACCCGGGCTACGGGTACGACGTTCCGGGTACCGCCGGATCATTGCCGACACTCCACTGCGGCCGGTTCCGCTTCGACCTGTCGCGTCCGCTCGTAATGGGCATCCTCAACGTGACGCCCGACTCGTTCTCCGACGGCGGCGCGTTCTTCGATCCGGCGCGGGC
Source organism: Bordetella parapertussis (assembly GCA_943331295.2). Taxonomy (GTDB): domain Bacteria; phylum Pseudomonadota; class Gammaproteobacteria; order Burkholderiales; family Casimicrobiaceae; genus CAIWHR01. Next base: position 77,405 of record CALQLA020000004.1, on the reverse strand, counting down.
GCAGGACCACGCGCGCCGGATGGCGGCCGACGGCGCCGACCTCGTCGACATCGGCGGCGAATCCACCCGTCCGGGCGCCGAACCCGTGTCCGATCGCGACGAACTCGCGCGCGTGATACCGCTGGTCGAGATCCTCGCCGGCGAGGGCCTCGCCATCTCCGTCGACACGCGCAAGCCCGCGGTGATGCGCGCGGCCGTCGCCGCGGGCGCCGCGATGATCAACGACGTCTGTGCCCTCGCGCTGCCGGGCGCCTTGGAGGCGGTTGCCGCCGGCGACGCCGGCGTCTGCCTGATGCACATGCGCGGCGAGCCGCGCACGATGCAGGCCGAGCCCGTCTACGCCGACGTGGTCGCCGAGGTCCGCGCGTTCCTGCGCGCCCGAGCGGATGCCTGCGTCGCGGCGGGAATCGATCGATCGCGCATCGCGCTCGACCCCGGCTTTGGGTTCGGCAAGACGCTGGCGCATAATCTTCAGTTGTTGCGGGCGCTGCCCGAGCTCGTCGCCCTGGGCTACCCGGTGCTGTGCGGACTGTCGCGCAAGTCGTCGCTCGGCAGGCTCACCGGACGCGATCCCGGCGAGCGGCTGGCGGGCAGCCTCGCGGCGGCGCTGGCGTCCGTGGCGCGCGGTGCGGCGCTGGTGCGCGTGCACGACGTGCGCGAGACCGTCGACGCATTGAAGGTGTGGGGCGCCGTCGACGCCGCGCATGCGGCGGACGGCATGACGGGATAGGCGATGACGAGACGATACTTTGGTACCGACGGCGTTCGCGGCAGGGTGGGCGAGCTGCCGATCACGCCCGAATGGGTGTTGAAGCTGGGCTGGGCCGCGGGTCGCGTGCTGGCAGCCGACACGGTGAGCGCCGGGGGGCGCCCGGCGGTGCTGATCGGCAAGGACACCCGCCTCTCGGGCTACATGCTGGAGGCCGCCCTGGAGGCGGGCCTGTCGGCCGCCGGTGTCGACGTCTACCTCACGGGGCCCCTGCCGACTCCCGCGGTCGCCTATCTCACGCGCGCGCTGCGGCTCTCCGCGGGCATCGTGATCAGCGCGTCGCATAACCCGTTCGACGACAACGGCATCAAGTTCTTCTCCGGCTCGGGAACCAAGCTCCCGGACACCGTCGAGCTGGCGATCGAGGCCGGCATGGAGGCGCCGCTGTCGTGCGCGTCGTCGGCCGACCTCGGCAAGGCTCGCCGCGTATCCGACGCGCCCGGCCGCTACATCGAATTCTGCAAGGGCACGTTCCCGTCCGAGCTCGACCTCAAGGGCTGGCGCATCGTCGTCGATTGCGCCCACGGCGCCGGCTATCACGTTGCGCCGCCGGTCTTCCACGAGCTGGGGGCCGAGGTCATCCCGGTCGGCAACGAGCCGGACGGGATCAACATCAATGCGGGGTTCGGCGCCACGCATCCGGAGGCGCTGAAGCGCGCGGTCCTCGAGCACGGCGCGCACCTCGGCGTCGCGCTCGACGGTGACGGCGACCGCCTGGTGATGGTGGACCGGGCCGGCGACATCTACGACGGCGACCAGCTGCTGTACGTGATCGCACAGGACTACCGTCGCCGCGGCGTGCTGGCCGGCGGCGTCGTCGGCACGCTGATGAGCAACCTCGGGCTCGAGCAGGCGCTCGCCCGCGACGGCATCCCCTTCGAGCGCGCCGCCGTCGGCGATCGCTATGTGCTGGCGAAGATGAAGGAGATGGGCTGGCAACTGGGTGGCGAGAACTCCGGGCACCTGCTCTGCCTCGACAAGCACACGACCGGCGACGCGATCATCGCCGCGCTCGCCGTGCTGCGCGCGCTGGTCGAGCAGCGGACCACGCTGGCCGACGCCACGCGCGCGGTGCCGCTGTGCCCGCAGCGCCTCATCAGCGTCAAGGTGCCGCGGGGCTACGACTGGAAGCAGGACGCCGTCCTGCGGGCGGCCGAGGCCGCCAGCATCGCGGCGCTCGGCAATACCGGCCGGGTGCTGCTGCGATCCTCCGGCACCGAGCCCGTGCTCCGCGTGATGGTCGAGGCGCACGACGCCAGGGTCGCCGATGCGCAGGCCACGGCGCTCGCCGCCACCATCGAAAGGTCCGCCCGCGCCCGCCTGTAGCGCGGCAACCGCACACATGTCGTAGCCCGGCGTTGAGCGCAAGCGAAACCCGGGTGGGCGCGGCCAGGGGCACGATTGCCCCGGGTTTCGCTTGCGCTCAACGCCGGGCTACGCGGTCGCGGCATTCGGTGCATCCATCGGACGGGCTGGCACCGGCACCGGGTTCAACCGGCCCGCGCCGTATAATGCGGGCATGGTTGCGGTGCTCCACGCGGCACCCGGAACGAGCGGACCGCAGGCCGTCGCGGCCTGGCTCGACGGGCTCCGCGGAACTTATCCCGACGACGACCTCGCCGCATTCGAGGCCGCTGCGGCCCACGCGCGCGCGCACTGCGGCGATTCGCTCGCCCGCGACGGCGAGCCGCTGTTGGACCGCGCGCTCGGCACCGCCACGATCCTCGCGGGGCTTAAGTTCGACGCCGCGACGGTGCGAGCCGCGCTGCTGATCGGGCTGCCGGCCGCGCACGCCTTCGATGCCGACGACATCGGCGCGCGCTTCGGCGCCGACGTCGCCGCGCTGGTCGCCGGCGTGGCGCGGATGGACGAGATCCGGCTGGCGCCCGACACCGGCAATCCGGAGGAGCGCGCGGCGCAGTCCGAGCGGCTGCGCAAGATGCTGCTCGCGATGGTCGAGGACATCCGCGTCGTCCTGATCAAGCTCGCCGAGCGCACGCAGGCGCTGCGCTACCTGATGTCCGCCGACGAGGCGGCGCGCCGGGCCGCGGCGCGCGAAGTGCTCGACCTCTTCGCGCCGCTCGCCAACCGGCTCGGAATCTGGCAGCTGAAGTGGGAACTGGAGGACCTGTCGCTGCGTGCGCTCGAGCCCGAGCAGTACAAGGCGATCGCCCGGCTCCTCGACGAGCGCCGGCTCGACCGGCAGCGCTACATCGAGGACGTCGTCGCCACGCTGCGGCGCGAACTGAAGTCGGCCGGCATCCGCTGCGACGTCAGCGGCCGGCCGAAGCATATCTACAGCATCTGGAACAAGATGCGCCGCAAGCAGTCGGGCATCGAGGGCCTCTACGACATCCGCGCCGTCCGGATCCTCGTCGACGACGTTAAGGACACCTATACCGCGCTCGGCATCGTCCATCACCTGTGGACGCCGCTGCCGGGGGAGTTCGACGACTACATCGCGAAGCCGAAGGCCAACAACTACCGCTCGCTGCACACCGCGGTGATCGGGCCCGAGGGCAAGCCGCTCGAGGTGCAGATCCGCACGTTCGAGATGCACCAGCACTCGGAGTACGGCGTCGCCGCGCACTGGCGGTACAAGGAAGGCTCGCACAAGGGCATCCGGCGCGACCCGCAGTTCGAGGACCGCATCGCGTGGCTGCGGCAGGTGCTCGACTGGAAGGACGCCGTCGCCGACGCCACCGAGTGGCTGACCGCGTTCAAGAGCGCGCTGTTCACCGAGACGATCTACGTGCTGACGCCGCAAGGCAAGGTGATCGACCTGCCGCGCGGATCGACGCCGGTCGACTTCGCGTACGCGTTGCACACCAACCTCGGGCACCGCTGCCGCGGCGCGCGCGTCGACGGCGCGCTGGTGCCGCTCAACCATGCGCTGAAGAACGGCCAGCGGGTCGAGATCATCACGGCGAAGCAGGGCGGCCCGTCGCGGGACTGGCTGAACCACGAGCTGGGGTACGTCGAGAGCAATCGCGCGCGGACCAAGGTCCGCCAGTGGTTCAAGGCGCAGCAGCACGAGGAGACGATCGCCGGCGGGCGCGCGACCGTGGAGCGCGAGCTGCAGCGCGCCGGCGCGACCGCGGTCAACCTCGACTCGGTCGCCGCCAAGGCCGGCTTCGACAAGGCCGAGGATTTCTATGCGGCCGTGGCGCGCGACGAGACCAACCTGCGGCAGATCCAGGCGGCGATCAAGGCCGTGCTGCAGCCGGCAGCGGCCCACGAGGCGAGCGCCGAGCCCGAGGTGATCGCGCGCCAGAGCAAGTCGTCCGCCGGCGGCGGCGGCATCCTCGTCGTCGGCGTCGACCACCTGATGACGGCGCTGGCGCGCTGCTGCAAGCCGGCGCCGCCCGACCCGATCGTCGGCTTCGTCACCCGCGGGCGCGGCGTGTCGATCCACCGCCAGCGCTGCGCCAGCATCGGGCGGATGCGCGCGCGCGAGCCGGAGCGGCTGATCGCCGCCGACTGGGGCGCGCCGAGCGAGGAGGTGTTCCCGGTCGACGTGACGCTCGAGGCGATGGACCGCCAGGGCCTGCTGCGCGACGTCACCGAGGTGCTGTCCCGCGAGCGGATCAACGTCACCGCGGCGAAGACGCTCACCCGCAACATGGACGTGCGGATGGCCTTCACGCTAGAGGTGAGGAGCCTCGACCAGCTGTCCCGCGCGCTGGCCCTCGTGCGGGACGTCCCCGGCGTGCTGTCGGCGTCGCGGCGATAGCGCCCGCGACCCCGGCGGCGCGGCGGCGATGGGCATCTTCCAGGGACGGCCGGAGAGGGTGATCCGGCACCTCGCCGCGTTCGCCGGGCGCGTGTTCGCCGGTTTTCGCGGCAACCAGGGCGTGCTGCTCGCGGGCGGCGTCGCGTACTACACGCTGCTGTCCATCCTGCCGCTCCTCATCCTGCTGCTGATCGCGCTGTCGCACGTCATCGACGAGGCCCAGCTGATGACGACGCTCGGCCGCTACCTCGAGATGGTGCTGCCGGGGCAGTCGCGGGCGGTGATGGACGAGGTGTCGTCGTTTCTCGCGCACCGCAAGGTCGTCGGGCCCGTGCTGATGGTGACGCTGGTCTTCTTTAGCTCGCTCGCGTTCACGGTGCTGGAGAACGCGATGTCGGTGATCTTCCACCACCGCGTCGCGATCCGCCGGCGGCACTACCTCATCTCCGCGCTGATCCCGTACTGCTACATCATGGTGCTCGGCATCGGGCTGCTTCTGGTCACGATCGTCGCCGGCGCGCTGCAGGCGATCGGCGCTGAAAGCATCGACGTGCTGGGCCGGACCTGGTCGCTGTCCGGGGTGTCCGGCCTGCTTCTCTACCTGCTCGGTGTCGGCGGCGAGGTCCTCGTGCTGACGTCGATCTACCTCGTGATGCCGGTGGGCCGGCTGTCGCTGCGGACCGCGCTGATCGGCGGCGTCACCGCGACGGTGCTGTGGGAGATCACCCGCCACACGCTCGTCTGGTACTTCTCGACGCTGTCGCAGGTGAAGCTGGTCTACGGTTCGCTGACGACGGCGATCGTCGTGCTGCTCTCGCTCGAGATCGCGGCGATGGTGCTGCTGCTCGGTGCGCAGGTGATCGCCGAGTTCGAGCGCATTCGCCGTGGGCGGTTCGTCACCGGATCGCGGCCGACTCGCGGTAGATAGGGGCCCCCGAAGCGCGCTGTCGCGCGCCTCCCCCCGAGGGGGCAAGCCGCGCCCTTGGGGCGGCCCGGCGGGCGCGGCAGGGCCCCCGAAGCGCGCTGTCGCGCGCCTCCCCCCGAGGGGGCGGTTGAGGCCCCCCGAAGCGCGCTGTCGCGCGCCTCCCCCCGAGGGGGCAAGCCGCGCCCTTGGGGCGGCCCGGCGGGCGCGGCAGGGCCCCCGAAGCGCGCTGTCGCGCGCCTCCCCCGCTGGCGCGCGGCACGCAGGCCTGGCCAATCGGCCGACGGCCGTTCGGCTGACGGCACGCGCGCTGCTGCCCGCGTTGTTGGCGGTGTGGTCGACGGCCTTCGGGTCGCGGCCACACACCACTTCAACCGTTGGACACTCGCAAGGAGACTGCCATGCATAAGCTTTCCACCCTCGCCCTCGCCGCGCTGTTCACCACGTTTGCCGCGCAGGCGGCCGACCCCGTCGTTGCCACGCCGGCGGCTGCCGCTTCGCCGGCCGCCCTGCCGCCCGCCAAGGTCGTGCCCGCCACGCCGCCGGCGCAAAAGGGCACCGCGCCGGACAAGGCCGCGGTCGCGCCGCAGAAGACGGCGGCGCTGTCGCCGCAATCCGCATCGCAGCAACCGGTTTCGCAGCAGCAGAAGATGCGCGACTGCAACAAGCAGGCGACGGGCAAGAAGGGCGCCGAGCGCAAGACCTACATGAAGTCCTGCCTGTCGAAGAAGGCCTGACGGCCCGCTGCGTCAGTCCGCCGGTGCCCCGTCGTTCGCCTGTCGGACGGGGCGCCGGCGGCCTGGTCTCAGCCCGCGCCGAGCCGCACGGCGAGTCCCGCCGCGCCGCATGCCAGGATCACCGGGATCACGCCCGCTTTGCCGCGGAACAGCACGAACGCGGCGACGGCGGCGAGCGCGAGCGCCGCCAGGTCGACGCCGCCGGCGAAGGCACCCGCACCGCCCGTCAAACCGCTCGTCCATCCCCTGGGCCAGAACACGTGCCACGCGAAGAATGCCGCGAGGTTGACGATCACGCCCACCACCGCCGCCGTGATGCCCGTCAGCGGCGCCGTGAAGCCGAGCCTGCCGTGCGTCGATTCCACCAGCGGCCCGCCGGCCAGGATGAACATGAAGCTCGGCAGGAACGTGAAGAACGTGACGACGGTTGCCGCGACCGCGCCGGCCGCCGCCAGCGACTCCGGGCCGAAGACCTGCCGCGTCCAGCCGCCGACGAACCCGACGAAGGCCACCACCATGATCAGGGGGCCAGGCGTGGTCTCGCCGAGCGCGAGGCCGTCGATCATCTGCGCCGGCGTCAGCCACTGGTAGGCCTCGACCGCGCCCTGGTAGACGTAGGGCAGCACGGCGTACGCGCCGCCGAACGTCAGCAGCGCTGCCTTGGTGAAGAACCATCCCATCCGCGGCAGCGTCGCGCCGGGCCCGAAGCTCGCCACCAGCAGCGCCAGCACGAACAGCCACAGCGCGACCGAGACCCCGACGACCAGCGCGAGGTTGCGCCAGCGGAAGCGCGCGTGCGCCGGCGTCGGCGTGTCGTCGTCGATCACCGCCGGCGCATGCGCGCCGTCCGTGGCCGACTTGTGCCCGCCGGTCGCGAAGGCGCGCGGCGCGACGCGGCCGCCGATCGCGCCGACCAGTCCGGCCGCCAGCACGATTGCGGGAAACGGCACGTCGAACGTGAAGATGGCGACGAACGCCAGCGCCGCCATCGCCCACAGCACCGGGTGCTTCAATGCCCGCGAGCCGATCCGCCAGGCGGCGTGCAGCACGATGGCGACGACCGCGGGCTTGATCCCGTACAGGATCCCGGCGATCGCCGGCACGTTGCCCCAGGCCATGTAGATCCACGACAGCGCGACCAGCAGCACCAGCGACGGCAATACGAACAGCGCGCCGGCGATCACGCCGCCCCAGGTACGGTGCATCAGCCAGCCAATGTAGGTGGCGAGCTGCTGCGCTTCGGGGCCGGGCAGCACCATGCAGTAGTTGAGCGCATGCAGGAAACGGCGCTCGGAAATCCAGCGCTTGTCGTCGACCAGGTCGCGATGCATGATCGCGATCTGGCCCGCCGGTCCGCCGAAGCTGATGCAGCCGAGGCGCAGCCAGTAGCGGAAGGCCTCGCCGCGCGTCGGCGGCGTGGGCGCAGCGGTCGCGCCGGCGGTGGGCGGTCCGGTCAAACCAGTCCTTCGAGCAGTTGCACGTCGACCATCTCGCCGACCGCGCAGTTGCCGGTCTCCGACGGCAGCACGATGAAGCAGTTGGCGCGCGACATCGACGACAGGATGCCGGAGCCCTGGTCGCCGGTGGTGCGCACGGTCCAGCCGCCGTGGTCGTCCGCGGCGAGGATCGCGCGCTGGAACTCGGTGCGGCCCGGGGCCTTGCGGATCGGTGCCGCGAGCGGCACCTTGAACGTCGGCAACGGCGCCACGTCGCGCTGGCCCTGCAGCACGAGCAGCGCGTCGCGGACGAACTGGTAGAACGTCACCATCACCGACACCGGGTTGCCGGGCAGCCCGAAGAAATGCGCGGCGCCGATCTTGCCGTACGCGAGCGGCCGGCCGGGTTTCATCGCGATCTTCCAGAACAGCACCTCGCCCAGCTTGTCGAGCAGCGTCTTCACGAAGTCTGCTTCGCCGACCGAGACGCCACCGGAGGTGATCACCACGTCGGCGGCTTCCGCCGCGCTGCGGAACGCCGCTTCGAGCGCTTCGGGGATGTCCGGCACGACGCCCATGTCGATCAGGTCGCAGTTGAGCCGGGTGAGCATGCCGTGCAGCGTGTAGCGGTTGCTGTCGTAGACGTCGCCGGCGGAAAGCGGCGTGCCGATGGACTTCAGCTCGTCGCCGGTGGAGAAGAACGCCACGCGCAAGCGGCGGTAGACGCTCACTTCGCCGATGCCGATCGACGCCATCATGCCGAGTTCGGCCGGCCGCACGAGCTGGCCCGCGCGGAACACGACTTCGCCCGCCTTCAGGTCCTCGCCGGCGAAGCGGCGGTTCTGGCCGGCACGGCCGAGCGCGCCGGCGTCGATGTGGACGCCGGCGGCATCCTCGCGCGCGCGCTCCTGCATCACGACGCTGTCGGCGCCCTCCGGCATCACGCCGCCGGTGAAGATGCGCACGCATTCGCCGGCGCCGATGCGCGCGCCGGACGGCTTGCCCGCGAAGGCTTCGCCCACCCGCTTCAGCGTCGTTGCCCCGTCCGTCGCTAGGTCGGCGAAGCGCACCGCGTAGCCGTCCATCGCCGAGTTGTCGTGGCCGGGCACCGCAATCGGCGACACGACGTCGGCGGCGAGCACGCGGGAGAGCGCCTGCCGGATGTGCACACGCTCGGTCGCGGTGACCGGCGCGAGGAACGTCCGGATCAGCGTGCGCGCCGTCGCGACCGGCATCGAGTTGGGATCGTAGTCGTCGGCGCAGGAGAGTTCGCGCAGTGTCTTGGGTTGGGTCATTCGGGTTTCGCCGTTGGTTTGCCGTGGAAGCGGGATTTTAGTCCCAGCGCGGGTTGTTCGAGCAGGTGCCACGACGCCACCGACAGCGCCAGCGTCAGCGGCAGCGACCACGCGAACAGCGCGAGCGGCTCGAGGCCGGGGAGGCGGGCGACGAGCGTCTGCTGGAGCGGGAACGCATAGATGTAGAGCCCGTACGAGTAGTCGCCGACGCGGTTGAACGCGCGCCACGTGAGCCGCGGGTGGTAGGCCACGACCAGCACCGCGTAGGCGAGGAGCCACGGGAACAGCGCGCCGCGGCCCAGCGCGAACGGGTTGGCGACGACCAGCGCCAGCGCGACGCCAAGGCCCGCCAGCGACACCGGCAGCGACGCGCGCCAGGCGCACGCGACCGAGCCCAGCATGAAGAGCAGCACGAGATTGCGGGTCACGCCGTCGTTGGGCTCGAGCGGCAGCAGGTCCGGGCGGGCGAAGAACAGCGCGCCTGCCGCCAGCAGCGCCGCGAGCCACAGGCAGCGCCGGCCGACGAGGCCGATCGTGCCGGCCAGCGCGATGACGACGTAGAGACGCAGTTCGATCGGCAGCGTCCACAGCGAGCCATTGACGCCGTGCGGAAACGGATTGGTCGCGAAGGCGCCGGGCAGCCGGTCGCGGAACGTCCAGCCGAGCGCGGTGCGCCACGCGTAGTCCGCCGTGGCCGGATCGGCGAGGAAGGCGGGCAGGGGCATGGTGCTCGACCATGCCGCCAGCGCGATCGACACCGCGGTGGCGCAGGCGAGCGCCGGGTAGATGCGCAACGCCCGCGCCGCGACGAACTGCACGAGGCGGCGGCGATCGAGCCAGCTGCGCGTGACGAGGAAGCCGCTGACGACGAAGAAGCACTGGACGCCGAGCGCGCCCAGGTTCAATTCCGGGGCCAGTCGCCACAGCGGCTCGTCGGTCCAGCGGTTGGTCAGCGCGTAGCAGTGGAACAGGATGACCGCGGTGGCCGCCAGGAACCGGATCAGCTGGAAGTTGTTGTCGCGGCCCTGCGCGAGTTCGGACAGCCGCATCACGGCCTACGCCGGCCCGGCAGGGCGGCCCGCCTCGGTCAGCTCGGCCGCGGTGTTGATGTTGCGGAACGCGTCGGCCTCGTCGTCGAACGCGACCTCGACCACGCCGAGCGTCGCATACCAGGCGTCGATCTTGCGGCCGCCGCCGGCGAGGAAGGCGGCGAGGTGCGGCAGCACCGCACGGCGCACGAGGCAGAACACCGGGTGCGGCTGGTCGAAGGTGCGGGCGACGGCGAGCTGCACCGCCGGCGTCGCGAACGCGGCGAAGAGCCGCGCGACGAGGTCGGCCGGCAGGAACGGCGAGTCGCAGGGGACCGTGACCGCGAATTCGCGGGTCGCGCGGGCGAGCCCGGCGTGCAGCCCGGCGAGCGGGCCCGCGAACCCGCCGACCGCGTCGGGCACCACCGGGTACCCGAACGCCGCGTAGCGATCGCCGTTCTGGTTCGCGTTGACGAGCACGTCGGCGACCTGCGGCGCCAGTCGCGCCAGCACGTGCGCGACCATCGGCTTGCCGTCGAGCAGCACCAGGCCCTTGTCGACGCCTCCCATCCGCCGGCCCTGCCCGCCGGCGAGCACGATGCCGGTGACGCGGTCGCGCGGGGAAGCGACGCCCGCGGTGGGTTCAGCTTCCGGCACGAAAGCGTTCGGCGCCGGTGAACAGCAGGAAGTGCTTGTTCGTCGCGCGGCCGATCATCGTGATGCCGACCTTCTCTGCGATCTCGTAGCCCATCTGCGTGAGGCCCGAGCGCGAGACGAGGAACGGGATGCCCATCTGCGCCGCCTTGATCACCATCTCGGAGGTCAGCCGGCCGGTGGTGTAGAAGATCTTGTCCGCGCCGTCGATGCGGTCGAGCCACATCCGGCCGGCGATCGCATCGACCGCGTTGTGGCGGCCCACGTCCTCGACGAACATGAGGATCTCGGACGCACCGGCCGGATCTGCGGGATCGTTGGTGGCCAGCGCGCAACCGTGCACGGCGCCCGCCTGCTTGTAGATCGTCTCGTGCAGCCGGACGCGGTCGAGCAGCGCATACAGCGTGGTTTGCGCGAGCGTCGCGCCGGCGGGCAGTCGCACGCGGTCGATGTCGTCCATCAGGTCGCCGAACATCGTGCCCTGGCCGCAGCCGGTGGTGCGCGTGCGCTTCGCGGTCTTTGCCTCGAGGTTGGCGAGGCCGCCCTTCGTCGTGACCACGACCGCGTTGACATCCCAGTCGACCTGCACCGAGACGATGTCCTCGATCCGCTCGATCAGCCGCTGGTTGCGCAGGTAGCCCAGCGCCAGCGCCTCGGGCGCGCCGCCCAGCGTCATCAGCGTCAGCACTTCCTGCTTGTCGACGTAGAGCGTCAGCGGATGCTCGCCGGCCACCGGCGTGTCGCGCGTCGCGCCGGTCTCGTCGATCGCGCGGACCGAGAACGTCGACGGACGCGCGGCGTCGGTGAGCAGCGGGCGGTAAGCGAGGTCGGGTGCGTTCACGGGCGGCAGGAGGGCAGGGGCGCGCGTTCAGCCGCCGATGTAGCTCATCTCGACCTTCGGGTCCCGCACCGTGTTGGCGGTGCGGGTCTCCGAATAGCGGTCGGTGCGCTGCCGCCACACCGCCGCGATCGCGTCGGCGAGCTGCTCGTCCGCGGCGCCGCCGCGCAGCAGCGCCCGGAGGTCGAAGCCGGAGCCCGCGAACAGGCAGGTGTAGAGCTTGCCGTCGGTGGAAAGCCGGGCGCGCGTGCAGTCCCGGCAGAACGCCTGCGTGACCGAGGCGATCACGCCGATCTCGCCGCCGCCGTCACGGTAGCGCCAGCGTTCCGCGACCTCGCCGGTGTAGTTGGGGTCGATGCTCTCGAGCGGCATTTCGGCGCCGATCATCGCGACGATCTCGGCGGCCGGCACGACGTCGTCCATCCGCCAGCCATTGGTGGCGCCGACGTCCATGAACTCGATGAAGCGCAGGATGTGGCCGCTGCCCTTGAAGTGGCGGGCCATCGGCACCACGCTCGCGTCGTTGGTGCCGCGCTTCACCACCATGTTGACCTTGACCGGGACGAGGCCCGCGGCCGCCGCGGCGTCGATGCCTTCGAGCACGCGCGCGACCGGGAAGTCGACGTCGTTCATCGCCCGGAACGTCGCGTCGTCGAGCGAGTCGAGGCTGACCGTGACGCGCTTCAGGCCCGCGGCGGCGAGGCTGGCCGCCTTGCGCGCGAGCAGCGCGCCATTCGTTGTCAGCGTGAGATCGATGCCGGGGATCGGCGCGAGCATCTCGATGAGCCGCTCGATGTTCCGGCGCAGCAGCGGCTCGCCGCCGGTCAACCGGATCTTCGTCACGCCCTCGGCGGCGAACACGCGGGCGACGCGCGCGATCTCCTCGAACGACAGCAGCTCGTCGTGCGGCAGGAATGCGTAGTCGCGGCCGAACACGGTCTTCGGCATGCAGTACACGCAACGGAAATTGCAGCGGTCGGTGACGGAAATCCGCAGGTCGGCGAGGCGCCGGCCGCGGGTGTCCGTCACGGCGACGCCCGGCACGCGCGGCGCGCGTGCGGCGTCGCGCAGCACGGCGTCCTGCCGGGCGGCGCTGCGGATGTCGACGACGGGGATGGTGACGGCCATGCGCAGGACGGTTCGTGGCGCAACCGGATTCGGGTTCGGTGATCCAACCGGTTGCCGGGGAGGCAATGCCTGGAACAGGCAGCTGGACGGCTATGTTAGCAGAGTGGGCAAGGGCCAGTGTATGATCGGGCGCCTTTCGCGCGGGTCGTTCTTTCGCGCCGAATCGGACCGGATATGTCCACGCCACCGTTGCGGTTTGCCCTGGCTGTCGTCTTCCAGCGCACGCCGCTCGCCAATCGCTGGGCCAGCGCGCGCTGGGAGCCCGTCGCGATCCAACCCGACGCCGCGCCGAGGCCGACACGGAGCCCGCCGTGTTCCCGGTGGTCGTCACGCTGAGCTACAACGAGGCGGCGCGGATGCTGGATGGCGGCGAGCAGGTCGACCTGCTGCCGTTGCCGCGGGAACTGCGCGACTGGATGGAGCCTTCGTCGCCGCGAACTGCAAGCCCGAGGTCCGCGGCAAGATGCGCCGCAACGATCCGTTCCCGGACCGGAAGAACCGGGGCGGGCGCGGCCCCGCCTGAGCACGAAAATGCGGACGAAGATGCGGACGAAGATGCGGACGACGACGCGGAGCGCGACGCAGCGATGACCGGCAACGACGACACCAGCGGCGGCGGGTTCTCGCTGCGGCGCTGGTCACAGCGCAAGCTCGAGGCGGCGCGTGCGGCGCCTCCGGCGGCTGCCGCGCCGGTTGCCGTGCCGCCGGGACCCGCAATGACGGGTGCGGTCGCCTCGACGCCGGCGGTGGCAGCCGCTGCCGCGGCGCCATCGTCCCCCGCACCGCCCGCCGCGGCGCTGCCGCCGGTCGAGTCGCTCGGGTTCGACTCCGATTTCGCCGCCTTCATGCAGCCCAAGGTCGACAAGGCGCTGCAGCGGCAGGTGCTGAAGAAGCTCTTCGCCGATCCGCGCTTCAACGTGCCCGAGGCCGCCGGCGAAGCGCCCGATGCCGCGTCGAACGTCGCGTCCGAGGTTGCATCCGACACGGCATCCGGCGCCGAGTCGCTCGCTGTTCCGCCGGTGGTGCAGATGGAACTTCGGGGCATGCCCGTACCCGCCGTCCTGCCGTGCGCCGCCGTCGCGACGGGCGAGCCGCCCGCCGCGGTCATACCCACCGAAGACCGCGCGGATGCGCCGCCGGTCGCCGCCATCGAGCCCTCCCGCCCATGAGTCTTGCCGACAAGAAACTGCATCTCTGCTCGTGCAACGGCACGATGCCGCTCGACGGCGCCGCGCTCGCGCGCGCGCTCGGCCGCGCCGGTCCGCTGCCCGTGAACACGATGCTGTGCCAGAAGGAGTTGGGGCGCTTCGCCGACGGCGCCGCCGGCGACGTGATCGTCGCCTGCACGCAGGAGGCGAAGCTGTTCGGCGACGTGGCGGAGGAGGGCGGCACGACGCAGTCGATCCGCTTCGTCAACATCCGCGAGGCCGGCGGCTGGTCGGCCGAGGCCGGCGCCGCGACGCCGAAGATCGCGGCGCTGCTGGCGCAGGCGGCGATGCCGGAGCCCGATCCTGTCCCGCGCGTCGCGTACGAATCGAAGGGGCAGCTGCTGATCGTCGGTCCCGGCGACGCCGCGTTGCACTGGGCGGGCGTGCTGGCGCCGCAACGCTCGGTCACCGTGCTGATGACCGGCCGGACCGTCGGGATGGAGCTGCCGGCGACGCGCGAATTCCCCGTCCATTCCGGCCGCGTCACGCGGCTCGCCGGATGGCTGGGGGCGTTCGCCGCCGAGTGGGCGCAGGAGAACGCGATCGACCTCGACCTGTGCACGCGGTGCAACGCGTGCATCCGGGCGTGCCCGGAGGACGCGATCGACGGCAGCTACCAGGTGGACCTCGACCGCTGCAAGTCGCATCGCGCCTGCGTGGCCGCGTGCGGTGCGGTCGGCGCGATCGACTTCGCCCGCGGCGCCGCGGCCGTCGCGCGCACCGAGTCGTTCGACCTCGTGCTCGACCTGCAGCGCGAGCCCGCGCTTCGCATGCACCAGCCGCCGCAGGGCTACCTCGCGCCGGGCGCCGATCCGGTCGCGCAGGCGCAGGCGGCGGCCGAGATGGTCGCGATGGTCGGCGAGTTCGAGAAGCCGAAGTACTTCGCGTACAAGGCGTCGATCTGCGCCCACAGCCGCTCGCAGAAGACCGGCTGCAGCCAGTGCATCGACGTCTGCTCGACGGCGGCGATCAGCGCCGACGGCGACCATGTCAAGGTCGAGCCGCACCTGTGCATGGGCTGCGGCGCCTGCGCGACGGTCTGCCCCTCGGGTGCGATGAGCTATCAGTACCCGACGGTGCCGCAGCACGGCGCCCGCATCCGCACGCTGCTCGCGACCTACGCCGGCGCGGGCGGGCGCGACGCCTGCCTCGTCGTGCACGCCGAGGAAGGCCGCGACGCGATCGCCCGCCTTGCGCGCCGGGGCCGGGGCCTGCCGGCGCGGATGATCCCGGTCGAGGTCCACCACGTCGCCGCGCTGGGCCTCGACGTCTGGCTGGCCGCGCTGGCGCTGGGCGCCTCGCAGGTGGCGGTGCTCGCGACCGGCAACGAGGCGCCGCAGTACCGCGACGCGCTGGAGGCGCAGATGGGCATCGCCGACGCCATCGCGCAGGCGCTGGGCTACCAGGGCCGGCACTTCCGCGTGCTCGATGCGGGCGACATCGGGTCGCTGGAGCGCGAGCTGTGGTCGTGGCCGGTGGCGCTCGGCGTGCGCACGGCGGCCACGTTCGCCTGGACCGCCGACAAGCGGACCACGACGGCGCTCGCGGTGGACCACCTGGCCCTTCATGCGCCGGTCCCGCAGCGCGAGATCGCGCTGCCTGCGGGCGCGCCGTTCGGCACGATCGCGGTGAACAAGGACGCGTGCACGATGTGCCTTGCGTGCGTCGGCAGCTGTCCCGTCGGCGCCATCCTCGGCGCGCAGGAAAAGCCGCAGCTGCGCTTCATCGAATCGAAGTGCGTGCAGTGCGGGCTGTGCGAGGAGACCTGCCCCGAGAATGCGATCACGCTCGCGCCAAGGCTCTCCCTTGCGCCGGAAGCGCGCCAGCCGCGGGTGCTCAACGAGGCCGCGATCTTCTGTTGCGTTTCCTGCGGCAAGGAGATGGGCGCCGAGAAGATGGTCGGCGCGATGCTCGCGCGCCTCGCCGGGCACTCGATGTTCGCGGCGCCGGGCGCGCTTGAACGGCTGAAGATGTGCGCCGACTGCCGGGTGCTCGACATGATGAAGAAGGACATCGACGCGGCAGGGACCCGTCCATGAGCGGCGCCACGACCCCCGTGCCGGTGACGATGCGCCACCGGCTGGAGCCGGAGGACGAGGCGCGCGCCGATTTCTACGCGCTGCGGTCGCGCCTGTTCGCCGACGCGGCCGGCGACGAGTACACGGCATTGTTCCTCGGGGTGGGCAAGAGCGAGATCAACCTGCACGGATCGCACTGGCTCACCGGATTCATGATGGAAAAGCCGCTGGTCGAGGTGCGCGATGCGCTGGCCGGCCTGGGGCTCGCCCGGCGCCCCGAGGTGATCCAACGGGAGGACCATCTTGCCGCCCTGTTGGAAACGATGCGCATTCTCGTTGCGGGCAACCCCGAGCGCAAACCGGTACCCATTGCCGTCCAGCGCGCGTTCTTCGAGCGCCATATCGCGCCTTGGGTATTTCTTTGTTGCGCTGCAATAAGAGCGAATGCAGTTGCCAACTACTACATTCGAGTCGCACAATTCGCTCAGTCGTATCTGGCGCTCGAACGTGACTCGTTCGCCATCGACTGAATTGACAACCAGGTCACGGGGGATCTTGGAGGCTTGTATGGGCTTATTCAAGTCTGATGGCAGCGCTGCGCTGCCGGTCCCCGCTTCGTCCCTCTCGTCCGTTTCTTCCGCACCGTCCCCCGATCTCAAGCGCTGTCACTTCCTGCTGTCCATGGGAGCCGGTGGCGTGAGCGCGGCCGCGGTCGCCGTCGCCGCCATTCCCGGATCCGCCGCTGCAATCGAAGCGACGACCGCCGCGAACATCGATGAATCGGGGTACCGCGAGACGGAACACGTCCGCGACTACTACCGCACAGCCAGGCTTTAGGAGGAGGACGGATCATGCTGCTCACAAAGAAGAGCGATGCAACTTCGGCAGCCGGTCCACGTCTTCGCCGACTCGCGGGGGCGCGCCTCCCGACGATGGATCGGCGGACGTTTTTGAAGCGCTCGGGTCTCGTAGCCGGGACCGGGGCGTTCGCGAGCCAGCTTCCGTTCGGCGCCATCGGCAATGCCGAGGCGCAGAAGGAAGGCTAGGCGACCAAGAGCGAAGTCAAGCGCACGATCTGCTCGCACTGCTCGGTGGGCTACGCCGTCGACGCGACGGTGGAGAACGGCGTCTGGACGCGGCAGAACCCCGTCTTCGACTCGCCGCTCAACCTCGGCGCGCACTGCGCCAAGGGCGCGTCGCTGCGCGAGCACGGCCATGGCGAGTACCGGCTGAAGACGCCGATGAAGCTCGTCAACGGCAAGGGCGTGAAAATGAGCTGGGAGGACGCGATCAACGAGGTCGGTGATCGCCTCTCCGCGCTGCGCAAGGAATCGGGCCCCGACTCCGTGTTCTTCGTCGGCAGCTCCAAGCAGAGCAACGAGCAGGCGTACCTGCTGCGCAAGTTCGTGTCGTACTGGGGCACCAACAACTGCGACCACCAGGCGCGGATCTGCCACTCGACGACGGTTGCCGGCGTAGCCAGCACCTGGGGCTGCGGCGCGATGACCAACTCGTACAACGACATGCAGAACACCAAGTGCGCGATGTACATCGGCAGCAACGCTGCCGAGGCGCACCCGGTGTCGATGCTGCACATGCTGCACGCCAAGGAAACCGGCGCCCGGATGATCGTGGTCGACCCGCGCTTCACGCGCACCGCCGCGCGCGCCGACGAGTTCGTGCGGCTGCGGTCCGGCGGCGACATCCCGTTCGTGTTCGGCATGCTGTACCACATCTACAAGAACGGCTGGGAAGACAAGGAGTACCTGAAGGCGCGCGTGTTCGGCATCGACAAGGTCAAGGAAGAGATCATGGCCAAGTGGACGCCCGACAAGGTCGAGGAGGCCCGTGGCGTGCCCGAGGCGCAGGTGCTGAAGGTCGCCGAGATGATGGCGAAGAACAAGCCGTCGACCGTGGTCTGGTGCATGGGCCAGACCCAGCACACGAACGGCAACGCGGTCGTCCGCGCGTCGTGCCTGCTGCAGCTCTCGCTCGGCAACGTCGGCGTCTCCGGCGGCGGCACCAACGTCTTCCGCGGGCACGACAACGTGCAGGGCGCGACCGACGTCGGGCCGAACCCCGATTCGCTGCCCGGCTACTACGGGCTCGCCACCGGCTCGTGGAAGCACTGGGCCGCGGTGTGGGGCGCCGACTACGAGTGGATCAAGGGCCGGTACGCGTCGCAGGCGATGATGGAAAAGCCGGGGATGACCGTGTCGCGCTGGATCGACGGCGTGATGGAGAAGAACGAGCTCATCGACCAGGACTCGAACCTGCGCGCGATGGTGTTCTAGGGCCACGCGCCCAACAGCCAGACGCGCGGCAAGGAAATGGTCGAGGCCATGGCCAAGCTCGACACGCTGGTCGTGATCGACCCGTATCCGTCGGCGACTGCGGCGACTGCGGCGATGGCCGCGATGGTGCGGAAGGACGGCGTCTACCTGCTGCCCGCGGCCACGCAGTTCGAGACCAACGGCACGGTGACGGCGGTCGAACCGCTCGATCCAGTGGCGCGAGCGCGTCATCCGGCATGTGCTGATCCAGTCGCAGGGCCAGACCTGGCGCGCGGCGCGCGTGCCGGTCGCCACGATCGGTGGCCTGCTGCTCGCGCTGGCGTTCGCCGGGCTGGCCGGGTTCTACGCCATCCGTGGCACGATGACCGTGCACGCGAAGGCCGGCGACCGGATGATCCAGCGCTTCACGACGGCCGACCGCGTCGCGCACTGGCTGATGGCGATCACCTGGGTCACGCTCGCGGTCACCGGGCTCGTGCTCTCGCTCGGCAAGGCGGTGCTGCCGCCGCTGATCGGCTACACGCTGTTCTCGTGGCTCGCGGCGCTCGCCAAGAACGTCCACAACTTCGTCGGCCCGGTCCTGATCTTCGCGGTGCCGTGGATGTTCATCCGGTTCGTTCGCAGCAACGGCATCGGCGTCGAGGACCTGAAGTGGTTCACGAAGATCTTCGACTACTTCAAGGGCAACGAGTACCCGAGCGGCAAGTTCAACGGCGGCGAGAAGCTGGTGTTCTGGCTGGTGCTGGTGCTGTTCTCGTCGGCGCTGGTCGTCACCGGTCTCATCCTCGTCTTCCCGAACTTCGACCAGACGCGGTCGACGATGCCGTGGTCGAACATCATCCACATGGCGGTCGCCTACGTCGCGATGGCGCTGGCGTCGGTGCACATCTACCTCGGCACCATCGGCCTGAGCGGCGCGTACCGCGCGATGCGCGACGGCTACGTCGACGCGAGCTGGGCCGAGCACCATCACCTGCGCTGGTACGAGCAGGTGGTGGCCGGGACGGCGCCCGAGAAGTTCGTCGACGTGCCCGCCGCGAAGCCGTCCGAGGCGGCGATACACCGTCCCGCGTAAGGCGCGGCCCGACAATTCAGGACCAGAGAACACTATGACGACATTGCGCGCACTGTTTGCCGCGGCCCTGGTGGCGTTGACGTTCGGCATCGCGGTGGCAAAGCTGCCCGCGCCGCCGCCGCCGACCGACGAGCAGAAGGCCGCGGCCGAGGACAAGAAGGCGAAGGACGCCGCCGCCGCTGAAGTGGCCAAGGGCCAGCAGGCGAAGGCCGAGGATCGTGTCGCCTCGCGCTACATCGCCGAGCAGAAGGCGAAGGGCGTCGTGGTGACGCCGCAGATGCCCGCAGGCTTCGCCCGCGTCTGCCGCGCCGGCGAAGCCTGCGGACGCCAAGGCTGTGGTCAAGGCGCCGGCAGCAGCACCCGCACCCGCCGCCACGCCTGCCGCCGCACCCGCCAAGAAGTAGGCTGGCGGCACGTCCGGTATCGAGACGGAGGCTTCGGCCTCCATTTTTCTTTGTGGGAGCGCAGCGCGCTCTGCCGGGATTGGCCGGAAACCGGTATAATCCGCGGTTCGTGGAGAGATGGCCGAGTGGTCGAAGGCGCTTGACTCGAAATCAAGTATACGTTTACGCGTATCTAGGGTTCGAATCCCTATCTCTCCGCCAATACAAGGCCTTCTAACCTGCTCGGCGAGCCTAGGAGGCGCTCAGAGCCCCGCACCATGCGGGGCTTTTTGCTATGGGCTCCTGACTGCGCGTCCGGCCGGAGCGCGCGAAAACCCGTCTCAGTCGCCCCACGTCTCAGAACCTCCTGACTTTCAGATGGACAGGCTTCATACCGGCCCTGGTACACAAAGCCCCTTCATTGGCTGAACAGTGGCGATCGCGCGGATTGACGTTTAGAGGTTTGTGTACTTCGAGCTTCTGCCGCGTGTCGGATTCGCGGTGAAACTCAGTCCTTTGAGTTTCGAGCGGTCATGCTCCGCATGATTTACATCCGCCTATAGGGTGGTAATCACGACCTTACCCTTGGAGTCGGGAGCGTTTCCATTGGAGACGCGCAGCCTGAGCCCATTGGACTGGCCCGCAACCAGTGTGCAGCCTTCCACCGCAACACTGTATCCGTTGGGGTAGTGATGCCTGGGGACGTATATCACCGTTTCAGAGCTTGAACCGACATATTTGTCGTAAGACCACTCGATGACCGTCCGCTTCGACTGAGGATCAAACGAGATGGTCTGGGGAACTCCAGCGGTCAATTCGGTGCGCATAGGGACGCGAAAGAGACTCAAGGCGATTCACGTCGAGGTTGACGGGCCGCGTGCTGGACAGGTTAGACGCATCAAAGGCCTGAGAGAGGTCGTAAACCAATCCCTGCAAACGACCATCCGTGGGCAGATTGCCCTGCAAGGGAAACAGATAGGGCGGGTTGTTGCTGTAGGCCCAGAAGAACCAGGACATCAGATATTTTTCGGACAACTCGACGACTTCAATCCATTTCCCGGGATTTTCATTGGCACCGAACTCTGTGAGCATCAGGGCCGACCCGCTCGCCGCCTGATGCTCTTGCGTGTGCTTGAAGATCGAATTGAAGTCCCCGAAAAGGTAGTTGTGCCATGAGAATGCCTTGTTTGAATCCAAAAGGCTTCCGATATGGGTAGGGGCTCCTACTCCGCCAATGCCCAGTTCGTCATAGACGACCATGATTTCCCGGTTTACCTTTCGAGTTTCATCGATTGCTCGCTGGTAGAACGCGGTGAGTGGCCCGCTGTCGAAATCCTTGCACCCTTCAATGAAGTTCCAGGGTTGTGAATTAGTGAAGTCGACCGAACCGCATTTTTGCCATTCGACCCCTGGGAAAGGCTCGTTGATAAACTCGACTCCCAACACGCCGGTCTCGCCGCCCAAAGTTCTCACCGTCATCGCCAACATGGCCAGGTAAGCATCTTGAACCGACTGCTCATTGTTCCAGAAGGCCTCAAAGTCCTGGGCAATTGCGTTATTGACGGTGTCGAAATAAAAAAGTGGGAAAGGCAGTGAAGACCTGTTCCCTTTGCCGAGTGTGGCCCATTCGGGAAAGCCGCTGCCACCGTTTTTCGTGCTGAACCCATCCTGGTGAAAGTCGAGCAGCGTGTAGATTCCGTATTTCGCCAGCAGTCGGATAGTTCCTCTTATCGACTCAAGATAATTCGAATCATATTGGCCTCTCGTAGGCTCAATGGCCGCCCACATGACGCCCAAGCGAACTGCGTTGAAGCCATAGTCGCGCAGCAATTCCGCGTCTTTGTCACTGAAGCCCAGAGAAGCGTGGTCATAGGGCGGAAGCTTGTTGACTTGATTGACACCGCGAACCATCAGGACGCGTCCCGTGGAATCAACCAGCCATCGGTCCTTCGCCCTCACTGCTGCGAAAGCGGCCCCATTCGAGCCCGACGAACCAACGCTGGAACCATCACCGCAAGCCGCGAGCGTCAGCGCACTCGCCAGGGCTGCCACCGTAATGGCAAGACGCAACCTTGAGGCTAGGCCGGACCAATCAAGGGTTATTGGCATCTTCAGTCATCCTTCATTGCAAGCCGCAGGGAGAGTCCGCCTCGCAGGAGCGTCCACCTGGCTTGGCTCCCGGGCAGTTTTATAGCTCTGCGGTGACAGGGTGGCAGAGAGCGTGAAGCTTCTTGCCGCGCGTCTTGAACTCCAAATGTTCCAGAGCGGGCAGGTCCAGATTGACGGGGGAGTTTACTCTTTAACCTTCGATCCACGCGCGCCGCCTGACCCGACAATCTCAGCCTCATCGGAGGATTGGAAAATACTGCCGGCTGCAGCCGCCGCGCACAGCAATCGGTACGCTTGATCGCAACTCGTTCGAATCTCCGTCGCCACCAAGATTCGGTACCCTCAGCGCCTGAGCAAGTTAGTGCTACAGACCGTCCTGCTCCGCCACCTTCACTTGTGCACTGCCCTGGGACATGCCCGGCATGAGCGCACCCGGCGCCGCCAGTCAATCCAGCGGTTCGAGTTTCAACTCCTGCGCAAGCCTGGTCCAGCGCGCTGAATCGGCTTCGACCTTGCGCCTCATTCCATCGGGTCCCGGCGCAGCGACATCGAGGGTCATGCCGACCAGGCGTTCCCGGAAGTCCGGCATCTGGAGGATCTGCGCCATCGCGGCACCCAGCTTGTCAACGACAGGCCGGGGCAGATTGGCCGGCCCCATGATCCCGAACCACTGCTCGTAGTCCATTCCGGGGATGCCAACCTCGGTGAAGGTCGGGACATCGGGGAACTCGGCGCTGCGCTTGTCGCCAGTGGCTGCCAGGACCCGCAGCTTTCCTGCCTTCACGTGCGGACCGGCGCTGGCCATCGTCGTGATCATCACGTTGACCTGACCACTGATCAGGTCCAGCAGCGCCGGTGAACTGCCTTTGTACGGAACACTGACGAACTTCAATCCTGAACGTGCGCGGAACAGGTCGACGACGACGCTGCCCGTTCCCGCAATCGCCATCGTCAGCCTGTCGGGCTGCGCTTTCGCGAACGCGATCATCTCCTGCGCAGTCTTCGGCTCGAACTGCATGCTGGCCACGAGGAACGCGGGCGAGCGGGCAACCAGGGATATCGGCGTGAAATCCTTCACCGCGTCGTACGGCATCTTGCGGGTATAGATCGGCGTGGTCGTATGAAATACATCGACCAGCACCAGCGTGTAGCCGTCGGCCGCTGACTTCGCGACGAAGTCGGTGCCGATCAGGCCACCCGCGCCGCCCTTGTTCTCGACGAAGACGGTCTGCTTCAGCAATGGCGAAAGCTTTTCGGCGACCTGCCGTCCGATGGCGTCGGAACTGCCGCCCGCGGGAAAGGGAACCACCAGCCGGATCGGGCGATTCGGATAGTCCTGTGCGGTCGCCGGTGCGGGCGTTGCAAGCGCAGTCGCGATTACCAGTAGCGCCAGCAACCGCAACGTGGCGCAGATAGCGGACGGTCGGTGCATGTCAACTCCGATCTTCGGATCCAGGCGGGCGTCGAGTATATCAAGCGCCCGGGGGCCGAAGCACGTCACGCCTGCCAGACTCTTGGTCGCCGCGGCAAACTGCGCCCCACAGCCTCTGCGATCGATCAGGTCGGCTGACGCTCATTGCTAATCACGAATTGAAAAGCCTAAAGTTGCGGCTTGCTTCATTTTCAAGAAACAGTAGTCAATTCTGATGCAATCTAAAACCATTCTTTTTGGAGTGGTTTTTTTCTGCTCTGAAGGCCTGCTTTGGGTCGGCATTCACTCCCGGCCCCCCGCCAATGACAAAGGGGCGATCATGTCCTGTCGTCGCCACCGTCGCGGATGGCCGCAACGGCTACAGCTGACTATCCGCTCAGCTGGGGGATTTTGAAGTGGCCATCACTGGGGGATTTCGGGTGGCCACCGGGGCTGAAGGGGACAGGTCAGGCGCCCTGCACTACCCGCCGAAGCCAGAGACGGCCTTCAGGTAGTAGCTGGTGTCCAAATGCGCAAACGGGTCAATCGCTCGCGTCAGCAGCCAGTAGACCGCTGTTGTCGCGCAGGCGAAAAGCGTCAGCGCCAGCCTGCCCGCTGATGGCCGATCGACATGCACGAATCCAATGGCGATGTGCGACAGAAAGCCCAGCATCAGGACAAGTGCCCAGGACAGTTCACTGTGACCCTCTTGCCCTATCCACAGGCGACCCCTCTGCGCCTTGACGACATCGTCAAAGACATGCCAGAGGTTATTGCCTAAAGCAGTCGGCACCCGCCCGGATGCGCGGACTAGCTCTTGACGCAAATACTCAAGCTCCTGACGGGCTCCAGGACTCGGTTTGGTGTTGCTGATCGCCCACTCTTCGCGCACCACGAAAGCGGTATAGCGCGACAGGTGCACGCGGGCGTTCTCAAGCCCCAGTCCTTCTTCGCTGAAGAGAGCGTTCAAGCGCTGTATGGCGGTCACCGCATCGCGAAAGACGGCTGCTGCCGCATGCTGGCGTGTCCAAATTGTCGAAGCGTGGAAGGCCAGGAACAACGCAAATATCGTCGTCACCGACACGAAGTACGGGGCCACAGGGATCAGGTCATCGCGCCCCTGTAAGCGTGAACCCAGCCATCGCATGCAGCCGATGGAAACCGCCAACACCAGCAGCGCATGCACTAGCACCATTAAGAACTGAACCGGCTCTGATTGGGTCATGAAGAAATTGATCATTGAATCTTCCAGAGAGACCTTGGTTGGTACAGCCGCTGAATGTCCACTGGCCGGGGCGGACGCCCTTGATTAGGGGCCACTCCCCCCCGACAGCACGAGCCATGGCTTCGGGCCACAGGCGGCATCCGGCGCACTGCGCGCCACGGTGATGCGCCAACCATTCGAATCCCCGTCGCCACCAGGATTCGGTGCCTTCGTGGCCTGAGCAAGTTATGCGAAAAATCCTTTCTGGGCCGCCATAGTAATGAATTGGGCCCATGTCTACATGGGCTCAATTCATTGGGCTAGGGATCGCGGCCCACCAGCCAGCCCATCACGTTTCCTCGGACCCGAGCGTCCTTGGTTACGACCGGACGCTCCGCCTGAGCCATGCGGCACGATTCAGCACAACTCGTCGTGGTCGCCCACGTTTATCGGCACGATCTCGGACTCGGTAATCAGCAATTCGAGGGTGATACGGTAGCTCAGATTGATCGATACGCTATGGAGTCCGGCCAGCTTTCCCTTCAGGGCATGCAGCCGCAATGACGGGTGATGAGGGTTAGTCGCGAGCAATTTGAGCGTCTTGGCGTACTGACCGCTCGCATCCGGCCGCAGGCGCAGGAATCGTGCGGCGCGCCGATTGTACTGGTCGGTAAATGCCAGCTGCCACGCCATTCACGCCGCCAGCTTGGCCAAGCGCTTGATATGCCGTTCGACCGACTCCTTGACGAACCGGCCCGCGTCCAGGTCTGCCCTTGATTCGGCCAGCGCGGCTTCCAGCTCGCATTCGCGCAAGTGCGCATAGTGCTCGCGGCTCATCACGACGTACTTCGCCTGCCCGCGGACCGTCACGGAGGCCTCGAGATTGTCCTCCAGCGCCTCTTCGATGGCGCCTACACCCTTGGTCTTCAGGTCGTTCGCGGAGATTGCATTCATGGCTGTCGCCCTATTGATCGCTTGATCGTTCGTATTGTAAACAGTACGAGAACGCGTTTCAAGAATGCGCGTGCCGGGTCCGACAGGGTGAAAGCTTCGCTGGCGCCGGATGGGTTGGCAAGGGTGCCTTCGCGCATGCACCGCGCTGACCGCAATCCGAGCCATCGCCCCACCCCTCGTCCGTACCGGTATGTCGTGACACGCTCTGGCCCGCGCGGGGTCGTGGTGCGCCGACTGACTGGCCGCGTCAAGCGGCGGCAGACGCCCGAAGAGCGTCCGGAGGGGGATCACGTCGCGCCCATGAAGATGTTCAGGGGCCGACCCGAACCCGACGCCGTTAACCGGGGCCGCACTTCGGCGGCGGGCGCTCGCAACACGAGGTTGAAGGCCCGGAAAAAATGCTCCGGCGCGATGTCGGCGAAGACCGGCACGCCGAAGGGCGAGTACCATGGCCGCAGCACGGAGTTGCGGTCGAGGCAGGGCATGGGGGGCACGAGTTTGGGTAACATTTCGCTTTGCGCCTTCATCGGCGAGCGCCGCCCGCCGAAGCCAAGGACGGCGCGCGGATGAAGACGGCGGAAGGGGAGGGGATGTCCGAACTTGCGGAACTCGAGCGGCCCGACGCCGCCGCGAAGAAAGCGCTGCTGGCAGCGACGGTCGGCTACGCGATGGACGGCTTCGACCTGCTCATCCTCGGCTTCATGCTGCCGGCGATCGCGGCCGACCTCGCGCTGACGCCGGCGCAGGCAGGATCGCTCGTCACCTGGACGTTGGCCGGAGCGGTTGTCGGCGGCATCGGCTTCGGCATCCTCGCCGACAATTTCGGGCGCGTGCGCGTCCTCACCTGGACGATCCTGCTGTTCGCAGTGTTCACCGGGCTGTGCGCGACCGCGTCCGGCTACGACGAACTGCGCGTCTACCGGACACTGGCGGGAGTGGGGCTCGGGGGCGAGTTCGGCATCGGCATGGCGCTGGTGGCCGAAGCCTGGCCGGCGCGGCTGCGGGCGCGCGCCTGTTCCTACGTGGCGCTCGGCTGGCAGGCGGGCGTGCTGCTGGCGGCACTGCTGACGCCCGTGCTGCTGCCGATGATCGGCTGGCGCGGGATGTTCGTCGTCGGCCTGGTGCCCGGGCTGGTCGCGTTCGGCGTGCGGATGATCGTCGGCGAGCCGAGCCTGTTCGTCGAGCACGCGCGGACGGCGAAGCACCGCCTGCCCCTGGCGCTGCTGGTGAAGGACGCTGCCACGGCGAGGATCAGCCTGGGCATGCTTATCCTCTGCTCGGTGCAGAACTTCGGCTATTACGGCCTGATGATCTGGCTGCCGTCGTACCTGTCGTCGCGCTTCGGTTTCGGCCTCACGCAGTCGGCGCTGTGGACGGCGGTGACGATCGTCGGCATGGCGGTCGGAATCTGGATTTTCGGCTGGCTTGCCGACTCCCTCGGCAGGCGACCGGCGCTGTTCACGTTCCAGGCGGGCGCCTGTGCGATGGTGCTGCTCTATTCCCAGCTGACCGACCCGACGCTGCTGCTGATCGGCGGCGCGGTCATGGGCGTGTTCGTCAACGGCATGCTTGGCGGCTACGGCGCGCTGCTGTCGGAGCTCTATCCGACCGCGGTGCGGGCGACCGCGGAAAACGTGCTGTTCAACCTGGGTCGTGGCGTCGGCGGCTTCGGGCCGGTCGTCGTCGGCGCAGTGGCCGCGACGTGGTCGTTCACGGCGGCCATCGCGCTGCTGGCGATGATCTACGTGCTCGACCTCGTTGCCACCGCTTTGCTCATTCCCGAACGGCGGGGTGCGGCGCTGGAGTGACTCGCGGCGCGCGAAGAGGATGTCTCCGCCAGATATTTCAATATTTCAATGTCAACTTGCAGGCGCCCCCGGGCGCCTGTTTTCCTTAAGGTTCGGTTCTTTCGTCGCCAGGCTCGTCGCAGGCGGTAATCGCCGAATGCATCAGTCCGAGTCAACGCACGAAACCTCGTTGCAACGCGCATGCGTCAGATTATGTAGGTCGGGCCCCCAATGCGGCGAAACCTGCATGCATCCGGTCGACACAGGACGTCGGCCTGCCCGCCGACGACGTCGGCGATCGCCTGCGAGCCGCCCTTGTACGGGATGTAGGTCCACTTGATGCCGGTGCGCAGCGCGAAGTCGATGCCGGCGAGCTGGTTGGCGCCGCCCACGCCCGAGACCGCGAAATTGAGCGTGCCCGGCTTCGCCTTCGCCAGCGCGATCAGTTCCTTCACGTCCTTCGCCGGCAGTGCGGGGTTGGCGGCAAGGAGGTGCGGCGAGTAGGCGACCATGATCACCGGCGCGAAGTCCTTCACCGGATCGAACGGCAGCGCCGGGAAGATGCTCGGGCTGATCGCGAGCGAGCCGATGTCGGCGAGCAGGACCGTGTAGCCGTCGGGCGGCGACTTCGCCACGAAATCGGCGCCGACGTTGCCGGTGGCGCCCGGCTTGTTCTCGACCAGGATCGGCTGCCCGAGTGCCGCGGTGAGGCCGGGGCCGAGCGCGCGCGCCAGGATGTCCGAGGTGCCGCCCGGCGGATAGGGTACGACGATGCGGATCGGCTTGGCCGGGTAGGCCTGCCCGGCGGCGAATCCCGTGGCGAAGACCGCCATGGCGGCGACCATTGCGGCCGCGGCCGCGCTGCGCAAACGTTGCTGCATGTCCATCCTCCCTCGACGGTGCGCGCTGTCCGGTGACGATTCGTCAGGCCGCCGCCCGGGGCAAGCTTGACACGCTTTCGCGCGGGCGTGCCGGCCGGCGTGGATCGCCGGCCGGCCGCCGATCCGGCTGGAACATTTGCCGCGTGATCGGAATCTTCCTGCCGTCGGGCAGCGTCAGCGTGGCATCGGAGAACGTGGCGAAGTCGATCGCGAGGTCGCCCGCGTCAATACTGACCACGCTGGGCGCCTTGCAGGCGCCGCCGATGGTCTGCCCGCTGGCGAGCTGGATCCACTTGCCCTGGAACTGGTTGAACCTGGCCAGCTTGCCCGTGCCCAGGAACCAGACCGGGTCGCCGGCAGCGTCGTACATGTAGCACGCGATGACGAGCGTGTCGGCCTGGATTTCCAGCGTGTAGCCGCGGCCGCTTTCCGCGGGGTTCCACCACCAGCCGGAATCGCCCAGCGCTTCGTAGGGCGCCGTCGTCTCGCTCGTGTTGTCGTGGTCGTCCTCGTAGTTCTGGCGGACGATGGGGATGCTGCCTCCGGGCCAGTCGATCGTCGCGTAGTCGGGCTCGTCGAACGTGACGGTGATGTTGCCGAGCGCTTGCCCCAGCGTCGGGACGCGATAGGCGCCGGTCAGCGTCTGGCCATTGGCGAACGTGAGCATGGACCCCGTGAACACGTTGTTTGTCACGGGCCCGGTCGCGATGAGCCAGGCCGGCTTGCCGTTGCTGCCGTAGATGTAGCCGCACATCAGGACGGTTCCGGTGCGAACCTCGAGCGGTGCGCCCTGCGTGACGAGGGTGTTGCGGTCGTGCATCAGCCCGTAGTTGTGGCCGAGTTCGTGGACGAAGATCGCGTCCGTTCGGCACGAGAAATCGCTGCCGCGAACGTTCGGGCCGCTGGCGGTGACCGACAGCATTTCGTGCGCCTGGGCTGCGAGGTCGCGCTGGAGCATCGGCAGGTTCGCTTCGCCGCAAAGCCCGGCGTTGACGACGGAATCCTGGGGAACGAGGATCGCCACGAGGTCGGCACCCGTCTGGTCGCGCAGCTCCGCGATGTTGGCGCCGCGCAGGTATTCGGGCCGCGCCGGGTTGTACAGGTTCAGGATCTGCGAGATCGTGCGACCGTCCGTCCCCGGGAGCGAACCGCTCGCGACGAGGTTGAGGCGCAGGTCGGCGCTGGCCGCGCCGTTGAACGCGATCGGCGCGACGCCTGTGGCCGGCAGGAACGCCGGGCGCGCCTTCGGGGCGACGGGCGTGACGAACAGCGATTCGGCCTGCGCGGAAAGCGCGCCGGCGAGAGTGGAGACCGCGAGTGCAGCGCAAAAGAGATCGCGGCAATTCATGGCCGGATCCTTGCTGGAGATGTTGGTAATGGTCCGGACGCTTCTGGCGGAGCGCTTTCCGGAAGGTATGCGATTCTGGCGCGAGCGAGAGCGTGAATTGGCCGTCGGCACCGGTCAAGGTTTGCGTTGACGTCGCAACAAGACTCGACTTCGGGAGTGGATGCTTGCGGGTTCTGTCGTAGACTCGAAATCCTTGCGATCGCGCAGTCGTTGCCGGACCGGGAGATGGCAGAGTCATGCGAATGATGTTGGCAGTCTTGCTGACGGCACTGGCATGTGTCGCATCGCCTGCGATCGCCAAGGGAGGTGGAAGCTCCCATTCCGGCACCGGGTCGCACGGCGGCGGCGCGCATTCGGGCAACTCGTCGCACAACAAGGCGGTGCCCGGCGTGCACCGCGATGCCCACGGCAAGATCGCGCGGGACCCGCGCCAGACCAATGCGTTCAAGAAGGGCCATCCCTGTCCGTCGACCGGAAAGACGTCGGGGTCGTGCCCGGGCTACGTCATCGATCACGTCACGCCGCTGAAGCGCGGCGGTGCCGACGCGCCCTACAATATGCAGTGGCAGACCGAGGGCGCGGCGAAGGCAAAGGACAAGTGGGAGTAGCCGTTGTCCCCGGAAGCCTTCGCGCGCCGGTTTCGCGCGGTGGCGCTGAGCACCGACGGCGCCCGAGCCGGCCTCACCACTGCATGACGCGATTTGGTCGCCGGATCAGCCGCCGGCGCATCCGTCGGGCGCGGACTTCCCGGCGAACCGGTCCTTGATCCACGGCACGTACATCGGCATCGCGGCGCCGGGCGTCGAGAAGTGCGTCTGTTCGCCGGGCAGTTGAACCCGGGCGACGTTGCCGCCCAGCGCGCACATCTGCTCGCGATAGAGCTTGCCCATCACGGGAGGCAGGACCACGTCCTTCGTCCCCCAGTAGATCACCACGGGCGCCACCGGCGCGACCGGCGCGACGCTGCCCTGGACCAGCGCCTTCGTCCATCCGAGGGCATTGGCGGGCGGGTCGCGCAGCATCGACTTGTAGGTTGCGCCGTACGCGTAGTTGATGGTGTCGGCACCGGCATGCATGCACTTCTTCGTCATGATCTCGTCGATGGCCTTCGCCCCGTCGTCGGTGAACACATCGGTGAGCTTGAGGTCGGGAAACGCCGCCGGCATCGCCCACAGGGTCATCGCGTAGTGGGCGAAGTTCATCACGTTGTCCGAGAAGCCCTGCGTCAGGCCCTGCATCATCTTGGTCGCGCCCGCGTCGTCCATCGATCCTTTGGGCGCCGTCACGGCGACGTCGTACGGCGCCAGCGCAACGAACCCGACCGCCTCGATGCCGTCGAAGGCCGTGTTCTTCTGCCTGATGTAGTCGGGCATGCTCGCCGCGCCGAGCGTGGCGCCCGCGCCGACCGACCAGCCGTAGACGGCGGCCTTCCGGTTCGTCCCCGAGAGGCCCATGCTTCCGGCGGCGCGGATCGAGTCGATGACATCCTGTCCCTGCGTGACGGCCACGGCATACTGATGCCGGCCGCCGCCGCCCAGGCCCTGGTAGTCGGTCGCGACGACGACGTAGCCTTCCTTGATGAACTCGGTGACGCCGGGAACCCCGAAGTCGGTCCACGACGTCCCGCCGACGAGAAAATACTCGTTCAATTCCTGCGCGGGATTCTGCACTTGCGACGGCCCGCAGTTCTGCGCGGTGCCGGTCGTGCCGTGCGCCCAGGCGAGGATCGGGCGACCGCTCTTCGGCGGCGCGCCTTTCGGCGCGATGACGAGCCCGGTCGCGATTGTGCGCCGGCCGCGCAGGTCCGACGAGATGTAGGCGATCCGCCACGCCGCGGCATTCGGTATCGACGTCGCCACCGATTCCTTCGCGATCACCTGGCCGAGCTTGCCTTCCGGCTTGAGCCTGGCGGCTGCCGCGTAGAAGCCCGGCACGTCGACTTCGGCCGCGCGCGGTTGCCCGGCCAGAAAAAATGTTCCCGCGACCAGCGCAAGCGCCGCGGTCGATGCAATATGGCGATTCATTCCTGTGCTCCGTTTCGGTTGCCGGTACGGGCCATCGACAGCGGGGAGGTGGCCGGGTCCGCGCGGCCCTGTCGACCGGCCGCTTGAGGCGCGGCGAAGGTCTTGCGATGAATGACACCTGACGACGATGCGGACGGGTTTTCGCGTCGTTCGCGCCCGCCCGCGCGACTATACCCTCGCTGCCCGCGCAGGTCCCCCGTCAGGGTAACGGTTCCCGGCGGGCCGGCGCACACGGACCGGCCGGGCCCGGGGTGCGATGAACGATAATGTCGCTGCCGGGAGACCCGACACGATGCCGGCCTTCCGTTCCACGCAATCCGTGATCCGGCCTGACTCCACGCGAGGCCGCGGATCTTCACCCTGCCGGAACCCGACCATCGAGAACCGCACCCAACCGCCGCCCACGCCGTCGACGCATGCGTCGTTCTTCTCCGATCGCCGGGTGGTCGTCCTGCTGGCATCGTTGTGCTGCGTGCTCTGGGGCAGCGCCTACCCGGCCATCAAGAACGGCTACGTGCTGTTCGCGATCGCGCCGACCGATATCCCGTCGAAGATGGTCTTCGCCGGCTATCGCTTCCTGGGCGCCGGGCTGGTGCTGCTCGGCATCGCCATGGCCACGAAGCGCGACATCTTCGCGCTCGACCGGAAGACGCTGCGCGAAATCGCTGCACTCGGGTTGACGCAGACCTTCGTCCACTACATCTTCTTCTACATCGGGCTGGCCTACACCACCGGCGTCAAGAGCTCGATCCTGAACGCGACCGGGACCTTCTTCAGCGTCCTGCTCGCGCACTTCATCTACCACAACGACCGGCTGAGCGTGAACAAGGTGGCCGGCTGCCTGATCGGCTTTGCCGGCGTGCTGGTCGTCAACTTCGATCGCGGGCCGCTCGACTTCAGCTTCTCGCTGCGGGGCGAGGGTTTCGTGGTGCTTGCCGCGTTCATCATGTCGGCGGCGACCATCTACGGCAAGCGCATTTCGCAGCGGATGGATGCGATGATCCTCACCGGCTGGCAACTCGCCATCGGCGGCGCGCTGCTGACCGCCGTGGGATTGCTCTGCGGCGGCGCGCTCGCCGGCTTCACGTTGAAGTCATCGGCGCTGCTCGTCTACATGGTGTTGCTGTCGGCCGTCGCGCTTGCCTTGTGGACCGTGCTGCTCAAGCACAATCGGGTCGGCCTGGTGACGATGTTCTATTTCATGGTGCCGATCTTCGGCGCGCTGCTCTCGGCCGTCTTTCTCGGCGAAGCGCTCCTCGAATGGAAGTACGTTGCAGCGCTGGCGCTCGTCAGCTCGGGGATCTGGCTGGTGACGCGGGAGAAGGCGGGGAACTGAGGCGCGATGCCGCCGGCCGCTGCGGCGACCGGCGGCGCCCTGGTCAGGCCGGCGTCGAAAAGCGGTTGGGCTCCTTGCCTTCCTGGATCAGGAAGATCAGCAGGATGATCCAGCCGACGATCGGGATGAAGCTCAGCAGGAGAAACCAGCCGCTGCGGTCGGTGTCGTGCAACCGCCGCGCGCCGACGGCCAGGGACGGCAGCAGGAAGCCCAGCGAGACGATCCCCTGCAGGTTCTGGCTGACCATCCCGGTCGCGGCCTGCAGCAGGAACATGAACAGTGCCCACCACCAGTATTCCGGGCGCGAGGCGCGTCCGTCGAACGTCGCGTATTTCGACAGGCAGGTCTTGATGGATTCGGTGAAGGTCATTTGGTGCCTCCGGTTCGGGTGTCGGCAACGTGGGGATGCCCTGCTGCACGCATGAGACACCGGATGGGCGAATCAGGCAAGGGGAACGATAGTCCGGCGTCGGCTCCTGCCCGCATCCGTCACATCCTGGCGGGTTCCATCGCAGGCGGCCTGCGCCGCACGCGCAGGGACGCAAGCCTTGCGGTCGCATCTTCCGCATCGATTCCGCCGCGCGCGATCAGTTCGCGCAGGCGATGGTCGAGGAACGTGTCGCCGATGAGCTGCACGCTCTCTCCCATCACCTTTCCAACGATTCGCGCGGCGCTCGCGAAGTCGCGCGGGCAGGCGGCAAGCAGCAGGGAATCGAACCGGTCTTCGTCGCAGCCGATGACCGCGCCGCCTTCAAAGAGCCGCAGGCGGTGGTTGCTCCGCAGCAGCCGTTCCCAGTCCGCGGCGAGCGCGACCCGCTCGGCATCGGACAGTTGCCGGGCACCACGTTCCGCGATGCGAAGCGCGTCGGGCGAGCACGCCCCGACCGCGCGTTGCGGCCCGATGCCATCGGTGCCGACGCCTGCACCGACGTCGACAACGTGCAGCGGGCGGTCCCGCCATCCGGCGCACACCGCACGCAGCATCAGCTGCTCGTCGGCATTCGGGCCGCACCAGGCGACCGCGCGCGAGGCGTCCGGCATCGCAGCGGCGAGCTCGGGCAGCCCGATCCGGGCGGCCAGGCGTTCGAAGCATTCCGTTTCGCCGATACGCTCGAACAGCCGTCGCAGGTATTGCCTGCGCTCGGCGACCCCCTCGGGACGGTCGAGATCGCGCAGCGGTCCGATCGCCAGCGGGTCGACGATCTCGATCACCAGCTCGGCCGAACGGTTCGCGCACAGGGCGCGCAGGCTGCCGGCGGCGGCGCCCCCGCTCGCGCAGTGGACGACCT
The DNA here is from genome assembly GCA_943331295.2 of Bordetella parapertussis. Classification (GTDB taxonomy): domain Bacteria; phylum Pseudomonadota; class Gammaproteobacteria; order Burkholderiales; family Casimicrobiaceae; genus CAIWHR01. The sequence goes on along the minus strand of CALQLA020000004.1, from coordinate 43,544 downwards.
CAAGCACCGGTCCGCGCTCTATTTTTGCCCCGGCTCCACCGACGCCAACCGCTGCCGCAGGCTCCAACCCGCCAGCATGGCCAACATCGTCGCGAGGATCAGCAGCCCCCACTCGGAGAGCGTCGGAATGCTCGGGACCGCCTGGACTTCGATCACGACCGGGCTCGACTGGCCGGCGTCGTAGTTGCCCGCCGCGGCTTGCAGCGCCGTGACGCGGCAGGTGCCGATGGCGTATGCCCGCAGCAGGTGCGCATTCACGAGCGTGCAGGGACCGCTGACCACGTAGCTGATCGCGCCGGCGCCGCCGCTGCTCGTGACGTCGAGGACGGCGGTCTCTCCGACGTGGAGGGTGCCCGGGCTGGCATGCAGCGTCAGCACCGGTTGCGCCTTGGCGATGCTGATGTCCTGCGTCACCGGCGGGGCCGCGTTGTAGTTGTCGTTGCCAGGCTGGCTGGCCACGATGGTGCAGGTGCCGGCGTTCAGGATGAAGACCGTCCCCGCGGCCGTGGTGCAGACGAGCGGCGTCGTGCTGCTGAACGCCACCGGCAGGCCGGAACTGGCGCTGGCGCTGACCGCGAAGCCGCCGCCGGGCGCGTAGGTGGGCGGAGGCGGCGGATTGAAGGTGATCGTCTGGCTGCCGATCGCAATCGCAAGCGTGACCGTCACCGTGGCGCTGCCGCTGGTGGAACCTACGCCCCGGATGGTGAAGGGGGTCGATGCCAGGATCTCGGCAGGGACGCCGCTGATGACGCCCGTCGCGATCGCCAGGCTGAGGCCCGCCGGCAGGATCGGATTGATCGAGTACGTCACCGTGCCGCCGAAGCCGCTGGGCACAGGCGCGACCGTGGGCGCGAGAGCGACGCCGACCGTGCCGTTCCGGATCTGGCTGGACGGGCTCAGGCTGGCTGCCGGCGGGGGCGGCGCGACGACCGTCAGGGTGATTGCGCCCGCGTAGCCGGCGTCGCCGCTGTCCGCGTACTTGATCTGGTAAGTATTCGATCCGAGCACGAGCGTGCTGCCCTCCGGATAGCCGTTGAAGGTCTTCTCCGTGTACCCGCCCTGCCAGTCGTTGTAATCGACCAGGATGAACTTCGTTCCGGCGGGCAGCACCTTGTCGTTGACGACCGAGAGGTTGAGGCCGGCCCATTTCTCGATCCAGAGCGTGCTGCCGACGCGGACCTGGTCATTGGTCGAATTCGTCGGGTCGAGCGTCAGTTGCAGCGTCGAGAAATTCTGGAGTTCGACCGTGTTGCTGGTCGTCAGGCGCTGGATCGCCGGCAGCACGGCACCCAACCCCGCGCCGAGCCCGCCGCCGGAGCCGATTTCCACCCGGCCTTCGCTGCCCCCCAGGATGGTGCTGTCGCCAATGAAAAACAGCCCGCTGCCGTCGCGGACGTCGATGATGCCGTGGTTGGTGAGGTGGTTGGTGACATGGTTGGAGAGCCCGTACTCGATGACCCCACCGTTCCTCGCGACCATCATGCCGTATACATTGTCGTCAGTGCGATTGATCGTGACGACCTCGCCGCGAGGCAATGCGAAGCGGCCATCGGTGCCCGTGATCAGCTCCGCGCTGTCGTTGACGACGATCTGCCCATACTGGTGACCGGAACCGGGCGCGACGAAAGCCAGGAACTCGGTCTGCAACCCGCCCTTCCCGGTGAGGGTGAGGACGGCGTCCGGCTGCATTTCCAGCGCCCCCGCCTGTATCGGCTGGAAGTACGGGCCTACCGGGTCCCCCAGCGCCATGGTCGTCACTCCCTTGACCATGACCGCCGGGACACGGGCCTGGGCGCTGTCGCCGATGACCACGCTGGCGGTGTCGAGGTTCAAGATGCCACGGACCCGCAAATTGTTGTTGTTGGCCAGCATCAGCGTGCTGTTGACGAAGTCGAACGTGTCCGCGACGAGCGTCGAATCATCGCCTGTCACTTCCAGCTTCGCGTTGTTCTTGAACGTCATCGTGCTGGGGTGCGCGGGGTCGAACGCAGAGGCCCCGAACGTCACATAGGATTGCTTCAGGCGCAGCGTCCCGCCGTCGATCGTCGCCGCGTTGTCGATCTGGGCGAAATACATCGTGGCCGTGACGTGATCGGCGTTCATGTTGCCGCACGAGTCGAGCGTCAGCTTTCCCCCCGGCGTGACGTTCAGCGTGGTCTGCGAGTCGATGCGGCCCGTCCAGCCCTTGATCAGCGAGTCACCGGACGCGGTCAGGGTGAAATGGGCAGGGAGATAGAACCCGGGCCTGACCGGCGTGGTCAGCGATCCGTTGTTCAGCGTCAGCGAAGAGTCGCCGCTGACCGGCCGGAAATTGAAATCGACCGTCTCGGTGGACAGGTCGACGTTCTGCAGCGTCAGGTTGCGCAGCGTGATCGAGCGCTGGATGGGCCGGTAGAAATCATCGATGCTCGTTGCATCGAAGTTCTCGTAAACGCCGTCGATGGTCGCGGCCTTGCGCTGCGCGCTGGTCGATGTCCACGTCGTCGATTCCGTGCAGGCGAATACGGGCTGCGTGTAACTCGCATCGCTGAGCATCAGGAGCTTGTTGCCCTGCAAGGGAGGATTTCCGTCCGTCGGGTTTCGCGTCGCATTGAACTGGAGCGCGCTGGCAGGGGGGTTGTTGCAGGCGGGGCCGAAAATGATGTTGCTGTTGCCCCAGGCATTGTGGATGTACGTGTCTGCCCGTGCGGCGCTCGTGCCGCCCAGTACGAGCGCCCCCGCGATCGTCGCGACCAGCCACTGCCTGAGCACGTTTGACGTTGTCTTCACCGTGTACTCCCCGTCGCTGCGGAAAATGGGTTGGGCCAATCGCGCGGCACGCTCTCGTCGGCCCGCCGGCTCCGGGCTCACTGACCGAACAGCGCCCTGGTATGGGCGGCATCGGGCTTGCCGCTCAGCTTGTCCTTGCACTGCTTCGCCTTCGCGTCGCACTGGATGCCGTCGGACATCGTGAAGGTCGTGGCGTCGAAGTCCTTCCCGCCCTTGCTGACCTGTTCCATCAGGTTCTTCTCCGCCTTGTCGCCGAGGTACATCTTGGTCAGCGCGACCGAGACGCCATCGTAGTCGGCGCAGAAGCCGCCCTTCTTGTCGCAGATGGCGCCGGGGTCCGGCGAGTAGACGGCGCCCTTGAGCGTGACCGGCTTCCCCTGCTTGGCCGGCGCCACGGGAGCGGCCGGGACGGCGGCGGCGCCGAAGAGCGCCTTGGTGTGGGCGACGTCGAGTTTCTTGTCGTTCCGGCCCACGCATTGCTTCGCCTTGGTGTCGCAGGCGATGCCGTCGGACATCGTGAAGCTGGTGGCGTCGAAATCCTTCAGGCCCACCTTGTTGATCTCGTCCATCAGGTGCTTCTCGGCCTTGGCGCCGAGATACTCCTTGGTGTACGCGACGGAGACGCCCTCCGTGTCGGCGCAGAAGCCGCCCTTCTTGTCGCAGATGACGCCGGCCATCGGCGAGTAGACCGCGCCCTTGAGCGGAGTGGCGCCAAGCGCGGCGCCGGACAGGATGTAGAGGGACAGTGCCACAACGATGCGCGACATGATGGGTTCCTCGGTCAAAAATCGACAGTACGATCCGGCCGCAGCAACCACCCCGCTTCGCCGGCCTTGAGCTTGTAATGAATCTGACGGGTACCGCCCGACGGTTGCGCGTTGGTGTCCCCGGCGCGATAGACGGGGAAGCGGCGCACCAGCGTGTTCTCGACGACGCGGAATTCGTCGTGGCCCAGGTAGCCCTTCGATGCCTTGGGATCGTCGGTCAGCGGCGGCAGGAAGATCGCGGAGAGCGAACGCCCCTTGTTGGCCGCATACGCCACCAGCGACCCGTACGAGCCACTGCCGGCCGAGGTCACGTAGACGTAGACCTCGGGCGAGCCGTCGGCATCGAGATCGGCGACCTCGGCCATCGTCACCGTGCCGTCGATCTCCTGCTTGATGACGGCGTTGTCGCCCTTCAACCCCTTCGGCGCGATGCGCAATCGGTTGAGCGACCCGGCGTTCGCGCTGGTGACGTGGAACGTGACGCCCTGCAGGTCGAGCGTCTGGTCGAAGCCGGCCGGCGGCGCTGCCGCTGCAGCCGTTGCAGCCGGCGCTGCGGTCGCCGGAGCCGGCGCCGCGACCGTTGGAGCCGGCGCCGCGGCCGCCGATGGTGCCGCAGCACCCGCGGCGGGCGGATTCGTGCCGGTAGCCTGGCGGTCGCAGGCCGCGACCGCCAGCAGCAGCAACGCAACGACGAGGGCAGACGCCTTCACGCTGCGTGTCTCACAGGTCTTCGTCGACCTCGAGCCGGTAGTCGCCCCAGCGGAACACCGCGTTGTGCCCCAGGTCCTTGTAGCGTGCCGGCTCGGTCGTCCCATTCATCGAGTTCACCCACTCCCAGTTCGCGCCACGGTTGACGAAGACGTACGGCTGCGCGTTGCCCATGCGGAAGGTGAACTTGTTCGCGTTGCCGTCGACGGTCTGCTTCATGTTGCACAGCCCATTGTAGAGGTCGCGCCCCATCGACACGTGGATCAGGCGGCAGTGGCCCGTGTCCTTGGCCGTAAGCTTGGTGGTCGCCTGCGGGTTGTAGGAATTCCCGCCCCATTGGTTGTTTGCGCCCTGGTTGTTTCCACCCTGGTTGTACCCGCCCTGGTAGTTGCCGCCATAGCCGGGCGCGGGCCTGCCTCCAAGTTCCTGCACCGACGACACCTTGTCGTTCATGTTCATCGCGCGCAACGACGGATACTCGCCGGGCTCGACCGTCACGCAATTGCCGCGGAAGTTGGCGTCGCTGCACAGCTGCCACTTGCCGCCGCTGACGATCACCGACGACGCCTTGTCGTTGAAGCCGGTGTCGCCGAGGTTCGGCACGGGGGCACTGCTGCGGAAGATGCGTCCGCTGTAGTTGTCGTTCTCGAACAGCACGATCTGCGCGAGCGCGGAGCCCGCGGCCAGGCAGAGTGCGAAACCGGCGAAAGCACGGACAGCAGCAGACTTCATGGTGATCCTCCTCGAAACGCATCGACGCGAAGGTCGAGCAACAGCGGGCTGAATGAACCTCAAGATTCTTGCACCGGCAACGTCAGGCGTCTATCCTGAAACCGAGCATTTCGTGCCGGAGCGGGTCCGTAGGCTGACGTGGCTTCCGGGCACGGAATGCAAACCATTCCCAAACCCAGTCGAAGGTGCCTTGGATGACGTTCGCAGCCGCGCCGGCATGGGCAATGAGCTTCCGGTCCGACGACCTCGACGAGGTTCGTGCCTTCATCGCGCCGTACGACGGCGATCATCGGCGGCATACCGTCAGGCGCGGCGCGCTCGGCTTCGTCGCGCAGGCAGCGAGTTGCGGGGACGTCGACCTGGGCTGGACCCGCGTCGGCCAGCGCCAGCGCATCGCGGCATTGCCCCGGGCCGCGCTGCTGCACCTGCCGTTGTCGGGCCGGGTGATCTACCAGTTCGGCGCCCGCACGCTCGAGGCGCATCCGGGGACGGCGGTGCTGCTGCCGCCCGGGCGCGAGTACCGGTCCTATTCCGATCCCTACGACGCCATAGCGATCCGCGTTTCGGGCGACGCGGTCGCAGCGGATCTCGCGCAGCGATGCGGCAACGCGGCCGCACCGGGCATGTGGGACGCGGCCGTGGTCCCGATGAGCGGGAAGGTCGCCCGTGCACTGATCGACCTGCACGAGGCTCTCGTGCAGGAATCCGGATTCCCGACCGGGGCCGCCGGCGACGCAGGCACCGGCGGCCGGCATCGGCGAGTGATGCTGGAGTCTGCGCTGGTCGGCTGGTTCGCCGACCAGTTGACGGGAACCCGCGCGGGTGGTGCCGCCGCGACAATCGGATTGCGGCGACTGCGGCGCGTCGAAGACTGGATCGACGCGAACCTGACGGGGCCGATCACGCTGGCGCGGCTGTGCGAGGCCGCGGGGGTGGGTGCGCGCTGGCTCGAAGCGTCGTTCAAGGCACGTCACGGGCAGTCGCCCATGCGTTACGTGACGTCGCGGCGGCTGGTGCTCGCGCGCCGGCTGCTGGCGGACGCACGCACCGGCGAGACCGTCGCGCAGATCGCCGCGAACGCCGGTTTCGCGCACCTCGGCCGCTTTGCCGGCCTCTACCGCGAGGTCTACGGCGAATCGCCGTCCAGGACGCTTGCCGGCTGGCAGTAGCGTTCGACGCGCGGCGCCGCGCCGCCTGGAACACGCGTCCCGGGTCGCCGCACGACCCGGGGCACGCCCGGCCTGCTTCGCCTTGCTGGCCTTCTCGATCCCGGCGTACATCTCCTTCGCCGCCTGCTCGCCGTAGACCTTGCTGTACTTCTCGATGATCGGCTTCGACTTCTCCTTCATCTTGGCGATCTCCGCCGGCGGCACCACGTCGACCTGCATCTTGGTCTTCAGGAATTCCAGCGCGTCCTTGTCGTAGCTCTTCTTGCTCATCAGCAGCAGGATCGGGTTGTACATGTGATTGGTGATCGTCAGGTACTTCTGCACCTCGAACCGCTTGCTTGCCTGCAGGTCGATCAGGATCTGGGTGCCGCCGTCGACGGTGCGCTGCTCGAGCGCCGTGGCCGTGCCGACGCCGGCCGTCAGTACGCGACCTTCGCCGTCGCCCGCAGCTCGTCGCTGGTGGCGGTGCCCAAGCCGAAGAATTCGAGGTACGCGGGAATCATCTTGAACAGCATGTCGGTGCCGACCTGCGTCCGGCACCCGCGCTCCCTTGCCGCCCGCAGCAGCGGGGTGATCTCCGTCTTCATCACCACCTCGCCGACGAACGTCGACGGGGCGAGGCGCGCGACGTCCATCGGCAGCGGATCCTCCGGGCGCATCCCGAGCGGTGTCCCGTTGACCACCAGGTCGTAGCCGGCGGGGTCGCTGGATGCAACGCGCACAGCGAGCCGGGGATAGTGCAGCGCAAGCCGCCCCGCAAGCGCCTCGGCCGACGCCGCATTGGTGTCGAACAGGGCGATCGAGCCCACGCCTTCGGCGGCGAGCGAGGCGGCGATCGCCGAACCCACCCCGCCCGAACCGACGACGAGGCACTTCTCCCCGGCGCAGGCGAAGCCCTTGTGCTTCAGGCCGCGCGTGAAGCCGGTCCCGTCGAACATGTCGCCCAGCAGCGTGCCGTCGGGCCGCTTCAGCACCGCGTTGCAGGCGCCCGCGATCTTCACCGTCGTCGAGACTTCGTCGAGCAGTCCGACGGTCGTGACCTTGTGCGGCATCGTGATCAGCGCGCCGCGGAGGTTGGTGAAGCGAAAGATCGACTTCACTTCACCTTCACTTTCGTCTCCTTTCTCCGGATGAAACTCCGGTCAACCCGGCAACGCCGAACCGCGGAACCCGAGGGTGCCTCAGGTGGCGGCAAACCACCGCGCCGGCACGATGACCAGCGCGGGGAAAAGTATCAGCAGCGCCAGCACCAGGAGCTGCGCGATCATGAACGGCCAGACACCCTTGATGAGGTCGTCCATCTTGATCTTCGCGACTCCGCAGACGACGTTCAGCACGGTGCCGACCGGCGGCGTGATGAGCCCGATCGAGTTGTTGATGATGAACAGCACGCCGAAGTAGACGGGGTCGATGCCGGCCTTGATCACGATCGGCATCAGCACCGGCGTCAGGATCAGGATCGTCGGCGTCATGTCGAGCGCGGTGCCGACGACCACGACCAGCACCTGGATCGCGATCATCAGCAGGATCTTGTTGCCCATGAACGGCTGGAGCAGTGCCGTCACCTGCGCCGGGATTTCCGCGACGGTGATGAGCCACGACGACACCAGCGCCGCGGCGACCAGGAACATCACCACCGCGGTCGTCTGCGCGGCCGCCGCGAACACCGAGTAGAGCTCCGACCACTTGAGCTCGCGGTAGATGAACATGGCGACGAACAGCGCGTAGACCGCGCAGACCACCGCGGCCTCCGTGGGCGTGAAGATGCCGAACTTGAGGCCGAAGATGATGATGCCCGGCAGCGCCAGCGCCCAGGCGCCGTCGGTGATCGAGCGCATCACTTCCTGCCGCGACGCCTTCGGCGGCGGGACGATCGTTTCCTTGCGCGCCTGGAACCACCACGCGACGGCGAGGCCCGCCCCGATCATCAGGCCGGGCACGATGCCGGCCAGGAACAGCTTGGAAATGGACACGCCCGCGGCGACGCCGAAGATGATGAAGCCGATCGACGGCGGAATGATCGGGCCGATGATGCCGCCGGCGGCGATCAGCCCTGCCGAGCGGCCCGGATCGTGGCCCGCCCGCACCATCATCGGGAACAGCAGCGCGGCCAGCGCCGCCGCGTCGGCGGCGGCCGAGCCCGACAGCGCCGCCAGGATGCACGACGCGACGATGGCCACGTAGCCCAGGCCGCCGCGGACGTGGCCCACGAGCGTCAGCGCGACGTTGACGATCCGCTTGGACAGGCCGCCGGTGTTCATGATCTCGCCGGCCAGCATGAAGAACGGCACGGCCATCAGCGGGAAGCTGTCGGCGCCGTTCAGCAGGTTCTACGCGATGATCTGCGCGTCGAACATGTCGAGGTGAAGCATCAGCGCGATGCCGCAGACGATCAGCGAGAACGCGATCGGCATGCCGATCGCCATCGCGCCCAGCAGCGCGAAGAGGAATATCGCAACGGTCATGGTCGTCTTCCCTACGGTTTGGCGTTGGTCGACGACGGTTGCCCGTGCGGCTTGCCGGCTTCGCGCTGCAACTCCTCGATCGCATCGGCGTCTTCCGATTCCTTGACCTGGATGAGCTGGTCCTCGGTCAGACGGCCGGACAGCATCTGGAAGAGGTCGTAGAGCAGCACTCCGAACGACGTCACGCAGAAGATGAGCCCGACGCCGTAGAAGAGCCCGGACGAGAGGCCGGTCGCGGGTGCCTTCACTTCGAGGTTGATGATGGTCTGCGCCCAGGTGCCGACGAAGAACAGGTACACCGCATAGAGCATCAGCAGGTGGCTGACGATGAAGCAGGCCTTCTTGCCCCATGCCGGGAGCCGCGACACCACCGAGTCCATCCCGAGGTGGGTGTGCTCCTTCATGGCCACGGTCGCGCCGAGGAACGTGAGCCACACGAACAGCCAGCGCGACAGTTCCTCCGAAACCGTGATGCCGGAGTTGAACGCGTACCGGAGGACGACGTTCCCGAACACCAGCACCACCATCACCGCCAGACAGCAGACGATGATGAACTTCAGCAGCCGGAAATACCCGTTGACGATATTGACGATCACGGTGATCTTGCGCTCGCCTTCAGTCGGCCGCAGCCGACGTGCTGGCGTGGTGGATCTTCTTGCCCGGCGAGTAGATGTCCATGATGTTCCAGTGGCCCGCCGTGGGCACCGGCTCGTTCTGCATGTAGACGTCGAGGACGGTGGGGCGCCCGGACTTGATCGCCTTCTCCAGCGCGGGCCTGAACCCGGCCGCGGACTCGATCTTCACGCCGTCGACGCCGTAGGCGCGGGCGATCGCCGCGAAGTCCGGCGAGTACGGCTTGCCGTCCTTCTCGAACACCGTCGCGAACGTCGTGCCGTAGTGGGCCTTCTCGAGGCCGGCGATCGTGCCGAACGCGCAGTTGTTCATGATCACCCAGATCACGGCGATGTCCTCCTCGAACGCGGTGGCGAGCGCCGCCGGGTTCTGGCCGAAGCCGCCGTCGCCGATCAGCGCCACCACGACCTTGTCGGGCCTCGCCACCTTCGCTCCCAGCGCCGCCGGCGAGCCGAAGCCCATCGTCGCGAAGCCGCCCGGCGTGAGCACGCTGCCCGGCGTGTAGATCGGGTACTGCTGCGCCATCCCGTTCTTGTTCCAGCCCACGTCGGTGCACAGGATCGAGTCGCGCGGCAGCGCGGCGCGCAGGTCGGCGAGGATCCGCTCCGGCCGCATCGGCCATGCCGCGCTGTCCATCGCCTTCCGGTTGCCGGCGACGAACTTCTTCCGGTTGGCGGCCATCTCGGCCACCAGCTTCGGCCGCTGGACGCCCTTCGGTGCCAGCCGGCGCGCGACGCGGTTGAGCACCGTCAGCGCGGACTTGAGGTCGGCGACCGCGCCGATCGCCACCGGGTAGTTGCGCCCGATCTCGGCCGGGTCGATGTCGATGTGGATCAGCTTCGTCGGCGGGAAGCTGAACGTGTACTTGTCTTCCCATGAGCTGCAGTCGGCTTCGGAGAAGCGCGTGCCGAGGCCCAGGATCCAGTCGGCGCCCTTGCACTTGTCGTTGATGTACCTGGTGCCCCAGAAGCCGGTCATGCCGAGGATCAGCGGGTGGTCGTCGGGCAGCGCGCCCTTGCCCATCAGCGAGTGCGCGACGGGCAGCGACAGGTGCTCGGCCAGTTCGCGCATCTCCGTCGCGGCGTCGGCAAGCAGGATGCCGCCGCCGACGTACAGCAGCGGCTTCTTCGCCGCCAGCAACTGCTGGATGATCCGCTCGGCGGTCGTCTCGTCGAGCGACGGCTTGGCTACGGACTTCGCGTTGGCGGCGAGGCGCTTCCACAGCTTGCTGTCGATCTCCTTCGAGAAGATGTCCATCGGCACGTCGACCAGCACCGGGCCCGGCCGGCCGCTCTCGGCCAGCGCGAACGCCTTCTCGAGGATCTCGGGGAAGAGGTGCGGCGAATCCACGCGCCACGCGCGCTTGACGAACGGCCGGTAGATCTCGTACTGCGACGCGTCGGCGTGCAGGTTCACTTCCTGGTGCGGGTGCTTGCCGTAGTAGTGCGTCGGCACGTCGCCGGCGATCACCACCATCGGGATCGAGTCGAGCGCGGCATTGGCCACCCCGGTGGCGGCGTTGGTGAGCCCGGGCGAAAGGTGCGACAGCACGACCGAAGCCTTGCCGGTCGCCCGCGCGTAGCCGTCGGCCGCATGCGCCGCGATCTGCTCGTGCCGGGTGTTGATGAACTTGATCTTCTTGCTCTTCGACAGCGCGGCCAGCACGGCGATGTTGGTGTGCCCGCACAGCCCGAACATGTGCCTGACGCCACGGCCTTCCAGGTACTTGACGAGTTGCTCGGCGATCGTTGACTTCATTGGGTGCTCCTCCGGGATGTTCTTGTCCGCGGCTCCTGGCCGCGGCGGGACGGCGTTCAGTCGTTGCCGCGCGCGGTCGGCGCGTCGGCGGCGGGCGGCACGGGGCGGCGCGCGGGTCCGCTGTAGCGGTACGGGATCTCCTTCGGCATCGGGCCCATGACCGGGTGGACGTCGATGATCCCGGTGTCCCACCAGGCGCCGCAGTCGGCGATGAGTTCTTCGCGTGACTTGGTCGTCATGGGCGTCTCGTCTCGGGCTGGAGGGCGTTCGTGGCGGCGGCGCGTCAGGTCGTGATCGTCCCGACTTCGGCCTCGAGCGCGGGGTCGTAGAACGACCCGAACAGCTCTTCGTCCGACGGCTTGTCTTCCTTGATCGGCACCGACACCCACGTCGTGTTGAGGTAGTGCTTGAGGTGAACGTTCTCGGAGATGATGTTGCCGCCCCAGGTGCCGCAGCCCAGGCTCGACGTCATCGGCATCCCGTTGTTGAACGCTCCGGCGTTGGCCTTCGACTGCGGCTGCCGCACCATGATCCGCGACACCGGCGCGGCGAGGGCGAGGCGGTTGATGTGATCCTGGTCGAACGAGTAGATGCCACAGGAGTGGCCCTTGCCGCCGACCTCGTAGACGGCGCGCATCATCGCGAGCGCCTGGTCGAAGCCGCTGTACTTGTAGATGGCGAGCAGCGTGGTGAGCTTCTCGCCGGAGAAGTGGTGCTCGCGGCCGATGCCGTCGCCGTGGACGATGATGAACTTGCGGTCGGCCGGTATCTCGAAGCCCGCGATCTTGGCGAGCTGCTGCGGCGCGATCGCCACGGTGGAGCCCGTGCGGTGCATCTCGTCGTCCCACATCGCGCGGCGCAGCATTTCCTTCTCCGCCGGCGACGCGAGGTGGCCGCCTTCCTTCTGCAGTTGCTCCAGAAGCTTGTCGAAGATGGAGGCCTCGATGATCAGGTTGCCGTCGGCCGAGCAGCCCGAGCCGAAGTCAGAGGTCTTCGACAGCCGCGTGTTCTGGGCGGCTTCCGCGATGTTCGCGGTCTCGTCGATGATCATCGTCGAATTGCCCGCGCCGACGCCGTAGGCCGGCGTGCCCGAGCTGTGCGCGGCGCGGACCATCGGCTGGCCGCCGGTCGCCACGATCAGGTCGGCGCGCGCCATCAGCGCCTGCGACATCGGGATGTTGACCTTGGTGAGGCACTGCAGGATGTCGGCCGGCGCGCCTTCGCGCTCGAGCGCCTCGCGCATCAGCCGCACGGTCTCGAACGACGTCTTCTTCGACCGTGGGTGCGGCGAGAAAATGACCACGTCGCGCGCCTTGATGCCGTAGATCGCGTTGCCGGCGGGGGTGAGGTCGGGATTCGTCGTCGGCACGATGCAGGCGACGATGCCCGCCGGCTTGCCGTACTTGACGATGCCCTTCTCGGGCAGTTCCTCGATGACACCGACGCTCCTCTGGCGCAGCGCATCGCGCAGCACGCCGCGGATCTTCATCCGCTTGCCCATGCGGCTCACCGCGTCGCCCAGGCCGCTCTCGGCGATGCCTTCCTCCACCAGCCGCGTGAAGGCCCGCTTGTTGGCGACGGCCCAGGCCACCGCCTGGCAGAGCCGGTCGACTCTTGCCTGGTCGTAGGTCTCGATGATCGCGAGCGCCTTCGTCGCGCGTTCGAAGACCGCGTCCAGCTCTTCCTGCTGTTCCGCGGTGATTCCCTTCCTGGTCTCGATGACGGCCATTGGATGCGCTCCTGGTGTCTAGGTGGGGAAGAACGGCCGCGCGACGCGCGCGCCGGTCGATTGAAGCAGTCGGTTGCCCGGCGCGTCGAATGGATGCAACGATAGGCCGCCGGAGCACGACGGGTCAAGGGCGATTGGCGGCGTTGTGTGCGCTAAGCGCCCACTTTTGTCGAATTTATGTCATTGTCTGGCGCATTTTCCGCTAAAAATGTAACCTCTGGTCACCAAGCGCCCAAATCGGTCGATAATGAACACTCCTGATACCCTGCCCGAACCGGCTGTCGCTACCGCGGAAACATCCGCCGCCTCAGCCGTTGCGCGCACGGCGCTGCCGGATCCGAGCGCGATGGTGGCGGCCACGATTGCCGCCGTCGGCGACGACCCGGACTTCGTCACCGCGCTGGCCCGCGGCCTGGGCGTGCTGCTCGCGCTGTCGGACAAGAAGCGGCGGATGTCGATCGCGCAGGTCAGCCACCGCACGGGCATTCCGCGCGCCGCGGCGCGCCGCAGCCTGCACACGCTGGAGAAGCTGGGGTTCGTCGCCGCCGACGATGCGCGCCGCTTCTACCTGCGGCCGCGGGTGCTGGCGTTCAGCCACGGCTACCTGTCGGCATCGCCGATCGCCGTGCTCGCGCAGCCGATCCTCGATCGCCTCAGCGACTCGCTGCGCGAGGCGTGCTCGCTCGCGATTCCGGACGACCAGGAGATCGTCTACCTGGCGCGCTCGTCGTCGTCGCGCATCATGTCGCCGGCGCTCAACGTCGGGCGCCGCCTGCCCGCCTATTGCACGTCGATCGGCCACGTCATGCTCGCGCACCTGCCGCAGCCGGAACTGGACGACTACCTGGCGCGGGCGCGCTTCTATCCGTACACCGACTACACCCCGACGTCGGCGGAAAAACTGCTGCCGCTGCTGGCCGCGGTCCGCGAGTCGGGGTTCGCGTTCGCGAGCCAGTTGATGGAGCCCCGGCTCTGCACGCTCGCGGTGCCGATACGCGACACGGGCGGGCACTACGTCGGCGGCTTGAACGTCATCCTGCAGGGGCGGCTGGTCGACCGCAACGAAATGGCGGAGCGCTACTACCGTCCGTTGCACGACGCCGCGCTGGAACTCGGCTCGCTGCTCCTGCCCTGAGCCGGCGCGGTCCCGGCGACAGTCGGGGCACCGGTTGTGGCGCCGGTTGTGGCGCAAATCGGGGCGCGACGGATTCGGCTATCATAGGGACGATTGCCTGGCACGGCGTCGCCGATGATCCGCACGCGCTCGGCCATCGCCGACAGACGACGAGGCTCCACATGACCAAGGCTTTCGAGCACGAAGCGGTCCCCGAGGACGCAGGCAACCCGCTCGGCATCACCGGCATCGAATTCATCGAGTTCGCCACGTCCAAGCCGCAGGCGCTCGGCGGCCTGCTCGAGAAGGTGGGTTTCCGTCCGATCGCGCGGCACCGTTCGCGGGAGGTCGAGCTCTACCGGCAGGGGTCGATGAACATCATCGTCAACGCCCAGCCCGCCGACATTCCCCGCACCGTGCACCCGGCCGAGATGCCGGTCCTGAGCGCGTTCGCGCTGCGCGTGCGCGACGCCGAGGCCGCGTTCCAGCGGGTCAAGGAACTGGGCGCATGGGAGATTCCCGTGCGCGCGCGCGCCATGGAATTGAACGTCCCCGGAATCCACGGTGTCGGCGAAAGCCTCATCTACTTCGTCGACCGCTACGACGAGTTCTCGATCTACGACATCGACTTCCGGACCATCCCCTCGGTCGACACCCGGCCGCCCGCGCTCGCCGGCATGCACTTCTTCGGCATCGTCCAGTACATCGGGGCGGACCGGACTGCCGACTGGTCGTGGTTCTATTCGCAGCTGTTCGGCTTCACGCCGCTGCCGGATCGCGTGCGCTTCGGCATCATGCCCAAGGGGTTGCTGCTGCAGAGCCCCTGCCGGACCTTCTTCCTGCAGTTGATCGAGCCCGACGAGAACGCGCGCTTCGTCGACGTCGACGAGCACCTGCAGCGGATCGGCATTGGCACCCCCGACGTGCTGGCCGCGGTCGCGACGCTCGAGGGCCGCGGCATCGAGTTCCTCGCGTCCGAGACCGTCCACACCAACGAGCACGGCGCGCTCACCAAGCCCTGCCTCGGCAGCGTCATGTTCGAGCTCGTGCACGACGAACCCGGCACCCGCGCCGCGCCCCGATGATCATCGGCGACTTCGGCATGGGCACCGCGTCGCTCGCGGGGCCGCTCGAAGCGAAGCTTGCCGCGATCCGGCAGGCCGGCTTCGCGCAGGTGATGATCTCGGCCGGCGAAGTGGTGGGGCATCCCGGGGGCGTTGCCGCCGGCATTCGTGCGGTGCGCGACAGCGGCCTCGCGGTGACCGGGCTGGAGACGCTGCGCGACTTCGAGGGGCTCGACGGCCGGCTGCGCGACTACAAGGTGGATGTCGCGAAGTCGATGCTGGAGCTCTGCCGCGACCTTGGCGGGCGCCTGCTGATGGTCGAGGCGTCGACGTCGAGCCACGCCGACACGAGCGTGGACGCGATCGTCCGCGACCTGCGCGCGCTGGCGATCCTGGCGATTCCGATGAACGTCCGCATCGCGTTCAAGGGCGTTTCGTGGAGCCGCACGGCGCGGAATTTCGCGACGGCCGGCGATCTCGTGCTCCGGGCCAACTGCTCGAACCTGGGGCTCGCGATCGACGCCTTCGACGTCATCGGCGCGCAGACGCCGCTGGACGACCTCGACGCCATCGACCCGGAGCAGGTGTTCCTGGTCCAGCTGTCGGACTGCAGCTGGCAGTCGGTCGCCCCGCTCGCGGCGAGCGGAGCGACCAGCACGCGCTCGCGATTTTTCCCCGGCGAAGGCGCCCACAGTGCCGACCTCGCGGCGTTCGTGAGCAAGCTCGACCTGCTGGGCTACGCCGGCGCGTACAGTTTCGACGTCTACAACGACGACTACCAGCAGATGCCGCCCGCAACGGTGGTCGGCCGCGCGCGGCGTGCCGCCGAATGGCTCGAGGAAACCGTGCTGCGGCGCGCGCTGCCGGTGCCCAACCGCGGGTACGTCGCGGGGTCGGGCGGCAGGTAGCTGCCCGCTGCCCGCCGGCAGCACCCGGAAGCAGGGCACCGCCGCCACTGCGGAAGCCGTCGCCGCTGCCGATAGCCGGATATGAGGCTGGCGACCGACCTTCCTTCGCGGCGTGCGCGAGGCTGGACGTGCATCGCCCCTTCCGGGACTTCCGCCATGAGCATGCATGCATCCGGCCGCCCGCGCGCCACGCGCCGGCTCCTCGCTTTTTTCCTCGCGGGCCTCCTCGCCGGCTGTGTCCTCGACGGCGGATCGGGTGCCGACGACCCGCCGGTGCGCGGCCCGGAATCCGGCTTCGTCCACCTCGGGCCGATCCACTACTTCTTCCACTACGCGATCGGCGACAGCGACTACGCCTACGACACCACGCCGGCGAACCTCTGGTATTCGTTCCATCCGGCGGAAGCGGGGGGCGCCGGCAGCATCGCGCCGGCACCGGTCTTCGTGATGCTGAACGGCGGCCCCGGCGCCGCCACCAGCGCCAACCTGTTCGCGCTGAACACGGCCCCGTACACGCTCGACGCCGACTGGCTGGACATCGGCGGCCCGGGCTACAAGGCGAACGAATGGCGCTGGACAAAGCTCGGGCACGTCCTCTACATCGATCCGGCACAGACCGGCTTCTCGTACAACGTCAATCCGGCCGCGGTGGGCAACGACTCCGTGCGCATCGGCGACTATTTCTTCAAGGGCAACTTCAATCCGTTCATCGACGCCGCGCAGGTGCTGCGCGTCGTGCTGCGCTTCCTGCACGACCACCCCGACCTGCAGGGCAATCCGGTCGTGTTCGTCGGCGAGAGCTACGGCGGAACGCGCGTCTCGACGATGCTGAACCTGCTGCTGTTCAGCGAACGCTACGCGGCCGAAGGCACCTCCTTCTATCGCGACGACGGACTGGTCGCCGAGATCCGAGCGCATTTCCGCGAACTGGGCAAGCCGGTCGCGCCGCTCTCGATCGCCACGGTGACCGCGCAATTCGGCCGGCAGGTGCTGATCCAGCCGCAGCTTTCCGGCCCGCGCCAGGACGCGGTGCAGGGCGAGATGTACTGGGACGCGAAGCCGTCGATCATCGACGAGATCGCCGAGCAGGCCGGCTTTCCCGGCGGCTTCACGCGCAAGGACAAGGACTGCGCGTTCGGCACGAACCACGCGACGTGCCCGATCATGTCCTACCTGCCGAAGTTCAACCGCGACCGGTACCACTACCTGAAGCCCGAATCGTGGTCGGACGACCTCGAGTTCCAGGCATCGTCGACGCTCGGCCAGCGCGGCAAGCTCGCGACCGTCACCGGTTTCGACGTCGGCAGCATCGCCGCGCTCAAGGCACCGGCCCGCGTCGGCGCGGCCTACCACTTCCTCGGCGTCGTGCCCCCCGCGGTCGAGGCGGCGATCGCCGAGCACCCCGGCGGCATGCTCCCCGGACTTCTCGCCTCCGCGGCCTACCGGGAGGCGCGGCTGCGCGAATTCCCCGAGCCGGTCGACGACTCGCTGGCGAAGAACTTCGGCGACCTCGGCCGCTGGGACCGGTACTTCGTGGCGATGAACACCGACGTCTACCTCGCGTTCATGTACAACTTCCTTGCGCCCGAGTACGTCACGCTGCCCATCAACGCCGATCACTGGCCGACCTACGGCGATTTCTTCCTCGAGAACGCGAGGCACGTGAAAACGTTTCTCACCGATGCCCGGTACGACGTCGTGATCTATTCGCCGGCGCTCCCGGTCGCGCTCGCGCGCCACGTCGGGTCCGTCAGGCGCATTGACTGGATGCGCGGCGAGAACGCGCCGTTGCCCGGGAAGCTCGGCCGCTTCGAGATCCACTACGTCGATGGCAGCACGGTGCCGCTGTACTACCCGTTCTACGGCGGGTCGGGTCACGCGGTCGGCGCCACCGAGCCGAAGAAACTGCGCGACGACGTGGGCGCGTGGCTCGGCTGCACCGCGGACGGGACCTGCTAGCGGGGGCCGAGGCCTCCCGCGCGCGCGGCAACGGAGCACCCGGCGTCCTCAGGGCGGCCGCGTGCGGACGGCAGTGCCGGCGGACGTCCTTCCCGATCCGGGGCAGCGGCATGCGCCGATTGGCCAAATTGGCTAGAATGTCCACCTCAGGCTGCCTGGCCGGAAAAGGAGTCCCCGTGGCGAACCCCATTCGATTCCGCAATGCGCGCGGCGAGCTGATCGAGCCGGCCGAAGTGTCGGCCAGCGACGCGAAGAACGGCTTCGGTCGCATCCTCGAACGCGTCGCCAGGGATGGCGGCGTCACCATCACCCGCCGGAACGCGCCCGTCGCGGTCGTGATTCCCGTCGCGACCTACGCGCGGCTGGCCGGCGCCGAAGACGGCGCACTCGACACGCTGGCCGCCGAATTCGACGCACTGCTCGACCGGATGCAGGCGCCCGGGATGGCCGCGGCGATGCAGCGCGCGTTCGACATGTCCCCCGGCGAACCGGACGTGGCCGCCACCGTGCGTGCCAAGGCCAGGCCCCACGCGGCGAAAGCCTTGCCGCGAGCCGGCCGCGCGGCGAAGGCCCGGCCGGCGTGACCGGGGCGGGCGCGCCCCGCGCCGCCTCGATCTTCGTGCTCGCCGGCTGCAATGGCGCGGGCAAGAGCAGCGTCGGCGGCGAAGCGCTGCTGCGGGCCGGCGCGGAATATTTCAACCCGGACGAGGCGGCGCGCAGGATCGCCGCCGCCAACCGGCATCGCTCGCCGCCGCTGTCGCAGGCGGAGGTCAATTCGGCTGCCTGGAGCGAGGGCCGGCGCCTGCTGCAGCGGGCGATCGACGAGCGGCTCGATTTCGCGTTCGAAACGACGCTGGGCGGAAACACGATCCCCGAACTGCTCGAGGAGGCCGCGGTCCGCGGCATCGTGGTCAACGTCTGGTTCGTGGGCCTCGCCACGGTGGAACTGCACCTCGCCCGCGTGCGCCGGCGGGTGGCGAAGGGCGGCCACGACATCCCCGAAGCGAAAGTGCGCGAACGCTACCGGCGCTCGCGCGAGAACCTGGTGCGGTTGCTGCCGCGACTCGCCGCATTGCGGCTGTTCGACAACTCGGTCGACGCCGATCCCGACCGCGGCGCGCCACCCGCCCCGAAGCTCCTGCTCGACTGCCGGCGCGGGCGGATCGCCGCGCCGGCGCGTCTTTCCGCACTGCTGCAACACACGCCGCAATGGGCCAAGCCGATCGCGGCGGCGGCGCTCAAGCTGCACCTGCGCGGATGATGCCGGCGGCGACGCACGACGGGCGTGGCGGTGGTAACGTTGGGGTCGCGAGCCGGATGGGCCGCCCCGAGGGCGAACACCGGAGCGCGCAAGCGCAATGCCGTGACGTCGGATCGGATTCCGGGGGGTAAGCATGACGAACCTGCAGCAGATGCGCGACGACTTCCGCATGGCCATCGGCGTGGCGCTGGTCGCCGCGCTCGTCGGCGGCTGCGCCGCCGGTCCCGCCGCGAGCCCGGCCGATCCGTCGGCGAGGCAACTGGAGAACCAGAAGAAGCAGTCGGAGCTCACGGAGATGGAGAAGGCCGGCAAGCGGGACTGACGGCCCACGGATCGCGCGCGACGTCGCCTGCCGTCGCGCGCGCCGCGGCCAGACCGGCTAGCGGTCCGGTCGGCAGGCTCGCGGCGCACACCCTGCCGCCATGCATATCACCGGCGCTGTCCTCCGTCAGGCCTTCCCCCCCCGACAGGCCGCTGGCAGGACACCAGCCCGGTCGTGCCCTGGCCGCAGTCCTGGCATGGTTCGCATCCTCCTGCAGGTGACGTTCGGCACCGTGTCGCGGATACGACCCCCCAGCGTTCGCATTCCCGACGGGAGTGACGCGTGGCGCGAACCGCGGCCGCGCGCGCTTGACAGGGGTCTGCAATTTGATACAGTCTGTGAAAATTGTATCAAATCAAAGAAAGTTGTATCGAATAGTCCAGGACCGCTTCCGCCCTCCACGATCCCGCGCCGTGTCCGATCCCGCCAAAGTCCCATCCGCTGCCACCGTGCCGACCTATGCGGCGCTGCGCGATCGCCTGCGCGAGGAAATCCTCTCGGGCACGATTCCCGCCGGCACGCGGCTCACGACCGCGGCCCTCGTGGAACGCTTCGGCTACAGCCAGATGCCGATGCGCGAGGCGCTGCAGGCGCTGCACGGCGAAGGCCTTATCGAGATCCAGCCGCACCGCGGCGCTGCCGTGCTGCCGCTCGACCCGACGCGCGTGCGCAACATCTACGACGTGCGCGGGGCGGTCGAAGTCCTGCTCGTGCGCCTGTGCATGCCCAACCTGACCAACGGCGCGCTCGCCGAGCTTGCCGACATCCACCTCCGGCTGCGCGCCGCCGCGCGCAGGAACGACGACCGCGCCGTCTTCGCGCTCAACAGCGATTTCCACGACGTCATCTATCGCCATTCCGGCAATCCGGAAGGCTGCGTGATCTACGACCGCTATGCGAGCCTGCTCGGCGGATTGCGCGGGGTGTACGGCTACAGCCGCGGCCGCCTCAATGCGATGGTGGACGAGCACGGGGCGATCCTCGACGCACTGCGCGCGCAGGACGAGCGGCGGCTGGAGGAGGTCATGCGCAGCCATGTCGACGGCGCCAAGATTGACCTGCTGGAACGCATGGCGGCCAAGACCGGGGCACCGGTCGCACATCCACAACGGCGGAGCGGAAAACGGTGAAGATCGTATCGATCCACACGTACCTGGTCGACGTCTACCGGACCAACTGGCTGTTCGTGAAGGTGGTGACGGACGAAGGCATCACGGGGGTCGGCGAGGGCACGCTGGAAGGCCGGGAGAAGACGGTCGTCGCGGCCGTCGACGAGCTGGCACGGGTGCTGGTCGGCGAGGATCCTTTCGCGATCGAGGGCCTGCACCTGCGGATGCAGCGCGACAGCTATTGGCGCACCGGCCCGGTGCTCAGCACGGCGATCAGCGCCGTCGACCTCGCGCTCTGGGACATCAAGGGCAAGGCGCTCGGCGTCCCCGTGTACGAACTGCTGGGCGGCAGGATCCGCGACCGGGTCAAGGTGTACGCGAACAGCTGGTTCTACGGATCGCGCACGGCGGCGGAGTTCGCGGACAAGGCCGCCGCCACGGTGGCGCAGGGCTTCCGCGGACTGAAGTGGGATCCGTTCGGGACCGCGTACCTGTCGCTCTCGACCGCCGAAATCCGGGCGGCCATGGCCAACGTCGCCGCGGTCCGCGATGCCGCCGGGCCGGACGTCGACCTGATGATCGAAGGCCACGGCCGCTTCGACGTGGCCACGGCGATCCAGGTCGGGCGCGAGCTCCGCGCGTTCAACGTGCGCTGGTTCGAGGAGCCGACGCTGCCGGACCGGGGCCGCAACACTGCCGCGGTCCGCCGCGCGATCGAGGTGCCCGTGGCGGCGGGCGAGCGGACCTACTCGCGCTTCGACTGCGCCGACCTGCTCGACGCGGATGCCGTGGACATTCTGCAGCCCGACGTCTGCCACGTCGGCGGCCTGACCGAGATGAAGCGGATTTCCGCGCTCGCCGACGCCGTGAACATCCCGATCGCCCCGCACAACCCGTACGGTCCCGTCTGCCACGCGGCGACGCTGCAGTTCGCCGCGACGTGCCACAACTTCCTCGTGCTGGAGACGTTCATCACGGACGTCCCGTGGCGCGGCGACCT
The DNA here is from genome assembly GCA_943331295.2 of Bordetella parapertussis. Lineage (GTDB taxonomy): Bacteria > Pseudomonadota > Gammaproteobacteria > Burkholderiales > Casimicrobiaceae > CAIWHR01. The sequence goes on along the minus strand of CALQLA020000004.1, from coordinate 22,077 downwards.
CACCAACGAAGCGGTGCGCTTCGAGGACGGCTGCTTCGTCATTTCCGACAAGCCCGGCCTCGGCATCGAGCTGAACGAGGACGTCTTCGGCAAGTATCCCTACCAGCCGCATGACCTGCGGCACTACACCGGCAAGCTGACCGACATCCGGCCGCCCGGGGCGGGCCGCTGGTTCGCGGAACACAACACGGAAGCACGACCGCTCGCGGCGAACGAGCGGCGCGGCTGACACGACAAGGAGCGGAGGAACCATGGCCACCAACTACATCACCGACGAAGTGAAGGCGCTGATCGGGCTCGAGTCCGAGTGGGTCGAGGCGCCCGATCCGGTCGAGCGCAGCGAGATCCGCCGGCACATGCAGGCGGTGATGGACGAGGACCCGATGTACTGGGACGAGGCAGCGGCGGCGGACGGACCGTTCGGCGGCGTCGTCGCCCCCCCGCTGTTCCCGCTGCACGTGCTGCGGCCGGCGCCCGGCGGCACGGATCCGCTGGCGCGCGCCGCGACCGATCCCGATTTCGACGGCTCGGTGCGCGGGATGATGAAGGGCCTGAAGCCCCTGCCGATCCCGCTGCCGCGCGTGCTGAACGGCGGCAACCAGGTCGAGATCTACCAGCTCGCGAAGCCCGGCGAGAAGGTCAAGGTGCGCAGCAAGTACATCGACATCTTCCAGAAGGACGGCCGCTCGGGGACGCTGGTCTTCCTCATCACGGAGACGCTCTACAAGAACGAGAAGGACGAGCTGCTGCTGAAGGCAATCCAGACGCGGATCATCCGCTAGCGCGCCGCCCGCCACCTGCCCCCGCCCGAGCCTCCCTTGGCCCAGACCTACTACGACAGCGTCGACGTCGGCGCCGAGCTCCCTTCGATCGTGAAGGGCCCGATGACGTCGTCGCACGTCATGCGCTGGTCCGCGGCGATCGAGAACTGGGGCCGGATCCACTATGACCTTCCGTACGCGACCGGGCACGACCAGCTCCCCGGGCTCCTCGTCAACGGCAGCTGGAAGCAGCACGTGCTTGCCCAGATGCTGAAGGACTGGGCGGGTCGCGGCGGCTGGACGTGGAAGATCGGCTTCGAATACCGCGACATGGACGTCGTCGGCGACACCGTCACCGCGTGGGGCCGGGTCACGGCGAGGCGCGAACAGGATGGCCTCGGCGTCGTCGACCTCGACATCGGCATCACGAATTCGCGCGGGGTCGTGTCGACCCGCGGCAACGCCGTCGTCGTGCTGCCGAAGCGGGGCGGCAGGCCGGTCCCCTATCCGTTCGTTGCGCCGGCCTGAGCGCGGATCGCACCGCGCCTGCCGTCAGTCCCAGGAGGAGAGCCACGTGGATGCACAAGGACATCGCTGGAAGCGGCTGCTGGCCGCATCGCTGTTCGTGGTCGCGGCGACCGCGGGGGCGCAGGGCTATCCCAGCCGGGACATCACGCTGGTGGTCCCATTCAATCCCGGCGGCGGAACCGACCCGATCGGCCGGCAGTTCGCGGCGCAGCTCGAGAAGGTGCTCCACCAGAACGTGACCGTCGAGAACAAGCCCGGGGGCTCGGCGACGATCGGCGTCGGGATGGTCGTCCGCGCGAAGCCCGACGGCTACACGATCGGCCTCGGCACCAACGCGGCGCTGGCGCACCAGCCTCTCATCAACACCGGCCTGCCGTGGAAGACGGCCGACGACTACCAGCCGATCATCAAGCTGGTCGAGCTGCCCTCGATCATCGTCGTGAAGAGCGACGCGCCGTGGAAGACCTTCCAGGACTTCATCGCCGACGCGCGCGCCAATCCGGGCAAGATCCGGCTGTCGGTCTCCGGCCTCGGCACCATCGTCGAGCTCGTGATCCAGCAGATCAACAAGGCCGCGGGCGTGAAGATCGTGCCGGTCCCGTTCACCGGCGGCGGGGGCGAGGGGCTGGTCGCGGTGCTGGGCGGCCGCGTGCAGGGCAACGTGACGTCCGGCGCCGCCGGTGTCGCCGGGCACGTGCAGGCGGGCACCGTCAGGGTGCTCGCCGTGATCGGCAAGGACAAGTACGAGCCGTTCCCCGACGCGACGCCGATGGTCACCGCGGGCTACGACGTGACGCTGCCGTACGCGGTCTACATCGTGGCCCCGAAGGGCATGCCGAAGGACGTGCAGGACAAGCTGGTCGCCGCGTCGCTGCAGGTGGCGAAGAGCCCGGAGTTCGCGGCCTTCGCGAAGACCGGCGGGCTGGTCGTCGACGCCAAGGGGCCGGAGGAAACGCGGGCGGAGCTGAAGGGCTACACGAAGACCTTCACCGACCTCATGAAGTTCATCGAGCAGAAGTGATGAGGGCGCGCCGCGCATGAGCGTCAGCTACGTTCCGAAGCGCGTCGGGTATCTCGCCATCGGCGGGATCGGGCTGGCGTTCTCCGTCGCCTACCTCGGGCTCTCGTCCCGGTTGCCGTTCGGGCAGCTCGACCAGCCGGGGGCGGGCGTCTTTCCGGTTGCCGTGGGCGTGATCATGCTGCTCGCAAGCATCGCGACGGTGCTGGAAGGCTGGCGCGCGGAGCGCGGCGAGCAGGTCGACTTTCCGGCGGGCGACGACCGCAGGCGGCTGCTGGCGCTGGTCGGGCTGCTGCTGGGCTACTTCGTGCTGCTGCCGTGGGCGGGGCAACTCGTGGGCAGCACGATCTTCTGCGCGCTGCTGATGCGCCTCTTGTCGCAGCTCGCCTGGCCGCGGGTCGTCGCATACTCGGCGCTGATCTCCGTCGCGGTCTACGTGGTGTTCGTCCACCTGCTGATGGTGCCGATGCCGCACGGCGTGTTCGGTCACTGAGCGGGGACCGAGGCGCCCATGGGTCCCATCGACGGCATGCTGTACGGACTGGGGGTCGTGTTCAAGTACCAGAACCTGATCGCGGCGTTCGCGGGTGCGCTGGCCGGCACCGCGATCGGCGTGCTGCCGGGGCTGGGGCCGGTCGCCGGCATCGCGATGATCCTGCCGATCAGCTACGCGCTCGACCCCGCGACCGGGCTCATCATGATGGCCGGCATGTACTACGGCGCGATGTACGGCGGCTCGACGACGTCGATCCTTATCAACATGCCGGGCGAAGCGGCGTCGGTCATGACGTGCATCGACGGCTACAAGATGACGCGCAAGGGGCGCGCCGGGGCGGCACTGACGATCGTCGCGGTCGGCTCGTTCATCGGCGGCACCGTCTCCACGCTCGGCGTGATGCTGTTCGCGCCGCCGCTCGCGCAGTTCTCGATCCTGTTCGGCCCGGCCGAGTTCTTCGCGCTGATCGCGGGCGGCCTGCTGCTGTTCTCGCGGATTTCCGGCGGCACGCTCGCCGCCGGCATCTTCCCGATGGCGATCGGGCTGGTGCTGAGCACCATCGGGCAGGAGGCCGTCACCGGCCAGAACCGGTTCACGTTCGGCGTCAACGACCTGAGCCAGGGCATCGAGCTGGTCGCGCTGGTCGTCGGGCTGTACGGGATCGCCGAGATCATGTCGGTCGTGGAATCGCTGCACGGGCAGGTGAAGCCGCTCGCCGTGAAGATGCGCGACATGCTGCCGACGCGCAGCGAGTGGCGCCGGTCGTGGGCGCCGTTCGGCCGCGGGACGATCGTCGGCTTCATCCTCGGGCTGCTGCCCGGCCCGCACACGACGCTGTCGAGCTTCGTCTCCTATCGGCTGGAGAAGGCGGTCTCGAAGCATCGCCACGAGATCGGCGAGGGCGCGATCGAAGGCGTCGCCGGCCCCGAGACCGCCAACAACGCGGCGGCCACGTCGACGATGGTCCCGCTGCTGGCGCTCGGCATTCCGTATGGCGCGGTCACCGCGCTGATGCTCGCCGCGATGATGGTGCACGGCGTCCAGCCGGGCCCGCTGCTGATGACCACGCATCCCGAGATCTTCTGGGGGCTCATCGTGTCGATGTACATCGGCAACGCGATGCTGCTCGTGATGAACGTGCCGATGATCGGCGTCTGGGTGAGCCTGCTGCGCATTCCCAACCACATCTTCCTGCCGCTGATCCTGCTGATGGCGGTCATCGGCGCCTACAGCGTGCGCAACAGCATGATCGACGTCTACGTGCTGCTGTTCCTCGGCGTGCTGGGCTACGTGCTGCGCAAGTTCCGCTTCCAGCTGGCGCCGATGGTGATCGGGCTGGTGCTGGGGCCGCTGATCGAGAAGCATCTCCGCGAAGGGCTGTTCATGAGCCTCGGTGACGTCTCGGTCTTCTTCAGCAGCCCGATCGCGATCACGATCTGGGTCGTCGTGCTGCTGGCGCTGTCCACCAACCTCATCCGCAAGCTGGTCGAGAAGGTGTTCGGCATCAAGACGCGCGAGATGGCGCTGGAGAGCGACGAATGACGCAACGCAAGGCAGCAGGTCCTCTCACCGGCATGCGCGTGATCGACGCCGGGGTGATCTTCGCCGGCCCGCTGGTCGGGACGCTGCTGGGCGACCTCGGCGCCGACGTGATCAAGATCGAGCATCCGAAGGGCGACGACGTTCGCAAGACGGGACTGTTCAAGGAGGGCGAGGGGCTGTGGTGGCGCGTGACCGCGCGCAACAAGCGGATCATCGCTGTCGACATGAGCAAGCCCGAGGGCTGTGCGATCGTCAGGCGGCTCGTGCAGTCGGCCGACGTGCTCATCGAGAATTTCCGGCCCGGACGCTTCGCGCAATGGGGCCTCGGGTACGAGGCGCTGCGTGCGGTCAACCCGGGGCTCGTCATGCTGCACATCAGCGGCTACGGGCAGGCGGGGCCCTACAGCGCGAAGCCGTGCCTCGGCACGCTGGCCGAGGCCTTCAGCGGCTTCGCCGCGGTGACGGGCGACGCCGACGGGCCGCCCAGCCTGCCTTCGTTCCCGATCGCCGACGGCGTCGCCGCGATGGCCGGTGCCTATGCCGTGGTCGCGGCGCTCTGGGCGCGGGAGAAGAACGGCGGCATTGGCGACGAGATCGACCTGAGCCTCTACGAGCCGCTGCTGAGCCTCATGGGCTCGATGGCGATCGACTACGACCAGCTCGGCAAGGTCGCGATGCGCCACGGCAACCGGTCGACGTGGAGCGTCCCGCGCAATGCGTACCGGACGAGCGACGACAAGTGGATCGCGATCTCGGGCGCCGCCAACTCGATCGCCACGCGGATGTTCCGCGCCGTCGACCGCAACGACCTCGCCGACGACCCCAGCCTGTCGACCAACCAGCAGCGGGTGAAGCGGATGGACGAGCTCGACGGCGCCATCGCCGACTGGATCCGTGCCCACACCGAGCGCGAGGCCCTCGATCGCTTCGAGCAGTTCGAGGTGACCGCGGGCCCGGTCTGCAACATCGCGCAGCTGTTCGCCGATCCGCAGGTGCAGGCGCGCGGAACCTTCGTCGAGATGACGGACCCGGTGCTGGGGCCCACGCGGATCCAGGACGTGGTGCCGCGCTTCACCAACAGCGCGGCCGGGATGCGTTGGCTCGGCCGGCGCGACATCGGCAGCGACACCGACGAAGTCCTGCTGGAGCTGGGCTACACGCAGGCGGAGATAGGCGCGCTCGAAGGCGGCGGCATCGTCAAGCGCGTGCCGCGGCAGCAAACATCCACAGTGGAACGTTGAGGACAAGCGACATGGCGAATGCATCGGCGGCGGGCGGGAAGGGAATTGCGCCCCAGGTCTACTACGACGACGTGGCGGTCGGGCAGGAACTGCCCCAGGTGGTGAAGGGGCCGATGACCGGCTCCCACGTGATGCGGTGGTCGGCGGCGATCGAGAACTGGCACCGGGTCCACTACGACCTGCCGTTCGCGCTCGAGCACGACAAGCTGCCGGGGCTCCTGGTCAACGGCAGCTGGAAGCAGCACGTGCTGGCGCAGCTCCTGAAGGACTGGGCCGGGCGCGGCGGCTGGCCCTGGAAGATCGGTTTCGAGTATCGGGGCATGGACATCGCCGGCGACACGATCACCGCCTGGGGCCGCGTGACGGCCAAGCGCGAACAGGACGGCCTGGGCATCGTGGATGTCGAGATCGGACTCCGGAATTCCCGCGGCGTCGAGTCGACGCAGGGCGGCGCGGTGGTGGTGCTGCCGATCCGCGGCGGGCGACCGGTCCCTTACCCCTTCGTGGCGCCGGCCGGCAGCGGCGCCTGACCCATCCAATCTACGAGGAACGACATGAGCGACTATCCGAAGAGCGTGACCATCCATGAAGTCGGGCCGCGCGAGGGCTTCCAGTTCGAAAAGCAGTTCACGCCGACCGCGCGCAAGCTCGATCTGGTCCATGCGCTGGCGCAGACCGGCGTGAAGGACATCGAGGTCGTCTCGTTCGTGCACGCCAAGTGGGTGCCGCAGATGGCCGATGCCGAGGAGGTGTCGCAGGGACTGATCCCGTTCCCGGGCGTGCAGTACAGCTGCCTGTGGCTGAACGACAAGGGGCTGGAGCGCGCGGCGGCCACCGGCAAATACTACCTCGACGGCGCCCTCAAGCTGGGTGCCAGCCCGGCGTTCATCAAGAAGAACACCAACAAGTCGATCGAGGAAACGATCGCCACGTTCCCCGCGTGGATCGAGGTCTACAAGCGCTTCGGCGTCCCGGTCGAGCAGGCGACGACCAACGCCGCGTGGGGCTGCAATTTCCAGGGCGACATCCCGCACCAGTGGGTGCTCGACCGCATCGCCGCGATCGAGAAGGCGATCGTGGACAACGGCGGGACGCTGAAGCGCATCCTGCTGTCCGACACCATGGGCTGGGCGAGCCCGAAGCAGATCAAGTCGCTGCTGGGCAAGGTGCGCGACCGCTGGCCCGATGCGCAGATCCGCGTGCACCTGCACGACACGCGCGGCACCGGGCTCGCCAACGCCGTCGCCGCCGTCGAGATGGGCGTCACCGAATTCGACTCGGCGGTCGGCGGGCTGGGCGGCTGCCCGTTCGCGGGGCACAAGGCCGCGGCCGGCAACATCTGCACCGAGGACCTGGTGTTCATGCTGCACGAGATGGGCATCGAGACCGGCATCGACCTCGACCGCATGTGCGAGGCCGGGCGACTGGCCGAGGAGATCGTCGGGCACGAGCTGCCCGGCAAGCTGATGCACGTCTCGTCTCTGACGCGCTACCGGCAGGCCGCCGCCCTGCGCGACCGCGCGCCGGCCGAGCCGGCGGCGGCGTGACAGGCAGCAGCCGCCCGCGCGCGGACCGCGCGATGAACCGGACCCATCGGACCCAGCCATGACCACGCCGCAGGATGCACCGCCGCCCGCCTATGAAACGCTGCTGTTCGCGCAGGACGGCGGGGTGGCGACCATCACGTTCAACCGGCCCGAGAAGCGCAACGCGCTGACGATCCGTTTTTTCGAGGAATTCCTCGACGCGCTGCAGCGCGTCGACGACGACCCGGCGATCCGGGTGCTGGTGCTGGCCGGCAACGGGCCCGCGTTCTGCGCCGGCCGCGACTTCTCGGAATCGACGAAGGCCGATCCGAAGTCGGGCGCGTACTACGGCCGGCTGAACCTCAAGGCGCGCGACACGCTGCGCCGGCTGTCGAAGCCGGTGATAGGCCGCGTCCACGGCCCGGCCGCCGGCGGCGGCTGCGCGATCGCGACCGAGTGCTGCGACATCACCATCGCCTCCACCAGCGCGCGCTTCTCGATCCGCGAGGTCCAGGCCGGCACGCTGCCCGGGTTGCCCCTGTTCACGCTGGGCCGCGCGCGGTCGCTCGGCATGCTGCTGACCGGCGACTGGGTCTCCGGCGAGCAGGCCGAGCGCTGGGGCCTCGTCTACAAGGTCGTTCCCGACGACGAGCTCGACGCGACGGTGACGAAGATGGCGCACCAGCTCGCGGCGCAGCCCGCCGATGCGATGGCCTACACGAAGAAGGCGATGACCTACCTGCTCGACCTCGCGGGTCACACCGCCGCGGAGCAGTACCTCGCCGAATGCCGGAAGATCGTCCACCAGACGAAGGAGCGCGTCGAGGCACAGCAGGCGTTCCTCGACAAGACGCGCCGATGAGCGCCGGCGATCCCGAGGCAGGCAGGCGGAGGTTCCTCGCCCGGCTCGCGGCCGCGGTCGCGGCCGGAGGAACCGCTTCGCTGCCGTCGCTGTCGGCGGCCGCGGATGCGTTTCCCGCCCGCAACATCGACATCATCGTCCCCTGGGGCGTCGGTGGAGGGCCTTCGCAGATCTCGGAAACGGTGCGCACGATCGCCAACCGCGAGCGGATGTCGCCGCGCCCGCTGACGATCAGCCACAAGCCGGGCGCAAGCGGGCTGGTCGGCACGTCGCTGGTCGCCGACCAGCGCGGCAATCCGTATGTCTTCATGCCCGGTGGCGGCGCGCTGCTCGCACAGGCGGTGATGGGCGAAACGCCGGTGAATCCGCTGCGGGACCTCACGCCGCTCGCGCTCTCGGCCGTCGATTCGTCGGTGATCATCGCGGCCGCCGATTCGCCGTTCAAGACGCTGGCGGAGGTCGTCGCGCAGCTCAAGGCGAAGCCGAAGTCGGTGACGCTCGCCGGCGCCGGCGGCGGCGCGTCGAGCTGGGACAGCGTGGTCGCGACCGTGTTCGGCGCCGTCGCCGGCGTCGAGTTCAACCAGATACCGTTCTCGAGCGGCGCTGAAGTGCAGGCCGCCGTGCTGGGGCGCCAGATCGACATCGGCGGTCGGCAGCTTTCCAACGCCGAAGCGCTGATCTCCGGCGGCCAGCTGAAGGCGCTGGCGATCCTCGATGCCGAGCGCAACCCGAAGCTTCCCAACGTGCCGACGATGCGCGAGCTGGGCTACGACGTCACGCTGAAGCTCTCGCGCGGCTGGTTCGCGCCCGCGGGGCTGAAGAAGGAAGAGGTCCAGTGGTATGCCGATTTCTTCCGCCGCATCGGCGAGAACGCGGCGTGGAAGAAATACGTCGAGCAGTCCGGGTTGCAGGCGCAATACCTCGGGCCCGCCGAATGGGCGGCGTTCATCGAATCCAGCATGAAGACGATCGAGCGGCTCTATCGGAAGGTCGGCATCCTCAAGTAGGCGAGACCCCGTCCACAGGTGCGCAACGGCCCGCCGATGAGGCCGATGGAGGAGAGCGATGAAGCACTATACGAGACGTGAAGCGATGCTTGCGGCCGCCGCGCTGGCGGGCGCTGCCGTGGCGCCGCGCGTCGGCGCCGCCGACGGCCCGTTCCCGAGCAGCCCGATCGAGATCCTCGTGCCCTGGGGGCCCGGCGGCGGCGCGTCGCAGTTCTCCGAGATGCTGCGCACCGTCGCCAACAAGAACAAGATGGCGCCGCAGCCGATGTCGATCAGCCATCGGCCCGGCGCGAGCGGCCTCGTCGGCACGGCGCTCGTCGCCGACCGGCGCGGCAGCCCGTACACGGTCATGCCCGGCGGCGGCGCGCTGCTGCCGCAGGTCGTGATGAAGGACACGCCGGTGAACCCGCTGAAGGACCTCACCCCGCTTGCCCTGTCCGCGGTCGACTCGTCGATCGTGTTCGCCGCGACCGACTCGCCGTTCAACACGCTGAAGGACGTCATCGCGCAGCTGAAGAAGAAGCCGAAGTCGGTCACGATGGGCGGCGCCGGCGGCGGGCCGGCGAGCTGGGACGGGATGCTCGAGCTGACCGTCGGCGCGATCGCCGGCGTGGACTTCAACCAGATCCCGTTCTCCAGCGGCGCCGAGGTGCAGGTCGCGGTGCTCGGCAAGCAGGTCGACGTCGGCACGCGACAGCTCTCCAACGCGGAACCGCTGCTCCGGGCGAAGCAGGTGAAGGCGCTCGCGATCTTCGATGCCGAGCGCAACCCGCGCTTCCCCGACGTGCCGACGATGCGCGAGCTGGGGTACGACGTCGTGCTCAACCTGTCGCGCGGCTGGTTTGCCCCGGGCAACCTGAAGAAGGAGGAGGTCGCGTGGTACGGCGAGCTCTTCCGCAAGCTCGACGCCAATGCGGAGTGGGGCAAGTACATCGCGCAATCGGGCGTCGAGAAGAAGTTCCTCGGCCCGGCCGAATGGACGGCCTACATCGCCGAAGGCCTGAAGACGATCGAGACGCTCTACCGCAAGACAGGGATCGTGAAGTGAACCGGGTCGGGGCACTCCTGCCGGCGTCGCTGGCGCTGTACGGCGCGTACGTCATGTGGAACTCGCTGGCGCGGATGACCTACTACAACTACGAACGGGGCGCGCCGGGACCGGGCTTCCTGCCGTTCTGGCTGTCGGTGGGGCTGGTCGGCCTCGGCACGATCCTGACGCTGCGCGCGCTGCGGGCGGCCAACGTCGCGCCGTCGTCGCCGTGGCCGGACGCGCTGGCGCGCCGGCGGCTGGCGCTGGTATTCGTCTCCCTGGTCGTCACGCTGCTCGTGTTCGAGCCACTGGGCTTCGTCGTCACGATGGGTGCGTTCATGATCGTCGTCGCCAGGGGGCTGGGTTTCCGGTCCTGGAAGGTGCTGCTGCCGACCGCGCTGGCCGTCGCCGTCGGGCTCTACGCGATGTTCTCGTGGCTCGGCGTGGTGCTGCCGGCAGGAATCCTCAAGCTGTAGCGGGCGCCCGACGCAAGCGCCGGCCAACCCCGACCCGAAGGCCCCCCTTGGATCTCCTCGCGAACCTGTCCACCGGCTTCGGCATTGCCTTCACGCCGATCAACCTGCTGTTCATGACGATCGGCGTCACCGCCGGCACCATCATCGGCGCGCTGCCCGGCGTCGGTCCTGTCGCCGGCATCGCGATCCTGCTGCCACTCGTCTACGGGGCCGATCCGGTCACCGCGATGATCATGATGGCGGGGATCTACTGCGGGACCATGTACGGCGGCACCATCACGTCGGTGCTGGTCGGCGTGCCGGGCGAGGCTTCGACCATCATGACCTGCCTCGACGGCTACGAGATGGCCAAGAAGGGGCGCGCGGGTCCGGCGCTCACGATCTCCGCGATCGGCTCGTTCTTCGCCGGCACCGTCAGCGTCGTCCTGCTGATGCTGGCCGCGCCGCCGATCGCGAAGGCGGCGCTCAGCTTCGGCCCGCCCGAGTATTTCGCGCTGATGCTGCTCGGCATGACCGCGGTCGCGGGACTCGTCGGCGAGCACAAGATGAAGGGCTACATCGTCGCCTTCTTCGGGCTGATGATCTCGCTGATCGGGATGGACATCATCACCGGCTACCAGCGGTTCACCTTCGGGCTGCTGGGGCTCGCCGACGGGATCAAGTTCCTGCCGGTGGCGGTCGGGCTCTTCGGCGTCGCCGAGATCTTCGCGACGCTGGAGGAGACCGAGACCGGGCGGATCATCAAGACGACGCTGAAGGAGATGCTGATCACGAAGCAGGATCTCAAGGACAGCGCGGCGCCGATCGGGCGCGCCACGATCATCGGCTTCATCGTCGGCGTGCTGCCGGGCGCGGGAGGTGCCGTCGCGTCGATGCTCTCCTATGCGACCGAGAACAAGCTGTCGAAGCACCCCGAGCGCTTCGGCACCGGGGAAATCGCCGCCGTGGCCGGGCCGAACGCGGCGGACAACGCATCGACCGGCGGCTCGATGATCCCGATGCTGACGCTCGGCATCCCGGGCTCGGCCACCACGGCCGTGATGCTGGGCGCGCTTGCGCTCTTCAACATCCAGCCGGGGCCGCTGCTGTTCGTCAAGGACCACGACCTCGTGTGGGGGCTCATCGCGTCGATGTACCTCGCCAACGTGGTGCTGCTGCTGATGAACATCCTGTTCGTGCCGGTGTTCGTCTCGGCGCTGCGCATTCCGTTCGCGATCCTGCAGCCGCTGATCCTGGTGTTCTGCTTCGTCGGCGTCTACAGCACCAGCTCCAGCATGCTGGACATGTGGGTGATGCTGGTGTTCGGCGTCATCGGCTACGTGATGAAGAAGCACGACTATCCGCCGGCGCCGCTGGTGCTGGCGCTCGTGCTCGGCAACGGGCTCGAGATGTCGCTGCGCCAGTCGCTGATGATCTCGCAGGGCAACCCCGGGATCCTGTTCGCCCGCCCGATCTCCGGCACGATCATGGTCGCGGTGCTGCTGGTCGTCGGCTGGCCGCTGATCCGCCGGCTTTGGGTGCGCCGCCCGCGCGCGCCACGCGCCGCCGACCCGGCCTGAACGCCGCCTTGGCTGCCTCCCGCAGTCCCCACCCGAACCCGCAACCGAGGAGCCCGCAGTGACCGCACCCAGCCCGCCCGCCGCCGACCCGACCCTGGCGTCGATCCATGCGATGCTGAACCCGCGGTCCATCGCGATGGTCGGCGCGACCGAGCGGCTGGGCTACGGCGGCCGGCTGTTCAACAACCTGGTGACCACGGGCAGCAGCGCGCGCCTCTATCCGGTGAACCCCAGGCGCGAGACCGTCTTCGGCGTACCCTGCCGGCCGACGGTCGGGGACATCCCCGAGGCGGTCGACCTGGCCGTGATCGTGCTTCCGGCGGAGCAGGTCCTCGATGCGTTCCGCGCCTGCATCGACAACGGCGCGCGCTCGGCGCTGGTGATCTCCGCGGGCTTCGCCGAGCTGGCGACGCCGGAGGCGATCGCCCGCCAGCAGGCGCTGCGCACGCTGGCGCGGGAGAGCGGCATGCGCCTGTGCGGCCCCAACTGCCTCGGCATCGCCAACGTCGCCGACTGCAGCTGGACCACGCCGTCGACCCGGATCGCGCCCGAGATGCGTGCGCTGAAGGGGTCGATCGGCCTCGTCTCGCAGAGCGGCGCCACCGCCTACCGTCCGCTGCTGGCCGCGGCCGGCGACCGCGGCATCGGCATGCGCTACGTCGTCGCCACGGGCAACGAGGCCGATCTCGAATCGAGCGACTTCATCCGCTACATGCTGCAGGACCCGCAGGTCAGGGCCGTGATCGCCGTGGTCGAGGGGTTCAAGGACGGCGCCAACTTCGCGCGCACCGCCGACCTCGCGCTCGCCGCCGGCAAGCCGATCGTGATGCTGAAGATCGGCCGCTCCGAGGCCGGCAGCCGCGGCGCGACGAGCCACACCGCGGCGATGACCGGATCGGACGTCGTGCAGGACGCGCTGTTCACGCAGAAGGGCGTCATCCGCGTCGACGACTACGACGAGCTGGTCGAGACCGCGGCGATGTTCGCGAAGGTCAGGGCGCCCCGCGGCAATCGCGTCGGCGTGGTCTCCGAGTCGGGCGGCATGAGCTCGTTCATGGCCGACAAGTGCGGCGAGGCCGGCCTCGAGGTGCCGCCGCTGTCCGCGGCAACCGCGGCGAAGCTGACGGCCATCATGGGCAGCCGGGGCTCCGCCGCGAATCCCGCCGATCTCACGATGTTCGGCAACGGCCCGGAACTGGCGCCGATCCTCGGCCACCTGCTGGACGAGGAGCAGCACGACCTGATCGCGATCTCCAGCGTCGGGGGCATGGTGCAGGCGCAGACCGTGGTTGCGGCCGCAGCGTCGTCCGCCAAGCCGATCGTGTTCGTCTGGTCGGGCAGCCTCTACGACCCGCGCGACCGGCCGGGCCTCGAGCACCTTCGCGCGAGCGACGTCCCGCTTTTCTACCAGCCCGAGAAGGCCGCGCGCGCCGTGCGCCGGCTGGTCGACTATCACCGGCGGCGCCGCCTCGCCGGCGCCGAGGCGCCCGCGGCACCGGACGAGGCCGCTGCGGATGCGACGCGGCGCGCGGCGCGCGGGCTGCTCGACCGCGCAGCGGGCGGCGCGCTGAACGAGCACGCCAGCAAGGCGCTGCTGGCGCTCTACGGCGTCGCCGCGACGCAGGAAGCGCTGTGCGCAAGCGTCGCCGACGCCCGGCGCGAGGCCGCGCGCATCGGGTATCCGGTGGCGCTGAAGATCGTCTCCGGCGAAATCAGCCACAAGACCGAAGCGGGAGGCGTGCGGCTCGGCATCGGCGACGACGACGCGCTGGCCGCGGCGCACGCCACGATGATGGCGTCGGTGCGCGCGGCGCACCCGGGGGCGAAGCTCGACGGCGTGCTGGTGCAGCAGATGGTCGGCGACGGCGTCGAGCTGATCGTCGGCGTGTCGCGCGACCTGCAGTTCGGCCCGGTGCTGATGCTCGGCATGGGCGGTATCCTGGTCGAGGCGCTCGGCGCCGCGGCGTGGCGCGTGTGTCCCGTCACGCGCGTCGACGCGCAGGAGATGATCGGCGAAGTCAGGGGGCTCGCGACGATCCTGGCCGGAGTCCGCGGGCGCCCCGCCGCCGACGTCGACGCGCTGCTCGACGTCCTCGTGAACATTTCCCGCCTCGCCGTGTCGGCGCAGGCGGACATCGCGTCGCTCGACGTGAACCCGCTCGCGGTGCTGCCGAAGGGACGCGGCGCAATCGCCCTCGACGCACTGGTGGTGCCGGCGCGCGCCGGCGCCGCCTGAACGAACCAAGCCACGGACACCCGGAAGGAGACAAGCAATGCAATTGCCGAAGAAAGTGCACATCATGGAAGTCGGACCGCGCGACGGGCTGCAGGCGCAGAAGCAGCCGGTGCCCACGCAGTTCAAGATCGACCTCATCAATGCGCTGTCGCGCACCGGCGTGCCGGAGATCCAGGTCACGTCGTTCGTGCATCCGAAGGCGATTCCAATCCTCGCCGACGCCGACGAGGTGATGGCGAAGATCGACATCGTCCCCGGCGTAAGCTATCGCGCGATGACGCCGAACATCCGGGGGCTCCAGCGCGCGCTGGCGTTCAAGGACCGCATCAACACGGTGAGCTTCATGCTGTCGGTGACCGAGTCGCACAACCGCGCGAACGGCAACCGCTCGATCGAGGAGACGTTCCGGGAGTTCGAGGAGATGGTGCCGATCGCCCAGGACGCCGGCTTCACGGTGTCGGGCAGCATGATCTGCAGCCTCGGGTGCCCGTTCGAGGGGCAGCCGCCGATGTCGCAGCTCGAGAAGGTGGCGGACCGCTACCTCGCGCTCGGCGTCACCAACATCTCGCTGGCCGACACGATCGGCGTGGTGAACCCGCTGACGGTCTACAACATCGTCGCGCACATGCTCGACAAGTATCCGCAGGTGACGTGGAACCTGCACCTGCACAACACGCGCGACATGGCGCTCGCCAACACGTTCGCGGCGCTGCAGGCGGGGATGACGCGCTTCGACGGCGGCGTCGGCGGGCTGGGCGGCTGCCCGTACGCGCCGGGTGCGTCGGGCAACATCGCGACCGAGGACATGGTCAACATGCTGCACGAGATGGGCATCGAGACCGGCATCGACCTCGACCGGATGATCGCCATCGCGAAGATGCAGCGCGAGGCGATTCCCGGCGCGCCGGTGGGCGCCATCGTCCGCGCGGGCAAGGGCTCCGACCTGAAGGCGGCGCCGGCCCTGCAGCGGAAGATCGCCTGAGGCGCCCGCGAACCCATGAAGATCGTCGACGTAAGGACGTACGTGGCGCCGCCGCCGGGCGGATCGTGGCTGAACGAGGTCCGGGTGTCGACGCCGATGTCGATCTACCCCGAGTACAAGTCGAGCCGCGGCACGTGGCGCGGGCCGAACACGCAGGACGTGTTCATCGAGGTCGAGAGCGACGAGGGCGTCAGCGGCCTGGGGATCACGCGCGGCGGCGTCGTCGCGCAGGTGATCGTCGACCGGCACCTGAAGGCCCTGCTGCTGGGCAAGGACCCGCGCAACGTCGAGCTGCTGTGGGACCAGATGTACCGCGCCACGCTCGCCTACGGGCGCAAGGGCGCGCCGATCATGGCGCTGTCCGGCGTCGACCTCGCCCTGTGGGACCTGCTCGCGAAGTGGATGGGGCAGCCGCTCTATCGCGTGCTGGGCGGGGCGGTTGTCGACACCCTGCCGGTCTACGCGACGCATCCGGACCCGCACGCGCTGGCGCGCGAAGGCTACGTCGGCACCAAGATCCCGATGTCGTACGGCCCGTCCGACGGCAAGGACGGGCTGCGCCGCAACGTGGACCGCGTGGCCGAGGTCCGCGCCGCCGTGGGCCCGGACATCGACATCATGGTCGACTGCTGGATGTCCTGGGACGTGCGCTACACGCTCGAGTTCGCCCGCGCCGTCGCGCCGCATTCGCTGCGCTGGATCGAGGAGCCGCTGCCGCCGGACGACTACGACGGCTATCGCGAACTGCGCCGCGCCGTGACCGGCACGCAGATCGCCACCGGCGAGCACGAATACACGCGCTGGGGCTTCAAGGAACTCCTGGCGCGCGGCTGCGCCGACGTGCTGCAGCCGGACCTCGCCTGGTCCGGCGGCATCACGGAGATCCGCCGGGTGATGGCGATGGCGTCCGCCTACGACATTCCCGTCATCCCGCACAACGGGATCATGCAGCCGTGGGCCACGCACCTGATGTACGCGACGCCGATCTGCCCGCTGGCCGAGCACATCGTGTTCTACGGCCCCGGCGACAAGGCACCGCCGCCGATCATGCTGGGCGCGCTGGTGCCGCAGCAGGGCCGGGTGCGCCCGCGCGACGACCTCGGTGCCGGCGTGACGCTCGACGTCGACGAATGGCGGCGGCAGACCGCCGCGCCGCCCCCCGGGACGGCGCGATGAGGCTGCGGGTCACGGTGGCGGCGGACGGGTTCCTCGATCCTGCGTCGACGCCGGCCATCGCGCACGACCTCACGTTTGTCCCGCACGGCGACCTGCCGGCGATCCGCGCGTCGCTCGCCGGCGCGGACGCGCTGGTGACGCGGCGGGTCGACGTCACGACGGGCCTGCTGCGCGGCGCGCCGCGCCTGCGCCTCGTCCAGCAGGTCGGCATCGGCACCGATCGCATCGACCTGGCCGGGGCGCGTGCCGCGGGCGTCCCGGTGGCGAACACGCCGGGCGCGGTCAGCGTCGCGGTGATCGAGCACACGTTCCTGCTGGTCCTCGCGCGGCTGCGTGCGCTTGCCGACCAGGTCGCGTGCATCCGGAGGGGCGGCTGGTCCGGCCCGGAAGTCTGGGAAGGCGACGAGATCGCGGGCTGCACGGTCGGTATCCTGGGCTACGGCTCCATCGGCCGCGGCCTCGCGACGCGCGCCCTCGCGTTCGACGCGCGGGTGCTGGTCGCCACGCGCACGCCGATTGCCGACCCGCTCCCCGGCATCGAGTGCGTCGACCTGCCCGCGCTGCTGCGGAGGAGCGACGTGCTGGTCGTCGCCGCGTCGCTGACGCCGCAGACGCGGGGGCTGATCGGCCGCGCCGAACTGGCGCTGATGAAGCCGTCGGCGCTGCTGGTCAACGTGGCGCGCGGCGCGATCATCGACGAAGCGGCGCTGGTCGAGGCGTTGGACGGAGGGCACCTGTCCGGCGCCGCCCTCGACGCGTTCACGATCGAGCCGCTGCCCGCGGGCGCCGCGTTGCGCAACCATCCGCGCGTGCTCGCGACGCCGCACACGGCCGGATCGTCCCGGCAGTCGCGGGACCGGATCTGGGCGCAGATGCGCGCGAACCTGGACCGGCTCGCCCGCGACGAGCCGCTCGCCAACGTGGTGAATTGAGGTCGCGGTGCCGCGTGGCTGCACTGCCGCGCAGCCCGGGTTGAGCGACAGCGAAACCCGGGTGGGCCGCGCCCGTTTGCGCATCCCCCCGGGTTTCGCTCCGCTCAACCCGGGCTGCGAAAACGGGATACAGGTCTTCGCTCAGAACCCCACGTCGTCGCCGCCCTTGAGGCGCAGGATCTCGCGCGCTTCCTGCGGCGTGGCGACCTCGAGCGACAGAGCCTCGATGATCGTGCGTATCTTGCGCACCTGCTCGGCATTGGTCTGCGCGAGCGTGCCGGGACCGAGCCACAGCGAATCCTCGAGGCCGACGCGCACGTTGCCGCCCAGCACCGCGGACATCGCGGCGATCGGCATCTGGTTGCGCCCGGCGCCCAGCACCGACCAGACGTAGTCGTCGCCGAACAGCCGGTCGGCGGTGCGCTTCATCTGCATCACGTCCTCGGGATGCCCGCCGATGCCGCCGAGGATGCCGAACACCGACTGGATGAAGAGCGGCGGCTCCACGATGCCGCGGTCGAGGAAGTGCGCGGCCGTGTACAGGTGCCCGATGTCGTAGCACTCGATCTCGAACCGCGTGCGGTTGGCGCGGCAGGATTCGAGGATGTGCTGGATGTCGGCGAACGTGTTGCGGAAGATCCGGCCGTCCGACTCGGCGAGGTAGGGCTTCTCCCAGTCGTGCTTCCATTCCTTGTAGCGGCCCAGCATCGGGTAGAGGCCGAAATTCATCGAGCCCATGTTGAGCGACGCCACCTCGGGCTTCAGCTGCAGCGCCGGCTGCAGCCGCTCCTCGATCGCCATCGTCGGCGCGCCGCCGGTCGTGAAATTGAGCACGACGTCGGAGCGGCGGCGGATCTCCGGAGCGAACTGGCGGAAGTACTTGGGGTCCTGCGTCGGCCGCCCGTCGACGGGGTCGCGGGCGTGCAGGTGGACGATCGCGGCACCGGCCTCGGCCGCGCCGACCGCGGCGTCGGCGATCTCCTCCGGCGTGATCGGCAGGTACGGCGACATCGTCGGCGTGTGGATCGCGCCGGTGACGGCACAGGTGATGATCACTTTCCTCTTGCGCGTTGCAGTCATGCTTTCTCCTGTTGGCGGGGATGGCCGTTCGCGGTCATGCCCCGTAGCGCATCCGCGCGCTGACGATCTGCCCGGTCATGAAGCTGCCGGCGGTCGCGAGGAAGTACACGGTCTCCGCGATCTCCTCCGGCGTGCTGAACCGGCCCAGCACGTCGAGCTTGCGCTTTTCCTCCCACTGCGTCACCGCTGCGCGCCCGAGCGGCGTGTCGGTGATGCCCGGGTTGAGGCCGTTGACGGTCACGCCGTGCCGGCCGAGAGTCAGCGCCAGGCTCTTGGTCAGCGCGATCATCCCGCCCTTCGCGGCGGCGTAGTGTGCGTAGTCGATGCTGCCGTGCACGCCGCGGTCGGACGTGACGAGGATCATCGTACCGCCGCGCTGCGCGGCCATCACGCGGCCGACGTCGCGCGTGACGTAGAACGTGCCGTCGAGGTTGACCCGCAGCACCTGCCGCCACTCGTCGTCGGTCATCTCGAGGAGCGGCCGGCGCGGGCAGATGCCCGCGGCGTGCAGCAGCACGTCGATCCGCCCGTACGCCTGCTGCGTCGCCTGGACGAGGTGCGCGACCGATTGCGAGTCGCCGACGTCGGTGTCGACGGCCAGCGCCGTGCCGCCCTTCGCGGCGATTTCCGCGGCCACGCCGCGCGCCCCGTCCGCATCCCGGTCGGCGACGACGACCGTCGCGCCGCGCGCCGCCATCAGCCGCGCCGACGCCCGGCCGATGCCGGACGCGCCGCCGGTGACGATTGCCACCTTGCCTTCGATTCCCATGGCTATTCCGGCTGCACGCCGGCCTTCTGCAGCACCTCGGCCCACAGTGCGACCTGCGCTTTCTGGAACGCGCCCAGTTCCGCCGGCGTCGACGCGAAGCCCTGCATCCCCTGCTGGTCCATGTACTGCTGGAACTCGGGCGAATTGACGAAGTCGGTGAACGCCTTGTTGAGTTTCGCGACGACGTCGGGCGGCGTGCCGGCCGGCGCGAACGCAGCGACCCAGCCGTTCAGCTCGTAGCCGGGGAGCGTCTCGGCCACCGTCGGCACGTCGGGCAGCGGCCGCAGCCGCGTTTTCGACGTCACGGCCAGCGCGCGCAACCGGCCGCTCTTGATGTGCTCGTTGACGATGAAGTAGTCGGTGGACAGGAAGTCGATCCGGCCGCCCAGCAGGTCGGTCACCGCCGCCGGCGGCGACTTGTACGCGACGTCGGTGGCGGTGAAGCCGCCCATCGTCTTGACCAGCGACGCGTTCGCGAGCGAGCCCGTGTTGCCGTTGCCGAGGTTGAGCTTGCCGGGGTTGGCCTTGCCGTAGGCGATCAGCTCGGCCATGTTGCGCACCGGCAGGTCGGCGCGCACGACGAGCACATGCGGGTTGATCGTGAGCCCGGCGACCGGCGTGAAGTCCTTCACCGGGTCGTAGCCCAGGTTCTTGTACAGGTAGGCGTTCGCCGCGTGCGCCGAATTCGACGACACGATGATCGTGTAGCCGTCCTTCGGCGCGCCGACCACCTCGCGCGCGGCGATCAGCCCGTTCGCGCCGGGCTTGTTGTCGATGACGAACGTCGTGCCGAGGCTCTTGCCCGCCTTCTCGGCCGCCATCCGCGAGATGTTGTCGGTCGCCGAGCCGGGGCCGAACGGCACGACGATGCGGATGGGTTTCGACGGGTAGGCCGGCGCCTGCGCGAGCGCGGGCATACCGGGCAGGACGACCGACGCGAACAGCGCGCCGCAGAACAGTTTTCGCAGCATGGTTGTCTCCTTCGACAGCAATTCTATCTGGTGACGTACGTCGCCTCGGCGCTGCCGAAGCCGACGAATTCCGCGGTGACCGTTTCACCGGGTTCCACGGGGAAGAAGCCGCTGAACGAGCCGGTGACGAGCAGTTGTCCGGCAGCGAGGCCGGCGCGATGGCGCATTTCGTTGGCGAGCACGACGCAGGGCAGGAACGGGTCGGAGAACGCGTGGCCGCCGACGGTCTCCACCAGCACGCGCTTCGGCGTGCGCATGACGACGCGCATCGCCGCGAAGTCGAAATCCTGCCAGTCGGCGCGACCGTCGGCGGTGACGTAGGCGCCGGTGGTGTTGTGATCGGCCATCGCCTCGAGCCGCGTCCGCCTGTCGTCCAGCATCTGCCGGATCGAGCGGTGCGCGGTGTCGAACCGCGTGTCGATCAGTTCCAGCGACGGGCACGCGACCAGCGCGGCGGCAACCTCGTCGGCGCGGTACGGCGCGGCGCGCGCGGGAAGGTCGCGGACGAGCCGGAACGAGATCTCCGGCTCGATCAGGCACGCCGCCGTCACCGTCGCCGGTACCGGCGCGGGACTGGCGAACAGCCGCGAATGGAACAGCGGGCAGATCATGGGCTTCTGCCGCGGGCTGTAGAGAAAGCCGATCTTCCAGCCGCCGATCGTCTCGCCGTCGTTGGCGACAAGCTCCGCGGTCACGGCGTCGACGATCGCGTTCACGTCGGCGGCGTTGGCCGGCCGGCACGATTCCGGCAGCGGCGGCATCGGGTGGCCGGTGCGTCGCGCGGCAACGAACAGGCGGGCGGCTACGGCAATCGCTTCGGGTTGCATCGGCGTGTCTCCCGTCCTAGGAAAATGCCATCCAGCCGCCGTCGATCGTGAGCGGCGTGCCGGTGATCTCGCTCGCGTCGTCCGAGCACAGGAATGCGGCGAAGGCGGCGACCTTCTCCGGCGGGATGAAGCGGCGCGAGGGCTGGCGGTCGGACAGGTAGTCGGTGGTCGCGTCCGCCTCCGACAGGCCCTTGGCCGCCATCCGCTGCGCGACGAGCTTGCGCGCGTTGGGTGTCAGCGTCGCGCCGGGACAGATCGCGTTGGCGGTGATGTTGTAGGGCAGGCCCTCGAGCGCCGCGACCTTGGTCATGCCGACCAAGCCGTGCTTGGTGCTCACGTAGTCGACGCGCCGCGCCGTGCCCGCGAGCCCGTAGTTCGACGCGAGGTTGATGATGCGGCCCCAGCGGCGCGCCTTCATCCCGGGCATCGTCAGCCGGATCACGTGGAACGGCGCGGTGAGGTTCACCGCCACCGCGTAGTTCCAGCGATCGACCGGGAGCTCGTCGATGTTGCCCCAGGTGCGGGTCACGGCGTTGTTGACGGCGATGTCGACGGCGCCGAAGCGGCGCTGCGTCGTCGCGACCATGTCGTCGATCTCGGCCGGCACCGACAGGTCGGCGCCGTGGTAGTCGGCGTCGACGCCCAGCGCCCGCAGTTGCGTCACGCGCGCTGCGACCAGCGCCGCGTCGCCGAAGCCGTTCAGCATGATCGCGCAGCCCTTGCGCGCCAGCGCCTCTCCGATCGCGAACCCGATCCCGTCCAGCGATCCGGTGATCAGCGCGCTCCTGCCCGTCAGCATCGGTCTTCCTCCCTTCCTGCGGCGCGTGGTCGCGCTCTCGCATCGCGCACACTACCCTCGCCGGCGCGATTGCGCAAAATGCGGGTTCGCGATGCGCGTCGCCGCCACGGCTTACTCAGCAGTCGATAATTAAGGCGACAATGCGGGAACTTTCCACGACGGCGGTGATCTGATTGTTTGTGAAACGAGACGGCAGAACGTTTGATCATAAGACGCTGGAAGAAATCCGGTTCATGGCGGTGGAGCGGGTGCGCGAAGG
>CALQLA020000003.1 GCA_943331295.2 Bordetella parapertussis | reverse complement strand
GTAGCCGTTGCCGCATCCCCCCGGGTTTCGCGTCGCTCAACGCCGGGCGACACCCTGGGACCCGCCCGAAGGCGGACCTGCGGCAATCCGCTAACGCAATCGCGCGAGGATGCCGTCCAGCTGGTCGAGGCTGGCGTAACCGATGACGATGCGGCCGCTGCCGCCCTTCTTCGCTTCGATCGCGACCTTGGCGCCCAGGACCTCCGACAGCGTCTCCTGCAGCCGCAGGAGATCGGGATCGGCGCGCCGCGCAGGGGTCTTGCCGCGGGCCGGATTGCCGAGCGCGTGGACGAGCCGCTCGGTCTCGCGCACCGACAGCTTCTGCGCGACGACCCGTGCCGCCGCCGCCGTCTGCTGCGTGAGCGGCAGCGGCAGCAGGGCACGCGCGTGGCCCATGTCGAGCTGGCCGTCGAGCAGGTAGGCCTGCACGGGCTTCGCGAGGTCGATCAGCCGCAGCAGGTTCGTCACTGCGCTGCGCGAGCGTCCCACCGCCTTCGCGGCGGTCTCGTGCGTCAGTCCGAACTCGGCGATGAGGCGCGCGATGCCCTGCGCCTCTTCCAGCGGGTTGAGGTCCTCGCGCTGGATGTTCTCGATCAGCGCCAGCGCCAGCGCCGCCTGGTCGGGAACGTTGCGCACCAGCGCCGGCACCTCGGTCAGGCCCGCGCGCTGCGCGGCGCGCCAGCGCCGCTCGCCGGCGATGATCTCGAAGCGCGCGCCCTCCACCGGCCGGACGAGGATCGGCTGCATGATCCCCTGCTCGCGGATCGATGCGGCGAGGCCGTCGAGCGACGCCTCGTCCATCCGGGTGCGGGGCTGGTACTTGCCGGGCTTCAGCCGGTCGATGCCTAGCGTTTGCAGCGTGTCGCCGCCGGCGGCGTCGTCGGCGCGCGTCAGCAGCGCGTCGAGCCCGCGGCCGAGGCCCTTGGGTCGGATCATGGCGTGGTCATCCTCAGGCGGTTGTCGCGCTGGGTCCGGGGCCCGGCGGCGGCGAAGTGCCGGCCGCCTCCATCCGCCGCAGCATTTCCCCGGCCAGCGCGAGATAGGCCTGCGCGCCCTTCGAGGTCTTGTCGAGATGCAGCGCCGGGATGCCATGCGACGGCGCCTCGGCCAGCCGCACGTTGCGCGGAATGACGGTCCGGTACAGCTTGTCGCCGAAGTGCTTCTCGAGCTCGGCGGCGACGTTGAGCGCGAGCGTGTTGCGCGGGTCGTACATCGTGCGCAGGATGCCTTCGATCTCGAGGCCGGGATTCAGCTGCGTGCGCACCTTGCGGATCGTCTGCACGAGGTCGGAGAGCCCTTCGAGCGCGTAGTACTCGCACTGCATCGGGATCAGCACCGAATCCGCCGCGCAGAGGCCGTTCAGCGTCAGCAGCGACAGCGACGGCGGGCAGTCGAGCAGGATGAAATCGTAGTCGGCGCTGACCTCGGAGATGGCCGCGCGCATCTGCTGCAGCGCCTCGGCCAGCGCGTCCTTCAGCCGGGTCTCGCGGGAGTCGAGGTCGACCAGCTCGATCTCGGCGCCGGCGAGTTCGCGGTTGGCCGGGACCACGTCGAAGCCGCCCGTCGGCGACACCACGCGGACATCGGCGATCCGGCGCTCGCCAAGCAGCACCTGGTATACAGTGTGAGTGAGCGCACGCTTATCTAGCCCGGAGCCGGTCGTCGCGTTGCCCTGCGGATCGAGGTCGACCAGCAGCACGCGGCGCTTCATCGCGCCGAGGCTCGCGGCGAGGTTGACCGCGGTGGTGGTCTTGCCGACCCCGCCCTTCTGGTTGGCGACAGCGAGAATCCGGGTCATTGCACAGGCTCCATCACGACCAGGTGGCGTTCAGCGTCGAGGCCGGGAACGGCAAGCGCAACGGCGGCGACGACGCGGACCGTCGGCGGCAGCGCGGCGATTTCGTCGGCGGGGTAGGCGCCCTTCATGGCCGCCCATTGACCATGCGGCGCGAGGTGCTGCGCGCTGGTCGTCACGAACGTGCGCAGGTCGGCAAACGCGCGCGAAACGACGAGGTCGAACGGCGCGGCCGGCGCGTAGTCCTCGACCCGCGCCGTCACCGATTCCGCGTTGCGGAGTCCGAGTTCGATCACCGCCTGCTGGACGAACGCGGTCTTCTTCTGGTTGCTGTCCAGCATCACCACGTGCCAGCCGGGCCGCGCGATCGCCAGCGGGATCCCCGGCACGCCGCCGCCGCTGCCGACGTCGAGCAGCCGCAGTTCCGCGCGCGACGGCAGCGCGGGCAGCGCCGCGAGCGTGTCCAGCACGTGGTGCGTGACCATCCGCTCCGGCTCGCGGATCGCGGTGAGGTTGTAGACGCGATTCCACTTCGTCATCAGCGCGAGGAAGGCGTCGAGCTTCTCGCGCGCGCCGGCCGGCAGCGCGGGGATGGCGGCGCCTGGCGGCGCGGCGGCACCGAGCTGCGCGATGCCGGCGGCGAGGTCGACCGTGGCGATCACGCGGTCCGCCGTGCCGGCGGCGGCGGCGTGGGTCCGGCCCCGATGGCGTCGCCCGGGCCGGCGGGGGTGGCGAAGCCGCGCTTCAGGTGCACGAGCAGCAGCGAAATCGCCGCCGGCGTCATGCCCGAGATGCGCGTGGCCTGCCCGATGGTCTCGGGCTGGTGCAGGTTGAGCTTCTGCTGGACTTCGTTCGAGAGCCCGCGGATCGTCCGGTAGTCGAGGCCGGCGGGCAGGCGCAGGTCGTCCTGTGCGCGCGTCCGGGCGATGTCGTCCTTCTGCCGTTCGATGTAGCCCGCATACTTGGTCGTCACCTCGACCTGCGCGGCGACCTCCGGATCGGCGACGGCATCGCCCGCCGCCGGCAGCGAGAGCAGCGTCCCGTAGCTCACCCCGGGCCGGCGCAGCAGGTCGGCGAGCGAGTATTCGCGGTCGATCGACTGCCCCAGCACGCGCAGCGCGTCGTGGGTGGCGACGACGTTGGGGTTGACCCACGTCGAGCCGAGCCGCGCCACCTCGGCCGCGACCGCGTCGCGCTTGCGGGCGAAGGCGTCCCAGCGGGCATCGTCGACGACGCCGAGCGCGCGGCCCGCCTCGGTGAGCCGCAGGTCGGCGTTGTCCTCGCGCAGCTGCAGCCGGTATTCGGCGCGCGACGTGAACATCCGGTACGGCTCGCTGACCCCGCGCGTGATGAGGTCGTCGACCAGCACGCCCAGGTAGGCTTCGTCGCGGCGCGGGCTCCAGCCATCCTGGCCGCGGGCGCGCCGCGCGGCGTTGATGCCGGCCAGGAGCCCCTGCGCCGCCGCTTCCTCGTAGCCGGTGGTGCCATTGATCTGGCCGGCGAAGAACAGCCCCTGTATCGCCTTGATTTCCAGCGTTGTTTTCAGGGCGCGCGGATCGAAATAGTCGTACTCGATCGCATAGCCCGGACGCAGGATGTGCGCATTCGCGCAGCCCTGCATCGAGCGGATCAGCGCCAGTTGCACGTCGAAGGGCAGCGACGTGGAAACGCCGTTCGGATAGATCTCATGCGTCGTCAGGCCTTCGGGCTCCAGGAAGATCTGGTGGCTCGGCCGGTCGGCGAAACGGGTGACCTTGTCCTCGATCGACGGGCAGTAGCGCGGG
The DNA here is from genome assembly GCA_943331295.2 of Bordetella parapertussis. GTDB lineage: Bacteria > Pseudomonadota > Gammaproteobacteria > Burkholderiales > Casimicrobiaceae > CAIWHR01. The sequence goes on along the minus strand of CALQLA020000003.1, from coordinate 134,425 downwards.
CCCACGCCTTCGATGACGCCGGTGAACATCGGCGAGCGGTCGAGGCCGCCGCGGATGATCTCGTGCGTGCGCTCGTTGGTGTGCGTGATCCAGCAGGGCACCTGGCGCGGATGCATCGCGCGCGTGCCCATGAACGAGAACACCGGCGTCGGCTCGTCGCCCGGCTGCTCGGCCAGCGCGGCGAAGTCGATCGTGCGGCCGTCGAGCCGCGGCGGCGTGCCGGTCTTCAGTCGGCCGACGGGCAGGTCGAGTTCGCGCAGCCGCGCGCCGAGGGTTGCCGCCGGCGGATCGCCGGCGCGGCCCGCCGCGTAGTTGGCGAGGCCCACGTGGATCAGCCCCGACAGGAACGTCCCGGTCGTCAGCACCACGGTCTGCGCCGCGAAGCGGATGCCGAGCTGCGTGACGACGCCGGTGACCTGCGCATCCCCGCCGTCGCCATCGAGCGTTAGGTCGTCCACCGCCTGCTGGAAGATCGTCAGGTTGGGCTGGTTTTCGAGCCGCGCGCGGATCGCCTGCTTGTACAGGAGGCGGTCGGCCTGGGCGCGGGTGGCGCGCACCGCGGGGCCCTTGCTGGAGTTGAGCGTCCGGAACTGGATGCCGGACTCGTCGGTGGCGAGCGCCATCGCGCCGCCCAGCGCGTCGACTTCCCGGACGAGGTGACCCTTGCCGATGCCGCCGATCGACGGGTTGCACGACATCTGCCCCAGCGTCTCGATGTTGTGCGTCAACAGCAGCGTCGCGGCGCCCATCCGCGCGGCCGCGAGCGCCGCCTCGGTGCCGGCATGGCCGCCGCCGACGACGATGACATCGAAACGTGTGGGGAAGAGCATGATTTTATGGGGGTTTGGCCGCAATACCTGCGCAGCGGGCGCGGCCGGCGTCGGGAGGGCGAATCATACGGCAAAGGGTACGCGCACGGAAGGTCGTGGCGGCGCCGCGCGAACCGGCGGCCGATGTTTCACGTGGAACATCGGCCCCGCAAGACCCATGGAGGCGCGCCTCGGCGGGCACCCGCGATCGCGGTCGCAGGCAAGCGCGATGTTCCACGTGAAACACCGGACCGCCGGTCCGGCGCCCCGATGCGCATCCGATGCCGTCACCGATGTTTCACGTGAAACATGGGCGGCATGACTGCCAAGCCCAACCGCGACCGCCGCGGGCGCGGCCCGGAGTACAATCGCCGGCGCCCTGCCCGCCCCGCCCTTTCCCCCACCGCCCCCAACTCACGGACGACGCCGCACGATGGTTCGCGTTCTCTGCCTTGGCATGTCCGCGCTCGACGCGATCTATAACGTGCCGGCGATTCCGACGCAGCCGACCAAGGTGCTCGCCACCGGCTTCGCCGAATGCGGCGGCGGCATGGCCGCCAACGCCAGTGTCGCGGTTTCCCGGTTGGGCGGCGCCGCGCACTACTGGGGTCGCGTCGGCGACGACGAACTCGGCCGCCGGATCGTCGCCCAACTGGCAGCCGACCGCGTGGACACCAGCACCGTGCGGCGCGTTGCCGACTGCGTATCGCCGTCGGCGGCCATCCTGGTCGCCGCCGACGGCGAGCGCCTCGTCTGCGCCTACAACGACCCGCGGCTCGATCACGACCCGTCGTGGCTGCCGCTCGCCCAGGTTGCCGGCTTCGCCGCAGTGCTGACCGACGTTCGCTGGCCGGCCGGGGCAGCCGTCGTGCTGGACGCGGCGCGCGTAGCCGGGCGACCGGCAGTGCTGGACGGCGATATCGGCCCGCCCGAGACGCTGCGCGACCTCGCGCAACGGGCGACCCATGTGATGTTTTCCGAGCCCGGACTGGCGCTCGCCGCCGGCGTCGACGCGCCCGGAGAAGGACTGCGCCGGATGGCCGCGACCGTGCCGGGACTGGTCGGCGTCACCTTGGGCCCCGCCGGCTGCCTGTGGCGCGAAGGGACGCGGGAGTGCCGCGCGAGCGCTCCCGCGATCGCCGCCGTGGACACGCTGGCCGCCGGCGACGTCTGGCACGGCGCGTTCACGCTGGCGCTCGGCGAAGGCGCCGCGGTCGCGACCGCAGCTGGGTTCGCGAACGTCGCCGCCGCGATCAAGTGCACGCGCTACGGGGGACGCATGGGCGCACCGACGCGCGCCGAAGTGGAAGCGTTCCGGAACGGCGGCTGACGCGAACGCCGCGCCGGGGCGGGCCCCGGCCCTGGAAAGATGTCGCCGCAAGCCCACCCCCAAAATGCCGCGAGGCCCGCGCCATGGCGCGAGCCTCGTCGGGCGCCACAACGACAGTGAGCGCCTACACCGAAAGGCGCGCTCCGAGGCGGGCGCGCTCTTCGACCAACGCCGCCGGCTGCTTCGCACCGAGCTTGGCGAAGAGCTGGTCATGGGCCGCAAGTTCACGGCCCCACATCGCGTAGTCGACCTTCATCACCTGCGAGAAGCGCTCCGCGCCATACTCGAACCCCGTCCAGTCGAGGTCGCCGTAGGCCGGTTCGAGGCCGAGCGGCGTCGCAACGGCGCGGCTACGGCCGTGGCAACGGTCCACGATCCACTGCAGCACCCGCATGTTCTGGCCGAATCCGGGCCACGCGAACTTGCCGTCGGCGTCGGTCCGGAACCAGTTGACGTTGAAGATCTGCGGCGGTTTCGCGACCGCCTTGCCCATCTGCAGCCAGTGGTTGAAATAGTCGCCGACGTGATAGCCGCAGAACGGCAGCATCGCGAAGGGGTCGCGGCGCACTTCGCCCACCTTGCCGGCGGCCGCCGCCGTGGTTTCCGACCCCATCGTGGCGGCCTTGTAGACTCCCTCCTGCCACGACGCGGCCTGCACCACGAGCGGCACCGTGTCGCTGCGGCGCGCGCCGAACACGAAGGCGTCGATCGGCACGCCGTCCGGGTTGTCCCAGAGCCGGTCGAGCGACGGGCACTGGATCGCCGCGACGGTGAAGCGCGCATTGGGATGCGCGGCCTTGCGCCCGCAATCGGGCGTCCACGACTGCCCCTGCCAGTCGGTGAGATGCGCCGGCGGGACGCGGGTCATGCCCTCCCACCAGATGTCGCCGCCGTCGGTCAGCGCAACGTTGGTGAAGATCACGTTCGCCTTCAGCATCTCCATCGCGTTGGGGTTGGATTCGTACGAGGTGCCCGGCGCGACGCCGAAATAGCCGGCCTCCGGGTTGATCGCGTAGAAGCGGCCGTCGGCGTGCGGCTTGATCCAGGCGATGTCGTCGCCGATCGTCGTCACCTTCCAGCCCTCCAGGCCCTTGGCCGGGATCATCATCGCGAGATTGGTCTTGCCGCAGGCGCTGGGGAACGCGGCCGCCACGTAGGACTTCTCCCCCGTCGGCGCGGTCAGGCCGAGGATCAGCATGTGCTCGGCGAGCCAGCCCTGGTCGCGGCCCATCACCGAGGCGATCCGCAGCGCGAAGCACTTCTTGCCGAGCAGCGCGTTGCCGCCGTAGCCCGAGCCGTAGCTCCAGACCTCGCGCGTCTCCGGGAAGTGGACGATGTACTTGTGGTCGCTGTTGCACGGCCACGCGACATCGGCGGCACCCGCTGCGAGCGGCATGCCGACCGAATGGATGCAGGGCACGAACGGCCCGTCGCTGCCCAGCACGTCGAACACGGCGCGACCCATCCGCGTCATCAGCTTCATGTTGACGACGACGTACGGGCTGTCGGAAAGCTCGATGCCAATGTGCGCGATGTGGCTGCCGATCGGCCCCATCGAGAACGGCACGACGTACATCGTGCGCCCGCGCATGCAGCCGTCGAAGAGCCCGTGCATCGTCTTGCGCATCGTCGCCGGCGCGACCCAGTTGTTGGTCGGCCCCGCGTCCTCCTCGTGCGCGCTGCAGATGAACGTGCGGTCCTCGACGCGCGCGACGTCGGACGGGTCGGAGCAGGCGAGGTAGCTGTTCGGACGCAGCACCGGATCGAGCTTCACCAGCGTGCCGGCGGCGACCATTTCGGCGCACAGGCGGTCGTATTCCGCGTCGCTGCCGTCGCACCAGGCGATGCGGTCGGGCTTGGCGAGCGCGGCCATCTCGCGGACCCACGACAGGAGGCCCGGATGGCGGACATACGAAGGCGCCGACACGGCGGCGGCGAGAACGGACAGCGGTTCGGAATGGCTCATGGAGGAAAGCCTGGCAGTGGAGAGGGTCGGGTTCCGCGGCACCCGCAGTGCGCCATGGATGCGCATCCGGCTGCGTTCGCGACAGCTTTCGAGATTAACATGCCGCTCCGTCGCGCCGTAAGCGGCGGCCGCAGGCCGATTGGCCCGGTGGCCTGATCAATTCACTCGCGCCGGCGGCGGCGCAGCCACGCGAATACGGGCGCCGTCAGCGACAGCAGCGCGACGAGGCGCACGACCTGGAACGCGGTCACCAGCGGCACGCCGAGCTGCAGCCCCTTCGCGGTGATGCACATCTCGGCCACGCCGCCGGGTGCCAGGCCCAGCACCAGCGTCGCCGGATTGAGTCCCGACACCCACGCCAGCGCAATGCCGAAGGCCGCGGTGACGGCGAACGTGATGAGCACGCTCGTCACGACCGCCGCGACGAACCGCGGCGCCCCCTTGCGGAAATCCGGATGGAAGCGCGAGCCGAGCGAGCAGCCGAGCAGCCACTGGCCCGCGTTCGACACGCCGGTCGGCACCGCCGACAGGTTGATCTCGGCGGCGGTCAGCGGAATGGCCAGCGCGAGCGCGCCGAACACGAACGCGTTCGGCAGCCGCAGCCGCTGGAACAGCATCCCGCCGGCCGCGGTCGCCGCCATCAGCAGTGCGAAGCCCTTCGGGTCGAAAGCCGTGATTCCCGGCAGGTAGGCATCGGTGCCGTGCACGCCGATCTTGTAAAAGACGGCCGGGATCACGGCGACGACGAGGGCGATGCGCAGGCTCTGCGCCGCCGCGATGGCATCGGCGCGCCCCCCGTAGCGATGCCCCAGCACCGCCATTTCCATCGCGCCGCCCGGCACGCTGGCGAAGATGGCCGTGGTCCGGTCGAGCCCGGCGAGCCGGGCGAGGAACAGCCCGCCGATGTAGCCCAGCGCGATCGCGAAGACGGCACCCACCGCGAGCAGGAGCCACCAGCCCACCACCTCACGCACGACCACCGGCGTGAAATAGAGCCCGAGCGCCGTGCCGATGATCAGCTGCCCGATCTCGCGCCCGCCCGGCGGCGTGACGAGGCGCACGCCGGACACGCGCAGGCAGCCGACCGCGAACATCGGCCCCAGCATCCACGGGATCGGCGTGCCGATGCGGCTGCAGGCCCAGCCGGCCAGTGCGCCGATCGAGAGGCAGGCGATCCACGCGAAGACGACGCGTACCGTCATTATTTTCCGATGCAGAAGCGCGAGAAGATCACGCCGAGGAGATCGTCCGCGGTGAACTCGCCGGTGATCGTGGACAGCGCCCCTTGCGCGTCGCGCAGTTCCTCGGCGTGGAGTTCGAGCGGCGGCACCGCGAGCGCCAAGTGCCCCGCGGCCGCATCGAGATGACCGGCCGCCGCGCGCAGTGCGATGAGATGCCGCTCGCGGGCGAGGAACGCGCCTTCCATGTCGACCTGCGCGTTCGCCACCGCGAGCACCGCCTGCCGCAGCAGATCGACCCCTTCCCCGGTCTTCGCCGACAGCCAGACTTCGCCCGCGAGCGCCGGCAGGACTGCGTCACCGGTCGCGGCGACCGCGTCCTGGCGGCGCGCGATCCGGACGGCCGCGTCACCGGCGAGATCGATCTTGTTGTGGACCAGGAGGCGCGGCAAGGTCGCCGGCAGCTGCGCCAGGATCGCCGCCGTCGCCGGCGCGGGACCGTCGGCGCGCGCATCGGCGAGGATCAGCACGAGGTCGGCGCGCGAAACCGCGTCCCACGTGCGGGCGATGCCGAGCGTCTCGATCGGATCGTCGGTGGGGCGCAGCCCCGCGGTGTCGACGACCGTCAGCGGGATGCCGTTCACCGCGACGTCGCGCGCGATCGGATCGCGGGTGGTGCCGGGGATCGCGGTGACGATCGCGACGTCTTCGCCGGCCAGCTGGTTGAGCAGGCTCGACTTGCCGACGTTGGGCGCCCCGACCAGCACGACCGTCAGGCCCTCGCGCAGCAGCGCGCCCTGCCGTGCCCGCGCCAGCAGCGCGGCAAGGCGCTCGCGCAGCGCCGCGAGGCGCCGTTGCGCCACCGCGGTCGCGTCGACGTCGAGGTCTTCCTCCGGAAAATCGAGCGCGGCCTCGACCCGCATCCGGTGGTCGATCAGCGCCTCGACCAGCGCGTTGACCTCGCGCGAGAACAGGCCGGTGAGGCTGCGCGCGGCGGCTCGCGCGGCGGTGCCGGTCGCCGCGTCGATCAGGTCGGCAACGCCTTCCGCCTGCGCGAGGTCGAGCTTGCCGTTAAGGTAGGCGCGCTGGGTGAATTCGCCGGGCCGGGCGAGGCGCGCGCCGAGCGCCAGGCAGCGGGCGAGCAGCATCTGCAGCACCGCCGGTCCGCCGTGGCCGTGCAGTTCGAGCACGTGCTCGCCGGTATACGAGCGGGGCGCCGGGAACAGCAGCGCGAGGCCCTGGTCGAGCGGTTCGCCGGCCGCGCCGCGGAACGTCGCCAGGGTCGCCTCGCGCGGGGCCAGCGTGCGCCCGGTCAGCGCGGCGGCGATGGCGGGCGCCGCGGCGCCGGAGACGCGGATCACGCCGACGCCGCCGCGGCCCGGCGGCGTGGCGATGGCGGCGATCGTGTCCGGCGCCGGGGTCACGGTGCAGCGGCCACTGCGGTCGTCGCCGTCGCGACCGGTGCCAGCAGGCTCGCGGGCGGGCCTAGCGGCGCTTGGCGGCAGCCGACGCCGCCTCGCGCTCGAGGACGCGGTTCATGTGCCACTGCTGCAGGATCTGCAGCGTGTTGTTGACGAGCCAGTACAGCACGAGGCCCGACGGGAAGAAGATGAACATCACCGAGAACGCGATCGGCATGATCTGCATCACCTTCGCCTGGACCGGGTCCGAGATCGGCGTCGGCGACAGCCGCACCTGCAGGTACGCGGTGATCGCGTAGATCACCGGCAGCACGAAGAAGGGGTCCGGCGCCGACAGGTCGTGGATCCACCAGATCCACGGCGCGTGCCGCAGCTCGACGGCGGAGAGCAGCACCCAGTAGAGCGCGATGAACACGGGGATCTGGACGACGATGGGCAGGCAGCCGCCCAGCGGGTTGATCTTCTCCGTCTTGTACATCTCCATCATCTTGAGCTGGAGCTGCTGCTTGTCGTCCTTGTAGCGCTCCTGCAGCGCCTTCATCTTCGGCGCGATGACCTTCATCTTCGCCATCGACCGCGCGCTGGCGTGGTTGAGCGGGTAGAACGCGCCCTTGATGATGATGGTGAGCAGGATGATCGCCCAGCCCCAGTTGTGGGTGAAGCCGTGCAGCCACTTCAGCAGCCAGAAGAGCGGCGCCGCGATCACCGTGAAGATGCCGTAGTCGACGACGAGGTCGAGGCCCTTGGCGAGCTTCGCCAGCGTGTCCTGGTCCTGCGGTCCGACGTACAGCGGCACCGCGACTTCGCCGGTCGCGCCCGGGGCGATCGGCGGTGCCTGGACGATCACGCCGGCGGAATAGAGGCCGTTGTCGAGCTTGCGCGTGTAGAACTCGCGCGGCGTCTTCTTCTCGTCGGACGGCAGCCACGCCGACACGAAATACTGCTCGACCATGCCGACCCAGCCGTTGTCGGCGTTCTTCGTGTAGAGAGGCTTGCGGGTGGGGTCGGCGGCGAGCTTGTCGAGGTCGCCGAACTCGATCTTCTTGTACTTGTCGGTCTCGTTGTAGACCGCGGGGCCGGTGAACGACGCCGGCGCCATCGAGTTGTGCACGCCGGGCGTCTTGGTGTCGCGCGTCAGCTGGAAGTACGCATAGGGCGCGATGGGCGCGGCACCACTGTTGGTGACGTCGTAGGCGACGTCGATCACGTAGCTGCCGCGATGGAACGTGAGCTTCTGCACCACCTTGTTGCCGTCGGGCGCGGTGGCGGCGAGCTTCAGTTCCAGCGTGTCCGCGCCCGGCGCGAGTTCGCGCGGGCCGGGCAGCACTTCGTAGACGGTACGATGGTTGGGCATGCCCGTGCCGAGCAGCCCCGACTGCGCGACGAACGTGCGATCGGCGGTTTTCTGCAGCGCCGCGAACGGCGTCTCGGGATGGTCGACCTCGCGATGCTGGTCGAGCGCCAGACGGGTGATCACGCCGCCCGCGGCGTCGATCTCGGCCGTGTAGAGGTCGGTCTTGATGACGATCGGCTTGGCGACGGGCGCGGCCGCGTCGCCGGCGGGGGCGCCAGGAATAGCACCCGGGGGCGCGGTCGGCACGGCGCCCGGCGCTGCCGGCGGCGCCGAGGGCACCGGCACCTCCGCGCCCGACCCGGTCTTGGCCGTCGTGGTGACGGGCACCGGCGGGCGATGCTCTTTCTGCCACGCCTCCCACAGGAACAGCGCGGAAAAGGAAAAAATGACAAACAGAATCAGTCGTTGCGTATCCATGACAGCCTGGCGAGGCGGCGGGCCGGTGATGCGGCGCGCGCGCGGGGGATGAAGTCGTTCAGGGTACCGGGTCGTACCCACCCGGATGATACGGATGGCAGCGCAGGATACGCCGCGTCGCGAGCCAGCTGCCCTTCAGCGCGCCGTGCCGGGTGACGGCTTCCTGCGCGTACTCGGAGCAACTGGGAAAGAACCGGCAGTTGGCGCCCAGCATCGGGCGCAGTGCGTACTGGTAGGCCCGGATCAGGGCCAGCAGGATCGTCTTCATGCCCCGCTGTCCGGCGCGGCAGGCGCCGGTGCGGCCGCAACGGCAACCAGTGCCGCGAGCAGCACCGCGGCCTCGGCCGCGACGAGCCGCACTTCCTCGCGCGTGCAGCCGCGCTTGACGCGCAGGATCACGTCGAAGGCCTCGATCGCAGGGCGAACGCGCTCGACCGCGACCCGGAGGACGCGGCGGACACGATTGCGGGCGACGGCGTGGCGCAAGGCCTTCTTGCCGATGACATAGCCGACCCGGCCGGGCTGCGTGCGCGCCGGGGCCGCCACGAGTTGCAGCCAGGTGCCCTCGCGGCGCCGTCCGGCGCGGAACAGCGCCTCGAAGACGCCGGTCCCGGCAAGACGGTAGCGACGCGCGCCACGGCCGGAGGTCGCTGTGGGCGGCGAAGCGCCAGGCGCAGCCGGAGCGGCAGGGGTCAGGGCGTGAGCCGGACGCGGCCCTTGGCGCGACGCGCCGAGAGCACTTTGCGGCCGCCTACGCTCTTCATCCGGGCGCGAAAGCCGTGGGTGCGCTTGCGCTTGATGACGGAAGGTTGAAAGGTGCGTTTCATGGTCGGCTGCCTGAGGTGAAAAAGCCTTATATTAGAGCGCGTTAACCACCCACCTGTCAACCGCCCCACGCCGGCGCCTCTGGCGCGGTGCCGGCGGAGCCGGTCAGGGATGCCGCCGCGGGCTGTGGATAACTTTTTTTACCCACGGTATAATCGCGCCGGAACACGGGGTGCCGCCAACCCCGCGACAGCCCCGGCGCGACGGCAAGCGAAGACCGCCCGCCCCGGCGCCGTACGGTTTCCCTTCGCACCCCCGCACCCCCGCACCCCCGCACCTCCCGCCGACCGCACCGCTCGCGCTGACCCCCTAGGCAGCGCCGTCGGCGTCGTTCCGGCATCGTTCACCCTGAGGATTGGCCTGCCGCATGTCGACCGTTACGCTTTTCTGGCAGCAATGCCTCGAGGTCTTCCGGGAGGAACTGACGCCGCAGCAGTTCAACACCTGGATCCTGCCGCTGGGGATCGAGGCGTCGCAGACGGGCTACAAGGTCATCGCGCCCAACCGCTTCGTCCTGCAGTGGGTCAAGGAGCGCTTCGCCGGCCGCATCTCTGAACTGGCGGCGCTTGACGCCGGGGTGCCGGTACCGGTGACGCTGGCCGTCGCCGACGCGGCGACGCCGGAAGCGACGCCGGCGCGGGCCAAGGCGCCGGCGGTCGCGGTGGACGCCCCCGCGGTGCCGGCAACCGTCCCCGCGTCCCGGGTCGCGTCGTTCCCGCAGGTGACGGCGCAGACGCCGACGATGGTGCGGCGGCAGGACCAGACCAGCCTCAACCCCGCGTTCACGTTCGCAACGTTCGTCTCGGGCAAGGCGAACCAGCTGGCCCGCGCCGCCGGCATCCAGGTCGCCGACCACCCCACCTCCTACAACCCGCTGTTCGTCTACGGCGGCGTCGGGCTCGGCAAGACGCACCTGGTGCAGGCGATCGGCAACCACATCCTGGAGCGCGACCCCACGGCGAAGATCCGGTACATCCACGCCGAGACCTACGTCTCCGACGTGGTCCGCGCCTACCAGCACAAGGCGTTCGACGACTTCAAGCGCTACTACCGCTCGCTCGACCTCCTGCTGATCGACGACATCCAGTTCTTCAACGGCAAGAACCGGACGCAGGAAGAGTTCTTCTACCTGTTCAACACGCTGATCGAGGCCCACAAGCAGGTCGTCATCACCTGCGACACCTACCCCAAGGAGATCGAGGGGATGGAGGAGCGGCTGATCTCGCGCCTCGGCTGGGGCCTGACCGTGGCGCTGGAGCCGCCCGAGCTCGAGATGCGGGTCGCCATCCTGCTCGCCAAGGCGCAGTCGACGCGGCTGCACCTCGACGAACAGGTGGCGTTCTTCATCGCCAAGCACATCCGGTCGAACGTCCGGGAGTTGGAAGGGGCGCTGAAGCGGATTGCCGCGTACTCGACGTTCCACGGCCAGGAAATCTCGCTCGCCGTCGCCAAGGACGCCCTGCGCGACCTGCTGGCGGTCCAGAACCGCCAGATTTCGATCGAAAACATCCAGAAAACGGTCGCCGACTACTACAAGATCCGGATTTCGGACATGCACTCGAAAAAGCGCTCGCGGGCGATCGCCCGGCCGCGGCAGGTGGCGATGGCGCTGGCGAAGGAGCTGACGCAGTTGTCGCTGCCCGAGATCGGCAGCAATTTCGGCAGCCGCGACCACACGACGGTGCTCCACGCCTGCCGGCAGATCGCGAAGCTGCGGGAGACGATCCCCCAGCTCAACCACGACGTCAATTTCCTGCTCCAGGTGCTGCGCAATTGACCCGGCCGGGCACCGGCGGCACGGGTGCCGGAGCCGCCGGCGGGCGGGCCTTCCGCCCGGTGGAAACGGGTCTCTTTTCAGTCTATAATTTGTTAGTTAAACCGGTTTGGCGGCAAGTTCGAGAACAATCCAAAAACCGTCCTGCGCGCCGACCGGAGTTATCCACACGCTTGCTCCTACCCCAACCCGCTGATGGCAAAGGGTTACGCCGGACCGTACCGGTTTCGCGGCCCCTCCTATTAGCTGTTATTCGGTTTAAACAATGCAACTAAAGCAGATCGCACGGGATGCGTTGTTGAAACCGCTGCAGGCGGTTTCCGGCATCGTCGAACGCCGGCACACGCTGCCGATCCTCGCCAACGTGCTGCTGGAGCAGAAGGACGGACTGCTCTACGTCACGGCCACCGATCTCGAGATGCAGATCACGGCGCATTCGGAGCTGCCGTCGAAGGACCCGCAAGCGGTGACCGTCGCGGCGCGCAAGCTGCAGGACCTCCTGCGCGCGCTGCCCGAAGAGTCGACGCTCACGATCGACGCCACCGGCAGCAAGATGGTCGTGCGCGCCGGGCGCTCGCGCTTCAACCTGCAGACGCTTCCCGCGTCCGACTACCCGCGCATCGGCGTCGGCCAGGACCAGCTGCAGACGCTGTCGCTGCCGCAGCGCGACCTGCGCGGCCTGCTGCGCTCGGTCGAGTTCGCGATGGCGCAGCAGGACATTCGCTACTACCTGAACGGCATGCTGCTGGTGGCCGACAAGGGTTCGCTGCAGGCGGTCGCCACCGACGGCCACCGGCTGTCGTGGGCGAGCCTCGAGGTCGAAGGCGACTACCAGCGCCAGGAAGTGATCCTGCCGCGCAAGACGGTGCTGGAACTCGGCAAGCTGCTGGCCGACGTCGAGGACCCCGTCACGATCGACATCCTCGCCACGCAGGTGCGCTTCCGCTTCGCCAACGTCGAGCTGGTGAGCAAGGTCGTGGACGGCAAGTTCCCCGACTACAACCGCGTGATCCCGACCGGCCACACCAAGTCGATCGAGCTCACCCGCACCGAACTCCTCGCCACGCTGCAGCGGGCGGCGATCCTGAGCAACGAGAAGTTCCGCGGCGTCCGCATCGTGCTGGCGCCCGGCACGCTGAAGATCATCTGTACGAACAGCGAGCAGGAAGAGGCCGAGGAAGAGCTCGAGGTCGCCTACCAGGGCGAGTCGCTCGACATCGGCTTCAACATCACCTACCTGCTCGACGTGCTGCACAACCTCTCGGCCGAGCGCGTGCAGCTCGCGTTCGGGGACGCCAATTCGAGCGCGCTCGTCACCGTGCCGGAGCGCAGCGACTACAAGTACGTCGTGATGCCGATGCGGATCTGACGGGGCGCTCCGACCGGGTGTCCCCCTTGGCGCCGACTCTGCAGTCGGCGCCGGCATTTTGAGTGGTATGAAAGCGAGCGGTACGAAAGTCAACCGAAAGCAACGATGATCCCAGCCAATTCCCCCAGCAAGAGCGACGGCGACGACTACGATTCGAGCAGCATCAAGGTGCTGAAAGGGCTCGAGGCGGTCAGGAAGCGCCCCGGCATGTACATCGGCGACACGTCCGACGGCACCGGCCTCCACCACATGGTGTTCGAGGTGCTCGACAACGCGATCGACGAGGCGCTGGCGGGCTACTGCGACGACATCAAGGTCGTCATCCACGCGGACAACTCGGTCAGCATCGTCGACAACGGCCGCGGCATCCCGGTCGACATCAAGGATGACGACGAATTCAAGCGCTCGGCGGCCGAGATCGTGATGACCGAGCTGCATGCCGGCGGCAAGTTCGACCAGAACTCGTACAAGGTGTCGGGCGGGCTGCACGGCGTCGGCGTGTCGGTGGTCAACGCGCTGTCGGAATGGCTGAAGTTGAAGATCTGGCGCAACGGCAAGATGCACCAGATGGAGTTCCGCCACGGCGTCGCCGTGGCGCCGCTCGAAGTCGGCGGCACCACCGACCGTCGCGGCACCGAGGTCCACTTCATGGCGGCCACCGAGACCTTCGGCCGCATCGAGTTCCATTACGAGATCCTCGCCCGCCGTATCCGCGAGCTGTCGTTCCTCAACAACGGCGTCAAGATCGAGCTCGTCGACCAGCGCGACGGCAAGAGCGAGAACTTCGCGTACTCGGGCGGCATCAAGGGTTTCGTCGAGTTCATGAACCGCGCGAAGTCGGTGCTGCACCCGAAGGTGTTCTACGCGATCGGCGAGAAGGAAGGCATGACCGTCGAGGTGGCGATGCAGTGGAACGACTCGTACGCCGAGAACGTCCAGTGCTTCACCAACAACATCCCGCAGCGCGACGGCGGCTCGCACCTCACCGGCCTGCGGCAGGCGATGACGCGCACGCTCAACAACTACATCGAGAAGGAAGAGGTTGCCAAGAAGGCGAAGGTCGAGACCACCGGCGACGACATGCGCGAGGGTCTCACCTGCGTGCTGTCGGTGAAGGTGCCCGAGCCCAAGTTCTCGTCGCAGACCAAGGACAAGCTGGTGTCGTCCGAGGTGATGCCCATCGTGCAGGAGGTGGTGGCGGCCAAGCTCGCCGACTTCCTGCTCGAGAACCCGAACGACGCCAAGATCATCTGCACCAAGATCGTCGAGGCCGCGCGCGCCCGCGAGGCCGCGCGCAAGGCCCGCGAGCTGACGCGCCGGAAGGGCGTGCTGGACGGCATGGGACTGCCCGGCAAGCTTGCCGACTGCCAGGAGCGCGACCCCGCGCTGTGCGAGATCTACCTGGTCGAAGGGGACTCCGCCGGCGGCTCGGCCAAGCAGGGCCGCGACCGCAAGTTCCAGGCGATCCTGCCGCTGCGCGGCAAGATCCTCAACGTCGAGCGCGCGCGCTTCGACAAGCTCGTGAGCTCGCAGGAAATCATCACGCTGATCACCGCGCTCGGCACCGGCTTCGGCCGCTCCATCGGCGGCAAGGAAGAGAAGGACGAGTACAACGCCGACAAGCTCCGCTACCACCGGATCATCATCATGACCGACGCGGACGTCGACGGCTCGCACATCCGCACGCTGCTCTTGACGTTCTTCTACCGGCAGATGCCCGAGCTGATCGAGCGGGGCCACATCTACATCGCGCAGCCGCCGCTGTACAAGGCGAAGTTCGGCCGCGAGGAGGTGTACCTCAAGGACGACCACGACCTGAAGCAGCACCTCCTGAAGGTCGCGCTGAAGGGCGCCGAGCTGTCGCCGGGCGAAGGCCGTCCGCCGCTCGCCGTGGAGACGTTCGAGCACGTCGCTCGCGAATACCTGCTGGCCGAGGCGGTGATCGACCGCCTCGCCCGCCTCGTCGATCCGAAGGCGATGCACGCGCTCCTCACCGGGCTCGTCCTCAACCTCGACAGCGAGAGCGCCGCCGAGGCGAGCGCGCGCGAACTCGAAGCGGTGATCGGCGACCCCGACATCCGCGTCGACGCCCGCTACGACACCCTGACCGAGGCCCGTCGCCTCGTGATCGTTCGCACCCATCACGGCACGCCGCACGCGACGGCGATCGACGCCGACCTCCTCGCCAGCGGCGACTACGCGCAGATCCGCGCCGCGTCGCAGGTGCTGCAGGGGCTGATCCTGCCGGGCGCCACGGTCAAGCGCGGCGAGAAGAGCCAGGCCGTCGGCACGTTCAAGGCCGCGCTCGACTGGCTGCTGAACGAGGCGAGCAACAGCGTCTCGATCCAGCGCTACAAGGGTCTCGGCGAGATGAACCCCGAGCAATTGTGGGAAACCACGATGGACCCGAAGGTCCGGCGCCTGCTCAAGGTGCAGATCGACGACGCGATCACGTCGGAGGAGATCTTCTCGACGCTGATGGGCGAGCAGGTCGAGCCCCGCCGCGCGTTCATCGAGACCAACGCGCTGGGCGTGCGCAACCTCGACGTCTGATGACTGGAGACTGCCGATGCTAACGGAAGAGCAGCAGAAGATGGTGGCTCTGTTCGAGAGCCACGTGGGCGCCGAACTCGCGGGTGATCTCGGCACCACGATGGCCACGATGGGCGACAACCCGCATCTCAACCACGTGCCGACGCGGGCGGGAGGCTATGGTCGCGCCGCCGTCCACGCCTTCTACCGCGACCATCTGGTCGGGCGCTTCTTCCCTCCCGACGTGAAGATGGAGGGACTGTCGCGCACGGTGGGCGAGTCCGGCATCGTCGAGGAGATCTACATCGCCTTCACCCACACCGCCGTGGTGGACTGGCTGCTGCCTGGCGTGGCCCCGACGGGCAGGCCCGTCGAACTGGTCGTCTGCGTCGTGGTGGGCTTCAAGGACGGCAAGGTGTCGCACGAGCACATCTACTGGGACCAGGCGAGCGTGCTGGTCCAGGTGGGACTGCTCGACCCGGCCGGGCTGCCGGTCGGCGGCGTCGAGGTGGCGCGCCGCGTTCGCGATCCGTCGCTGCCCGCGCGCGACTATCCGTAAGCTCCCGCGTCAAGCGGACAATTCGGCCCGAGGCTTCCGCCGCCGTTTGACCCTCGCCGCGGTCCTTCCGCTCGTGCCGTTCGCGCGGGCCGCGGTCGGCATCGGCGCGGGGCCGTGGCATGATGCGGGCCATGGACGCATGGATCGCGCCGCTGCTGGCGGCACTCGCGCTGCCCCAGTACGGACTGTCCACGGTGTTCGTCGTCGCGCTGGTGTCGGCGACGCTGCTGCCGATGGGTTCGGAGCCGGCGGTGTTCGGGCTGGTCAAGCTCAACCCGGACCTGTTCTGGCTCGCCGTGGTCGTGGCCACGCTCGGCAACACGGTCGGCGGCATCATCACCTGGTGGATGGGTTACGGCGCCGAGCGCGTCTACGAGAAGGTATCGCATGACCCCGCGGCGGCGCACCCGCGCGCGCTCGCGTGGCTCGAGCGCTTCGGGCCGCCGGCGTGCCTGCTGTCGTGGCTGCCGATCGTCGGCGATCCCCTTTGCGCCGTCGCCGGCTGGCTGCGGCTGCCGTTCTGGCCGTGCGTCGTCTACATGGCGATCGGCAAGTTCGCCCGCTACGTGACGATGACCGCCGCGCTGCTCTGGGTCTTCCCGGGAACGTTCACGCTGTAGTTCCACGCATCGGCGACGCCGCTTCGCGGGATGAAGATCGCGTAGCGTGCACGGTAGTGCATGCAGGGGCTCGCGCCGGCCGGGCGCCCAACTGAACCCATTCACCCCCGTGTCACCCGCTGGACACGGACATGGCGCGATGCTATTAGTCGCGCAGTCATGATCGTGCGCGGCGCATCGAAATGCGCTGCGGCACCGCCATGGATCCGAAAAAGGGGAGGCGTTGGAAAGAATCCGCCTGGAGAGGCTGACCAAGATCTATGACCGGCACCCCGTGGTGGCTGATCTGAGCCTGACGGTGCAGGCGGGTGAGTTCTGCGTGGTGCTCGGCCCGAGCGGCTCGGGCAAGTCTACGGTCATGAACATGATCGGCGGCTTCACGCCGCCGACCTCGGGCGAAATCTACGTCGACGGCAAGCCGACGACGGGGCTGGCGCCGCATGCGCGCGACCTCGGCATGATGTTCCAGGGCTATGCCCTCTTTCCACACCTGACGGTCGGCGAGAACGTCGCGTTTCCGCTGCGCGCGCGGGGTGTGGCCAACGCCGACGTGCGCGGCCGCGTCGCACAGGCTCTGGCCATGGTCGAGCTGGCCGATCTCGCACACCGCATGCCCAGCGAGCTTTCCGGTGGCCAGCAGCAGCGCACGGCCCTCGCGCGCGCGCTGGTCTTCGGCCCGAGGCTGCTCCTGATGGACGAGCCGCTCGCGGCGCTCGATCGGCGGCTTCGCGAGCGCATGCAATCCGAGATTCGCGCGATTCAGCGCAAGCTGGGCATCACGGTGCTCTACATCACGCACGATCAGCAGGAGGCAATGATGCTGGCCGACGTGCTGGTCGTGATGAACCAGGGGCGCGCGGAACAGGTGGGGCCGCCGCTGGAGGTGTATCACCGCCCGCGCACGCGCTTCGTCTGCGAGTTCCTGGGTGAGAGCAACATCCTGGAAATGACGGTGGAATCCTCGGAAGAAGGCGCCGTGCTCTGCCGTGCCGGCAACGGCACCGGCATCCGCGTCACCGCGGAGCGGCCGCTTCGCGACGGCGAGCCCGTCACCGTCGCGGTGCGCCCCGAGAATCTCCGCTTCGCCGATGCGGCTGCAGCCGGTCGCAATCGGCTTCAGGGTCACGTCAGTGGCGTGCTCGACCTCGGATTGTCGCGGCGCTATGTCGTCGAGACACCTGGCCTCGCGCGGCCGCTGCTGGTGACCGAACAGGGGCGTCCCGGCGCGTCGGCCTGCAGGCCCGGGGACGCAGTTATACTGACTTTCGACAGTGAGGACGCGGTCGTCGTTTCGGCGACCGCGTGACCCGGGTGCACCGCTGACGCCGCGGCTGGCAGAGCGGGACTCGTGGAATGCACGGCCCGTCGTGGCTCCGGCTGGAATACCTGATCAAACTCGGTCATTTGGAGGCGGAACAATGAATCACTGCAGTTCGTCGTGGAATCCGGCGCGTGCACTGTGCGCCGTTGCAATGGTCGCGCTGACTCATCCCGCGTTCGGGCAGCAGCTCGTGGTGACGTCGTGGGGTGGCGCCTACCAGGAGGCGCAGCGCAAGGCCTACTTCGAGCCCTTCACCAAGGAAACCGGGATCAAGATCGTCGAGGCAACCGGTCCGGACGCGGCGAAGATCAAGGCAATGGTGGCGTCCGGCAACGTCGAGTGGGATGTGGTCGACATCAACCTGGCGACCGCGCTGTTGCTCGGCGAGCAGGGTCTTTCGACGCCGATTGACTACAGCAAGTTCGACGCCCAGACACGCGCTGCGATTCCGGCAGAGTTCCGGCTGCCGAACGCCGTCGGCAACGAGACGTGGTCCGTCGTCATGGCCTGGCGCAAGGACCGCGTCAAGGAGGGTCCGCAGAACTGGAAGGATTTTTGGGATGCCACCAAATTCCCCGGCAAGCGCGCGTTCCTCGATTCCAGCTTCGTCGCGCCGGTCCTGGAGATCGCTCTTCTCGCCGATGGCGTCGAGCCGAAGAACATGTACCCCGTGGACATGCCGCGGGCCTTCAGGAGCCTGTCGAAGCTGCGGCCGCACGTCGTCAAGTGGACTGGCTCCTCCGGCGTGATGCAGCAGATGCTAACCGACGGCGAGGCGGATTACGTCGTCATCGCCAACGGGCGCATGGAAGGCATCCAGAAGGCCGGCGTCCCGGCTGCATTCACCTTCAACCAGCAGATGATCCTCTCGAATTACTGGCTCGTCCCCAAGGGCTCGAAGAACGCGGAGGCTGCGATGCGCTTCATCGCCTTCGTCTCCCGCGCCGAACAACAGGCTGCGTTCGCCCGGCTCGCGCCCTGGGGTCCGACCAACCGTGACGCATTCAAGCTGATCGCGAGCGAGCGGCAGGCGGATCTGCCCACGGCCCCTGCCCACGTCGCGTCGGCGCTGATATCCGACGGCCAATGGTGGGCGGCGAAGGCCGCTGACGGCAAGTCCAACCTCGAGAACTACGTGAAAGCCTGGAACAATTGGTGGCTCGAGGGGAAGTGAACGGATCCTCAGGAGCGCGCCGGGCCATCGCAAGCGCGAATACCGGAGTGCGCCGCACGAAGTTAGTCCAGTGAGCGCGGTGCGTCTGACCGTGGCCCCCGTGGCCCGGCAAGCGAGCCGCTGCCCGCCCACCCTCCGGTGACGCATGCGCCACGACGGCCAACCTGAACCGGCACGGTGGATCGGCCTGCTGATCGTGCCGGCGGCGGCGTACCTCGTCGCTCTTTACCTGTGGCCGATCTTCCAGACGCTGCGACTGGCGCTTGCGTCGCAGGCGGGTCTCGCCAGTTTCGCCGAAATCCTCGCTGCGAGATCGACCTGGATCGTCTTCAGGCAGACCTTCGAGATGGCGATCGTGGTCACGGCCATCACGCTGGTGCTCTGCTATCCGCTCGCGTACCTGCTGGTGCGCCTGCCTCCGCGCAGGCAGCGCGTGATCCTGCTGCTCGTCCTGCTGCCCTACTGGATCAGCACGCTTGTGCGCAGCTACGCCTGGATCGCCATCCTCGGGCGCAAGGGGATCGTCAACTGGATGATCGTGGCGGGCGGCCTCGCCACCCAGCCGGTCGAACTGGTCTATAACCGCCTTGGCGCGACGATCGGCATGGTCAACGTCGTCGCGCCGGTAATGATCCTCATCCTCTATGCAGCCTTCAGCCGCATCGACGTCAACCTCACCCGGATCGGCGCGGTGCTCGGCGCCCGGCCGCTCTTCCTCTTCGGGCGCGTCTGGCTGCCGCTGTCGATGCCCGGCGTCTGGTCCGCCTGCATATTGATCTTCCTGATCTCGCTGGGCGTCTTCACGACGCCGGCCATTCTGGGCGGCTCGACCGAGATGAGCGTCGCGATGGCCATCGAGCAGCAGGTTGGCACGCTGCTCGACCTGCCGGCTGCCGCCGCATTGTCTACCCTGCTGCTCGCGGCGACGCTGGCAATCCTCGTGGCAGCGCGGCGGTTGTGGGTCCCCGCGCTGCTGGGCCAGCCCGGCGGCGTGGCACGCGGCGCCGCGGCATCGGTTGCCGGCACTGTCTTCGATCGAATCGAGCGCATGGTCGCGCCGCTGCGCAGGAAGCGGCAGTCGCTGCGGCGTGGGGTCGCGCGTCACTGGCGCGAAGAGCGATCGGGCCCGCGGGTGCTCCTGTGGGCGTTTTGCCTGACGGGGCTCGGTTACCTCCTGATCCCGGTGATCGTGGTCATAGGACTGTCGTTCTCCAGTGCGGAGTTCCTGCAGTTTCCCCCGCGCGGACTCTCGTTGCGCTGGTTTCGCGCGTTCTTCGCGTCGCAGGAGTGGGTGGGGGCTGCCGGCCGCAGTTTCGTGGTCGCGGCCATCACGACGGTCATCGCGACCGTGCTCGGTACCGCGGTCGCCTACGGCATCGAACGAGGGCAGGTGCGCAGCCGAGGGCTGTGGTACGCATTGCTGCTCTCCCCGCTCGTGCTGCCGCCGACCATCCTTGCTTTCGGCCTCTACTACGTCTACGCGAGCCTCGGCTGGATCGGCAGCCTGACGGCACTGGCCGCAGCGCACGTCGTGATCGTGCTGCCGTTCGTGTTCGTGACGCTGAGCCAGGGCATTCGGTCGATCGACCCGACGATCGAGTTCGCAGCCGCAAGCCTCGGCGGCAAGCCGGCCTATGTATTCCGCCGCATCACCCTGCCGCTGCTGCGTGCGTCGGCGGTCTCGGGTGCACTGCTCGCGTTTCTCACGTCGTTCGACGAACTGATCATCGCGCTCTTCCTGACGTCCCCTCGCAGCGCCACGCTGCCCAAGCGCATGTGGGACAGTGTCCGCTTCGAAATCGACCCGACGAATGCCGCCGCAGCGACGCTGCTGATTGCCCTGTCGGTGCTGATCGTTTCCTTCTCGGTGTACGCGGGCGGCGAACGACGCCGCAACGCGGCCTGAGTTCAGGCGGGGCCGATCTCCGCAACGACGCGATGGATCTCGGCCCGCGCGCCCGCGGCGAGCGGAAGGACGGGCTCACGGTGGGGTCCAAGCTCCAGATTGAACATCGGGGCAAGCGCCTTGGCCATCCGGGTGATGTCGTATTTTTCCATCAGACGAAACAGCGGCAACAGCCGGTCGTAAGCCTGCCTGGCCATCGCGAGGTCGCCGTGGAGGGCGACACTTTCGTAGATGCGGACGAAGTGGGCCGGAAGCAGGCTGGCCATTGCGAAATCGGTACCCGGGGCGCCGTGCACCAGTGCGCCCAGCATGAGCTGCGCATAACCCTGCAGCATCGAAAAATCCTTGCACCGCGCCAGCACATCGGGCGTGCGGAAGAGTTGGCCGGAGCCGTCCTTCGACACCGTGATTCTGGACGGATCGAGCGCGACGATCTTCTCGTAGAGCCCCGCCGAGATGTCGATGCCGGTCGCCGACGGGTTGTTGTAGATGCCGATCGGGATGTCGACTGCCCCGAGCAGCGTTTCGAAATAGTGCAGCACCTCCGCCTCGTCGAGGACGAAGTACGAACGTGGCATGGCCATGACCGCCGAGGCGCCGCACCCTTCCGCGCGCTGCGCGAGGTCGCAGGTCGCGTGCAGGGTCGGTTCCGAAACACCCGCCAGCACCGGCACGCGCTGGCGGGTCGCGCGGATGACGCAGTCGATGACCGCCACGCGTTCGTCCGGCGTGTGGAAGCCGAACTCGCCTGAGCTGAGGGACGTCGTAACCCCATGGACGCCGTGGGAGAGCACCCATTCGACGTAATCGCGCTGCGGCGCCGGAGCGAACGCGCCGCCATCGGGCGCATGCGCGGTGAGCAGGTTGGCAAATACACCTCGAAAGGGTGCCATCGAATTCCTTGAAGAGCGCTCGCATCGGCGGGGCCGACAATGGCGCGGTCGGATCGAGTTTCTCGCCGTCGAGTGTACAACGACATCCGCGGTCCGGCGGCGGTCGGGGTGCCGGGCGCGGTGCCCGGCACCCACTCCGCGACGGGTCCCGTCCCGGCGGCCCGTCTGCACCAAATCAATGCTGGCGCTGGCGGGTTCCCGGATGGGCCGATGCCGGGACCGGTCGGCAGGCGCGCCCTCGGCACCAGGGACCGGCGCGCTGATCCGGCATCGCCATGAGAGGGACGAACCGCGGCAGTCAGGGCGTCCCGGCGGCTGGCTGCGCGCCCTTCAGGGCGCTATGGGCGCATCGCGACGCAGCCGGTGGTTCGAATATTGCCTGTGCGGTGGATTGTGCACATTGCAGCACCTTTTGTGCACTATTCTGGCGCTGGGCCGTCCCTTCGAGGCGCAGCATCGACCGCAACGAGGGGCCAAAGCGCCCGAAAAGGGGAAGCGTTCATGACAAACCAACCGAAGGGCCTCACGCGTCGCGCCTTCAACCAGGCCTTGCTCGCCACCGCAGCGATCGGCGTGCCCGGATGGCTCCGCGCGCAGGGCAAGGGCAAGGAGATCGTCGTCGGCGGCGCCGGCGGCCACAAGGCCTTCATCGACCCGGTGATCGCGCTGTTCGAGAAGCAGACGGGCGCCAAGGTGCTGTTCGAGGGCACCCGCTCGCTGGTCAATCTCGAGAAGATGGTCAGCAACAAGGCGAAGCCGTACATGTCGGTGGTGCTGATGGACGACCCGGTGATGATCCCCGCGGTCAAGGAAGGCGTGCTGGAGAAGCTCACCGTCGCCGACGTGCCGAGCCTCGCCAAGCTGAAGCCCGGCGCCATCCACATGGACGGGATGTGGGCCAACTACGTGCAGGTCTGCACCGGCGTGGCGGTGAACACGGGCAAGCTGAAGGAGGTGCCCTCCTACGCCGCGCTGTGGGAGCCCGCATTCAAGGGCAAGCTCATCATCCCGTCGCTGCAGAACACCGAGGGGCTGTCGATGTTCCTGGTCGCGGCGATGCTGCAATCGGGCAAGCCGCTGAAGGAAGCGCAGTACCTGCCCGAAGCCGCGTTCACCAAGCTGAAGGCGCTGAAGCTCAACCTGCTGACGATCTACACGCAACTGCCGCAGGCGCTCAACCTGCTGGAGCAGGGCGAGGCCAGCGCCATCGCCGGCATGATCGGCTACAACGCGTTCGAGCGCAAAGCCAAGGGCGCGCCGGTCGACTTCATGCTGCCGAAGGAAGGCGGCATGGCGATGCCGAGCGGCATCGCCAAGGTCAAGGGCGGGCCGGAGTCCGCGCTGACCAATGCCTTCATCGACGGCATGCTGGGCGCGTGGCAGGCGCAGATCGCCGAGATCTCGTTCGGGATGCCGACCAACACCACCGTCGCCCCGCCGGCCAACGTGCCGAAGGGCGAGATCTTCGTCCCGGACTGGGCTTACATCGCGGAGCAGCGCAAGGGCTGGGTCGAGCGCTGGGACCGCGAGATGGCGCTGTGACGGGAGTCCTGGCCGCCCCCGGGGCGACCGGCGGGGTACGCAGCGCGAGCTTCGCGCGGTGAGTTCGCTGCAGCTCACCGGCATCGTCAAGCGCTACGGCTCGCACGCCGTCGTCGACGGGCTCGACTTCGCCATCCGTTCCGGCGAATTCGTGTCGCTGCTGGGGCCGTCGGGCTGCGGCAAGACCACGCTGCTGCGCATCATCGCGGGCCTCGCCGAATGCGATGCCGGCCGCGTGGTGGTCGGCGACCAGGACGTCACCACGCTGCCCGCGCACCGGCGCAACATCGGCGTGGTGTTCCAGAGCTATGCGCTGTTCCCGCACCTCACGGTTGGCGAGAACATCGCGTTCGGCCTCAAGGCGCACGGCATGGACCGCGCCGGCATCGCCGCCGGCGTGGCCAAGGCGCTGAAGGCGGTGCAGCTGACGGCACTGGCCGATCGACCGATCTCGGCGCTTTCCGGCGGGCAGCAGCAGCGCGTGGCGGTGGCGCGCGCCATCGCCACGCGGCCGCGGCTGATCCTGCTCGACGAGCCGCTGTCCGCGCTCGATCGCAAGCTGCGCGAGACGATGCAGATCGAGCTGCGCCACATGCTGCGCGACGCCGGCATGACGGCCATCTTCGTCACGCACGACCAGGAAGAGGCGCTCGTGATGTCCGACCGCATCGCCGTGATGAACCGCGGCCGCATCGAGCAGTTCGACTTGCCGGAGGCCATCTACGCGCGGCCGGAGACGCTGTTCGCGCTCAATTTCGTCGGGCTGTCGTCGCAGTGGCAGGGCGAAGTCAGCCGCGTGGGAGGCGGCACGGTGACGGTGCAGACCGCCTGCGGGCCGATCGTCGCGCCCGCCGCCGCCGCGGCTGGCATGAGCCCGACGGGCCGCCCCGAGGGCGAATACCGGAGTGCGAAGCACGAAGGTAGCCCACTGCGTGTCGGGGCGCCGGTGCTGGTGGGCGTGCGTCCCGAGCTGATCCACCTGGGCCGCGGCGATGCGCCGCCGCCGGTCGACGCGGCGGCGCCGCAGAACAGCGTCGCGCTGACGGTCGGCGAAACCGTGTACCTCGGGTCGCGGCGGCTGATTTATTTCCCGCTCGGCGCTGGTGATGTCGCGCCGGCCATGGCCGAGATGCCGGCGCACCTCGGCGCGGCGCCCGCCGCCGGCCTGCGGATGCAGCTGCGGTGGGCGGTCGCCGACACGCTGCTCTTCCCGCGCGCGGCGAACGGCTGAGCGGGCGGCGCGCGATGGCCTCCGCTTCCAGCGCATCCTCGAGCCGCGTCGCCTGGCTGGCTCTGCCCGGCGCAGGCTACCTCGCGCTCGTGTTCGCGCTGCCGCTCGCCATCCTGCTCGCCACCAGCTTTCGCGGCGACGACGGCAGCTTCACGCTCGCCGGCTACGCCACGTTCCTGTCCGACCCGTTCAATGCCACGGTGGTCTGGAACACGCTGAAGACCGCGCTCGTCGTGACCGGCCTCTGCCTCCTGATCGGCTACCCCACGGCGTTCGCGATGGCGCGCGCAGCACCCGTGGTGCAGGGCC
The DNA here is from genome assembly GCA_943331295.2 of Bordetella parapertussis. GTDB lineage: Bacteria > Pseudomonadota > Gammaproteobacteria > Burkholderiales > Casimicrobiaceae > CAIWHR01. Next base: position 109,895 of record CALQLA020000003.1, on the reverse strand, counting down.
TCATGTTCCTGGCGCTGATCCTGCCGCTGTCGGTCGGGGTGGTCGTCAAGAGCTTCGCGTGGACGATCCTGTTGCGCAGCAATGGCGCGGTCAATTCCGTGCTGATGGCGATCGGCGTGGTCGACGAGCCGGTCAAGCTGCTGTTCAACGAGCGCGGCCTCGTCATTGCCGCCGTCCACGTGTTCCTGCCGTTCATGGTGCTGCCGATCTTCACGGTGGCGCGGCAGATCGACTCGCGGCTGCGGGAGGCCGCGTCCACGCTGGGCGCCGCGCCCGTGCACGCCTTCCTGCGCGTGACCTGGCCGCTGTCGCTCCCCGGCGTGGTGACGGGCTGCGCCTTCGTGTTCTCGATGTCGGTGTCGATGTACGTGATTCCGTCGCTGCTGATCGGCGACCGCTACCCGACGCTGCCGGCGCTGATGGCGCGCGCCTACCTGTTCATGCGCGACCGGCAGTCCGGCTCGACGATGGCGGTGGCGCTGCTGCTGATCGCGGTGGCCATCGTCGTCGGCAGCACCGTGCTGACGCGACGGCTGCAGGCGCGGGCGCAGCCGGCGGGGGCGGCGGAATGAAGGCCGCCACCGTCGCGCGCACGGCCGATGGCGCGCTGCTGGCGGCCGTGGCCGTCTTCATGCTGCTGCCGCTGGCGGTGGTGCTGCTGGTGTCGTTCAGCAATTCGTCGATGTTCAACCTGCCGGTCGGCCAGTGGTCGTGGCGCTGGTACGAGGCGATGCTGAGGAAGCCCGGGCTGGGCGCGACGCTCGCGCTGTCGGTCAGCGTCGCCCTCGGGTCCACGGCGGTGGCGCTGGTGCTGGGCACGCTGTGCGCGATCGCGATCGAGCAGGGACGCTTCAAGGGGCGCGAGGCGCTGCTGGCCTTCCTCGTCTCGCCGCTTCTGATGCCCGGGCTGGTGATCGGCGTGGCAATGCTGCAGGCGCTGCGGGCCCTTGGCCTGCGCGACGTGTTCGCGGCGCTGCTCATCAGCCACATCGTGATCACGCTGCCCTACGTCACGCGCACCGTGCATGCGAGCCTCGCGCTGTTCGACCTGCGGCTGATCGAGGCGGCGCAGACGCTCGGCCTGTCGCGCCGCGCCGCGTTGCTGAAGGTGATGGTACCGGCACTGGCGCCGGCCTTCCTGACCTCGGGCCTGTTCGCGTTCCTCGCGTCGATGGACAATTACGCGATTTCCATCTTCCTCACCGATGCGCGCAACAAGACGCTGCCGATCGAGATCCTCCGCTACCTGGAGGAGGCGCCCGACCCCACCATCGCAGCCATTTCGTCGTGCCTGATCGTGCTCGCCGTCGTCGTGCTCTTCGTCGCCGAGCGGCTGGTGGGCATGCGCCGGCTGGCGCAATTCTGAGCTTCCCATGACGCCCTCATTCCCCGATCCCATTCCCCCGACGCGCGGGTCCCGAGACTTCGTGGGCTACGGCAACCGCCCGCCGCCGGTGCGCTGGCCCGGCGCCGCGCGGGTGGCGGTTTCCTTCGTCGTCAACTTCGAGGAAGGCGCCGAGTTCTCGATGACCGACGGCGACGACCGCAACGAGGCGGTGTACGAGGTGATCGACCCGCAGGGCGTGCCGGACCGCTGCATCGACAGCCACTTCGAGTACGGCACGCGCGTCGCGTACTGGCGCATCGCCGAGCTGTTCGCGCGCCACGGCGCCCACTTCACGCTGAGCGCCTGCGGCCGCGCGGTCGAGCGCTCGCCCTGGCTCGCGCAGCACGCGGCGGCGCAGGGCCACGAGGTGTCGGGCCACGGCTGGCGCTGGGAAAAGGGCATCGACCTGACGCCGGACCAGGAGCGCGCCGCGATCGCGCGCACGTCCGCGGCAATCGCCGCCGCGACCGGGCGCGCGCCGGTCGGCTGGCACACGCGCTCCAACGCCACGGCCAGCACGCGGCGGCTGCTGGCCGAGCACGGCTTCATCTACGACAGCGACGCCTACAACGACGACACGCCTTACCTGCTTGACGTCGATGGCCATCGCCACGTCGTCCTGCCCTATGCCTTCGACAGCAACGACATGCAGTTCCAGAACACGCAGCGCTTCGGCACGGGCCGGGATTTCGCCGAGTACGTGTGCGCGGCGCACGACTGGCTCTGGCGCGAAGGCGAGGCGCAGCCGCGGATGCTGTCGGTCGGCCTGCACCTGCGCATGATCGGCCGGCCCGGCCGCATCGGCGCGCTGGAACGCATCCTGCAGCACATGCAGCAGAAGGGCGCCGCGTGGTTCGCCACCCGCGAGGGGATCGCGCGGCACTGGCTCGCGAGCATGCCGTGAGATGACGACCCCCACGCTCACTGCGTTCGCTGCCCCCCGAGGGGGAGCAGTCCTTCCCTTGGGGCGGCCCGGCGGGAAGGACACGACCCCCACGCTCACTGCGTTCGCTGCCCCCCGAGGGGGCGCATCAGCGGCCTTCGGGCGGCCGGGCGACCGCTGAGGCACCCGCAGTGCAGGACGACGAGGAGGCGATCTACAACACCATGTCGGGCGCGCTGCTGGCGGGCCGGCTGGCACCCGGCACGCCGTTGCGCGAGACCGCGCTCGCCGACGTGTTCTGCGTCAGCCGCGAGCGCATCCGCAAGATCCTGCTGCGCCTCGGCACCAACCGCCTGATCGACCAGGTGCCCAACCGCGGCGCGTTCGTGGCCGCGCCGTCGCTGGAACAGGCGCGCGACATCTACGAGGCCCGCCGCATCCTGGAGGGCGGGATCGTCGCTCATCTCGCCCCCGGCCTTGGTCCGCGCGACATGGAGCGGCTGCAGTCGCACCTCGAGCGGGAGTCGGTCGCGCTGACGCGGGGCGACCGGGCCCTGTCGGTGCGCCTGTCCGCCGAGTTCCACATGATCCTCGCCGGGGCGACCGGCAACGCGTTCATCGTGCAGCAGCTGCAGGAACTCGTCAGCCGCACGTCGATGCTGGTGGCGGTGTTCGAGGCGGCGCGTTCGACGCAGTGCTCGTGCGAGGAGCACCACGACATCGTCGCTGCCTTGCGCAACGGCGACGCGGCGGCCGCCGCCCGGGCGATGCGCGTCCACCTGGCGCTGATCGAGACCCGGCTGCGGCCCGCCGCCATCGCGCCGTCGCGCGACGCCGTGGAGACGCTGCGCGAACTGTGGGCGGCCGAGGCCTCGTGAAAAAGCTCGCGGTGCTGAACCCCAACACCACGCGGCAAATGACCGATGCGGTGGTGGCCGAGGTGTTGCGGCACGTCGCCGGCGGCACCGAAATCGTTGGCATGACGGCCGCGGCAGGTCCCGCGGTGATCGATTCGCCGGAGACCTTCGACGCGGGTGCCCGCACCGCGCTCGGTATGCTGAGCGACGTGCCTGCCGACGCCGACGCGATCCTGCTCGCCTGCTTCGGCGACCCGGGCCTGGCGGCGCTTCGTGCGGCGGCGGCCGTGCCCGTTGTCGGCCTGGCGGAAGCGGCCGTCGGCGCGGCGCTCGCGACGGGGCAGCGGTTCGCCATCCTCACGGCAGGCGCGGCCTGGGTGACGATGCTGCAGGGGTGCGTCGCGGATTACGGCGCCGCCGGCCTGCTCACGGGTGTGCATGCGTTGCCGGGCAACGGCAAGGTGCTGAAGGAGAATCCGGAACGCTTTCGCGCCGAGGTGCTGCGGCTCTCCACCGTGGCGGCGGACGACGGCGCGACCATGCTGATCCTGGGCGGCGCGGCGTTCGCCGGCCTTGCGTTCGCGGTGGACCGCCGGCTGGCGACGATGGATGTGATGGGCGCGGCGATCCGGCGCTTGACGGTCGAAGCGCGGAACCGGGCGTGACGCGCATCGCGCCGCTCATGGTCTGTGCCACCCGTCGGTCCGCAGCAGGATGCGACGCAGGGCGTGGGGGGCGAACCTCAGCGCAATTGCTGGCAATAGGCGGGCGACGCTTCTTCGCAGTCCCCGACGCACATGGCCGTGCCATAGATGTCCTGCGTCGCCTGACCCCCGGGCAGCGACGAGCAGGTCACCTTGCCGAACACGTTGCGCACGCAGTGGCCCTTGCCGCACACGGCTTGCCCCGAGAGGGGCACGACGATGTCGCCACCCATCGGCGGGCAGCTGATCACACCGGAGAGATCCTTGTAGCAGCCGTTCGGGACGGGACCGACGGATTGCGCCGCGACCGGCGAAGCCACGGCGAACGCCAGGATCGTCATCGCCAGCGTCAATGCCTGTTGCATCACATTCGCTCCAAGCGTCTTCGCGGGGTCGCGGTGCGCCGGACACTCCGGCGCACCAAGCGGGAGAACCAAACGGGTGCCTGGCGGAGAGGATCGACGCCATCCGCGGCGTCATTGTACGGCCCTGCGGCCCGGCTTATGCTGCCCGCCGCGGGTTGCCGGTGGGCGTGGCCCGTTCGACGCGGGCGGGCCGGCTGCGGCCGGGTCCGCGGGAGGAGTAGCGTTCGCATGCGATCGTCCGCCGCGCGTGCCGAAGCGACAATCACGCCGGCGCTGGCGCACCTTTGGAGGCCCCGCATGACCCTTGCCGTCGACCGCCGCGTGACCATCGAGGAAAAGGGCCGCCACGGAACCGTGACCTAGCGCGCGCCGGCGGGAAGCCATCACGCTGCAGGAGGCGCCGCCATCCGCGCCCGCCATTCGCTCGGGCTCATCCGCGCCGTTTTGCGGAAGGCGCGCGAAAAGACGGTCGCGTCGGAATAGTCGAGCACCGCGGCGATCTCGGTCACCGGCAGTTGCGTTTGCCGGAGCAGGTGGACGGCGAGCTCGTGGCGCACCTCGTTGACGAGTCCGCGGACCGTCGCCCCCTCCGCCTCGAGGCGACGGCGCAGCGTCCGCTCGCTGAGGTTGAACAGGTTGGCGAGGTTCTCCGTCGACGCCGAGGCGTCGAACATCATCGCGTGGATCGCGCGCCTCACCTTGTGCGCGAACGGCGCCGGATCGCGTGACTCCTGCAGCGCAATGGCGTCCAGGATTCCGCGGTAGGTCAGCGGATCGGCGCCCGCGATCGGGTGGTCGAGCCAGCGCGCGTCGAAGACCACGGCCGAAATCCGCGTATCGAACGCGAGGGTCGGGCCCAGTACGGCGTGCAGCGGGCCGGTCTCCTTCGGCCGGCGGTGCGACAGGTGCACCGCCGTCGGCTTCCACGCCTGCCCGCAGAGCGCGCCCAGCAGCCGATGGTGGATCGCCATCGAGCCGTCGAGGATCTGGTCGGCGGCCGGCGTCCTGCCATCGAACAGCGAATAGCCGAGCGCCGCCTCCGAGTCGCTGAAGTGGAGTGCCAGCGCCACCGCCCCGCGGTCCTGCAGTTCGATGTGTGCGGTGGCGAGGCGCAGCGCGTCGCGAAGCGTCGGGCTGTTGCGCATCAGGGTGCCGAGCATTCCCAGCGAGTCGAGCGTGAAGCGCGCCCCGACCAGCAGTCCGAAATGCGGGCACCGGGTGAGCTTCACGCCTTCGGCGAGCAGGCTGCCGAGCGCATTGAAGTCGAGCCGGTTCTCCGGATCGGAAAACGCATCAGCGGCGACGCCGACTGACGCCAGCACCGGCGCCGGGTCGATCCCGTGCTCGGCCAGCAACCCGGGTATCGCGCGGATCGGTCCCACCCGGACGTCGCCGTGCTCCGTGATCGGGTCCGAGGCATTGCCGGCGACGCGTCTTCCGGCGGCGGATCGTTCCATGTCAGTCTCCGTGGAGGCGCGCAGCCAGGTGCCTCACTGTGCGCAATCAGGCGCGCGGCGCGCCGCGCGACGATCCGTTGAAAACGCATGCCGCACCGGGCATCGCGGGAGGCGATCTGTCCGGAAATGCATGGCAGATCGCGGCGGCACCGGCTAGACTCTAGGGCAAACTGGTCAGAAATACACGGCCGATCGCAAGGCCGTCAATGCATCGCCGGGGTGCGGTCCCCGGCGCAGGCGACACCCCGTCCGGCGGCGAGTTGAGTTCCCCGCCCAGTAAGCCCATGCTGCAGGCCGGTCGCAGCATCCCCCGTAAGGCCACTCCACTCCGAGGAGAAGTCATGAACCGCAAGACCTTCGCTGTCGCTGTTGTCGCATCCGCCGTCGCGGGCCTCGCGTACGCGCAGTTCCCCGTGATGGACCGGGTCGCCGAGAAGGTGATCCAGAAGTACCAGACCTCGACCTGCGAGCAGTTGTGGCAGGAAAAGGCGCACGGGCAGGGCCAGCCGAAACCGGAAATGGAACAGCGGGCCATCCAGGCGCTGAAGGGCGATCCGCAGATGCGCCAGGCGTTCTTCAACAAAATCTCGGGGCCGATCGTCAACAAGATGTTCGAATGCGGGATGATCCCCTGATGATCCACGTTGACCGCTGCGGCGAACGGAGCTTTCGATGACGAGTCACAGGCAGACCCGGCGGGGGCTCGCGCTCCTCGCCGGCCTGGTGTTCGCGGCCACCGCGGGCGCGCAGGCGACGGCGCCGGCCGCGCCGGCAAAGCCGGCGGCGAAGAAACCGGTGGCGCCGGCCTACAAGCTGGTGATCGAGCCCAAGGCGATGGACCTGCTGAAGGCGATGAGCGCCCGGATCGCGGCCGCCGGGTCGATGTCGTTCACGGCGACGGTCGGCTACGAGTTTCCGAGCAAGCTGGGGCCGCCGATCGCCTACACGGTGCGCTACGACGTCGCGATGCAGCGACCCGACAAGCTCAAGGTCGTGGTGCCCGGCGACGGCCCGGCGTCCGAGTTCTACTACGACGGCAAGACGATGATGGCGTTTGCCCCGGCCGAGAACCTGGTCGCCGTCGCCGATGCGCCGCCGACGATCGATGCGGCGCTGATGAAGGCCTACAACTCCGCCGCGATATTCTTCCCGTTCACCGACCTCCTGGTCGCGGACCCCTATGTCGCGCTGACGGACGGGGCGATCCTGGCGTTCTACATCGGCCCGTCGGCGGTGGTCGGCGGCGTGAAGACCGAGATGGTGGCCTGGGCCAACAAGGACGTGTTCCTGCAGGTCTGGATCGGCGTCGACGACAGGCTGCCGCGGCGGGTGCGCGCGATCTACGCGGCCGACCCGCTGCAGCTGCGCAACGAGCTCGAGCTTTCGAACTGGAAGCTCGACGCGACGATGGCGCCGGATGCGTTCACGTCGCAGCAGGCCCTGGCCGCGCCGCGCATTACGCTGAAGCGGCCGGCCTCCGCGCTGCCGCCGGGAATCAAGCCGCTGGTCAAGATGGCGCCGGCCAAGGCGACGCTGGCGAACCCGCAACCCAAGTCACCCTGACCGGAGTTTCGCGATGAAAGCAACCCTTAGCGTCATGACCACGCTGTTCGTCGGCGCAATCGCCATGGGCGCCGGCCCGGCGGCCGGCTGGAGTTCGGCCAACCGCGCAGGGGGCAGCACCACCCATAGCGAGGGGTCGACCAGCCACACCAACGCGAACGGCGGCAGCACCTCGCACCAGGCCGGCGAGGGCACCGAGCATACCAACGCCTACGGCGGCAGCACCGCGCACGCGACCGGCGGCGGCACCGAGCACACCAACGTGAACGGCGGCACCACGGCCGGCGCTTACGGCAGCGGCGCGTACCACACGTATCCGTCGGGGGCGACGGTTTATCACCCGCCGGGCACCGCATATCCGGCGTATCCCGTGTATCGCCCGCCGGTCGTCGTATACCCGACTTATCCCGCCTATCACCCGCCCGTCGCGGTGCCGTATTACGCGTCGACCTGCTCCGGCTGCGCAGTCGCGGCGGGTGCCGTCGTGGGCATGGCCGCGGGTGCGGCGGTGGCGTCCGCCAACACGGCAGCCGCGACGTCGAACGCCTACAGCGCCGGCGTCGCTGCCGGCAGCGCCAACACGGCGGCGGCGACCGGTGCCGCCTACCAGGCGGGCGTGGCCACCGGCGTCGCCGTCGCCAGCGTACCCGCCGGCGGGACCTACGCGTCGGGCGCCAATTACGCGATGCTGCCCGCGGGCGCGATGGTGATCAACAAGAACGGCACCACGTATTACCTGAGCGGCAATACGTGGTTCCGGCCGGCCTACGGCGCGAACGGCGTCTATTACACTGTCGTGTCCGCGCCCTGACGCATGCCGGCGCCCGTCACGCCGGCATGGACCGACGCCATTCCATTCACCCGGATGCAAGACGACTGATGAATCCTTGCCGTGGCTTCACCGGTGCGCTCGCAGCGCTCTTTTCCGTGCTGCTCGTCCTTGGTGGCTGCGCCACCCGCCCGGTCAATCCGCCGCTCAAGGAAGTGGCCGCCGATGCCGGGTATACCTTCCAGACGCGGCAGAAGCACTTCAGGAACCAGGAGAACCTCGTCATCCTCGCGTTCTCGGGCGGCGGCACCCGGGCGGCGGCGTTCTCCTACGGTGTCCTCGAGTACCTGCGGCGGACCGAGGTCGTCGCGCCCGACGGCACGACGGTCCGCCTGCTCGATGCCGTCGACGTCATCACCGGCGTGTCCGGCGGCAGCTTCACCGCATTGGCCTACGGCCTGTACGGCGACAAGCTGTTCGCCGATTACGAGCAGCGCTTCCTCAAGCGCAACGTCCAGGGCGAGCTTCTCGCGCGCTCGTTGACGCCGTCCCATTGGGGCAACCTCCTCTCGACGGGCTGGGGGCGTTCGGAACTGGCGGCCGACTTCTACGACGAGATCCTGTTCAACGGCGCGACCTACGGCGACCTCGATCGCGGCGAGGGTCCGTTCGTCATGGTGTCGACCACCGACATCTCGAGCGGCGGCCGCGTGGTCTTCAGCCAGAACATCTTCAACCTGATGTGCGCGGATCTCAATGCCGTCCGGCTGTCGCGGGCGGCGGCTGCTTCGTCGGCCGTGCCGGTCGTGCTGTCGCCGGTCACGATCAACAACTACGGCGGCACCTGCAACTTCAAGGCGCCCGAATGGGTGCAGATGTTCAGCCGGTCCGCGAATCCGCCGCGGCCGGCCGCGCGCGCGATACGCGAACTGAAGGATGCGGAGCCCTACGCGGACGGTGTCAACAACCCCTACATCCACCTCGTTGACGGCGGCGTGGCCGACAACGTCGGCATGCGCGGCGTCCTCGACGCCCTCGAATTCCTCGAAGCGCTGCACGACGCCGGCAAGCCGACGCCGCTCGATCACGTGAAGCGAGTCGTCGTCTTCGTCGTCAACTCGCTGTCGTCGCTGCCGACGAACTGGAACGCATCGGAATCGCCGCCCGGAACCCTGGACATCCTGCTGAAGGCCACCGGCGTGCCGATCGATCACTACTCCTACGAGGCCGTCGAGCTCCTGAAGGACATCGCGGCACGCTGGGAGAAGGATCGCAGGACCCGGCAGCTGGCCGGATGCGACGCCGGCAAGGACTCGCCCGTCTGCGCCGCGATACGCGCCCCGCAGGCCCAGATCTACGCCGTCGACGTGTCGTTTGCCATGCTTCCCGATGCGAAGGAGCGCGAATTCCTGAACCAGCAACCGACGTCGTTCGTCCTGCCGGCCGACGCTGTCGACCGGCTGCGCGCGGCGGCGGGAGCGATCATCTTCGCCTCGCCGGACTTCCAGCGGCTGCTGCAGGACATCGGCGCGAAGGTCGTCCCCGCGCCGTCCGCGCCCGCGCCGAAGTCGCCGGCTGCGCGATAGGTCGCCGCCGATGGCGGCGACCCGGCCAAGGGGGGGCGTGCCGTGCCGGCGCGGCATGGCGATCGCCGCCCGCCGCCCGCTGGTGGCGTTGCTGTCCGCGACACTGTTCTTCGCCGCGGGATTCGCCGCCGCCGCGCCGGCAGCCGCCACGGCCGACCCCGCCTCCGCCCCTGCCCCTGCCCCCGCAACGCCGACGGCGGGTGCCGCCGCCTCGCAAAGCGTCACCGACGTCGTCCTCGGCATCGGTGCGAGCGAGGACCTGCAGCGTGCGTCGCTGGCTCGTCTCGAGCAGGCGGGACGGTGGCGCGAATGGTCGGACCGGGTCGAGGCGCAGCAGGCGGGCTTCGACGCGTTTCCCGCAAGCGCGGCGGCGACCGGCGAGCTGGTCGATACCATCACGCGGGCGCGCCGCCTGCGTGCGCTGCATGGCGAAGCGGCGACGTCCATCGACGAGCTCGCTGCCGCCGCGCGGCAGCTGCAGCACGACCGGCGCGCGCTCGAGGCCGACGCCCGGAAATGGCACGAGGGATCGTCGCTGCTGCAAGGTCTTGCGGTTCCCGCGCCGGTGCAGGAACGCACGGTCGCGATGGAGGTAAGGATCCAGGCCACGATCGCGCGCGTTCGCGAGCATCAAAACTTCGTGCTGGTCGCGCTCGACCGCGCGGTCGCATTGCAGGCACGCATCGAGGACGCCCGCGCCATGGTCGCGGCGCAGGAGGCGGGCATCCGCGCACGGAGGATCCGGCTGGAGGAATCCTCGCTGCGGCAGGTGGCCGCGGCGCCCGCCCGCTTCGACGTTGTCAAGGCCGAAGTCGCCACGGCGTGGCGGTCGCTGGCGGGGTATCTCGCGCGCGATGTCGCGCACCTGGCCGGGTTCTTCTTCGGCGCACTCGCGTTGACGGGCTGGCTCTTCGCCCGCGAGCCGCGGGACGCCCCCCCGCCACAGCGCGCGTACGGCCACCCGATGGCCGCGTCGCTGCTCATCGCGCTGATGGTGCTGTGGTGGCTCGCGCCGGACCCGCCGACGCTGTTCTACGAAGTGATGCTGATGCTCCTCCCCATCCCCGCCGCCGTGGTGGCGCGGGGTGCGCTGGCGACGACTGCGTCGCTGACCCTCTACGGCATCGCGTTGGCGACGATGCTGATTCCGCTGCGCGCCATCATCGAGGCCAGTCCGCTGGCGGACCGGATCCTGCTCCTGTTGCAGGCCGCCAGCATCGGCGTGCCGGTCGCGCTCGACCTGCGCCACGGGCGCCTGCAGACGGCTTTACGGTGGGCCAGTCCCGGCACCGTGCGCGGCGCCGCGCTGTTCGTGCTCGCCGAGGCGGCCGTGACCGTGTTCCACGTCTTCTTCGGATTCACGGGACCGGGAAGGTCGCTGCGCGCCGGCATGGGCAGCATCCTCGGCTTCAGCCTCGTCTTCGGGTCGACCGCGGTTGCCGTGTACGGCGCGATCCTCGCGCTGCTGGCGTCGCCGCTGTTCCGCTGGCTCCGCAGCGCGCGCGACGCGGATCCCGCGATGCTGCGGACCATTCGCCAGGTCCTCGGCCTGCTGGCCATCCTCGGCGTCGTGATCGTCACGCTGGGCATGTTCGGGCTGGGCCCGAGGCTGCTGCTGGCGGCGCAATCGCTCAATGCCGCCACGCTGGAAGTGGGAACCGTGTCCGTCGCCGTCAACGCGATCGTCACGGCACTCGGCCTCGCGATCGCCACGGTCGTCCTGACCGGGCTGACGGGCTTCCTGCTGGATCGCGAAATCGTGCCCAGGCTGAGCCTGCGCCCGGGCGCAGGCTACGCCATCGTCACCTTCACGCGCTGGGCCATCGTCATCACCGGCGCGGTGCTGACGCTGGCGTCGCTCGGCATCGACATGACGAAGATCACGCTCCTGGCCAGCGCGGTGGGCGTGGGCATCGGCTTCGGCCTGCAGAACGTCGTCAACAACTTCATCTCCGGCCTGATCATCATCGTCGAGCGACCGGTGGGCGTGGGCGACCTGATCGAGGTCGGCACGCTCTCCGGCGAGGTCATGCACATCGGCATCCGCGCGTCCATCGTGCGCACGGAGCAAGGGGCCGAGGTCGTCGTGCCCAATGGCGAACTGGTGTCCAAGGAAGTGGTGAACTGGACCCGCTCGGACCGCCAGCGGCGCTACGACATCGACGTCGACGTCGCCCCGGATTCCGATCCGGAACGGGTGATGCGCGTACTGGCGGAGGCGGCGGGCGACGTGCCGGACATCATGACGAGCCCCGCGCCGCGCGTCATGTTCAAGGGCTTCTCGGGTAGTGCGCTCAACTTCACGCTGCTGGCCTGGGTGCCGACGGTCGACGTGGAGTTGCAGGTGCAGAACGCGCTGCGCGTTGCCATCCTGCGCCAGTTCGCCGCCGCCGGCATCGTCATTCGGTTCCCGGGGTTCGATCTCCACGTTCAGGCCGCGGGCGAGGGTGCGCGGCCGGCGGCGGGTTGACGCCAGTCCGGTCGGGCCGCCCCGGCGTGGCCTTGCGTGGTCCCCGAAGGCTACGCGAGGCGGTGGTGTCGCGTGGGGTGCAACCCCGACCCGTCAGCCGCAGGCGCCGATGAAGCCGCAGTCGGTGCAGAACTCGCAGCCGTCCTTCCGGATCAGCGCCTTGTTGCCGCATTCCGGGCATTTCTTCCCCGGCAGTGTCTTCAGCTCGGGGCTGCCGGCCTGCTCGGCGGGCGGCACGGCGAGGATGCCGGCGTGCTCGACCGGGTACCCTTCCTCGGTCAGGATGCCCAGCATCGCGTAGCGGTGGATCATCAGTTGCGCGAGGTAGGCGATCGTCGACGGGTACGTCTGCGCCTTGGGCGAGCCTGGCGTGCGCGCCATGAACGCGCCGTTGGGCTCGCCGTAGTTGAGGAGCTTGCGCAGCTTCATCCCGATCCACGCCGGGTCGTAGACGCGCATGTCGAGCGACAGCGCCTTGCACAGCCCGTCCATCACGCGCGGGTACTCGCCGGACAGCCACATCGAGTAGGGCCGCCGCTGCCCGTCGGGCATCACGAGTTCCTTGAGGAACAGCACGAAGTCGTCGCCGGTGGCGTGGTTGATCACGTCGACCGTCCACGACAGCGTGCCGTCGGGGCCGGCCTTCGGCTCCTTCGGGCCCATCAGCGCGTCGACGACGGGCGTCTTGCCCTCGCCTTCGCCGGCGAAGGCGCCCAGCTCGTTGCAGCGGTAGCGGATCAGCTTGGCGAAGCCCGAGACGAGGCTGGGCACGCGGACGCGGCGCCCGTCGGGCGGCATCGCCATCTCGAAGCCGTCGTCGCCGCTCGCCTTCTGCAGCGCGGAGAGCTTCATGTCGAGCCACGCGCGATCGTCGGTGCGCATGTCCATCGACAGCGTCTTGGCGATGGCGCCCAGGCCGCGCGGCTGCTCGGCGCCGTTGATCCAGACCTCGAACGGGTAGGAGCGGTCGTCGTCGATGTGGCCGATGAAGACGGCGAAGTCGCCCAGCGGATGCCTGACCACGTAGGTCCAGCACGGGTTGCCGTTGGCGAGCTCCGGCCGGCCCGGCCAGCGCAGGCTGGACAGCGGCGGCTGGTGCGCGCGGTCGAGCCGGATGCGGCGGTCGGAGTCGGCGGTGTCGAAGTCCTGCGGCGCCGCGGCCGGCGCGGCGGCGGGCGCCACCGACAGCACCGCGCCCAGCGTGCTGTTGGGCCGGTAGGTCGCGATGCCCTTGAGGCCGGCCTTCCAGGCCTCGAAGTAGAGGTCCTTGAACGCGTCGAAGGGGTAGTCGACCGGAACGTTGACCGTCTTGCTGATCGCGGTGTCGACGAAGGGCTGCACGGTCGCGTTCATCAGCATGTGGTCGCGCGCGCTCATCTCGAGCGCGCTGACGAACGACGGCGGCAGCATCGCGCGGCGCGTGCCGTCGGCGTCGGTCGACACGGTTCCCGGCGCCCGCGGGTCGGCGGGATCGAACGACTGCAGCACCACGGCGTCGTCGATGCCCTTCAGGTGCTTGTACAGGCGGTACGCGTGGTCCTCGACCAGGTACTCCTTCATCGTATCGTCGGGCATCCGCTTCTTGCGCCGGTAGAACCAGCTGAACGCGGGCTCGATGCCGTTCGAGGCGTTGTCGGCGAAGGCGAGCGAAATGGTCCCCGTCGGCGCGATCGACAGCGCGTGGCTGTTGCGTATGCCGTGCTCGCGGATCGCCGACTTGATGGTTTCGGGCAGGCGCGACGCGAACCGCGGCGGGGCGAGGTAGTCGTCGACGGACAGGCGCGGGAACGCGCCCTTGTCCTTGGCGATCTCGACCGAGGCCAGGTACGCGGCGTCGCGCATCTCCTCGGCGATGCGCCCGGCGAGCGCGCGCCCGGCGTCGCTGTCGTAGCGCAGGTTGAGCTCGATCAGCGCATCGCCCAACCCGGTGAAGCCCAGGCCGACACGGCGCTTCGCCATCGCCTCGTCGCGCTGTTGCGGCAGTGGCCAGGCGGTGACGTCGAGGACGTTGTCCAGCATCCGGATGCCGACCGCCACCGTCGCGGCGAAGCCGGCGAAGTCGAAGCGCGCGCCGGGCGCGAACGGATCGACGACGAAGCGCGTCAGGTCGACGCTGCCGAGATCGCAGCAGCCGTACGAGGGCAGCGGCTGCTCGCCGCAGGGATTGCAGGCCTCGATGACTTCGCAGTACGAGAGGTTGTTGTCGCGGTTCATCGCGTCGATGAACACGACCCCCGGCTCGGCGTGGTCGTACGTCGACAGCATGATCTGGTCCCACAGCGCGCCGGCGCGCACCGACCGGTACACCCACAGGCCGTCGTCGCGCTGCCGCGCGCCGGCCGCGAGCAGGTCGGGCGCGGGCGGCGCCACGTGGACGAGCTCCCACTCCGCGTTCGCCTGCACGGCCGCGACGAACGCGTCGGTGACCGCGACGGACAGGTTGAAGTTGGTCAGCCGGCCGTCGTCCTTGGCGTGGATGAAGGCCTCGATGTCGGGGTGGTCGCAGCGCAGGATGCCCATCTGCGCGCCGCGCCGGGAGCCGGCCGACTCGACGGTCGAGCAGCTCTGGTCGAACACGCGCATGTACGACAGCGGCCCGCTGGCGCGGCTGTTGGTGCCCTTGACGTGCGCGCCCTGCGGCCGGATGTGCGAGAAGTCGTAGCCCACGCCGCCGCCGCGACGCATGGTCTCGGCGGCCTCGTTCAGCGCCACGTAGATGCCGATGCCGTTCTCGTCGCCGGAGATGCTGTCGCCGACCGGCTGCACGAAGCAGTTGATCAGCGTGGCCTTCAGGTCCGTGCCGGCGGCGGAGTTGATCCGCCCGCCGAGGATGAAGCCGTCCTGCTGCGCACGCAGGAACGCTTCCTCCCACTGCTCGCGCTGCTGCGGCGCCTCGACCACGGCCAACGCGCGCGCGACGCGTCGACGCACCGCGTCGATGCTCTGCTCGTTGCCCTTGGCGTATTTCTCGAGCAGGACCTCCTCGGAGATCGATTGCGGCGCCATGGGAGCGGGCGCGCCCGGACGCAGGGTCTTCAGGTCGTCGAGTTTCATCGGTGTTCTCGGTGAGGGCAGCCGCATGCGCGTGCCGGAGGCAGTCGCATGTCTGACGCATGCCGCAGGTGGGTGCGCGGAAAGCGGGGCGCAGTGACCCGGAGGTGCATTTTCTCACGCGCCGGGGCGGGGTTTCGTCGCATCGACGTTGCCGTCAGTCGCAGTGGTTCGCTGCGGCGGCCGGAGCCGTTCTCATTCGCATGGTCCCGTCCTGCGCGCGGCTACGCCCCGGTGGCCCCGGTGGCTCCTGTCGCCCCCGTCGGCCCGGTGGCTCCGGTGGCCCCGGTCGGACCTGTGGCCCCGGTCGGACCTGTGGCTCCGGTCGGACCTGTGGCCCCGGTCGGACCTGTGGCTCCGGTCGGACCTGTGGCCCCGGTCGGACCTGTGGCTCCGGTCGGACCTGTGGCTCCGGTCGGACCTGTGGCCCCAGTCGCGCCCGTGGGCCCCTGCACACCGGGAGCGATGCGCGTGATGACGAGGTGGGCGGCCACCGGACGCGTCCCGCCCGCCAGCGGCGTCACCGTCAGGGCGGTCGAGTTCCCCGCGGGGTTGCGCACCTGCAGGATCGAATTCGGTACGGTCACCTCGATCAGCGCCATGCCGACGATCGGGCTGGTGCCGGTCGCGCGCCCGACCACGGTCTGCGACAGATCGATCGCGCCCGCGCCGGAATCGAGTGCCAGCACCAGTTGTCCCGCTTCGGTGACGCTGACCTCGAACAGCACCTGGTAGATGCCGGTCAAGGACAGCAGGAAGCTACCGGCCCCGACGCGGGTGATGCTGCCCGACGCCGGCCCGTTCTGCGGGAATTGGACATCGGTTCCCGGGGCGACCGTGGCCGCATTGTCGGGCGGCATCAGCGCGTAGAAATCGGCGAAATCGATGCTGCTGCCGACAGCGCCAGTAGCACCCGTCGGGCCCGCGGGACCGGTCGGCCCTGTCACGCCGTTGCTGCCATTGACGCCGGCGGCGCCGGTCGCACCCGCGATACCCTGCGCCCCGGTGGCGCCGACCGCCCCGGTGGCCCCGGTGGGTCCGGTCGGAAACGTCGCGCAGGGACCCAAGACGCCGGTCCCCGAAAAACACAGTGCGTAGCCTTGCGTCGCCGTGAGCGGCAGGGCTGGAATCTGCACGTCCCCGGTGGTGCCGTCGACCAGCATCCGCAGCGCCGTGCCGGTGTTGTTCCTGACCGCGAAATTCCCGCCCGGCGGCGTCCAGACCTCGACGTCGGCCGCGCGCAGTTCCACGCCGGCCCCGCCCATCAGCAGCAGGATGGCGGCGAGCGCCTGCGGCACGCGCCGGCGCGCGAAGGGACCCATGGCTTCCGTCGGCGTCGCGCTCGCGGTGTCGTCCTGTCGTGTCATCGGGGTTCCTGCTGTTGTTCTGGAGGCGCGCGCGGCGCGAGCGATGCGGTATCGGATCATGCCATCAGCCGGACAGCGCTGCCACGCCTGAATCGAGCGGCAGCATTTCGCCGGCCGCGAAGATGCGCGCCGCGTCGGCGCCGGCGTCCGGCGCGCGCAGCCGGTCGATCCACGCCGCGACGAGGGGCCCGGGCACCGGCCGGGCCGCGAAGTCGAGCCGCGCCGCAACCCGCGCCGCGATACCCGGCGCGACGCCGCCCGCGAGCAATGCCGCGGTGAAGCGGCTCGCGGCGTCGCCCATCCGGAACGCGTCGAGGTTGGCGGCGACGATGCGTGCGCCCTTGTCCGCGAACAGCGCCGCCACGTGCGTCTCGATCGCGGCCGCGGGCAGTGGCAGCAGCGACGCGGCGGCACCCAGCATCACCATGTTGTGCGCCTTGACGGTGCCCGCCTTGTGGGCGAGATGATTCGCATTCACCGCGATCAGCCGCGGCACCGCGAACAGCACGTCGAACAGCGCGCCAGCGTCGGGATAGTTCGCGACGTTCACGAGCGGCGTGACGTCGGTGACGATCCAGCCGTCGGGCCGCAGCATCGGCACGTAGCGCAGGCTCTCCATCGGCTCCACCGAGAGCACCAGCCGGGCCGTGCCGTCGGCGATGAGGTCGCTCGCGATCGGCGCGTCGCTGATCCGCACGAACGCCGACACTGCGCCGCCGCGCTGCGCCATCCCGTGCACTTCCGGCTGCTTCAGGTGGAAGCCCGCGCCGACCGCGGCGTGGTCGACGACCCAGGCGATCGACAGCACGCCCTGCCCGCCCACGCCGCAGATCACGAGGTCGTAGTTCATGCCGGCGTCGCCCTCACGCGCTCCCGCCGGTGCTCCTTGATCACCTTGGCATAGGTGACGCAAGCCCGGCGCGCGATGATGACCGACAGCCCGTCGCGCGCGATCTCGTCCCGGATCGCGCGGACGTTCTCGTCCTTCTTCTGCGGCACCGGCGTGATGATGCGGATCCGCTCGCGCGGAACGCCCAGGCCGGCGACCAGGTCGACCACCTGCTCGTCGGTCGCGAGCGTCGGCTGGCCACCGGTCATCGCGACGATGCTGTTGTCGAGGATGAATACCTTGATGGGGATGTTCTCGCGCGCGGCGTCGAGCAGCGGCGTCATCCCCGAGTGCGTGAACGTGCCGTCGCCGATCACGCACAGCGACGGCGTGATCCCCGCGTGCGCGACGCCGATCGCCATGCCGATCGACGCGCCCATGCACAGGCACGAGTGGATCGCCCGGTGTGGCTCGAGGTAGCCCAGCGCATAGCAGCCGATGTCGCCCTGGACGCGGATGTCGGGCCCCAGGTCGGCGACGGCTGCGTTGATCGCGACGTACGCGTCGTCGTGCGGGCAGGCCTCGCACAGCCGCGGCGGCCGGCCAACCAGCACGTCCGAGAGGCCGGGCACGACGAGCGCGGCGCGCGCCGGCAGCCCGAAGCTCCTGCGCACGGCGTCGGGCGAGAGTTCGCCGCTCCTCGGCAGGTGCCCCGTCATCCGGCCGGTGATCGGCGGCTCGCGCATCAGGCCCAGCGCGCTCACGTAGCGCTCGATGAACGGGTAGCCCTCCTCGATCACCCGGACTTCGGTCGAGGCGTCGAGGAGCTGCCGGACCTTGCCCACCGGCAAGGGGTACGCGCCGATGCGCAGCACGTTGTATCCGGCAAGCGCACTGCCGAGGGCTTCCTCGAGATAGTTCCACGCGATGCCGCTGACCAGGATGCCGGGGGATTTCTCTCCCGTGAGCGAAAGGGCGTTGGCGGGATGGCGCTCGGCGTAATCCTGCATTGCCGCCTGCTTGTCCAGCAGCTTGCCGTACGCGCGCCGGGCGTTGCCCGGCAGCAGCGTGTAGAGGCTCGCGTCGGCGACGTAGCTCGCCTCGTTCTGCGCGCGCGGCGGCGCCGCGGTGACCTCCGCCCGGCTGTGCGCGAGCCGCGTGACGAGCCGCAGCAGCACCGGCACGTGCAGCGCCTCGGACAGCTCGAACGCCTCGCGCGTGAAGGCGTAGCATTCCTGCTGGTTCGAGGGCTCGAGGCAGGGCACCTGCGCGAAGTCGGCGAAGAAGCGCGAGTCCTGCTCGTTCTGCGAGCTGTGCATCGAGGGGTCGTCGGCGACGACCACCACCAGCCCGCCGTGCGCGCCGGCGACCGCGACGTTCATGAACGGGTCGGCCGCGACGTTGAGTCCCACGTGCTTCATCGCCACCAGCGCGCGCTTGCCCGCGTACGAGACGCCGACGCCCTCCTCCAGCGCGACTTTCTCGTTGGCCGACCAATGCCCGCGGATCGGCGGGTCGGCGGCCAGCGCGTGCTGCCGGATGGTCTCGAAGATCTCGGTCGACGGGGTGCCGGGGTACGCGTACGCCGCGCTGATCCCGGCGTCGACGGCGCCCTGTGCGACGGCCTCGTCTCCCAGCAGTATGCGTCCCATCGAGCAGCCCCCCTCCAGTGCGAAATCATACGCCCGGCCGGCACGCTTGGGCGGCCCCGCGCGCGCCTGCCGCGGGCCGCGACGCGATTATTTTCAGCGCGGGCCGAGCTCCGGGCCGAGCGCCGCGTGGGCGCGGCGCAGCAGGTCCTCGGTCGTCGCCCAGTCGATGCAGGCGTCGGTGACCGACACGCCGCGCCGAAGCTGCGTCCGGTCGGCGGGAATCGCCTGGTTGCCGGCCTCGAGATTCGACTCCAGCATGAGGCCCACGAGCGACCGGTTGCCGGCGACGACCTGCCGCACGCAGTCGTCGAACACCAGCGCCTGCAGCCGGTAGTCCTTCATCGAGTTGGCGTGCGAGCAGTCGACGACGATGTTGGGGGCGAGCCCCGCCTTGGCGAGGGCTTCCTCGGCGAGGCGGACGCTCACCGTGTCGTAGTTCGGCCGGCCGCCGCCGCCGCGCAGCACGAGGTGTCCGTAGGCATTGCCCTTCGAGCGGATGACGCTGGTTCGTCCGGCCTGGTTCACGCCCAGGAAGCCGTGCGGCTGCGACGCGGCCCGGATCGCGTTGACCGCGACGTCGAGGCCGCCGTCGGTGCCGTTCTTGAATCCGACCGGCGCCGACAGCCCGCTCGCCATCTCGCGATGCGTCTGCGATTCGCTGGTGCGGGCGCCGATCGCATACCAGCTGATGAGCTCGGACAGGTATTGCGGGCAGATCGGGTCGAGCGCCTCGGAGCCCGTCGGCAGCCCCATCTCGGCCAGGTCCATCAGCAGGCGCCGCGCGCGGAGCAGGCCCTCGTCGATCCGGAACGAGTCGTCCATGAACGGGTCGTTGACATAGCCCTTCCAGCCGACCGACGTGCGCGGCTTCTCGAAATAGACGCGCATCACCAGCACCATCGTGTCGCGCACGTCGGCGGCGAGGCGGGCGAGGCGGCCGGCGTATTCGAGGGCGGCATCGGGGTCGTGGATCGAGCACGGCCCGACGACGACGAAGAGCCGCGGATCCTCGCGGTCGAGGATCGCCCGCAACGCGGCACGGCCGTCGAGCACCGTCTGCGCCGCGGTGGCGGTGAGCACCAGGCGGTCCTGCACGTCCTGGGGCGAGGGAATCTCGATCATGCTCGCGACGTTGACGTTGTCGAGCAGCATTTCGAGAGGCGTGTGCTGGGTCATGGCGAGGGCATCCGGGGGATTGCGGGCGGCGGGCCGCGATCGCGGCCCGCCCGAATCGGGTCACGCCAAGTATACCGACGCGGCCGCCCCGCCTGCCGCCGCGCGCCGCGAGTGCTCCGGCCGCTGGCGCGTTGCGGGCGGCCGCCCGGGGCCCGACAATGCGGGCATGGCGAAGGCATTGTTCCGGTTCGACGGGGAAGGCGCGGTGGCGGCGTGGTCGGCCATCGACGACGGGGTGATGGGCGGCCTGTCGCGCTCGCGGCTTGCATTCGACCCGCAGGGTCACGCGCTGTTCGAAGGCGTGGTGTCGCTCGCCAACAACGGCGGCTTCGCGTCGGTGCGCTCGGCGCCGCGCGACCTCGGGGCGGCCGGCGCCACGGGGTACGCGCTCGAGGTGCGCGGCGACGGCCGCCGCTACAAGCTCAACCTGCGCACCGACGACGGTTTCGACGGCATCAACTACCAGGCGGCATTCGTGCCGCCGGCCGGCACGTGGACCGTCGTGCGCCTGCCGCTCGCGGCGTTCCGCCCGACGTTCCGCGGTCGCGTGGTCGCCGGCGCGGCGCCGCTCGATCCGGCGCGCGTCCGGCAGGCGGGGCTGATGATCGCCGACGGCGCCGCCGGGCCCTTCGCGCTCGCGGTGCGCGCGCTCGACGCCGACTGAACCGCCGGCCGCCTCGCGTCCCGGCGGCGGCTCAGCCGCGCCGCCGCACGGTGCCGTTGGCCCGGTCGGCGACGATGCGGCCGTCGACCAGTTCGATGATCCGGTCGCAGCGCTGCGCGAGCCGCGGGTCGTGGGTGACGATCAGGAAAGTCGTCCCGCTGGCCACGTTGACGTCGCGCATCAGGTCGAACACCGCGTCGGCGTTGGCGGTGTCGAGGTTGCCGCTGGGCTCGTCGGCCAGCACCAGCGCGGGGTTCATCGCCAGTGCGCGCGCGATCGCGACGCGCTGCTGCTGGCCGCCGGAGATGTCGGAGGCCTTGTGGTCGCGCCACGGCGTCAGGCCGACGCGATCGAGCAGCGTCGCCGCGGTCGCGCGCATCGCGGCGTCGGTGCGCCCGCGCGCGGCGAGGATCGGCATCATCACGTTCTCGAGCGCGGTGAACGCCGGCAGCAGGTGGTGGTACTGGAAGATGAAGCCGATCGCGCGGCCGCGCAGCCTTGTCGCGGCCATGTCGTCCAGCCCGCCGGCATCCTCGCCGGCGATCGCGATGTTGCCGCTGCTCGGCTGGTCGAGCAGCCCGATGAGATTGAGCAGCGTGCTCTTGCCCGAGCCGGACGGGCCGATCAGCGCCGCGAACTCGCCCTGCCGGAGCGTGAGGTCGATGCCGTGCAGCACCTCGGTCTCGACCGGCGTGCCGGCGCCATACGACTTGCGCACGCCGGAAAGGCGCAGCGTGTCGGCGGCAGCCGCGTCAGCCACGGATCGCCACCGCGGGATCGAGTTGCGCCGCGCGCCGCGCGGGCACCACGGCCGAGAGGATGCCGACGAGCGTCGCGCCGGCGCAGGCCAGCGCGAACAGCGACGGCTCGATCACGACGACGAAGAGCGGCGAGCCGTCCGCGTTCCGCGCGACGCCGCGCCACAGGAGCAGGAAGCCCCACGCCAGCAGCGACCCGAACAGCGACCCGGTGAGGCCCATGAAGCCGCCCTGGATCAGGAACACGCGCAGTACCCGCGCCCGCGTCGTGCCCATCGCCCGCAGGATCCCGATCTCCTTCGACTTCTGCTGCACCGACACCACCAGCACGCTCGCGATCCCCAGCGCGACGGTGAGCCCCACGAACACCCGGATCAGCGTGTTGGCGAGGACCTGCGCGGCCATTGCGCTGAAGAACTGCGCGTTGGTGCGGACCCAGCTTTCGACCTTCAGGTCCGAGGCGTCGCGAATCCGCTGCGCGATCGCCTCCGCCGCGAACGGCTCGCGCACCTTGACCTCGAGGCTCGTCGCGCCGCCGGGCAGGTCGAGCAGGCTCTGCGCGGTGCGCAGCGCGACGTAGACGTTGCGGCCGTCGACGCCCTTGTTGCCGAATTCGAAGATGCCGCTCACGGTGAGGGTCGACGTGGCACCGTTGGCGGTGGCGAGGAACAGCTTGTCGCCGATGCCGATCCCCAGGTCCCTGGCGAGCTCGGTGCCGACGATGATGTCGATCGGCCCCAGGTCCTGGCGCCCGGCGACGATCTTGTCGGGCAGCGCGATCACCTCGAAGTACGACGCGGCGTCGATGCCGGTGATCGACACCGCCTTCACCGCATCGCCGCGGCGCACGAAGCCGGGGCCCGCGGCGACCGGGGTCACGCCCACGACGTCGTCCATCCGCTCGATCTCGGCGCGCACCTTCTGCCACTGGTTGACCGAGCGCAGCTGCTGCGACCGCGGCTGGATCTGCGCCGTCACCGCCGGGTCGTCGCCGCCGGCGCCGGTACCGGCACGAAGAGGCCGCGCCACGCGGTCGGGAGCGAGGACCTGGATCGGCGCCTGGTAGTTGAGCGTGCGGCGCACGATGTTCGCCTGCAGCCCGCCCAGCAGCGCCGACATGAAGATGATCACGCCGCCGCCCAGCGCCACGCCGAAGATGATGAGGAACGTCTGCACGAGGCCCTCGCGCATGAAGCGGAACGCGACGATGCACTCGAACAGCGCGAACGGGTTCACGGCCCGGTGCCGCCGACCCCGGCGGCGACGACACGCACGCGCTGTCCGGGCCGCACTTCGGCGACGGTGGGGATGAGCAGCTCACCCGCGGCGACGCCGGCGACGATCTCGACCTGCCCCTCGCCGCGCGCGCCGGGCGTCACCGGCTTCTTCGTCGCGCGGCCGTCGGCGACGGCGAGCACCCACGGCCGGGGGCCGGTCAGGTCGAACACCGTATCGGAGCGCGCGACCAGCACCGCGGTGCGCCGCGCGACCTCGATGTCGACCGACACCGTCATGTCCTGCCGCAGGTAGGCCGGCGGGTCGGGCACGCGGAGCTTCACCCCGACGGCGCCGCGCAGCGCGTCGATGCCGGGATTGATGTAGAAGAGTTCCGCGGCGAAGCGCTGGTTCGGGTACGAGTCGGCTGAGGCGAGGGCCTTCTGCCCGAGCTTCAGCTGCGCGAGGTTCTTCTCGTCGATCTGGACGACGATCTGCGTCTCGCTCTCGGGCGCCAGCGCCATCAGCTCCTTGCCCGGCGCGGCGACGTCGCCGGGCTCGATGTTGCGGGCGATCAGCGTGCCGTCGGCCGGCGCGCGGATCACCTTCTGCGCGAGCCGCGCCGAGGCCGCGGCCAGCGAGGCGCGCGCCTGCGCGAGCGCGGCCTGCGCGACGAGGACGTCGCTGCCGTCGGGCCCGTTCGTCCGCACCTGGAGTTCCGCTGCGGCGACCTGGCTTTCGGCGACGTCGAGGTTGCGCTTCACGTCGTCGACCGCCGACTGGCTGATGAAGCCCTTCTCCCGCAGGTTCGCGTTGCGCTCGTACTGCTGCCGCGCGAGCTGCAGGTTCGCCTGCGCCTGGCGCAGTGCCTGCGTCGCGGCGGGCAGCCCGACGGCGCGAATCTGCGCGTGCCTCGCCTCGGCCTGGTCGATCGCCGCCTGCGCCTGCTGGGCGGCTGCGCGCTCGTCGCGATCGTCGAGGACGATCAGCACGTCGCCCTGGCGCACGCGCTGGCCCTCGGCCACCGGAATCCGCGCCACGGAACCCATGATCACGGTGCCGACCGAGACTCGCTGCGCGGTGGTCACGCGGCCGCTCGCCACCACCGTCGCGAGGAGATCGCCGCGCGTGACGGCGTGGACGTCTACCGGCGTGCCGAAGATCGCGTTGCGGAACAGCCAGAGGGCCGCGGCGACCACCGCGACGGCGACGAGCCCGCGGGTGAGCAAGCGGCGCGCGCCGGCTGGAGCGCCGGGGGCGGCGCCGGGCGAACGTCGGGACGGCAGCATGGTCGCGGGGGGTAGGCGGGTGAAAACGAGATTATTCACGCAGCGACGCGCCGGCGCGTTGATCTGCGGCAATGAAGCGGCACCGCGCCGCGCCACCCCGCCCGGCCGCGCGTCGGGGGGGGCGCCGTCAGTCGCCGGCGGTCTTCGGCGCGCGCTGCGAAACGGTTCTCGGGGCGAGCTGGTCGAGCCGCTGCTGTGCCTCCCGCTTGCCGATGCCGCGGAGGGTGGCGAGCGTGCGCAACTGCCCGGCGCGCGGGGTCGCGTGGCCCTGCTCCCAGTTGTAGATCGACTGCGAGCTCACGCCGACGAGGCGGCCGTAGTCCGAGGCCGACAGGCCGAGCCGGGCGCGCTGCGAGACGAGGCCCTTGGCGACGAAGCGCACCTTCTGCGGCTCGGCTTCGTCCGCCGCCGCGGCCACGCGGCTCTTCGCGCCGCGCTGGAACAGCGCGATCTGGCGCTCGAGCATCTCCAGCTGCCGTCGCAGCGCAGCGATGTGCCGGCGGTACTGCGCCGACGCCTTGCGGATGGTCTCGACCTGGGTGCGAATCTCGCGGCGGGAAACCCGCGCGATTTCCTGCTTCAGTACCGCGCCAATGTTTGACATCGTGGGCATCCTTTCGTATGACGTTGGGGGGAACGGTGAATCGCGGCGCGCATCGGGGTTTGTTTCGGAGGTCGGGAGGAGCCGCCAGGGGCGGTCCGGTTGCCATGCCGCGTGCCCGTGCTGCGCGCAGTCGTCCCACAGCGCGCTCCCGGCCGGCGGTCGCGAGCGTCGCGACGGGTGCTGCGGCCGGGACATCCAACGCGAATTTTATCAGCACCGCCCCGGGGCGCCCGCGCGGGACCCTCGTCGATGCCCCGTAGGACTGCGGGCTAGGCCTGCCCCGCGCGCCGGAAACACCCGGTCGCGTGATCGTCGACGATGCCCGTTGCCTGCATCCAGGCGTAGACGATCACCGGTCCGGCGAACTTGAATCCGCGCGCCTTCAGCGCTGCGGACAGCGCCTCCGACACCGGCGTGCGGGTCGGGACGTCGCCGCTGCCGACGATTCCGCGCCCCCCGGCGAAGCTCCACGCGAACGTGGCGAAATCCTCGCCGGCCGCGGCCATCGCGAGGCAGGCACGGGCGTTGCCTATCGTTGCCTCGATCTTCGCGCGCGAGCGGACGATGCCCGCATCGGCGACGAGGCGCGCGACGTCGCCCTCGTCGAAGCGCGCGACGATCTCGGGCACGAAGCCCCGGAACGCCGCGCGGAAGGCGTCGCGCTTCCGGAGGATCGTGATCCACGCGAGCCCCGCCTGGAAGCCGTCCAGCATCAGCTTCTCCCAGAGCGCGCGGCTGTCGTGCTCGGGCACGCCCCACTCCTCGTCGTGGTACCGGGCAAGCAGCGGATCGCCCTCGGCCCATGGGCATCGAATTCGCATCGTCGTCCTCTCCGGCAGGGGGCGCGCACCGCCTGCCGCCTGCGAGCGCGAAGTATAATTCCGGCCCGACCGCCATGCGCCGATCGCCGTGAAGATAGCCTTTGTCGATCCGATGGGCTGGGACTACGATGCCGACACGCCGCTGCTACGCCCGCGCGCTGGGCGTTCCGCGGGACGACATGCGCGTGCTGCGCAACGCCGTCTCGCCACCGATCCCTATGCGCCGCCGTACGACCGTACCCGCGCGCTGGCCGGTGCCGAGTACATCGGCCCGCTGCCGCAGGCCGATCTCGCGCCGGCGATGGCCGCGGTCGACGTGCTCGCCTACCCGTGCACGTTTGCCGAGACGTCGTGCATCTCGGCGATGGAAGCGATGGCCGCGGGCGCGCTCGTCGTCACCACGCGCGTCGGCAGGTCGGGATCGAGCGTGGTGCGCTTGCCGGCGGTGGTCGCGATCACCTTGAGCTTGCCCGCCTGCGCGAGTTGCACGGCCGCCGTCATCTGGTCGAACATGAACGGCACCTGCCCGCCTACCACGTCCTGCATCGCGGGCGGCGTGCCCTTGTACGGGATGTGGGTGAGCGGCACGCCGATCACGTCGGCGAAGAGTTCGCCGGTCAGGTGGGTCGAGGTGCCCGAACCGGACGACGCGAAGCTGCGCTTGGACGGATCGCGCTTCAGCAGTGCGATGAGATCCTGCACCGAGTTGACGCCCAGGTTCGGATTCACGATCAGCACGTTGGGCAGGAATGCGACCAGCGTGAACGGCACGACGTAGGTGATGGGCCGCGTCGGCCAGGCGTCGGCGGCGAGCGCGCCGCCGGCGCCGCAGCAGAGGCCGGCGAGGCCCGCGGCGACGAGGCGTTCGAGGGTGCGGCGGCGGGTCGTGTTCAGGGACGAGGCACCGATCGGCGCGAGGCCGGGGTCAGTGGATGTCCGGGTCGGGCGTGGCCGCGCCCGCCTCCAGGAAGTCGAAATCGCAGCCCTGGTCGGCCTGCGTCACGTGTTCGAGGTACAGCGCGCCGAAGCCGCGCGAATAGCGCGCCGGCGGCGGGGTCCATGCCGCGCGCCGCGCTGCGAGTTCCGCGTCGCTCACCTTGAGCGCGAGCCGGCGCGCGGGCACGTCGAGCTCAATCAGGTCGCCGTCGCGGACGAGCGCCAGTGGCCCGCCGACGTGTGACTCGGGCGCCACGTGCAGCACGCACGCGCCGTAGCTGGTGCCGCTCATCCTCGCGTCGGAGATGCGCACCATGTCGCGCACGCCCTCGCGCAGCAGCTTCTGCGGGATCGGCAGCTGGCCCCACTCGGGCATCCCGGGGGCGCCCTGCGGGCCCGCACCCTGCAGCACGATCACGCAGTCGCGGTCGACATCGAGCGCCGGGTCGTCGATGCGCGCGGCCATGTCGTCGTAGTCGCGGAACACCACGGCGCGGCCGGTGTGCCGCTGCAGCGCGGCTTCCATCGCCGGCGGCTTGATCACGGCACCGTCCGGCGCGAGGTTGCCGTGCAGCACGGCGAGCCCGTCGCAGGCCACCAGCGGATTGGCGCGGGTCCGTATCACATCGTCGTTGTAGACCTCGGCGCCCGCGATGTTCTCCGCCAGCGTCCGGCCGCTCACCGTCGGCGCCGTCCCGTCGAGGAGGTCGGGCAGCCGGGCGAGGAGGCCGGTGAGGCCGCCGGCGTAGAAGAAGTCTTCCATCAGGTACGCGCCGGCCGGCCGGATGTTGGCGAGCACCGGCGTCCGCCGCGCGAGCGCGTCGAAGCGCGCGAGGTCGAGCGGCACGCCGGCGCGGCGCGCGATCGCGATCAGGTGGACGATCGCGTTGGTCGATCCGCCCAGCGCCAGCACCGTGGTGACCGCGTTGTCGATCGCGCGGGCGTCGACGATGTCGCGGGGACGGAGGTCCTCCCACACCATGTCGACGATGCGGCGGCCGGTCGCCGTCGCCATCTGCGCGTGCCGCGAATCGGGCGCCGGGATCGACGCGGCGCCCGGCAGCGTGAGCCCCATCGCCTCGGCGGCAGAGGTCATCGTCGACGCGGTGCCCATCGTCATGCAGTGGCCAGGGGAGCGCGCGATGCCTTCCTCGACGCCCTTCCAGTCGGCCTCGGTGATGGTGCCGGCGCGCAGTTCAGCCCAGTACTTCCAGGTGTCGCTGCCGCTGCCCAGGAAGCCGCCCCGGAAGTCGCCGCGCAGCATCGGCCCCGCCGGCAGGTAGATCGCCGGCAGGTTCATCGACAGCGCGCCCATCACGAGGCCCGGCGTCGTCTTGTCGCAGCCGCCCATCAGCACGCAGCCGTCGGCGGGATAGCCGCGCAGGAGCTCCTCGGTCTCCATCGCGAGCAGGTTGCGATAGAGCATCGTCGTCGGCTTCTGGAACGGTTCCGACAGCGAGATCGCCGGCATTTCCAGCGGAAAGCCGCCCGCCTGCCAGATGCCGCGCTTCACCTCCTCGGCGCGGGCGCGGAAGTGGCTCTGGCAGGGGTTGATGTCGCTCCACGTGTTGATGATCGCGATCACGGGCTTGCCGGCGTAGTCGGCGCGCGAATAGCCCATCTGCGCGATGCGCGAGCGGTGCCCGAAGGACCGGAGGTCGCTCGCGCCGAACCAGCGATGGCTGCGGAGTTCGCTCGGTTGCCTGCGGGGCTTGGCCATGGCGTCGGCAGCGGTCCGGCGCGACTACTTGCCGGCGGCAGGCTTCTTGCCGGCGGGCGTCTTCGCGGCAGGCTTCGCCCTGGCCGCGGGTGTCCTGGCTGGCGCCTTCGCGGCGGTCGTCGCGGGCGTCTTGGCGGCGGTCTTGGCCGGAGCCCTGGCCGCGGTCCTGGCGGCAGCCTTCACCGCCGGCGCGGCCTCGACCGCCTTCTTCGCGACTGCCGTCTTGCGCGGCGCCTTGACCGGCGCATCGCCGCTCTTCTCCCGCTTCTCGTCGATCAGCACCATGGCTTCCTCGAGCGTCAGCGTGTCGGCCTTGTCGCGGTCGGGCAGCGTCGCGTTGACCTTGCCGTGCTTGACGTAGGGGCCGTAGCGGCCGGCGTGCAGCTCCACCGGCTGCTGGTCCAGCGGGTGCGGCCCGAGCCCGCGCAACGCGGTCGCGCCGCGCGCGGCGGCGCCCTTGCCGCCCTTGCCGGGGGCCTTCGCCTCGAACTCGAAGCCGATCTTCCCGTCGGGCTGGCGCACGAGGAACGCCGAGAATCCGCGCTTGGTCCGCGCCGAGACGAACTGCAGCAGGTCGGTCTTGCCGGTGGCGAGCAGCTTCTGCATCTGCGCCCTTTCGACCGGGCGCTGCAGGATCGTGCGGCCGGAGCGGAAGTCGCAGGTCTTGTCCGGGCCGACTGCCTTCTCGCAGACGTAGGACTGCGGCGCCTCGAACACGCGCGACGCGCATTTCGGGCAGGCGCCCAGCGGTTCCTGGCCGGTGAAATCGGGCGCCTCGGCGCCGTCGTCGCCCTCGCGCTCGCCGAAGTCGAACGACACCTCGTTGGCGTCGGAGAGCTTGATCGACGCCGAGAACGGCCGGCCGATGCGGCTCCTGAAGCCGTCGAGCGGGCCGACCTTGCGGTCGCGCAGCAGCGCCTCGGCCTCGGCGGCCTCGAGTTGCCGGCTACCCATGATCTTCCAGAAACCGAACTCGCAGGCCTGGCACTGGAACTTCTTGTAGTTCTCGTGCACCTCGCCGCCGCATTTCGGGCACGGCACCGTGAGCGTCGCGAAATCGCCGGCGATCGTGTCGCTCTCGTGGTGCTTGGCCTGGCCGACGATCCGCTCGGTCATCGCGACGATCTCGCGCATGAAGACCTCGCGCGACAGGTTGCCGCGTTCCATCTGCGCGAGCTTGAACTCCCATTCCGCGGTGAGTTCCGGCGAAAAGAGCTCGGGGACGCCCAGCCCTCGCAAGAGCGCGATCAGCGAGAACGCCTTGGCCGTCGGGATCAGGTCCTTGCCTTCGCGCAGGATGTACTTCTCGACGATCAGGCCCTCGATGATCTGCGCGCGCGTCGCCGGCGTGCCGAGCCCCTTCTCGCGCATCGCCTCGCGCAGGTCCTCGTCGTCGATCAGCTTGCCCGCGCCTTCCATCGCCGAGAGCAGCGTCGCCTCGTTGAGGCGCGCCGGCGGCCGCGTGGTGTTGGCCGCGACCTCGATCTTCTCGGTGGCGACCACCTCGCCGGGCTTCACCGGCATCAGCGTGCCTTCGTCGGCCTGCGCCTCGCGGCCGTACACCGCGAGCCACCCCGGCGCCACCATCACCTTGCCTTCGGACTTGAACGGCTCGCCGTCGACGCGCGTGATCCGCGTGGTCAGCGTGAACTCGGCCGGCGGGTAGAACGCCGCGAGGAAGCGCTTGACGACGAAGTCGTAGAGCTTGGCCTCGATCTCGTTGAGGCTCTTCGGCTGCACCAGCGTCGGGATGATCGCGAAGTGGTCCGAGATCTTGGTGTTGTCGAAGATGCGCTTGTTGGGCTTCACCCACTGCTGCTTCAGCACCTGCGCCGCGAACCCGCCGTAGGCGTTGGTTTCCTTGAGGGACTCCATCGTCGCCTTGACGGTCTCGATGTAGTCCTCGGGCAGCGCCCGGGCGTCGGTACGCGGGTAGGTCAGCGCCTTGTGCTTCTCGTACAGCGACTGCGCGAGCGACAGCGTCGTGCGCGCCGAGAAGCCGAAGCGGCCGTTGGCCTCGCGCTGCAGGCTGGTGAGGTCGTAGAGCAGCGGCGCGCCCTGCGTCGACGGCTTCGACTCCTCGGTGACGGTGCCGGGCTTGCCCTCGCAGCGCAGGGCGATCGCGCGCGCCTTGTCCTCTTCCCACAGTCGCTCGGCGCGCCCGTCGGGGTCGTCGTCGCGCTTCTTCCAGGTCTCGTCGAACCAGCGGCCGGCGTACTCGCCGGCCTCGGCGCGGAACGTGCCCAGCACTTCCCAGTAGCCGCGCGGGCGGAAGGCGCGGATCTTCTCCTCGCGCTCGACGATGATCGCGAGCGTCGGCGTCTGCACGCGGCCGACCGTGGTGAGCTGGAAGCCGCCCGACTTCGAGTTGAACGCGGTCATCGCCCGCGTGCCGTTGATGCCGACCAGCCAGTCCGATTCCGAGCGGCATACCGCGGCGTCGGCCAGCGGCTGCATGTCGGCGCCGGAGCGCAGGTGGGCGAACGCCTCGCGGATCGACGCCGGCGTCATCGACTGCAGCCACAGCCGCTTGATCGGCTTGTTCGCCTTCGCGTACTGGACGATGTAGCGGAAGATGAGCTCGCCCTCGCGGCCCGCGTCGCAGGCGTTGATCAGACCCGTGACGTCCTTGCGCTTCAGGAGCTTGAGGAGCGTCTTCAGCCGGTTCTCGTTCTTCTCGATCGGCTTCAGCGCGAAATGCGACGGGATCGCGGGCAGGTGGGCGAACGTCCACTTGCCGCGCTTCACTTCCTCCACCTCGGGCATCCCGATCTCGATCAGGTGACCGACGGCGGACGACAGCACGTAGTGTTCGCTTTCGAAGTAATCGTCGTGGCGCGTGAAGCCGCCCAGGACCCGCGACAGGTCGGTGGCGACGGACGGCTTTTCGGCGATGATGAGGCTTTTTGTCATCGGGAGGCGTGGCGAACGGCCCGCCCGGCAACCCGCCGCAGCGACGCAGCGACGGTGCCCGGGGGCGCACAGAGAGGGGGGGATAGTACAGAAGGTGCCGCCGCCGGGGCAAGGAAACAATGGCATTGCCTTGATCTGACACCGGCCACCGCGCGCGGGCGCACGCGAGGCGCCCGCGCCCGCGTGCGAGGGAGCACCCCCCGCCCGGCGCCCGTCAGGCGAGGCGTTGCCACAGCCCCCCCGGTACCGCCGCCGCCCGCCCGGCGAGTTCCAGCCCGGTCAGCGCGGCCAGCACCGCAGCCGCGTCGAGGCCGCTGGCGGCGACGATCGCCTCGACGGCAGCCGGGGCCGGCCCGAGCGCCGCCAGCACCCGGGCGTTGGCGCTTCCCGGGGAGGCGCCCTCGCGGCCCGGGGGCGCGGCCGCGGGGGCGGGGGCGAGTATTGGGCCGGGAAGGTCGAGTTCGTCGAAGATGTCCTGCGCGGTCTCCACGAGCTTGGCGCCGTCCCGGATCAGGCGGTGGCAGCCCTTCGAGAACGGCGAATGGATGGAGCCGGGCAGCGCGAAGACCTCGCGGCCCTGCTCGGCGGCGAACCGCGCCGTGATGAGCGAGCCGGACGACAGCGTCGCCTCCACGACCAGCACGCCGCGGGCGAGGCCGCTGATCACCCGGTTGCGGCGGGGAAAGTTCGCCTTCTGCGGGGGCGTGCCCGGCGCGAACTCGGATACCAGCGCGCCGCGTGCCGCGAGCTGGTGCGCGAGGCTTTGGTTGCGGGCGGGGTAGACCCGGTCGAGCCCGGTGCCCACCACCGCGATGCTGCTCCCCGCGTGGGGCAGCGCGCCCCGGTGCGCGGCCGTGTCGATGCCCAGCGCCAGCCCGCTGACCACGGTGACCCCGGCCCCGGACAGCGCCGCGGCGAAGGCCTCGGCGTCGGCGCAGCCCTGGGGCGTCGCGTTGCGGCTGCCGACGATGGCGAGCGCCGGGCGGCCGAGCAGCGCGCGCTGCCCCAGGCAGTAGAACACCGGCGGCGGATCGGCGGT
Organism: Bordetella parapertussis; assembly: GCA_943331295.2. GTDB lineage: Bacteria > Pseudomonadota > Gammaproteobacteria > Burkholderiales > Casimicrobiaceae > CAIWHR01. The sequence goes on along the minus strand of CALQLA020000003.1, from coordinate 77,820 downwards.
TTCGAGCAGCGCCGCGGGGTAGTCGGCATCGTCGAGGGCGACGAGCGAGGCGTCGGGCGTCGCGAGCCAGGCGAGGGTGCGGCGGAGCGTTCCGGGTTCGGGATGCGGGTCGAGCGACCTTCCCGCGGGCGCGTCGACGGCGCCGCGGCGCTGCGATGGCGTGGCCGCCAGCACCGCTTCCGGGCTCCCGAAGGCCCGCAACAGCGACAGCAGCGGCCGCGGGGAGATGCCGGAGACTTGCAGCGTCGCCCAGGCTTCGGCGCGCGGATCGAGGTTCATGCGGGGCCTTTCGCGCAGTTCGTCCGGCGAACCGCGCGGGCCCCCCGCGTGCGCTAGGGCTTGCGGACGACGTCGCCGGGCCGGATCGGTTCCGTGGAATTGAGCAGGATCGCGTACGAAACGTAATCGAAAACGCGATAGACGAACAATAGGCCGGATCGCTCTTCCGGCAGGTCGAGGAAGCGTTCCGGCTGGTAGAACTTCGTCTGCTCGAGGAACCGGAGGATGCGGTCGGGCTCCTTCGACGGGCGCGGGTCCGGGACCGGCGGGAACACCCGGCTGATCGCCAGCACGGTGCCGACATCGATGCCGTCGCGCGCGCCGAGGTCGAGGGTGGCGAGCCAGCCGCGGCCGTTCTCGGCGGAGTCGTTGTCGAGCGCGATGATCCGGCCGGCGACCTCCTTTTCCGGAGCGTGCGGGACGTAGTTGATGACCTGCGCGCGCGGCGCCGGCACGAGCAGGTCGCCGACGACGATCTCCTCGGTTGACGATGCGATCCGCACCGACGACACTTCGCCGAAGCGCTCGACCTTGCCGGTCCCGAGGTATTTCTGCTCGTAGCCCAGGATGTTGTCCGGCTGGTTCCAGGCGGTGAAAGTGCGCCCCGGGCGGTAGAGGTACCAGGCGTCGCCCGCGTTGCGGTCGATGCCGGACACGTAGACCAGGTCGCCTTCGCCGCGGATGACGCGGGCGTCGCGGCCGGCGAGGATCTGCGCGGCGTTGACCAGGCCTTCGGGCCCGGTGACGAGCGGCCGCGACAGGTACGCCTCGATGTCGCCCGCCGGGATGCTCGCGATCGCGTCGCTGTTGAGCGGCGCGGCACGGATCGACGGCGAGACGCGGACGTTTTCGCGTTCGATGACGAGTTGCGGCGGCTTGCCCGGCGATCCGCTCAAAAAGACGACGACATCGCCCGGGTAGATCCAGTGCGGATTCTTCACCTGGTCGCGGTTGAGCCGCCAGATTTCGGGCCAGCGCCACGGATCCTTCAGGTACTTGCCGGCGATGCCCCACAGGGTGTCGCCCTTCTTGACCACGTACCGGTCGGGAATGCCGGGCGCAAGCAGCAGTTCGTCGGCGCGGGCCGGGGCGGCGCTCAGGACGAGCAGGGCGGCGGCCAGCGCGAGGAGGTACCTCGATATGCTAAACTTCTGACGCATAAGGCCTCTTCCGTCGAGGTGGGGCTTGCTGACGTCGTGCACCCGGTCCGGACCGACGTCCTAAACCAACGTCCTAAACCAACGTCCTAAACCAACGTCCTAAACCAACGTCCTAAACTGCCGCAAAATAAGGGCTTAGATGCAATTCTGCATCCCGAGTCTGCATTTTGCAAGCTAGCTTGGTTGATGCGCAATGGCGATCCTCAATATTCTCGAATATCCCGACCCGCGGTTGCGCAAAGTCGCAACTCCGGTCGCCGCGGTGACGCCCGACATTCAGAAGCTCGTGCGCGACATGGCGGAAACCATGTACGCGGCGCCGGGCGTCGGGCTCGCCGCGACCCAGGTCGACGTGCACAAGCGGATCATGGTGATCGACACGTCGGAGACGCACGACGACCTGCGCGTGTTCATCAATCCCGAGATCGTGGCGACGGAAGGCGAGGTCATCTGCGAGGAGGGCTGCCTGTCGGTGCCGGGCTACTACGACAACGTCTCCCGCGCCGCGAGGGTGATCGTCCGCGCCTGGGACGCCGACGGCGCCACGTTCGAGCTCGAGGCCGACGGGCTCTTGTCCGTCTGCGTCCAGCACGAGATCGAGCACCTGTCCGGCAAGGTCTTCGTCGACCACCTTTCGTTGCTGAAGCGCGCGCGGCTCGACGCGCGGCTGCGCAAGAAGCAACGGCTCGCGGGCTGACCATCGAGCACATCTCGATGCGGGTCGGGTTCGCGGGGACGCCGGCGTTTGCGGCGACCGCGCTGGCCGCATTGCTCGAGCGCGGCGTCGACGTCCCGCTCGTCCTCACGCAGCCCGACCGGCCGAGCGGACGCGGCCTGCGCACCGAGCCGCTGCCGGTCAAGCGCCTCGCCGAGGCGCGCGGCCTGCCTCTGCTGCAGCCGGCCTCGCTGTCCGACCCCGTCACCGTCGCGGCGCTGCGCGCGGTCGCGCTCGACGTGCTGGTCGTTGCCGCCTACGGGCTCATCCTCCCCGCCGCCACGCTGTCCTGGCCCCGCCACGGCTGCCTCAACATCCATGCCTCGCTGCTGCCGCGCTGGCGCGGCGCCGCCCCGATCCAGCGGGCGCTCCTGGCCGGCGACGCCGAGACCGGCGTGACGATCATGCAGATGGAGGCCGGGCTCGATACGGGGCCGATCCACGCGATGGCACGCATGCCGATCACCGCGCGCGAAACGGGCGGCAGCCTGCACGACCGGCTGGCCGCGACCGGCGCGCGCCTGATGCTCGAGGTGCTCGAACGCCTGTCGAAGGACGGTGCGCTGCCCGGCACGCCGCAGCCGGCCGCCGGCGTCACCTACGCGCACAAGATCACGCGGGCCGACACCGCCATCGACTGGCGCGGCGCCGCCGTGGCGATCGACCGGCAGGTGCGGGCGTTCGATCCCGCCCCCGGCGCCTTCACCGCGATCGCCGGCGAGCTGGTGAAGGTCTGGCGTGCGGAGCCTGCTGCGGCCGAGTCGCGGCCCGGCGACCCTGGCGTCGTGCTGGAGGCCGATGCCCACGGCCTCGTCATATCCTGCGGCGAAGGCGCGCTGCGCGTGACCGAGTTGCAACCGGCCGGCGGCAAGCGCATGGCGGCGGCGGCGTTCGCGACCGGCCGCCGCCTCGCTCCCGGCAAACGCTTCGACGCCTCGTTGTGATCTGAGATGACTGCCCCCACGCTCACTGCGTTCGCTGCCCCCCGGGGGGGCGCGTCAGCGGCCTTCGGGCGGCCGGGCGGCCGCTGAGCCAACGCCGATGGAGGAAGCCCAGAGACAGGCGGCGCTTGTCGTCCGCCGCGTGCTGGACGGCACGACGCTGCCCGCGGCGCTGGCGGCAGTGGCCGTCCCCGGGGCCGGCACCGGTCCCGACACGCCGGGCCGGCGGAGGGCGCTGGTGCAGGAGCTTTCCTACGGGACGCTGCGGTACTGGGGCCGGCTCGACGCGCTGGTCCACCGGCTCGCGTCGAAACCCTTTTCCGATCCGGCGCTGGGGGCGCTCGTCGCCGTCGCGCTCTACCAGCTCGACCACACGCGGGCGCCGCCGTTCGCCGTCGTCGACCATGCGGTGAACGCCGCGGCGCGGCTTGCCCGTCCCGCCGCCAAGGCGCTGGTCAACGCGCTGCTGCGGCGCTACCTGCGCGAGCGCGATGCGCTGGTCACCGCGGTGCAGGCCGACCCGGTGGCGCGTTGGTCGTATCCCGGCTGGTGGATCGACCGCCTCCGCGCGGAGCGTCCGGACGACTGGGAGGCGATCCTCGCCGCCGGCAACGCGCGCCCCCCGCTCTCGCTGCGCGTCAACGCCACGACCACGACCCGCGACGCGTTCCTCGCCGCGTGCGCCGCGGCCGGCGTCGAGGCCGCCGCGGCCGGTGCCGAAGCCGTGATCGTCGACCCCCCGATGCCGGTGACGGCGCTGCCCGGTTACCGCGAAGGCTGGTTCTCCGTGCAGGACCTGGGCGCGCAGCTTGCCGCGCCGCTGTTGGCGGCGGCGGCCGGGATGCGGGTGCTTGACGCATGCGCGGCACCCGGCGGGAAGACCTGCCATCTGCTTGAACGCGCCGACGTGGAACTGGTGGCGCTGGACAGCGACGAAGGCCGCCTTGCGCGGATCCGCGACAACCTCGTCCGGCTGAAGCTCGACGGGCGACGGGTTCGCGTCGTCGCGGGCGATGCCGGCGCGCCGGCCGGATGGTGGGACGGGCGGGCGTTCGACCGCATCCTCGTCGACGCGCCCTGCACCGCGTCGGGCGTCGTCCGACGTCATCCCGACGGGAAATGGCTGCGGCGTCCGGCAGACATCGCCGGCTTCGGGCGGCAGCAAGCGCGCATACTCGACGCGCTGTGGGGCCTCCTCGCCCCCGGCGGCCGGCTGCTGTACGTGACCTGCTCGGTGTTCGAGGCCGAAAACGAGTCCCAGATCGCCGGATTCATGGCGCGCCATCCGGATGCGTTGCGCGAAGCCCTCACTTTCCCTCCCTCCGTCGCGCACGACGGCGGCCAACTCTTGCCTTCGCTTCCGGGCGCAGCGCACAATCAGGACGGGTTTTTCTACGCGCTGCTCGGCAAGGGCTGAGCCGGCGCGGTTGCGATTGCGCGCACCCCGTCCGCGGGTGGTCGTGTCGCTGCCGTTCTCCGCCTGCCTTTTCGCGCCGTCGCTACCGGGCCCCCTGCCGGCATGCCTTTGCATCCTCACCTCGATCCTGAATCCGTCGGCCGCCGGCGCGCGCTGCGCCGGCTGGCGCTGGTCGCCGCCGGCACCGTGGCGGGGTCGCTGGCCGCGGGGGCGAGCGGCCCGGCGCGGGCCGACACCGTCGCGGTGAAGTCGGCCGAGGTGCGGGCGGACGACGACGACTACGTCCTCAACGCCGAGTTCGAGCTCTCGCTCAACCCGACGCTCGAGGAGGCGCTGAAGCGCGGCGTGCCGCTCTACTTCGCGCTCGAGTTCGAGATCCTGCGGCCGCGGTGGTACTGGGTCGACGAGAAGGTGATCGCGGCGACGACGCAGTACCGCGTCGCGTGGAACGCGCTCACCCAGCAATACCGGGTGTCGAGCGGGCTGTTCGCGCAGACCCTCTATTCGCTGGAGGAGGTCGAGCGATTCCTGTCGCGGGTGACCTCGCGCCCGGTCGCGCGGCGCGACCAGTTGCAGAAGGGCGTCCGCTATGACGCGGCGCTGCGCCTGCGGCTCGACGTCAACCAGCTGCCGAAGCCGTTCCAGGTCAACGCGCTGACGTCGCGCGAGTGGTCGCTGCAGTCCGACTGGCACCGCTGGGGGTTCACCGCATGAGCGGCGCCGGGCCGTCCCAAGGCGCGAATTGCGCCCCCTCGGGGGGCAGCGCCGCCGCGCGAGCGGCAAGCGTGGGGGCCCACATTCGCGGCGCCGGGCCGTCCCAAGGCGCGAATTGCGCCCCCTCGGGGGGCAGCGCCGCCGCGCGAGCGGCAAGCGTGGGGGCAGTCCACCCATGAGCGCCGGCCTCGGCAACCGTGGCGTGCGCTGGCTGCTGCTGGTCGGCGCGTGCCTCGGCGCGATCTCGCTGTTCCTGCTCGCGACGGCGACCGCGAACACGCAGCTCTTCGCCGGGAGCTACAACGTCCTGCTGGCGTTGAACGGGACGATGGCGGTGCTGCTGATGCTGCTCGTCGGCTACCAGCTGCTGCGGTTGCGGCGCAACCTGAAGCGCGGCGTGTTCGGCTCCCGGCTCGCGCTGCGGCTCGTGCTGCTGTTCGCGCTGGTGGCGGTGCTGCCCGGCGCGCTCGTCTACGCGGTGTCGGTGCAGTTTCTCGGCAAGAGCATCGAGAGCTGGTTCGACGTGCGCGTCGACCGCGCGCTGGAAGGCGGCCTCAACCTCGGCCGCAGCTCGCTCGACTACCTGCTGAAGGAGACCGGCAACAAGGCCTCGCAGATGGCGATCTCGCTGTCCGAGGGCAGCGGCACGACGCTCGCCTCGCGCTTGAACCGCGCTGCCGAGCAGTCGGGCGTGTACGAGGCGACGCTGTTCTCGGCGACCGGCAGCGTCCTCGCGGTGGGCGGCGTCGGCGGATCGACGGCGCCGCCCGAGCCCCCGCCGGCGCAGGCGCTGCGCCGCGCGCGGCTGCAGCAGGCGTACTCGGCGATCGAGCCGTCGGCGGCCGGGGGGCTGGTGTTGCGCGTGGTGACGCCCGTCAACACCGACGACCGCCTCGAGCCGCTCAAGCTGCTGCAGGTCGTCGAGCCGGTGCCGAAGGCGCTGGCGGCGGACACCGAAAAGGTGCAGGCCGGCTGGCGCGACTACCAGGAGATCTCGTTCTCGCGGCAGGCATTGAAGCGCCTGTATGCATTGACGCTCACGCTGACGCTGCTCCTCGCGCTGACCACCGCGCTCGGCCTCGCGGTGGTGCTGTCCGAGCGCTTCTCGGCGCCGCTTGGGCTGCTCGCCGAAGGCACGCGCGCCGTGGCGCAGGGCGATTTCACGCGGCGGCAGCCGGTGACCTCGCGCGACGAGCTCGGCGTGCTGACCGAGTCGTTCAACACGATGACGGCGCAGCTGGCCGAGGCGCAGCAGCGCGCGGAGGAAAGCCGTCGCGCGATCGAGACCACCCGGGCCTACCTCGAGAGCATCCTCGGCAACCTGTCGGCGGGCGTGCTCGCGTTCGACGACGGCTACCGCCTGCGTACCGCCAACGCGAGCGCCGCGGTCATCCTCCAGCAGCCGCTCGCCGAGCTGACCGGCCTCCCGCTCGCCGAATGGGGCGAGCGGAACCCCGCGCTGGCAGGCGCCGCGGCGCTCATCGGCGAAGGCTTCGGCGGCAGCCGCGACGGCCACTGGCAGCGGCAGGCGGAACTCGCGGTGGCGAACCTCACGCGGGTGCTGCTCCTGCGCGGCTCGCGGCTGCCGGTCACGCCTGTCGCCGGCTACGTGGTAGTCTTTGACGATGTCACCGACCTCGCGCAGGCGCAGCGCGACGCCGCATGGGCGGAGGTCGCCCGCCGGCTCGCGCACGAAATCAAGAATCCGCTGACGCCGATCCAGCTCTCTGCGGAGCGGCTCGAGGTGAAGCTGGCCGCGAAACTGGACAGCGTCGACCGCGAAACGCTGCACCGGGGCGCGCAGACGATCATCGCGCAGGTGGCGGCGATGAAGCACATGGTCGACGATTTCGCGATCTACGCGCGGCAGCCGCGACCGGGTACGATGCAGGTGATCGACATCTCGGCCCTCTTGCTCGACGTGCTCGCGTTGTACGACAATCTCCGCCCGCACCTCACTTTGTCCGTTCCCCCAGGGCCCGTCTCGATCCAGGGCGAACCCACCCGCCTTCGCCAGGTGTTCCACAATCTCCTCCAGAATGCCATTGATGCCCAGGCCGACGTCTCCCCGCCCCGCTACGACATCACGCTCGAGGCGCGCGACGATTCGGTCGCGCTCGCCATCGGCGACGGCGGCGCCGGCTTCGCCGACGACGTGCTGCAGCGGGCGTTCGAACCCTACGTGACGACCAAGGCGAAGGGCACCGGGCTCGGCCTCGCCATCGTGAAGAAGATTATCGAGGAGCATCGCGGGCGCGTGGAACTCGCCAACCGGACGCCGCGCGGAGCGCGCGTCACGCTCGTCTTTCCCCTCGCCGGCGGCACGCCGGCCTAGCATGGGCGACCAATGATCCACGGCAAGGAAATACTGATCGTCGACGACGAAGTCGGCATCCGCGAACTGCTATCGGAGATCCTGCAGGACGAGGGCTATCGCGTCAGCGTCGCCGAGAACGCGACGGCGGCGCGCGCCTATCGCGCCCGCCAGCAGCCGGCGCTGGTGCTGCTCGACATCTGGATGCCGGACACCGACGGCGTGACGCTGCTGCGCGAATGGGCGGCGTCCGGCCACCTGACGATGCCGGTGGTGATGATGTCCGGCCACGGCACGATCGAGACCGCCGTCGAAGCGACGAAGATCGGCGCCTTCGACTTCCTCGAGAAGCCCGTGGGCCTGCAGAAATTGCTCGGGACGGTGTCGCGCGCGCTGAAGGCGGCGCTGGCGAAGGAGCCCCAGCACGTGTCGCTGGCGGCGCTGGGCTCGGGTGCCGCGGTGCGCGACGTCGAGCGCCAGCTGGAGGCGCTGCTCGTCGCCCGCAAGCCGATCCTGATCCTCGGCGAGCCCGGGACAGGGCACGACATCGTCGCCCGTGCGCTTCAGGTTCCGGAAGCGCCGTGGATCGCGCTGCCGAACGGGCAGCGGCTGATCGCGAATCCGCTGGCGCTGCTCGAGGAGGCGCGCGAAGGCACGCTGTACTGCGCCGAGATCGGCGGCTATTCGAAAGGCGAGCAGAAGGGGCTCGCCTTCCTGCTGCCAAAGCTGGAGCGCGCCGGCGTCACGCTCGCCTGCACCAGCGCCGAGCCCCTCGGCAACCTCGCGTCGGAAGGCAAGTTCGATTCGGCGCTGCTCGCCGCGCTCTCGGCCGGCGCAGTGATGCTGCCCCCGCTGCGCAGTCGCCGCGAGGACATGCCCGCGCTGATCGATCGCTTCTGGCGCGTGGCAGTGACCGACCAGCAGCGCGCGCAGTCGATCTTCGGCGCACCGGTCGCGCCGCTCGAGCCGGCTGTCGAGAGCGCGCTCGCCGGCGCCTACTGGCCGGGCAACCTCGATCACCTGCAGGGCGTGATCGCCAACCTGGCGATGAACGCCGGCGCCATCACGCCGGAGCACGTGAAGCGCCTGCTCGGCGAGGCCGCCGCGCCGGCGCGCACCATCGCGCCCGAGATCACCGCGCGCTTCTTCGACATGCCGCTGCGCGAGGCGCGGGAGGCGTTCGAGCGCATCTACTTCGAGCAGCTCCTCGGCCGTGAGCAGAGCAACATGAGCAAGGTGGCCGAGCGCGCGGGGCTGGAGCGCACCCACCTCTACCGCAAGCTGAAGCAGCTCAACATCCGCTTCTCGCGCCGCGGCGACGACAGCGCCGCCTGATGCAGACCTGCCGGACCGACCCTTGACCGCCGCCGCCGATTCCGCCAAGCCGATGGCGCCGCTCGTGATCGGCGCCATCGGCGTCGTCTACGGCGACATCGGCACTTCGCCGCTGTACACGCTGCGCCAGTGCTTCAGCGGCGCGCACCGCCTGGCGCTGACGCCAGAGAACGTGATGGGCATCCTGTCCATCATCTTCTGGGCGCTGATCATCGTCGTCACGCTGAAGTACATCTTCCTCATCATGCGCGCCGACAACCGCGGCGAGGGCGGCATCCTGGCGCTGACGGCGCTGGTCGCGCGCGGGCTGCCGCACCAGGAGCGGCGGCGGTGGTGGCTGGTCGGGTTCGGGATCTTCGGCGCCGCGATGTTCTACGGCGACGGCATGATCACGCCGGCGATCTCGGTGCTGGGCGCCGTCGAGGGGCTGGAGATCATCACGCCGCTGCTCCATCCGTACATCGTCCCGACGACGCTCGTCATCATCGTGCTGCTGTTCGCGATCCAGAAGCGCGGCACGGCGAGCGTCGGCACGCTGTTCGGCCCGGTGATGTGCGTGTGGTTCGTGGTGCTGGCGGTGCTGGGCGTCATCGAGATCGCGCAGAACCCGGCGGTGCTGGCGGCGGTGAACCCCGCCTACGCGGTCAGGTTCGTGGCCGCCAACCCGCTGGTCGCGTTCCTCGCGCTGGGCGCCGTCGTGCTGGCGGTGACCGGGACCGAGGCGCTCTATGCCGACATGGGCCACTTCGGCGCGACGCCCATCCGCCGCGCGTGGCTGTTCTTCGTCGGGCCGGCGCTGGTGATGAATTACTTCGGGCAGGGCGCGCTGCTGCTCGCGCATCCGGAGGCGATCAAGAACCCGTTCTACCTGCTCGCCCCGCAATGGGCGCTGATCCCGCTCGTGATCCTCGCCACCATCGCCGCGATCATCGCGTCGCAGGCGGTGATCTCCGGGGCGTTCTCGCTGACGCGCGCCGCGGTGCAGATGGGCTATTGCCCGCGGCTCAAGATCACCCACACCTCGGCGCGCGAGATCGGGCAGATCTACGTGCCGTTCATCAACTGGACGCTGCTGGTCGCGGTGATGCTGCTGGTGCTGGGCTTCCGCAACTCGGACAACCTGGGCGGTGCCTACGGCATCGCGGTCACGCTGGCGATGCTGATCGACTCGGTGCTGATCTTCTTCGTGATGCGGCGGCTCTGGCACTGGCCGCTCGCCGTGGCGCTCGCGATCGTCGTCCCGCTGATGCTGATCGACTTCGCCTTCCTCGCGTCGAACGCGCTGAAGATTCCCGACGGCGGCTGGTTCCCGCTGGCGATCGGCGCCGTCGTGTTCACGCTGCTCACCACCTGGAAGCGCGGCCGCGCGGTGCTGCTCAACCGCCTCAACGAGGACACGATGCCGCTCGACGTGTTCATCGAGAGCATCGCCGGCAGCCCCGCGCACCGCGTCCCCGGCACCGCGGTGTTCCTGACCTCGACGTCGAACCGAGTGCCGCACGCGCTGCTGCACAACCTCAAGCACAACAAGGTGCTGCACGAGCGCGTCGTGTTCCTGACGATCGTCACCCGCGACATCCCCCGGGTCGATCCGCGCGCGCGCGTGGCGATCGAGGACCTGACCTGCGAGTTCTGGCAGATCCGGGCGGACTTCGGCTTCACCGAGGACCCGGACGTGCCCGCGCTGCTCGAGGCCTGCGGCCGCCACGGGTTCGAATTCGACATGATGGACACGTCGTTCTTCGTCTCGCGGGCGACGCTGATCGCGACGGTCACGCCCGGCATGGCGCTGTGGCGGGAGCGGCTGTTCGTGTCGATGTCCCGCAACGCGGTCAAGGCGACCGACTTCTTCCGCGTGCCGACGAACCGGGTGGTGGAACTGGGGACGCAGGTCGAGCTGTAGGGCTACGATCCCCGTTGCCGTCGTCCGCAATGCGAACGCCGGCGCGAAGCCGGCGTCTGCGTCACGACAGCAAAGGCGCCGGCGCGGTCAGTGCGCGTCGATCTGCCCGCGCATCGACTTCAGCGCCTTGCTTTCGATCTGGCGAATCCGCTCGGCAGAGACGCCGTACTCGTCGGCGAGATCCTGCAGCGTGGCCTGGTCTTCCTCGCGCAGCCAGCGCGCCTCGATGATCCGGCGGCTTCTGGGGTCGAGCCCGGCCAGCGCCTGGTGCAGGCCGTTCGCCCGCGTGCGGCCCGTCTCGTCGCGCTCGTAAATCTTCGCCGGGTCGTCGTCGACGTCGGTGAGGTAGGCGATCGGCGTGACGGTATTGCCGTCGTCGCCCGGCTGCGGGTCCATCGCCACGTCCTGGCCCGACAGCCGCGTCTCCATCTCGATCACTTCCTCGGGCTTCACGCCGAGGTCGCGGGCGATGGCCCCCGCCTCGGCCGGCGTCAGCGAGTTCGAGCGGGTCTTCATGCTGCGCAGGTTGAAGAACAGCTTGCGCTGCGCCTTGGTGGTGGCGATCTTCACCAGGCGCCAGTTGCGCAGGATGTACTCGTGAATCTCGGCGCGGATCCAGTGCAGCGCGAACGAAACGAGGCGCACCCCGCGTTCCGGATCGAACCGGCGCACGGCCTTCATCAGGCCGATGTTGCCTTCCTGGATCAGGTCGGCCTGCGGCAGCCCGTAGCCCACGTACTTGCGGCTGACGGCGACAACCAGCCGCAGGTGCGACAGCACCATCTGCCGGGCGGCGTCGAGGTCGTCGTGCTGCTGCAGCCGGCGGCCGAATTCGGTCTCCTGCTCGGGCGTCAGCAGCGGAAAGCGGTTCACCGCCTGGATGTACTGATCCAGGCTCCCCAGTGACGCGGGGGTCGGGAACGGCAGATTGGCAGCGGTCATCGTATTCTCCTGATTTCGGCGACCGGTGCAGCCGGGCATCACGCCCATCGGTCCCCTGACTCAATGTTAGCACTCCAATAGTGAGAGTGCTAAATCCGGGATTTGTTCCCGAGCGATTTAGTCGGGTAAACGAGGGAGAAAGTTCCGCGACCAGCCACGACGCGGGGCCGTGCGGACTTCCGCAACTCCCGGCCAACACGCATTAGTCACCTCGCCGTGGTTCCGGGTTCCCTTTCCAGCGAGGGTTCGGGGCGAGGGTGAGCGCTTGCTGACTCTCGTCGCGAACGCCACGCCCGGCACCGGCCGCCGGGACCGCCCGCAGCGCGTTCTCTCAGCCGACGAGGGCGTCGATGAACTCGGAGGCGACGAAGGGGCGCAGGTCGTCGACCCCTTCTCCGACCCCGATGAACTTGAGCGGGATCGGGTGCTGCTTGGCGATCGCCGCGACCACACCGCCCTTGGCCGTACCATCGAGCTTGGTCAGCACCAGCCCGGTCAGCTGCAACGCGCTGTCGAACGCCACAACCTGGGCGACGGCGTTCTGCCCCGTGTTGGCGTCGAGCACCAGCAGGGTTTCGTGGGGCGCGGTGGGGTCGGCTTTCTGGATCACCCGCCTGACCTTCCGGATTTCCTCCATCAGGTGCAGCTGCGTCGGCAGCCGGCCGGCCGTGTCTGCCAGCACGACGTCGATACCCCGGGCCCGGGCCGCGGCGATCGCGTCGAACATCACGGCCGCCGGGTCGCCCCCTTCCTGTGCGATCACCGCGACGTTGTTGCGCTCGCCCCAGACCACCAGCTGCTCGCGCGCGGCGGCGCGAAAGGTGTCGCCGGCCGCGAGCAGCACCGTGTGTCCCTGTCCCTGGAAATACTTCGCGAGCTTGCCGATCGACGTGGTCTTGCCCGCGCCGTTGACCCCCGCCATCATGATGACGAAGGGCCGCGCGTCGGTGACGACGAGCGGCTTTTCGAGCGGGCCGATGAGCTCCTGCAACGCGGCCTTGAGCACGACGCGCGGCTCGGCGCCGCTGCCCGTGCGCTTCCAGCGGGCGGCGAGGTCGTCCAACAGGTGCCGTGTCGCGGGCAGGCCGACGTCGGCGGTGATCAGCGCGGCTTCCAGCTCGTCGAGCGTCTCGGCGTCGAGCGTGCGCCGCACCAGCACGCTGGTGAGCTTTTCGCGCGACCGGCCGAGCCCCTCCTTCAGCCGCTCGGTCCAGGATTTCTTTTCCGGGACGGGGGCGTCCGCGGGCGGCGGTTCCGCGGGCTTGCGCTTGAAGAGATCGAACATTGGGGGGACGTGGTCGGAAGGCTTGCACGGTGCCGGCCGTCGACGCGCGAGGCGCCGCGGCCGGGCGGGGCTATAATTTTACTCTCCCCGCCGCCGTCGCCTCGCGACGGGCTCATTTTTCCCGGATAAGCCGTTGCCGACCGCCTCAGCCAATCGCGTGCGCATCATCGGAGGCGACTGGCGCGGACGCGTGATCCGCTTTCCGCCGCTGCCGGGCCTGCGCCCGACGCCGGACCGGGTGCGGGAGACGCTGTTCAACTGGCTGGGCCAGGTGCTCTACGGGCGCCGCTGCCTCGAGCTCTATGCCGGAACCGGCGCGCTGTCGCTCGAGGCGCTGTCGCGCGGCGCCGGGCTCGCGGTCGCCGTCGATCGCAGTCGACCACTCGTCGATGCGCTGCGGGCCACCGGCGAGACGCTCAAGGCCCCCGCACTCGAGACGCACTGCGCGCCGGCGCTGGCGTTCGTCGCGGCCGAGCGCCGCCTGTTCGACGTGATCTTCCTCGATCCCCCGTTCGACGACGACCCCTGGGCGACGCTCCTGCCGCTGTGCGCCGCGCGGCTCTCTCCCGGCGGCTTCGTCTACGCCGAGGCGCCGCGTCCGGTCGTGCCGCCGGCGCCGCTCGCCCCCTGGCGCAGCGACAAGGCGGGGAAGGTGCATTATCATCTTTTCGTGAAACCGGCGCCGGAGCCTCCCGGCTGATCGGAAACCCGGCTGCGCCGCCGGCAGCATCCGCGGGTCCCGCGCGCCCACCGCCCGCCCGGCCGTCACCTTCCCTCAATCCACCCGCGACCCCCGTCCATGCTGAAAGTCGTCTACCCCGGGACCTTCGATCCCTTCACCCGCGGCCACGAGGACCTCGTCCGCCGCGCCGCGCGACTGTTCAACCGGGTCATCGTCGGCGTCGCGGACAGCGAGTCGAAGCGCCCCTTCTTCACCACCGAAGAACGGGTGGCGATGGTGCGTGAGGTCGTCGCTCCGATCCAGAACGTCGAGGTGACGTCGTTCTCGTCGCTGCTGATGGACTTCGTGCATGCGCAGGGCGCCCGGGTGATCCTGCGCGGGCTGCGCGCGGTGTCCGACTTCGAGTACGAATTCCAGATGGCCGGAATGAACCGCAACCTGCATCCCGAGGTCGAAACCCTGTTCCTCACGCCGTCCGAGCAGTACATGTTCGTGTCGGCGACGATCGTCCGCGAGATCGCCCGTTTCGGCGGCGACGTCTCGCAGTTCGTCCATCCGACGGTGATGGCGAAGCTCCGGGCGAAGGCCGCCGGCGGCTGAACGGTCGCGGCCGCGGACTTGCGTTACCCTTCCCTCAACCCCCATATCGAGGAAACGGCGCCATGGCGCTGATGATCACCGACGAATGCATCAACTGCGACGTTTGCGAGCCCGAGTGCCCGAACGACGCCATCTCCCAGGGCACGGAGATCTACGTGATCGACCCCCTGAAGTGCACCGAATGCGTCGGGCACTTCGACACGCCCCAGTGCGTCGAGGTTTGTCCCGTCAACTGCATTCCCGCGAACCCGGACTATCCGGAGGGCCCCGAGCAGCTCCAACGGAAATACGAGGGGCTGATGGCGACGAAGAAGGCCGCCGGCTAGCCGGCGCGCCCGGGCCACCCTCCCCGCGGGCGAACCAAGCCCGCGCGCGGACGGCGCGCGTTCCCCGCGGCGCTCAGCCGTTGGCCGCGAGCGGCATCCGGTCGGGCTGCGCCACGATGCCGTCGATCTCCTGCAGTCCCTCGTCCAGCGCCGCGAGCTGCGCCGACAGGGACTCCTCCGCGCGCTCCAGCTCCGCCACGCGGACCACGAGCTCGTCGCTCGCCTGGTGGATGCTGCGGATGCTTTCGAGGCGGTGGTGGAGCTGCAGCTGGTGCTCCTTCACCTGGCCTTCGAGCGGCGCCATCACGGCGCGCAGCCAGCCGTCGACGTCGCGGTTCGCGATGTCGTAGACGTGCTTGACGCGGAAGGCGATGGTTTCGAAGAACCGCCGCATGAGCGCGAACTTCGCCGTGGTCGCGAGGTTCCAGACGGTGTCGAACTGCGTCGCGTAGGCCCGTTCGAGGCGCTCGATCTCCTTCTCATACTTCAGCATGGAGAACGGCGGCGGCAGGAACGCCTCGAGTCCGCGATCCTCGGCGAAGCGCGCGTACATCGCCGACATCATGTCCTGCAGCTCCACCGATTCCCGTGCGGCGCGCGCGAAGTCGTCGCGGATCGTCGCGAAGAACGCATTCATCGCGTCGCGGATGCCCTGCGTGAACACGCTCTCCTCGATCTCGCGGCGGGTCCGGCCGGCGCTCGCGTGGAGCGCGTCGATGCCGATCCCGTCGAACAGGCGCGTCGCGTGCGCGTTGAAGACGTTGCGCAGCGCCGTGTAGCGTTGCTGCCCCCGCTCGAACGCGAGCTTCTCCTCGTGCACGCGGGCCATCATGTGCTCGACGACCTCGCGGTTCTTGCCGCGCAGGTTGCGCAGCTCGCCCAGCTGCGCGCGGATGCTGTCGCGGCGCACTTCCAGGTTCGCCTGCACGAGCGCCGCGACCGCGCGGACCTCGGCCTGGATCGCGCTGCCGACGAGGTCGCGCTTCGCCGGTATCACCGTGCCGGACAGCGCGGACTCGAGCGCCGGCAGCCGGCTTCGGGCGAGGAGGGGCGCGTCGCCATTGATCTTCGCGATCAGCGCCTTCTGCGCCGACACCGGGAACACCTGTTCGTGCGGCACGCCCAGCATCTGCGCCGATGCGGCCGCCTGCTGGCTGATCTCGGCGTCGATCGCGGCCTCGGACTTCAGGTCGTCCCACAGGCCGTCGATCTTGTTCAGGATGACTATCCGCCCGGCCACCGCCTCCTCCGCGGCGAGGTGGCGCTTCCACACCTCGAGGTCGCTGCGGGTGACGCCGGCGTCGGCCGCGACGACGAACAGCACCGCGTGCGCGTCGGGAATCTGGTTCAGCGTGAGCTCCGGCTCGATGCCGACGGCGTTGAGGCCCGGCGTGTCGAGGATCACGAGCCCCTGCTGCAGCAGCGGGTGCGGGAAGTTGATGATCGCGTGCCGCCAGCAGGGGATGTCGACCATGTCCTCGCCGTCGCTGGCGTTCCCGGCGCCACGGCTGCCGTGCAGACCGTAGTTCGCCGCCATCTGCACCGGCACGCGCTTGACCTGCGAGACGCGCTGCAGCGCGTTGCCCATCTGCTCGGGTGCTGCGAGGTCGAGCGGCAGCGTCAGCCATTCGTCGTCGAACGCCTTCATCTCGGCGACGCTCGAATGGCGCAGCTGCGTCTCGATGGGCAGCAGCCGGATCGACGGCGGCTGCGAGGGATCGTGCAGCAGCTCGGTCGGGCACATCGTCGTGCGGCCGGCCGACGACGGCAGCAGCCGCCGGCCGAAGTCCGCGAAGAAGATCGCGTTGATGAGCTCGGACTTGCCACGCGAGAATTCGGCGACGAAGGCCACGACGAGCTTGTCGTTCTCGAGGCGCTGCGGCAGGTGCCGCAGCCGTGCGTCGATTCGCGCGTCGGCCAGCGCCTGCTCGCGCAGCCAGTCATTGAGCGACGACACGCTCGCCGCAAGCCGGCGCCGCCAGTCGCTGTAGGCCTCGAAGCGGGCGGCGAGGTCGCGCGAGGCAATCATCCGGCGAGCCTGCGAATCCGCCGTGATGCCGGCGAAACCCTGCGCCTCAACGTGAAACCACGCCCTGTCATCGGTTCGCCTTGTGGTCGAGCCGGGGTTGATTGGGCATCTTGGCACAGCCGCCAACGTATTGCCAAGCGGGCGGCAACGCCGGGCAGGCGCGGCTCCGCTATCGCTGGCAGCGCGGGCAGTCCGACGTGGCGCGCCCGCCCATCCGGCGCGTCCGGATCGGCGTGCCGCAGACGCGGCAGGGCTCCCCTTCCCGGCCGTAGACGAAATGCTCGAGCTGGAAATATCCGGGCTCGCCGTCGCTGTCCACGTAGTCGCGCAGCGTCGAGCCCCCCTTGGCGATCGCGTCGGACAGCGTCGCGCGCACCTCGTCGACCAGCCGGGAAAGGCGCGCCTTCGACACCCGGTTCGCCGGCGTGCTCGGGCGGATGCCGGCCCGGAACAGCGACTCGTTGGCGTAGATGTTGCCGACGCCGACGACGAGGTGGTTGTCCATCAGCGCGAGCTTGATCGCCGTGCTGCGCCGGCGCGTGGCCGACCACAGGTACAGGGCGTCGAACGCGGGATCGAACGGCTCGGGGCCGAGCTTCGCGAGCAGCGGGTGCGCCGTCGGGGATGCCGGCACCCACAGGATCGCGCCGAAGCGCCGCGGGTCGTGGTAGCGCAGCGTCATCCCGCCGTCCAGCACCAGGTCGGCGTGGTCGTGCAGCCGGCGCGGCGGCGGTGCGGAGAACGCGCGCAGGCTGCCGGTCATGCCGAGGTGGACGAGCAGCGTGTCGCCGCCGAGGCGGAACAGCAGGTACTTGCTGCGCCGATCGATCCGGTCGATGACGCGTCCGGCCAGCAAAGAGGGCAGCCCGGAGGGAACCGGCCACCGCAGGCGGGGGTCATAGACATGCACTGCCGCAATCCGGCGGCCCGTGACATGCGGCGAGAGGCCGCGACGCGTGGTTTCGACTTCGGGAAGTTCGGGCATCGTCGGCGACCGTGGCGCCATCCGTCACAGGCGGGGTCCGCGGCAGTCGCGGTCCCTCGTTTGTTGCGCCGCCGAATATACCCTAAGATGAATCGCCTAATGCCTGCTGCTCGCCGTCCGCTGCGAGCAGCGGGCGGGTGCCGCACCCTCACCGCCTCAGCATCCGGCGACCCTATCAGGATTTGCACCATGGCAGACTCCCGCCGCCGTTTTGCCCGTCGTCCCGCCGCGAACGCCGTTGCGATCGCCTGCCTCGCGATAGCCGCGCCGCTCGCGGCACTCGCCCAGCCGGCGCCGCCGCCGCAAGCCACGCCGCCGGACCGCTCGGTGCGGCCGGCGGCCGAGGCGCCGACGGGCGGGCTGACCGCGGACCTCATGTACCGGCTGCTGATCGGCGACATCGCGCTGCAGCGCGGCGAGCCGGCGCTCGCCGCCCGCGCGTACTTCGAGGCGGCGCGCGAGTCCCGCGATCCGGCGCTTGCCCGGCGCGCGACGGAGATCAGCGTCGCCACGCGCCAGCGCGGGCTGGCGGTCGAAGCGGCGCGGCTGTGGAGCGAACTCGACCCGGCGGCGGAGCGGCCGAAGCAGGTGATCGCGTCGTCGGGAACCGCGGCCGGCGCGCGCGGCGGCGACGCCGTCGACTCGGACCTCAAGGCGCAGATCGAGCGCGCGCTGGCCCAGGCAGCCTCCGGCCCGGCACTGGGCGAAGCCTTCCTGCAGCTCAACGCGCTGCTCGCGCCGGAAACCGACCGGGTCGCCACGTACAAGCTCGTCACGGCGCTCGCCGCGCCGTACCCGAACCTGCCCGAGGCCCATTTCGCGGTGGCGCTCGCGGCGGTCAACGCCGGGCTGAAGGACGTCGGCACCGCGGCGGCGGCAACGCGCGCGATCGATCGCGCGCTCGCGCTGAAGCCCGGCTGGGAGCGCGCGGCGCTCCTCAAGGCGGAAATCCTCAGCCGCGAATCGCCGCAGGCCGCGATCGATTTCCTCGCCGGCGTGCTGAAGGCCGACCCGAAGCAGCGCGCGGTCTGGGGCGCGCTCGCCCAGCTCTACGTCGAGCAGAAGCGCTATGCGGACGCGCGGACCATCTTCCAGCGCCTTTGGGAGGAGGACCGCACCGCCCGCGAATACGAGTTCGGCATCGCCGCGCTGTCGGTGCAGATGAAGGACTGGGCCACCGCCGAGACCACGCTGCAGGACCTCAAGGCCGCGAACTACGGCGAGAACGGGATCGTCGAGTTCTACCTCGCGCAGGTCGCCGACGAGTCCGGCAAGTACGAGCTCGCGATCGAGCGCTACCGCGCGTTGCCCGAGGGCGAGCGGGCATGGCTCGGCCAGCTGCGGGTCGCCGCGATGATGGCCAAGCTGAATCGCATCGACGAGGCGCGCAAGTACCTGCGCGCGCTGCCGGCGGTCAGCATCGAGCAGCAGGTGCAGGTGCGGCAGGCGGAGGCGCAGCTCCTGCGCGACGGCAACGATCCCGCCGCGGCGCTGGCCGTGCTGACGAAGGCGCTGGAAGAGCATCCGGACGATACCGACCTCCTCTACGACGCCGCGATGGTCGCCGAGAAGCTCGACAAGCTCGACGTCGCCGAGGCGCGCCTCAGGCGCCTGATCGAGCTCGCGCCGGAAAATGCGCAGGCGCTGAATGCGCTGGGCTACACACTGGTCGACCGCACGCCGCGCACCGAGGAAGGCCGGGCGCTGATCGAGAAGGCGCTGAAGCTCACGCCCGACGACCCGTTCATCCTCGACAGCATGGGCTGGGCGATGTTCCGGCTGGGCAAGTTCGACGACGCCGAGCGGTACCTGCGCCGCGCGCTCGTCGAGCGGCCGGATGCCGAGATCGCCGCGCATCTCGGCGAGGTGCTGTGGGCGAAGGGCGACCGCACGACGGCGCAGGAAGTCTGGGCTGCGCAGATGAAGGCGACGCCCGGCAACCAGGTGCTGATCGACACGGTGAAGCGGCTTTCCCCGTAGTCGCCGCCGCGTCGAAGCTTCTGCCCGACTGAAGATGCGGACCCTGCCCGCCGGCGCGCGCCGGCTCGCCGCCGCGACGGCTGCCGTCGCGACGCTGGTGCTTGCGTCATGCGCGACGCAGCCTGCGGTCGCGCCGCAGCAGGGATTCGATGCCGCGCTCGTCGAGGCTCCGTTCACCGCCGGAGGCCGCCTCTCCGCGCGGCACGGCGCCGACGCGGTCGCCGTGCAGTTCCGCTGGCGGCACGCGCCGCCGCGCGACGAACTCGTCGTGATGTCGCCGCTCGGGCAGACGCTGGCCGAGCTCACGGGCGATGCGTCGGCGCAGCGGGTCGAGGTGCGGACGTCCGACGGCCGGCAGGACAGCGCCGCCGACTGGACGACGCTGACCGCGCGGGTGCTGGGCTTTCCGCTGCCTGTGGCGGGCCTCGCCGCGTGGCTCCGCGCGATGCCGCGCCCCGGCGCGCCGTACACGATCGAGCCCGACCGCGACGGCCGGGCCGGCGTCCTGCGCCAGGACGGCTGGGAGATCGTCTACGACTACCCGGACGCCGCCGCGCTCCGGCCGTCGCGGCTGCGCGTGTCCTACCCCGAGTTCGAGATTCGCATCGTCGTGGACACGTGGCAATGACTGCGCTTGCGCCGAGCGCTTCCGCCGCCGCCGCGCCGCCGTCGCTGGTGGTACCGGCGCCGGCGAAGCTCAACCTCTTCCTGCACGTGACCGGTCGCCGCGCCGACGGCTATCACACGCTGGAGTCGCTGTTCGTCGCGCTCGACTTCCACGATACGCTGACGCTGGTCCGCCGCGACGACGGCGCGATCGAGCGCGCGACCGATCTCCCCGGCGTGCCACCCGAGGCCGACCTCGCCGTGCGCGCGGCGCGCGCGCTGCAGCAGGCGACGCTGTGCCGCCACGGCGTGACGATCGGGCTCGTCAAGCGGATTCCGCAGGGCGGCGGGCTGGGCGGCGGCAGTTCCGACGCGGCTTCCGTGCTGCTGGGCTTGAACCGCCTGTGGGCGCTCGGATTGCCGCGCGCCGACCTGATGAAGATCGGACTGGGGCTCGGCGCCGACGTGCCGTTCTTCGTCTTCGGCGCGCCGGCGCTGGCCCGCGGCGTCGGCGAGGATCTCGTCCCGGTATCGCTGCCGCGCCTGTGGGCTTGCGTGCTGGCGCCGGCGGCGATCGTGCCGACCGCGACGGTCTTCGCAGCGCCGGAATTGACACGCGACACGCCGTCAGCGAAAATAAGCGTCTTTTCCGAGGGTTATGGCCGGAACGACCTGCAGGCAGTGGCGGTCGCGCGATTTCCGGTCATTGCTGCGGCGCTCGCGCTCCTCGGCAAGCGGTCGCCGGCGGCACGGATGACAGGGTCGGGCGCTTGCGTGTACGCGCTGTTCGCGAACCATTCCGAAGCCCGCGCGGCGCTCGCCGCCGCAAGGGCCGAGGCGCCGGGCATGCAAGGCTTTGTCGCCCGGCTGCTCGACCGCCATCCCCTGGCGGCCTTCGCATGAGTTTTGGAAAGGGTTGTCGCCGTCAGGCAACCGCGCACCGCTGTCGGAGGGTGCGAAGCTTTGCTCCGTTGGGGAGTCGCCAAGTGGTAAGGCACCGGATTTTGATTCCGGCATTCGTAGGTTCGATCCCTACCTCCCCAGCCACCCCTCACCATCGGTTGGCCGCCATCGGCTGACAGTCGGCCGCCTCGCGGACCGCAGGGCGGCACATCCCAGGCCAGGTTCCGGACGCGCGCCCCTCGGCGTGACGCTGCCGCGATGCGTCGCGCTGCGGTCGCGGCGACGACCTGCGCGGCGGCGGGGCGCCCGGCGTTCCCGCCGGGCGCCCCGCCACCGACTACTTGCCCGTGCCGCTCAGCGCGAGGTTCACCGTCCCCGAGGCGGTGACGATCGCGAGGCTCGCCGTGCGGCTGTTCTTCGCGGTCGGCTTGAACGCATACGCCACGGTGCAGCTCTGGCCGGCCGCGAGCGCGGTGCTCGCCGTGCAGGTGCCGCTGCGGATGAAATCGCCCGGATTCGCGCCGCCGGCATTGAGTGCGCTGACCTGCAACGTGCCGCCGCCGCTGTTCTTCAGCGTCACCGACTTGACGGCGCTCGTCGTGCCGACCGTCTGGCGGGAGAAGCTGATCGCCGTCGCGGACAATGCCGCGGTCGCCGGCGCGGCCTGCGTCACGACGAAGGTCGCGCCGCCCACGTTGAGGTTGGCGCTGCGCTGCGCGCCGGCATTGGCGGCGGCGGCGTAGCTCACCGTCGCGCTGCCGCTGCCGCTGCCCGGCGACGTGACCGTCAGCCAGGTGGCGCTGCTGGCGGCCGTCCACGCGCAGGCGGCGCCCGCGGTCAGCGCCACGCTGCCGGTGCCGCCGCCGGCGGCCACGCTCGCGCTGCCGGGGCTCAACGCATAGGTGCAGGCGGCCGCCTGCGTCACCGTGAACGTCTGGTCGCCGACGAGGATGCTGCCGCTTCGCGCGAGGCCGGCGTTCGCGGCCGCCGAATACAGCAGCGTGCCGCTGCCGCTGGTGCCGGACCCGGCGCCGACGGTCAGCCAGGCGGCGTTGCTAAACGCATTCCACGCGCAGCCGGCGCCTGCAGTCACCGCGAACGAGCCGCTGCCCCCCGCGGCGGCGGCCGCGGCGCCGGACGGCGCCAGCGCGTAGGTGCAGCTGCCGCCGACCGCGGCGCGGAAGTTGGCGACCGTGTAGGCGTTGAGATTGATGAGCCGCGCGTTGTCGGAGACGGCGGCGGTGCCGAGCGGCGTCGCCGGGCTGCCGTAGGAGAGCAGCGGGGTGGAAAAATAGGCGATCCGCGCGCAGCTGGTGCCCGCATTCACGCAGGCGTCGTTGTACGCCATCACGGTGCGCCATGCGCCGGCCGGATACGCGTACCCGTGGCCGTAGGCGTAGGGCGTCGACTTCGAGTCGACGTAGGGGTCGTGCCGCGCGCCCATGTTGTGGCCGAGCTCGTGCGCGAAGCTCAGGTTGCCGCCGGCGCAGCCGCGATTGACCACGGTGAAGCCGTAGCTCGCGTTCGGGCCGAGCCAGCCCAGGCCGCAGTACTGGCCGTTCTCGACGAACAGGCTGACGAGGTCCGCGCCGTAGGTGTTGCGCAGCGTCGGCACGTCGTCCATGAACCCGTCGCCGCCGGTGGTGAGCCGGTTGAGGTCGGTCGAGAAGTCGTTGCTCTCGTCATAGGCGACCTGCCGGTAGTGCACGAGCCGCAGCCGCGTCGTGATGCCGCTGTTCGCGTACGCGAGGTTCGCCCGGTCGACGGCCTGCTGGACCTGGGACCCGATCCCGGCGCCGGCGGCCGCGGCGGTCTGGTTGCTGTAGACGATCAGCACGTCAATGCTGGCCGCCGAGTCCGCCGCGGTGGCCACGGCAGGCGCCGCGCCGGACAGCGCGGCGGCACGCTCGCCGGCGTGCCCGCGAGGGCTCGCCAGGCTCTCGTGGCCGGGCGGGTGGTCGGGCGGGAATCCGCTCGGGTCGAGCCGGCGCAGCGACGGCGTGCCGTCGGGTCCCGACTGCAGCTGGTAGGTTTCGGCGGACCGCACCGCGCTGTCGACGAGGACGATGGTTCCCGCGATGTGCCCGTCGACCACGGTCAGCACCGCCTCGCCGCGATCGTAGCCCCGCACCCGGCCGTGCCAGGTGTAGTTGCCGGGACCGCGCTGGTCGATCCGGCCGCGCTCGAGCGTGACCACCTGGCCGTCGAAGAGTTCGATGCCGACCTCGGCCGGGGTCCGGCCCGACTGCGGGTCGAGGTACTCGTAGCGGACGGCCACCGCGCGCTGCCGCGCCACCGCGCGGTCCGCCGCGGGCGCCGCCGCTCCCGGGCGCAGGTCGGACGCGGTCGGCGATGCCAGCAGCATCGGCAGCGGCGCGGCAGATTGTGCTGCGGCGGCGCCGACCAGCAGCGCGGTCGCCACGGCCAGCAGGCTGCGGCGCCAACCGCGCGCCGGGCCGGCCCGGGATCCGCGAGCCGTCGGCGCAGGCACGCCTGCGTCGCCGATGGAGTGTGTTGCGATCTTCGCGTTCATCGATGCCTCTCCTCTGACTCCACTGCCGCGGAATGCCGGCAGGCGCGACATGCGCATGCAAACATTGCCGCGAACGTCGCGGCGTGCTTGCCAGGGAAGAGGGCGGAACCGGAAGGCGCGATCAGTCCGAGCCGGCTTGCCTGGCGGTCCCGTTGTCATCGGGCGACGTGCCCATTAGACCGGTAACTTTGCGTCCCCGCGTTTCCGACGGGTTTGCCTTTTTTCAGGGCCGGCGCTCCGCTGCTCGCGGAAGGCGCTGACCGTTCTGCCGGGACCTTGCCGCTGCGCGCCCGGCATCCCGGGGCGGGACCAGCGGGCAAGGTCCCTTCCGGCTTTCAAGCTAGCAAAAACGGGGCCTGTCCGCAATTGCGCCTGCGAGGATTGTGCCTGCGAGGATGACGGGGGCGCCTGCCGCAGTGCGCAATTTTCTGTGGGACAATGCGCTTGGATCATTGCATGTACATGGGAAGGCGGGGGCACACGCGCGCTGGCGGCACGGCGGTCCGGCGTTTCGGGCGGCGCGGCCGGTGCGAACGCGGTGCCTGCGCACACAGGCGCGTGGCCGCCTCCCCGGCCACTCCAATCCACGGGCGCGACGCGTGTTGACGCACAGCGAGCCCGCTTTGCCGGCAGGGTGCCATGGCCTTTGAGCGTATGCGAATCTTCACCGGCAACGCCAACCCCAAGCTTGCGGAAGCCGTCTGCAAGCACCTGCACACCGGCCTCGGCCGCTGCATCGTCGGCCGCTTTTCCGACGGCGAGGTGATGGTCGAGCTGCTCGAGAACGTGCGCGGTCGCGACGTGTTCATCCTGCAGTCCACCTGCGCGCCGACCAACGACACGCTGATGGAGATCATGGTGATGACCGATGCGCTGAAGCGCGCGTCGGCGGCGCGGATCACCGCGGCGATCCCCTACCTGGGCTACGCGCGGCAGGACCGGCGCCCGCGTTCCGCGCGCGTGCCGATCAGCGCGAAGGTCGTCGCCGACATGCTGGAGACCGTCGGCGTCAACCGCGTGATGACGATGGACCTGCACGCCGACCAGATCCAGGGCTTCTTCAACATCCCGGTCGACAACATCTACGCGACGCCGATCCTGCTGGGCGACGTGTGGAAGCAGAATTACGACGACCTCCTCGTCGTGTCGCCGGACGTCGGCGGCGTGGTGCGCGCCCGCGCCATCGCCAAGCGGCTCGACTCCGAGCTCGCGATCATCGACAAGCGTCGCCCGCGCGCCAACGACTCCGAGGTGATGAACATCATCGGCGACGTCGACGGCCGCACCTGCGTGATCATGGACGACATCGTCGATACCGCGAACACGCTGTGCAAGGCGGCGGCCGCGTTGAAGGAGCACGGCGCGAAGAAGGTCGTCGCCTACTGCACGCACCCGGTGCTCTCCGGCGGCGCCGTGGCGCGGATCGGCGCCTCCGAGCTGGACGAGATCGTCGTCACCGACACGATCCCGCTGACGGCCGAGGCGCAGGCCTGCCCGCGCATCCGGCAGCTCTCGTGCGCGCAGCTGATGGCCGAGACGATGATCCGGGTGTCGAACGAGGAGTCGGTCAGCTCGCTGTTCACCGAGTGACCCCGGCGCCGCACCCCGCGGTTGCGGCGGGCATCGGAATCCGGTTATAATTCAAGGCTTTCCCGGAAAGCGCCGCGAGGCGTAACTTCCCGGGTTGTCGCCAACCGCGGACGACCGGCCGGACACGTCGCAGACGAAGCCCCGCCCCGGAAGGACGCAGACACCAGGAGCCTCGCCATGCAATTCGAATTCACCGCCTTCGCCCGTGCCACCGAGGGCCGCGGCGCCAGCCGCCGCCTGCGCCGTTCGGGCCGCGCGCCCGGCATCGTCTACGGCGGCACCGTCACGCCGCAGCCGATCGAGATCGACCACAACGCGCTGTTCCACGCGCTGCGCAACGAGGCCTTCCACGCGTCGATCCTGACGATGAGGCTCGACGGCGCCGAGAGCAAGGTCCTGCTGCGCGACGTGCAGATGCACCCGTTCCGCAACGAGATCCTGCACGTCGACTTCCAGCGCGTCGACGAGGCCCGCAAGATCCAGATGAAGGTGCCGCTGCACTTCGTGCGCGCCGACGAGTCGCCGGCGGTCAAGGAGTCGGGCGCCAACATCAGCCACATCACGACCGACATCCGCGTGTCGTGCCTCGCCCGTGACCTCCCCGAGTTCATCGAGGTCGACCTGTCGGAGCTCACCACCGGCCACGCGCTGCACGTGTCCGCGGTCAAGCTGCCGGACGGCGTGTCGCTCGTGAAGCGCGGCAAGCTCGACCCGGTCGTCGCCGCCGCCGTCGTGCCGCGCGCGCAGGCCGAGACCGAGGAAGGCGCTGGCGCCACGGCTGCCGCCGCGGCCCCGGCCGCCGACGCCGCCGGCGACAAGAAGGAAGTGGGCAAGGACGACAAGAAGAAGCCCGCCGCCAAGGACGACAAGAAGAAGTAATCCGGCTCGCTGCCGCGATCCGAAGGCCCGCCCGTTGCACTTCAGGCGGGCCTTTTTGTCGCTCTGCACCGGCTCGCCCCCGAAATCCCCCAACCGGTTCCGTCGCACGCCATGGGTGCACCCATCCGTCTCGTCGTCGGGCTCGGCAATCCGGGCCGGGAGCACGTCGACACGCGCCACAACGCGGGCTTCTGGTTCGTCGACGCGCTGGCGTCGCGGCTGTCGACGTCGTTCGCCGGCGAGGCCAAGTTCCACGGCCACGTGGCCCGTGCGACGGGCGACCTGCGGCTCCTGAAGCCCGGCACCTACATGAACCTGAGCGGCCGCGCGGTCGCGGCGCTCGCGCAGTTCTTCGCGATCGCGCCGGAGGAGATCCTCGTCGTCCACGACGAGCTCGACCTCGCGCCCGGCGCGGTGAAGATGAAGTTCGGCGGCGGTCACGCCGGTCACAACGGGCTGCGCAACATCGCGCAGCAGATGGGCACCGCGGATTTCTGGCGGCTGCGCCTCGGCATCGGGCACCCGCGCGACTCCGACATCCCGCAGCAGCAGGTCGTCGACTACGTGCTGCAGCCGCCGCGCAAGGATGAGCGCGCCGCGATTGCCCGCGCCATCGACGACGGCCTCGACGCCTGGCCTGCGCTTGCCGCCGGCGATTTCGAGCGCGCCATGCTCTGCCTGCACACAAGGAAGGAACAGCAACCATGAGTCTCAAATGCGGCATCGTCGGCCTGCCCAACGTCGGCAAGTCGACCCTCTTCAACGCGCTGACCAAAGCCGGCATCGCGGCGGAGAACTATCCGTTCTGCACGATCGAGCCCAACGTCGGCATCGTCGAGGTGCCCGATCCGCGCCTCGCCCCGCTCACCGCGATCGCCAAGCCCGAGCGCGTGCTGCCCGCGGTCGTCGAGTTCGTCGACATCGCCGGGCTGGTCGCCGGCGCGTCGAAGGGCGAGGGCCTCGGCAACAAGTTCCTCGCCAACATCCGCGAGACGGACGCCATCGCCCACGTCGTGCGCTGCTTCATCGACGAGAACGTCGTCCACGTCGCCGGCGGCGTGAACCCGATCTCGGACATCGAGACGATCAATACCGAACTCGCGTTGGCGGATCTCGCGACGGTCGAGAAGCAGCTGCACAAGTACGAGAAAGCGGCGCGCGCCGGCGGCGACAAGGAAGCCGCGCGGCTCGTCGCCGTGCTGAAGAAGGTCGAGGCGGTGCTGGACCAGGGGCGCCCGGCGCGCACCGCCGACCTCTATCACGAGGAAATCGCCGTGCTGCAGCCGCTGTTCCTGCTGACGATGAAGCCTACGATGTATGTCGCGAACGTCGCCGAGGGCGGCTTCCACGACAACCCGCTGCTGGCGGCGGTGGAAGCGCACGCGGCGGCCGAAGGCGCGCCGGTGGTCGCGGTCTGCGCGGCGATGGAGGCCGAGATCGCCGACCTCGACGGCGACGACAAGCTCGCGTTCCTCGCCGACCTGGGCCTGTCCGAGCCCGGCCTCGACCGCGTGATCCACGCCGGCTACAAGCTCCTCGGGCTGCAGACGTACTTCACCGTCGGGCCGAAGGAAGTGCGCGCGTGGACGATCCACGTCGGCGACACCGCGCCGCAGGCCGCGGGCGTCATCCACACCGACTTCGAGCACGGATTCATCCGCGCCGAGGTGATCGCGTTCGACGACTTCATCGCCTGCAAGGGCGAGCACGGCGCGAAGGAAGCGGGCAAGATGCGGCTCGAAGGCAAGGAGTACGTCGTCAAGGACGGCGACGTGATGCATTTCCGCTTCAACGTCTAAGGCGAGGCCGGCGCCGGCACGATCCGCGTCACGGCGGTTCCCGGATTCGCGGGAAGAAACTCGAGTCGTGCCCCTATGTCCGCCGCGCGGCGGCGCATGTTGCCGATTCCCCAGCCGACGACGCAGGAAAGCAGGATGCCGGATCCGTCGTCGACGATGCGGATCCGCAGGTCACCGGAGGGCTCGCGTGCGGCCTCGATGCGAATCTGGTGCGCCTCGGCGTGCCGGATCGCATTGTTCAGCGCCTCCTGCACGATTCGCATGACCTGCAGGATGCTCTTCCTCGGCATCGCGGGAGTGTCTTCGAGGTCGACCTTCCACTGGATCCCGACCGGCAGGTGCTCGAGCCGCCGCTGGATGCGGTACCGGTAGTCGGCTATGGCGTCGGCGAGCGACGCGTCCTCGCTGCCGATGACGTCGACGAAGAGGTGAAGGTCGGCAAGGCACTCCTCGATCGTTCGCACCCGCTCGGTCCTGCCCACCCTGCCCCGCTCGACCAGGACCCGCGCGCTCGCCAGCTGGGACCCGAATCCGTCGTGCATGTCGCGCACCAGCCGCATGCGCTCCGCCATCTGCGACCGGTCGCGCTCGCGCAGCACCCGCTCCTCCTGCAGTCGGGTCGCCATGTCGAACTTCTGCTCCAGGAGCCTGAACTCCATCTGCTTCCGGTCGAGCTCGTAGCAGGCCTGCGTAGCCTGCTACGAGCTCGACCCGGACGTGAACGAGACCTACGTCGGCGGGCCGGTGCTGTCGCCGCCGCCGATCGCCAACACGGATATCGCCGCGACCCCGATGAATACGGCGGTCACGCTGCCGACGCTGGCCAACGATGCGGCCACGGCGCCGGGGGCCAGCCTGGCCCCGGCCACGTTGCGGGTGACCGCGCCGCCGGCGCACGGTACGCTCAGGGTCGATTCGGGGACCGGGAACATCACCTACAGGCCCGCCACCGGCTTCGTCGGCGTCGACACCTACGTCTACCAGGTCTGTGACAACCAGGTGCCGGCGCAGTGCACGGCGGCGGTGCAGCAGGAGACGGTCCTGCCGCCGGGACAACCGAACAGCACCATCGCGGCGGACTACTACGGCTACACGACAACCAACGTGCCGGTGTCGGGCAACGTTCTCTCCAACGACGTGGATCCACAGGCCAACGCGCTGACCGTGACGCCCCAGGTGACGACGATTCCCGGCAAGGGTCTGCTGGTCCTGATCGGCAGCGGGGCCTACACGGTCACGCCGGAACCGGGGTACGTGGGGCCGGTGAATTACCCGTACCAGACGTGCGACAACGGTACGCCGCGGGCCTGTGCCGAGGCGACGATCTCCTGGTCAGTCCGGGGCCGGCGTCCATCGCGACCCTGAACGCCTGGCTGCTCTGCTCCCTCGCTGCGATGCTGATGCTCGCCGGGTTCGCAGCGCGGAGGCGCGGTGGCGTCCGTTGAGCGTCGCGCCGTTTCCGGACGAACGACATGCCTGCCGTGCGCTGCTTTCGACCGGCGCCAGCGCGCGCGGCAGGCGCCCCGATTCCTGACCTGCAACGGGATAAGCCCATGAAACGGAGACCGGCCCTGCAGAAGGCTGCCCCTGTGCCGCCCCTCACGACGATCCTCAGGGGGGCGGCGTACTGGATGACCACCCCGTCCTACCGATTGGGGTACGGCTGCGGCGTACTGGACGCACAGGGGCGTACGAAGACGAGCAAGATCCTGAAGGAGGGCAGGCTCTTCGAACACCGGAATCCGGCGGAATTCGAGCGCGGATACCGGGACGGGCTCGCCAGGGTCGGAAAGCCGCAGGCGGGGTAGCAGGGGCCCACCGCCGACGAGGGACGGGGCCCCGGACGCGCGCAGGCGATGCCGCCCATGGAGGCGCCTGTGAACAGGTACGGCTTCCGGCTTCGCTACCGCCACGGCCGGCAGGAAGTCACCGTCATCAGGCGCGGCGCCGATTCGACCGTTTGCCGGGAAGTGCTGCACGGTGTACGGAAAACGCTCCCGGCCCGCGCCTGGGTCCGGAAAGCCCGGGACGCGACCCCGGGCGGCGCTTGTGCAAACGGCGCACGCGAAATATCCTCTCATCCTCTGAAACAACGCGGGGGCGTGAGACTTCGCTTCCGGCGGACCGCATTCATGGCTTTACCTGGTAGGCAATCGTTCCCCGCGCGCTGGCTGGCAGTCGCTGCGCTCTTCTTGAGCCAGGCGCTCTTCGCGTCCACTTTCGACATCCTGGTCGACCTGGACGACAACAGCGCCACCGGATGCACGGTCGCCACGCCGGCCGGGCCCTTCCCGGGCGTCGAGTTCACGATCACCACCACGGTCAACACCGGCGTCTATCCGCCGATGGTGAGCGGCGTGACGCGGCAGAACTGCATCGGCGGCGCGTTCGGCCCGCCCGCGACGATCAGCAACGGCGGCTGGCCGGTGGGCATCGGCAACGGCACCTTCGGCTTCGACGTGCTGGAGACGTATTTTCCGGTAGGCACGCCGTACGGCCAGTACCGGATGGGGTTCGTCTACACCGACCCCAACCTGAATCCGCCGGCCAGCGACGCGCTCGTCACCACCAACGGCCTGCGCGGCGGCCCGGAGATCATCTTCGATCTGGGCCCGTTCCCGGTCATTCCGACGCTGGCGCACGGCGCACTGCTGCTGCTCGCTTTCGCGCTCGCCTGGCTGGCGCTGCGCCGCTTGCGCGAGCATCAGGTATCGACGCTGCTGCTCGTCGGGGTAATGGCCGCGATGGTGGCGGGAACCGCCTGGGCCGCGATCGTCCTCGACGGGCTGATCGGCGATTGGGCCGGGGTGCCGCCGCTGGCCACCGACGCCACCGGCGACGCACCGGCCGGGGCCGACCTGGCTGCGGTCTACGCCAGGCTGGAGAATTCGAGAGTCTTCGTGCGCGCCGACGTGAAGACCGTCACGCCCGCGAGCTTCACCAGCGCCAGCGCGACGACCTTCACCACCGGCGTGGCGGGCAGCTTCGCCGTCACCACCTTCGGCGTCCCCCCGGTCAACGACATCACGCAGAGCGGGACGCTGCCTGGCGGCGTGAGCTTCGTCTACACCGCCGGCCAGGGCACGGCCGGCCTGACCGGCACGCCGAACGCCGGCACCGGCGGGAGTTATCCGCTGACGCTCAACGCGTCGAACGGGGTGTTGCCCGCCGCCAGCCAGAATTTCACGCTGACCGTCAACCAGGCGCCGGCGATCACCAGCGCCAACAACACCGCGTTCATCGTCGGTACGGCGGGGACCTTCACCTTCACCAGCACCGGCTTCCCGAACGCCACGCTGACGCTGACCGGATGCGCGCCTGCGCTGCCGGGCGGCCTCAGCTTCACCGACAACGGCAACGGCACCGCGACGCTGGCCGGGTCCGCGGCGCTGGGCAGCGTCGGCGTGAAGAACTGCACGCTCAGCGCGGCCAATGGCGTCGGCGCGCCGGTGACGCAGTCCTTCGCGCTCACCATCAACCAGGCGCCGAGCACGACGGTGGCGACCTCCGGCGCCAATCCGTCGGTGATCGGGCAGTCGGTGACCTTCACCGCGACGGTGACGGCCGCCCCGCCCGGCAGCGGCGTCCCGAGCGGCAACGTGCAGTTCATGGACGGCGCCAATCCCCTCGGCGGCCCCGTCGCGCTGAACGGCAGCGGGGTGGCCACGCTCGGCACCTCGGCGCTGGCGCAGGGTGCGCATCCGATCAGCGTGAATTACCTGGGCGACGCGAACTTCACCGTGAGCAGCGGTTCGCTGCCGACGCAGACCGTCAACCTCGTCGGAACCGGCACGGCGGTGACGTCGACGGTCAATCCTTCCGTATTCGGACAGTCGGTGACGTTCACCGCCACGGTGACGGCGATCCCGCCGGGATCCGGCACGCCCACCGGGACGGTGCAGTTCAAGGATGGCAGCAGTCCGCTCGGGGCGCCGATCGCGCTGAACGGCAGCGGCATCGCCCAAGTCAGCACCTCGACCTTGGGTCCGGCCGCGCACGGAATCAGCGCGGAATACAGCGGCGATGCGAGCTTCGCCGCCAGCACCGGCGCGTTGCCGACGCAGACGGTGAATCGGGCGGCGACCGCCACGGGACTCGCCTCCTCCGTCAATCCCGCCGTATTCGGGCAGAGCACGACGTTCACCGCCACGGTGACGGTGACCGCCCCGGGGGCCGGCACGCCGACCGGGACGGTGCAGTTCAAGGACGGTGCCGGCGACCTCGGCGCGCCGCAAGCGCTGGCGGCCGGCGTCGCCACGCTCAGCACAGGCTCCCTCAGCGCCGGCTCGCACGCGGTCACCGCGATCTACAGCGGCGACGCCGATTTCGGCACCAGCACCGGGTCGCTGCCGACGCAGGCGGTGAACAAGGCGAATACGACGACGGGGCTTGTCTCGAACAACAACCCGGCGCTGGCCGGCCAGGCGATCACCTTCACCGCCACGGTGGCACCAAGTGTGCCGGGGGCCGGCGTGCCCACCGGCAGCGTCGATTTCCTCGACGGGATAACGCCGCTCGGCAGCGGCACGCTGGTCGCCGGCGTCGCGCAGTTCACGACCTCCGCGCTTGCCCCCGGCGTGCATGCCAGCATCAACACCACCTACGGCGGCGACGCCGGCTTCAACGGCAGCAATGGCGGGGCGCTGTCGCAGACGGTCAACCAGGCGCCCACGGCCGTCGCCGACAGCGCCTACACCACGGTCCACGACGCCCCGCTGACGATCACGGCCGCGGGCCTGCCGCCCGGCGTGCTGGCGAACGACACCCTGGGCTTCCCCCCCGCGGCGATCACGAACGTGAGCGGAACCGCCTGTCCGCCCTTCCCCTGCGCGCATGCCACCGCGCAGGCCGGCAGCGTCTCGGTCGGCGCCGATGGCGGCTTTGCCTACACGCCACCGGCGAGCTTTGCCGGTGACGATACGTTTGCCTACACCCTGCTCAACGCGAGCGGCAACAGCACGGCGACGGTGACGATCAGCGTCACCGATGCGCGGCCGGTGGTCGATCTCGACGGCGACGCGGCCGGCATCGATTTCGCCGCCAGCTTCACCGAAGCCGCCGGCGCCGTGCCGATCGTGCAGACGGTGAGTCCCGACGAACTGACGGTGACCGACAGCGACAGCGCCACGCTGGCGAGCGCCACGGCGGTGATCACCAACCTGCAGGACGGGGCGGCCGAAAGCATCGGCGTGACCTGTCCGGACGCGGGCCCCGGTTGCAGCGGCGCCATCCTGCTTGCCGATGTCGCGTACACGCCGGCCACGGGCACGCTGGCCATCGCCCGCGTGGCCCCGCTGGCCGACTACCAGGCGCTGCTGCGCACGCTCACCTACAACAACAGTTCGCAGAACCCGGGCACGACCCCCCGCGACATCACGGTCACCGTCAACGACGGCATTTTCGACAATGCGCCGGTCGCGCACGCGCTGGTGACGGTGACTGCGGTCAACACCGCACCGGTGCTCGCCAACATCGAGCCCGCGGCGCTCGGCTACACCGTCAACGCGGCGGCCGCGCCGATCACCGCGACCCTTACCGCCAACGACGCCGACAGCGCCACGCTGGCGGGCGCCACGGTGCAGCTCACGACCAATTGCACGAGCGCCGACGACGTGCTGAGCTTCGGCAGCCAGAACGGGATCAGCGGGGTCTACACGGCGGCCACCTGCACGATGACGTTGACCGGCACGTCGTCGGTCGCCAACTACCAGGCGGCGCTGCGCGACGTCAAGTACAGCAACACCAACGACGCCACGAGCACGTCCGCCCGCGTCGCCACGTTCCGGGTCAGCGCCGGCGCCGGCGTCAACAACCTGAGCAACACGCAAACGCGGACGATCAACGTCCGGACGAACACCCCGCCGGTGCTCGCGAACATCGAAGGCGCGGCGCTGCCCTACACCGAGAACGGCGCGGCGATCGCGATCACCGCCACGCTCACCGTCGCCGACACCGAAAGCCCGAACCTCGCCGGCGCGACGGTCCAGCTGACGGCCAACTGCGCCAGCGCCGAGGACGTGCTTTCGTTCACCACCCAGAACGGCATCAGCGGCGCCTACACCGCCGCGACCTGCCTGATGACGCTCTCCGGTAGCAGTTCGGTCGCCAACTACCAGGCGGCGCTGAGAGACGTCAGGTACAGCAACACCAGCGACAACCCGTCCACGGCATCGCGCACCGCGAGCTTCCAGGCCAATGATGGCGCGCCGTCCAGCAACCTGAGCAACATCGTCACGCGGACGATCACGATCGCCGCGACCAACGATCCGCCGGTGCTCGTCGCCGGCGGCACGCTCAACTACACCGAGAACGATCCGGCCAGCGTGATCGACGCCACGGTGACCGTGAACGACGCGGACAGTGCCAGTCTCGCGAGCGCCACGGCCCAGATCACGGGCAACTGCGCGAATCCGCAGGACGTGCTCTCCTTCACCAGCCAGAACGGCATCAGCGGCGTATACACCGCGGCAGGGTGCCTGATGACGCTGACCGGCAGCGCCACGCTGGCCAACTGGCAGGCGGCGCTGCGCAGCGTGAAATACAACAATACGTCCGAGAATCCGGGCACGCTGGCGCGCACGGTCACCTGGATCGGCAACGACGGCACGGCGCCC
This sequence comes from Bordetella parapertussis, assembly GCA_943331295.2. Lineage (GTDB taxonomy): Bacteria > Pseudomonadota > Gammaproteobacteria > Burkholderiales > Casimicrobiaceae > CAIWHR01. The sequence continues at coordinate 43,289 of CALQLA020000003.1, read as the reverse complement.
AGCGCGCCGGTGACCAGCACGATCAACGTCACCGCGGTGAACGACGCGCCGGTGCTGACCGCCGGCGCGACGCTCAGCTATACCGAGAACCAGGCGGCCACGGCGATCGACACGACGATCACCATCAGCGATGTCGACAGCGCGAATTTGGCGGGCGCAACGGCGCAGATCACCGGCAACTGCGCGAATCCGCAGGACGTCCTTTCGTTCACCACCCAGAACGGCATCAGCGGCGTCTACACCGCCGCGACCTGCCTGCTGACCCTTTCCGGCAGCAGTTCCGTCGCCAACTACCAGGCGGCACTGCGCAGCGTGAAGTACAACAACGCATCCGACAATCCGAGCACGCTCGCCCGCACCGTCACCTGGCGGGTCGATGACGGCGGCGCGGTCAACAACCTCAGCAACACGGCGACCAGCACGATCAACGTGACGGCCGTCAACGACCCGCCGACCGCGAACGGCTTCACCAACCTGCCGGCGCAGGCAGGGATTCCGATCACCTATCCGGCCGGCAAGCTGGGCGGAACCGACCCCGAAGGCACGGCGATCACGATCAACACGACGCCTGACAGCCTGTGCAGCGGCTGCCTGCTGACGATCAACGCCGACGGCAGCTTCACCTTCACGCCGCCGCCGTCGGCCGCCGGCACCACGGTGTCCTTCACCTACCACGTCACCGACAGCGGCAACCCGCCGCCGGGCGTCGACAGCGCGGCCGCGACAGTCAGCTTCAACGTCGCCGGACCCGTCATCTATTTCGTCAAGCAGTCCGCGGTCGGGACGGGCAACTGCACGCTCGGCAACGAGTGCACGCTGGCGACGGCGGTGGGCAACATCGGCGTCGCGACGAATGCCCGGATATTCATCGGCGACGCCGCGAGCCACGCGGCGGCGGTGCCGCTGAATTCGGGTGGCTGGCTGATCGGGCAGGGTGTCAGCACGGCCTTCGACACGCTGTTCGGCATCGGGGTGCCGGCGCAAGGGAACCTCGCCGCGCGGCCGGCCACCGGCGCGGACCGGCCGACGGTGCAGAACACGGTGACGGTCAACACCAACAGCACGGTGCGCGGCCTCGACATCTCGACCCGTTCCGCCACCGGCTTGAGCGGCGGCGCGGTCACGGGGGCCGTCATCAACGAAGCGAGCGTGTCGGCCCTGCTCGCCGCCGCGATCGGCTTAAGCGGCACCGGCAGCACGACGACGCTCGACAGCGCGACCTCGACCGGCGGGACCAACAACATCCTGCTCACCAATGTGACGGGCACGCTGGTGATCAACGGCGGCGCGCTGTCCGGCGCCAGCGGCGACGCGTTGAAGATCGACGGCCAGAACGCGAACGTCACCTACACCGGGACGATCACCAACGCCGCCACGCTGGCCGTCAACATCGCCAACAAGACCGGCGGGACGGTGGCCTTGTCGGGCGACATCAACCCGGGCGGCGCGGCGAAGGGCATTTCGGCGTCGGGCAACAGCGGGGGGACGCTCAACTTCAGCGGCGCGAACAAGAAGATCAGCACGGGCACGGGCAACGGCGTGAACCTGGCCACCAATACCGGGGCGACGATCAACTTCACCGGTGGCGGCCTCGCCATCGCGACGACCTCCGGCATCGGCTTCAACGCCGCCGGCGGCGGCACGGTCACCGTGCAGGGTGCGGCCAATACCGTCGCTTCGACCACCGGAACGGCGCTCAACGTCGCCAACACCACGATCGGCGCGGCCAATCTGACGTTCCAGAGCCTCTCGGCGACCGGCGGCTCGGCGACCGGCATCATCCTGGATACGACGGGAGCGAGCGGCGGGCTGACGGTGACGGGCGATGGCGCCAACACCAGCGTGGGTGGCAACAGCACCGGCGGCACGATCGCCAACAAGTCCGGCGCGGACACCAGCACCACCACCGGAATCGGGATCTACCTCAACAGCACGTCGAACGTCGTGCTGCGGCGGATGACGATCAACGGGACCAACACCAACTACGGCATCCGCGGCAATGCGGTGAACGGGTTCACGCTGGAGTACTCGACGGTCAGCGGCACCAACGGAACCAACTACAACGCGGACCCGAACAATGCCGGCGAGGGAAGCATCTACTTCGGCGACACGACCAACAACGGAATCTCCTCGTCGGGTACCTTCACGAACAACGTCATCAGCGGCGGCGAGTGGCGCAACCTTTCGATCACCAATACGGCGAACGGCGCGGGCAATGTCACCACGCTCACCTTCAAAGGCAACACGTTCGGGTTGAACCTCAACAACGGGCACGGAAACCAGTCGCTGGCGGTCGAGAATCGCGGCACGGCGACGATCAATTCCACCGTCGGTGGAACACTCTCCGGAGAACCCAACACCTTCACCGGCGCGCCCGGCGACCTCGTCAACTTCACCGGCCAGACCGGCAGCACCATGGACGTGGTCATGAGGAACAACGCGCTGTCGAACAGTCATCCGGGCAACACCATCGGCGGCGGCGGGCTGACCCTGGCCAGCCAGGGCGTGATGACGTTCAACGTGGACGGGAACACGATGCGCGACGCCCACGGCAGCGCGGTGACGCTGTTGAAGGCCAGCGCCGGCACGTCGCTCACTGGTCGCTTCACCAACAACACGATCGGCGTCGCGGGCGTGACGGATTCCGGATCGAAGAGCGGCAACGGGATCTACGTCTCCGCCGCCGGCGCCGGCACGATGGGCTTCACGATCGCCGACAACCAGATCCACCAGATCCACGGCAACGCGCACATCTGGGCCGACAACACCGGCGGCAGCTATGCGGCGAATTTCACCATTACCGGAAACCTGCTGGATACACCTCTGGCCGTGTCGCCTTCCTGGTTCGCCGGCATCTTGATCTCCAACGGGTCGCCGTCGTCGTCGGACACGGTCAACGTCTGCGCCAAAATCGGCGGCGCAACGGCCGGCGAGAAGAACACGCTGACCCTCGCCGGCAACCTCGGTGTGATCGTCGGCGCCAGCGGCGCGGCAGCGGGGCATACGTTCAATCTTCCGACTTACGTGGGAGGTGCCGTCCTGGCCAATGTCGAGTCCTTCCTCGCCGGCAACAACGCCGGTTCGTTCACGACGAACGCCTACACGGATCCTCCCGTGACGGCGGCGGCATTCACCGGCGTCGGGACGAGTTGCCCGACGCCTTGATTTACATCTGCACGCGCAGCGGATTGCAGGCGCAAAGAGAGAGAAGCCATGGCTGAACCGTTTCTGTCGGAAATCCGCATCATGAGTTTCAGCTTCGCCCCGAAGGGATGGGCGCTGTGCAACGGACAATTGCTGCCGATCAACCAGAATCAGGCGCTGTTCTTCCTGCTTGGAACGACCTTCGGCGGCGATGGACGCGTCAATTTCGGGTTGCCCGACCTGCAGGGCCGGGTGCCCGTCCACGTCGGCGGCGGCCACTCGCTTGGAGAACGCGGGGGGGAGCAGAGCCACACGCTGTCGACCGCCGAGCTTCCCACCCACGCGCACACGGTGTTCGCCGCGAGCAATCCCGCCGACACCAACACGGCGGCTGGAAACACCTTTCTGGCGCAGCAGGCGAATACCTACGCGCCCGCGACGAATCTCGTCGCGTTGGCACCGAACGAGATCGGGAACGCGGGAGGCAGCCAGGCGCACCTCAACATGCAGCCGTTCCTGGTGCTGAATTTCAGCATTGCGCTGCAAGGCATCTTCCCGAGCCAAACCTAGAGAGAATGCGACCATGGCCCAACCCTACGTTGGCGAGATCCGGATGTTCGCCGGCAATTTCGCCCCCGCCGGCTGGATGTTCTGCGAGGGGCAGCTGATGCCCATCTCGGAGAACGAGACCTTGTTCAATCTGATCGGCACGACCTACGGCGGCGATGGCCAGTCCACGTTCGGGTTGCCGGATTTGCGCGGGCGCATTCCGCTTCACGTCGGCGGCGGATTCACGCTCGCCGAGACCGGGGGCGTGGAAACGGTCACCCTGACGGCACAACAAATCCCGGCACACACGCATGCGATGCTGGCGTCGAACGACGTTCCGGCGCAAAGCAATCCGCAGAACAACCTTCCCGGGCAAGCCGCGGCGAAACTCTATCGCGCCGGAAATCCGGCCGTGCTGCTCAACCCCCAGTCGGTGGGCTCGACCGGCGGCTCGCAGCCGCACGAGAATGTCCAGCCGTACCTGTGCATCGATTTCATCATCTCGATGTTCGGGATATTCCCGTCGCCGACGTGATCCAGAGGCAAATACGATGGCCGACCCGTTCGTAGCAGAAATCCGGATCTTCCCGTTCAACTTCGCGCCGAAGGGCTGGGCCTTCTGCGACGGGCAGCTGTTGCCCCTGTCGCAGAACACGGCGCTGTTCTCGTTGCTCGGCACGACCTATGGCGGCGACGGGAATTCGAATTTCGCGCTGCCCGACCTGCAGGGCAGCGCACCGATGCACCCGGGCCAGGGGCCCGGACTGTCGCTGCATGACCTCGGTGAAACCGGAGGGTCGGATACCGTGTCGTTGCTGGAATCCGAAATCCCCGCACACCGCCACAGCGTGGGGGCGCAGGTTGTCCCGCTCGGCGGGCTGGCCGCGCCGGCGGGCGCGACCTTGAGCCGTCCGGCGAGCGGCAACCTCTATTTCACGCCGGGCAGTCCGTCGCTGGTCGCCATGAGCGACAACGTACTGGCCCCGGCGGGCGGCGACCAGCCGCACAACAACATGCAGCCTTACCTCACGCTCTATTTCAACATCGCGCTGCAGGGCGTCTTTCCGCCACGCACCTGACCGCAGCCAAGGATGAAACCATGAATCGTCGCGGCTTCGTCGCCGGTGTAGGTACTGTGGCCGCCGCGGGCGCCGCGTCGCAGGTGTTGCGCGAAGCGGGGGTCGCGGATTCCGGCGCATCGCGGGCCGGCGGCGTTGCCGGCCCTTCGCGCGCGTTCGCCGCGAACGGCAATCCGATCGGCACCACGCGGATGGACCAGGGGGTGCCCGGGAGCGGCGTCACCCTCGGCTACATTCCCGGGAGCGCCCGCTTCGCAAATCCGAATGCGCAGCCGGTCGAGGCACTCACCATTCGCAATTTGTGGCGGGTGGTCAGTGCGCGCACCGTCATCGGGATCCTCGGCTATGTGCCGGCGACCGCGCCGACGATCGAGCGCGTCGACATCACGGTCCACTTTGCGCTGGACGAGCCGCCTTTCATGGCGCCGTTCTACGCCTGGCAGCATGTCAATCTTCCCGGCCAGTACCCGAAGACGAGTTCGCCGCTGAGCTTCAACGCCAACATGCCGAATGCCGCGGCGATCGAAGTGGGATTCCGCGTGCGCAGCGCCATGGACGGTACGATCGCTGCCGGTTCGCTGTACTACCCGGTCGGCGGCGCGGGCCTCGGTCCGGGCATCCATGCGCTGGCCGGGCCATCGGCCGCGACGGGCGGCGCGCCCGACTGGAACGGGGTCACCTGGGGCGATCGCGCGGGCTCGCTCGCGCGCCTCGACGGCCGTGCCATCGACTTCGATTACATCTGCCTGGTGCTGAGCCCCACGCGCCCCGGGTAACCGGCATGGCATCGTTTCGCGAATGGGCGCGGTCGCTGCCAGAGGGGCTCTCGCTGCGCGACGAAACCACCGCCGACCGGGAATTCCTCGCCGATCTCTACGCCTCGACGCGCGCGGAGGAGTTGCGGCCCGTCGCCTGGACCGAAACGCAGAAGCGCACTTTCCTGCGTGGGCAATTCGAGTTGCAGTGGGCCCACTATCGCCGCCACTATCCGCGCGCCGAATGGCTGGTGATTGTTCGCGGCGGTGCGGCGATCGGGCGCCTTTACGTCCACACGGGTCCGGCGGAGGTGCGGCTCATGGACCTCGCGCTGCTGGCCGAGCAGCGCCGGCAGGGTCTCGGCGCGGGGGCGATGCACAGCCTGCTCGACTATGCGGACACGCTCCGGCTGCCCGTCGGCCTGCACGTCGAGCCGTTCAACCCGGCGCTGCGCCTCTACGAGCGGCTGGGATTCCGTACGCGCGAAACCCGCGGCATCTATCTGTTCCTGGAGCGGGCGCCGTCGCTGGCCGAAGCGCCCGGGGCGCAATCGTTCGGTTGAACGTGCTCAGTTGAACGTGCTCAGTTGAACGTGCTCAGTTGAACGTGCTCAGTTGAACGTGCTCAGTTGAACGTGATCTCGTAGCCCAGTCCGGCGCCGTCCGGCCCGATCGGCACGATGAACAGGTCCAGGCGTCCGTGCTCCGGATGCACCAGCGGATACGTTCCCTGCGGGAAGGGCCGATCGCGCGGGCCGCGCAGGACCAATGCGAAAGGCGGACAGACGCGCGCGGAGTGCGGCGTCAATCGGCGGACCTGCGTGAGTTCGCAGCCGAGCGCAGCGCCGGCGATCTCGACCGTCAGGACGCTGCCCTGCAGCGGCTCGAAGTCTTCCGGCCGAATCTGGTCGAGTTGCAGCATCGGGTCGGGATTCGGTGACGTGACCGGCAGAGCTTAGCACTCGTCAGCAGCGGTCGCCATCGCGGCGCGCCCGCCGAAGATGCACCGATGCCGGCCGGCATTGGCCGGGGCTTCCCGTTTCCGCTGCGCCACGCCGACGCCCGCCAGCCGACGCCCGCATCCGCCCGTCAGAGCGCTTCCCGCGGCAAGCGCGCGCTTGCCGAACTGCGCGAGCACGAGATCCACGAACGCCTGCGCGGCAGGCGACAGGCTCGCCTTCTTGCGGGTGAACAGCATCACCCGGCGATGGATCACCGGTCCCCCGAGCTGGATGCGCCGGATGTTCGGCCCCGCGCCGGTGCCAAGCACCGAGCAGGGCAGCACGGCGCAGCCGACGCCCGCCTCGACCAGGTTGACCGCGGTCGAGTGGTACTGCACGCCGTAGTCGCCGCTGGTGCTGACGCCGTTCGTCAGCAGGTGGTACTCGATGCGGAGGCGCGTGGCCGTGAAGCTCCGGACCATGATGAGGTCGGCGCCCTTCAGGTCGTGCCACGTCAGCCGGGCGCGCGCCGCGAGCGGATGCGACGCGTGGCAATGGAGGGCGAGCGCGTCGTCGAAGAGGTACCGCTCGTTCAGCTCGGAAGGCGCGACGCCATGCATGCGCTCAACGCCATCCTGGTCCTCGGTGCCCTCTTCGTCGGGCTGTTCACCCTCCTCGTGCTCGCGGGGTGCCCGATCCAGCTGGCCGGCCTGCTCAAGGTCGGGTCCCGGGCCGTGACGCAGCGCGCGGGCGCCGGCGCGAAGGTCGCGCAGCCGGCGACGCACGTCGAAGCGCCGCGGGCCGAGGCCCGTGTCGACGCGAGCGTCGGGTACGCCGCCGCCTGAAAGGGAAGCACGAGCCCGCCGATCGACCGGGTCGTCCGGCCGGCGGCCGGCGCCTACTCCATCCCGGCGAGCGGGGCGCTGCCGCGGGTTGCGGCCGCCCCCTTCCGGGCACCGCGCCCGGTCATGATGCGGCCGTAGCCCGGGGTGCCGGTGATCTTGCCCATTTCCATCACCGGCCGGCCGCGTACCACCGTGTAGACGGGCATCGCCGTCACCGGGACACCCTCCCAGGACGTGTGTCCCGAGCGCGTGGCCATGTCGCCGCGCGTCAGCACCGCCTCGCGCCGCATGTCGACGATCGTGAAGTCGCCGTCGGCGCCGACGGCGATCCGGCCCTTGGCCGGATACTGGCCGAAGCGCTTCGCGGGGGCCTCGGCGCACAACCGGACGACGTCGGTCAGCGTGAGCCTCCCGGCATTGACCGCGGTCAGCACCAGCGGGATGAATTCCTGGGCGCCGGTGATCCCGAGCGGCACCGAGAAGTTGTCCTGCCATCCGGACAGCGTCTCGTCGAACGCGTGCGGCGCGTGCTCGCCGACCAGCATGTCGGCGGTGCCGTCGTGGACGCTTTTCCAGTGCGTCTCCGCGTCGTAGGCCCACAGGTAGGCGTTCGGCCCCACCTTGTCGGCCTGCGCACGGGTCATGAACAGCGCGGCGGTCTCCATCTCCGCGGTGACGTCCTGCTGGTAGGTGGTTTTCGCGTGGCGGATCATCTCGTTCGCGCCCGACGGCATCACGCCGACGTGCAGCACGTGCAGCGGCACCTTGGCGAGCCGGGCGTAGTAGAGCGAGGCCGCGAGCCCGGCGACCATGCCGTGCCCGTACATGTAGCCTTTCGCGTAGCAGTCGAAATAGTCGGCCACCGTGGTCCGGCCGCGGTCGATGTAGTCGCGGAACGTGAGCCGCTTGCACCATTCGCTGTCGTCGTGGTGGACCGAGCAGACGAGCCCCGCCTCCGCCACCGCCTCGAAGATCTCGTACAGGATGCCGTGGTCGACGACGCCGAGCTCGCTGATGTACGGATAGACCTCCTTGACGTGCCGCGTGTTGAAGACCTTGATCGCGATGGCGCCTTCCTGCGCGAGATCGGCGACGGTCTGCGGATACAGCCCGCCGCCGTACAGGCCGTAGTCGATGAGTGCCTTGCCCGCGACCGTTTCCCGCTTCAGCGCGAACGTGTCGCGCGTCGTCGGGTGCGGATCGTTGTTCGTCATGTCGAGGCAGCAGGTGATGCCGCCCAACGCAGCGGCCGACGTGCCGGAGAGGAAGTCCTCCTTGTACGTGTGGCCGGGTTCGCGGAAGTGGACGTGCACGTGCCAGAGGCCTGGCAGCACGTCGAGGCCCCTCGCATCGATCGTCCTCGCTGCGGGCGGGAGCGCGCCGGGATCGGCCAGCGCGACGATGGCGCCGTCGCGGACGCCGACGTCGCGTTTTTCCGGTCCGGCCGGCGTGTGGAGGGTGCCGCCGGTGATGGCGAGATCGAGCGGTGCGTTCATGGGGGTGTCCTCCAGGGGTACGACTAGATTCCGAGAAAGGCGTCGCGGATGTCGTCGCGCTCGCGCAGCACCGCCGACGGGCCGGCGGCGACGATGCGCCCGGTCTCCAGCACGTATGCGGACGCGGCGACGTCGAATGCGAGCTCGACGTCCTGCTCGACGAGCAGCATCGTGATGCCTTCCTCGGCGTTGATCTTCGCGAGCGTCGCCGCGAGCCGGTCGACGATCACCGGCGCCAGCCCGAGCGACATCTCGTCGACCAGGAGCAGCTTGGGGCGCGACATCAGCGCACGGCCGATCGCGCACATCTGCTGCTGCCCGCCCGACAGGTTGCCGGCCAGCCGGTCGCGGATTTCCGCGAGCTCGGGGAAGTAGCCGAAGACCCGGTCGAGTTCCTGCTGCGCGGCCGCCTTGTCGCGCCGCGCATAGGCACCGAGGCGCAGGTTTTCGAGGATCGACAGGCCCGCGAACAGCCGCCGGCCTTCGGGCACCATCGCGAGGCCGGCAGCCGGACGATCCTCGGTCGCGATGCCGAACAGCGGCTGCCCGTCGAACGTGGCCGCGCCGGCGGCCGGCGCGAGCAGGCCGGTCAGCGTCTTCAGCAGCGTGGTCTTGCCGGCGCCGTTGGCGCCGACCAGCGCGGTGATCGTGCCGGCGGCGATGTCGAGGTCGACGTCCCACAGGACCTGGCTGTCGCCGTACTTGACGGCCAGCCGACGGACTTCGAGCAGCGTCCGTGCCGGGTTCACTGGACTACCTTCGTGCTCCGCACTCCGGTATTCGCCCTCGGGGCGGCCCGTCGGGCTCATGGCGTGCCGGCCCGCGCCGCGGCGCGCCGCCGGGTGAAGCGGTCGCCGAGATAGGCGCTCACGACGGCCGGATCGTCGAACACGCGGTCGGGCGTGTCGTCGGCGATCTTCTCGCCGAACTTGAGCACGACGATCCGGTCGGCGATCGCCGCGATGACCTTCATCACGTGCTCGACGACGACGACGGTGGTCCCCTGCGCCTTGATGTCCCGGATCAGCGCGATGATGCGGTCGATCTCGACGTGGTTCAACCCAGCCATCACCTCGTCCAGCAGCAGCACGCGCGGCTGCATCGCCAGCGCGCGGGCGAGCTCGAGGCGCTTCCTGTCCGCGAGCGTGATGTGCGCCGGCAGCATGTCGGCCTTCGCGCCGAGGCTGGTGCGCTCGATCGCGGCGTCGGCCTGCGCCGCCGCCTCGCTCTCGCTGCGTCCCGCGCCCGCGAACATCGCGGCGACGGCGACGTTCTGGCGCACCGTGAGGTTCGCGAACGGCTGCACGATCTGGAACGTGCGCGCGACGCCGCGCCGCGGCAGGCCGTAGGCGGGCACGCGGCTCACGTCCTCGCCGAAGAGCTCGACGCGACCGCCGGAAGCGGGGATGAAGCGCGAGATCACGTTGAGCAGCGTCGTCTTGCCCGCGCCGTTCGGGCCGATCAGGCCGACCGTCTCGCCCGCGCGGACCTCGAACCCGACGTCGTGGAGCGCGACGACGCCGCCGAAGCGCACGGTGATGCCGGTCAGCTTCAGCGCGACCTCGCCGCTCGCTGGACTGCCTTCGCGCTGCGCACTCCGGTATTCGCCCTCGGGGCGGCCCGTCGGGCTCACTGGACTGCCTTCGTGCTGCGCGCTCCGGTATTCGCCCTCGGGGCGGCCCGTCGGGCTCACTGGACTGCCTTCGTGCTGCGCACTCCGGTATTCGCCCTCGGGGCGGCCCGTCGGGCTCACTGGACTGCCTTCGTGCTGCGCACTCCGGTATTCGCCCTCGGGGCGGCCCGTCGGGCTCATCGCGGCCCCTTCCCGCGCCAGCGGCGGGAGCGCACCGCGGCCAGGAGCCCCTGCGGGATCACCAGGATCACCGCGCAGACCAGCACGCCGAGCACCAGGTTGTGGATGGCGCCGAAATGGCTCCAGATCAGCGTGGCGAACAGCTCGAAGAACAGCGCGCCCAGCACCGGCCCGGCCACCGTGCCCATGCCGCCGATCAGCATCATGATGTAGCCCTTGACCGAGATGCCGATGTCGAACGCGCTGCCGACTTCGATGAAGGTGAGCCAGTACGACCAGATGCCGCCGACCAGGCCGGTCACGGCGGCGCTCAGCATCCAGGCGAGCACCCGCGTGCGGGTCGTGTTGATGCCCATCGCCTGGGCACCGGCGTCGCTGTCCTTCAGCGCCCGCAGCGCGAAGCCGAAGCGGCTGCGCGCGAGCCACGCCACCAGCGCCGTCGCCCCGATGGCGCTTCCCGCCATCAGGAAGTAGATCATCCGGTACAGCGCGTCCGGCGGCAGGCTGCTCATCGGCAGGGCCAGGCCCTGGGCACCGCCGGTGACGCCGCCCAGGTTGATGATGAGTTCGGCGAACGCGATGTTGAGCGCCACGGTGGCGATCGCGAAGTAGTGCCCGCGCAGGCGCAGCAGCGGGTAGCCGACAAGCATCGCGATCAGCGCGCTGACGCCCGCCGCGATCGGCAGCGTGCCGACGAACGGCATGCCCCAGACCATCAGCACGCCGGTGACGTACGCGCCGACGCCGAAGAACGCCGCATTGCCGAACGAGTGGTAGCCGGCGAAGCCGACGATGATGTTGAGCCCCTGCGCGACGGCGACGAACATCAGCACCGTCGTCCACACGCGCAGCCAGTAGTTGCCGACCAGGAAGGGCAGCACCAGCGTCGCCGCGACGCATGCGGCGGCCATCGCCCAGACGCGCCACGAGACCGGCTGCTGCAGTCCCCGGCTCGCCGCACCACCTTCGCGCTGCGCGCTCACTGGACTACCTTCGTGCTGCGCACTCCGGTATTCGCCCTCGGGGCGGCCCTTCCGGCTCATGTGTTCTCGCCGAAGAAGCGCTTGCCGAACAGGCCCTGCGGCCGCAGGATCAGCACGGCGAGGAAGAACGCGAACGCGACGATTTCCTGCGTGTTGATGCCGAGGTACGCGGACGCGAAGGCCTGGATGAGGCCGTAGATGAAGCCGGCGAGGATCGCGCCGCCCAGGCTGCCGATGCCCCCCAGCACGGTGACCACGAACACCGCGCTGATGAAGCTGTTGCCGAGCAGCGGCGAGATCGGGAACAGCATGCTGGCGAGGCTGCCCGCCGCGCCGGCAAGCGCAGCGCCCGCGCCGGCGGTGAGCGCGTAAACGGTCAGCGGCCGGATGCCCATCAGCCGCGCGGTCTCGCGGTCGAGCGCCGTGGCGAGGATGGCCTGCCCGGCCCGCGTGCGCGCCAGGAACTCGTGGAAGCCCCAGGCGAGGAGCAGCGCGAGGCCGCAGACGGCGAGCCGGACGTTCGGCACGAGCACGGAGCCCAGCTCCAGCGCGCTCGAGGCATAGCCGGTCTTGACCGAGCGCAGGTCGGACGTGAACATCAGCACGAACAGGTCGACGATGATCAGGTTGAGGCCGAACGTGAGGGCGAGCGACAGCAGGAGCCCGGTCTTGAGAATCCGGTTCACCATCAGCCGCTGGACCGCGTAGCCGATGACGAAGAGGATTGCCATCGCGAGCGGGATCGTCAGGAACGGGTCGATCCCGAACCGCTCGAAGCACACGTAGGCGACGTAGGCGCCGATCATGATGTAGGAGCCGTGGGCGAGGTTGATGACGCCCATCACGCCCCACACCATCGAGAAGCCGATGGTGGCGAGCCCGTAGATGCCCCCGAGCAGCAGGCCGTTGACGATCGTCTGGCTCAGCATGTCAGGCGATCGCGCGGTGCGGCGCCCGGGGGCGTCCGCGCATTACTTCGCGGCGGCGCGGGGGTACGCCGGCGGCGCCTGCCGCACGGCGGTCGGGTAGATCACCTTCGGCGCGCCGCCGACGATCTGCGACGCGTTGAGGGTGGCCTTGGTGTTGACGCCGTTCTCGTCGAAGCGGAAGGGGCCGTAGAACGTCGTGCCGTCGAGCGCCAGCATCGCCGTGCGGACGTCGTCGCCGTTGAGCGTGCCCGCCTTCTGCAGCGCGAGCTGCAGCACGACGCCGGCCGCCGCGCCGCTGGCCGCGTGGTAGGTCGGCGGCTTCTTGTACTTGGCCTCGAACGCCTTGGCGAAGCCGGCGGAGTCGCCGAACACCGGGTCCTTGTAGGAGAGCGTCGGCACCCAGTAGTCGACGCCCATGATTCCCTCGGCGCCCGCGCCGAGCGACGTCCGGAAGTCCTCGACGCCGATCGACATCGCGAGCCCGATCATCTTGGGCTGCACCCGCAGTTCCTGCATGCTCTTCAGCAGCTGGATCGTGTCCTGCGCATAGCCGGTCGCCAGGACGACGTCGGGGTTCGCGGCCTTCAGCTGGGTCGCAACGGCGGACAGCTCGGTCGCGGTCTTCGGGTACTTGCCGGTATAGACCACCTCGAGCCCGAGCTCGGCCGCCTTCTTGGCGGCGCCTTCGCCGGTCACGTTGGGGAACAGGTCGTCCGGGCCGACGATCGCGATCCGGGTGGGCTTCGGCGAGAACGTCGCCGCCATGTCGAGCAGCGGGAAGAGCCCCGCGTTGGCCAGCGGCGACGGCGTGAAGATGTACTTGTAGCCGCGCGCGTAGAGGCTGTTGGCCGTCGCCATCGGCGCCAGCGACAGCATCTTGTAGCGCTCGCTGATCGCGGCGGTCGCGGTGGCGATGCCCGACGAGTACGGGCCGAACAGGAACGCGACCTTGTCCTCGGTGATCAGCTTCTCGGTCAGCCGGGCGCTCGTCTGCGCCTTGCTCTCGTCGTCGTAGTAGACGATCTCGACCTTGTAGGTCTTGCCGCCGACCTTGATCCCGCCCTGCGCGTTGACGGTGTCCTTCCAGAGGTCGTAGCCGTCGCGCAGCAGTTGGCCCTCGCGCGAGAAGGGTCCGGTGAGGCTGACGGCCGCGCCCAGCTTCAGCGCGTCCTGGGCGGATGCCGCGGGGGCGGCAAGTACGGCGCAGAGCGCGACGCCAGCGAACGCGCGCTTCCAGCATTTCCCGAGGGTCATGACGAACTCCGAGGACAGTGAGGTGGGGATGCAGCGATTTGCATGCATCCTGTATGCATCGTAGAGTAGACGCTGGGCGCATGCAAGTTCCGCGTCCTGCAACCGACGGAGAACCGATCATCGCAACCCGGACCCCCGTCGCCCGGCGCGCCCCCCGCCGCCCCGCCGCGCGACCCGCCGTCCCCGACGCCCGCCCCGAGAAGGGGCACGGCGGCGCGCTGGCCTACGATTGGCTCAAGCGCCGCATCGTCTCGCTGGAGCTGCTCCCCGGCAGCACCGTCGACGAGGCCGCGCTCGTGGACATGCTGGGCGTGTCGCGCACGCCGCTGCGCGAGGCGATCGTGCGCCTGGCGGCCGAGGGCCTGATCGACCTCCTGCCCAACCGCGGGGCGCGGGTGACGGCGATGGACCTGACGCAGATGCAGGAACATCTCGACGCCTTCGAGCTGCTGCAGCGCGCCGCCACCGTGCTCGCGGCGATGCACCGTCCCGATGCCGCGGTTTCGCGCTTGCGGGAGCTCGGCGCCGCGTTCGAGGCCGCGGCCGGCGCGCGCGACGCGACGCTGATGATCGACACCAACTGGAGCTTCCACTGCGCGATCGGCGAGGCCTGTGGCAATCGCTACCTCGCCCGCATGTACACGGGCCTGCTCACCGAAGGCCTGCGCATCGCGCGGCTGGCGATGGCCTACGAGTGCTACGGGTCCGAAGCGGCGTATGCCGCGCATCTCGCGCAGATCCTGCGCGAGCATCGCGAACTGGTGCGCGTGATCGCCGATCGCGACGCCGCGCGCGCGGCGTCGCTCGCCGACTCGCACTCGAACCTTGCCCGGAAGCGGGTGAGCGCCTACCTGTCGCGGAACTCGACGCGAAGCATCGCGGTGCCGGGCGAAGCCGGGGTGCGGCTCGCGGCCGCCGACTGACCCATGTGCGAGGTCTGCGCGGTCTTCGGCATCGGGCGGCACTGGACCGACGCTGCCGCGCGCGCCGACGCCCGGCTTCCGGCCCCCGACATCGCCCGCTATCGCGACGAGCGCCGGCGCCGCATCGTGCTGGTCAACGCGCTGCTTGGGTCCGCCGGGGTGACGCTCGCCGACTGGGACGGTGAGTCGTTCTGGATCTCGCGTGCGGACGGGCGGGGCGAGCGCGTGGCCAACCTGGGCGGCGTCTGGCCCGCCGCGGAGCGCCTCGCGGGCCGCCCGATCGACCCGCTTGCCGCGGCATTCGCCGGCACGCCTTGAGACTGCGGCCGAAGGCGCGGATCGACGTGCTGTCGGGCTTCCTCGGCAGCGGCAAGACGACGCTGCTGCGCAACCACCTGGCCGCGATCGACTCGGCCGGGGTGGCGGTGGTGATCAATGAATTCGGCACGACCGCCATCGACCACCGGCTGGTGCGCTTCGGCGACGATGCGCTGCGCGTGCTCGCGGCCGGGTGCGCGTGCTGCGCCGTGGCCGACCGCCTCCGCGCGACGCTGATCGAGCTGCTGGCGGACGACGCGCGCGCCGATGCGAATCCGCTCTCCCGGATCGTCCTCGAGACCTCGGGGCTCGCGGACCCGGCGTCGATCCTCAACACTATCCGCGCCGACGAGAACCTGGACGAGTACCTGTCGATCGGCACCTGCGCGGTGACCTTCGACGCGGTCGACGGGATTGCCTGCGCGCAGGCGTATCCCGAGGTCCGCCACCAGCTCGCCGCCGCGGACACCGTCGTGATCACCAAGGCCGACCTGGTCGACCCCGGGGCCGTCCGCGCCGCGCAGGATTTCGTGCAGGCCGTCAATCCGCTGGCGCGCGTCGCCGCCGCGGGCACCGCCGGGTTCGACGCGGGCCGGCTGTTCGAGGGTGGCGACGGCGCGCCTGCGGCGCGGCGCGCCCCGTGGAATCCGGGCGCCACGCTGCACGCGGGCGGCATCGCGTCGTTCTGCCTCTCGGTCGACGGTCCCGTCGACTGGGCGAGCTTCTCGGTTTGGCTCACCTGCCTGCTCAACCGGCACGGCAGCCGGATCCTGCGCTTCAAGGGCGTGCTCGGGGGCGACGCGGCGGAACTGCCGCTGGTGGTGCACGGGGTCCGGCACATCGTCTATCCGCCGCAGCACCTGCCGGCGGTCGCCGCCGCCGGAGATCGATCGGACCTGGTCTTCATCGTCGACGGGCTCGACCCGGCGGCGATCGAAGCCTCGTTGCGGCGCTTCCTGGATTTCGCCGGCACGCGACTCGCCGCGTTGACCTAGCCCAATGGTTGAGCGCCAGCGAAACCCGGGTCGTTGCGGCCGTGGCCGCGGTTGCCCCGGGTTTCGCGTTCGCTCAACCCGGGCTACGGGCCCCACGGGCTCCCCGGCTTGCCACCGCCCTTGCGCGGGAGTGCTAAAATCTTCGGCCCCGACGCATCTCTCGCCCCATCCTTTCCGCTCCGGAGCCCACCATGCCAGGCCTGTTGTCCAACGTCGATCCCGACGGACTGCTCGAATACTCGGTCGTCTTCACCGACCGCGCGCTGAACCACATGTCGCAGAGCTTCCAGGGCGTGATGCGCGACATCGCCGGGACGCTGAAGCACGTCTACAACGCGAAGTCGGCGATCGTCGTCCCGGGCAGCGGCACCTACGGGATGGAAGCCGTCGCGCGGCAGTTCGCCACGGGCAAGAAATGCCTCGTCATCCGCAACGGCTGGTTCAGCTACCGCTGGACGCAGATCTTCGACATGGGTGGCATCCCGTCCGCGGCGACGGTGATCAAGGCACGCCGGACCGGGACGGGCAAGCAGGCGCCGTGGGCGCCGGCGCCGATCGCCGAGGTGGTGGCCGCCATCGGCGAGCAGCGTCCGGACGTGGTCTTCGCCCCGCACGTCGAGACCTCGTCGGGGATCATCCTCCCCGACGGCTACATGCGCGCCGTCGCCGCCGCCGTCCATGAGGTCGGCGGGCTGTTCGTGCTCGACTGCATCGCCTCCGGCGCGATCTGGGTCGACATGGCCGCCAACGGCATCGACGTGCTGATCAGCGCGCCGCAGAAGGGCTGGAGCAGCTCGCCGTGCTGCGCGATGGTGATGCTGTCCGAGCGCGCGCGCGCCGCCATCGACGCCACCACGAGCACCAGCTTCGCCTGCGACCTCAAGAAGTGGCTACAGATCATGGAAACCTACGAGAAGGGCGGCCACGCGTACCACGCGACGATGCCCACCGATTCGCTCACCCGCATGCGCGACACGATGAAGGAAACCGAGACGTTCGGCTTCGACAAGGCGCGCGCCGCGCAGCAGGCGCTGGGCGACAAGGTGCGCGCGCTGCTCGCGGCCAACGGCATCCCGAGCGTCGCGGCGCCTGGCTTCGAGGCGCCGGGCGTGGTGGTGAGCTACACCGAGGACAAGGACATCCAGTCCGGCCGCAAATTCATCGACCAGGGCCTCCAGACCGCCGCCGGCGTGCCGCTGCAATGCGACGAGCCGGCCGATTTCCAGACGTTCCGGATCGGGCTGTTCGGACTCGACAAGCTCGCCAACGTCGACCGCACCGTGCAGAACCTCGAGCGCGCGCTGCGCGAGGTCGCGGTACCCGCGCTCGTGCCGCGCTGACCCAGGGCCCGCGTTCGCAGCGTTCGTAGCCCGGGTTGAGCGCAAGCGAAACCCGGGTGAACCGTGCCGGTTTGCGCCTCCCCCCGGGTTTCGCGGTCGCTCAACCCGGGCTACGCGAGACTGCCCGTGTCATCCGCCCCGCGCGGTGCCGGCCGTTACGCGATCCCACAGGCTGCGCGCGGCGGCGGCGCCGTCGCGCCGGATCTCACCCTCGTCGACCGTGGTCGCCCGGCCATCCTCGACCACCACGCGGCCGTCGACGATCACCGTCGACACGTCGCGGCCCTGCCCGCAGTGGACCAGCGTGGCCAGCGGGTTCTCCGCCGGCACGAGATGCGCCCGGCGAAAATCGAACAGCACGACGTCGGCCTTCTTGCCGGCGACGAGGCTGCCGAGGTCGTGTTCCCGCCCCATCGCCTTCGCGGCGCCCAGCGTCGCCATCCCGAAGACGTCCGCCGACTGCCAGAAGTCGTTGACCTCGCCTTCCTGCACCCGTCCGGCGACGAGCGTCCAGCGCATCGTCTCGACCATGTCGCCGTACATGTTGTCGGTGCACAGCGCGATTGTCGCGCCCGCGCGCCGCAGCTTCGAGGTGAGAGGCAGGTAGCCGCCGGTCATGTTGCCCTTGGCCGTGTGCGCGACGGTGATCCCGGCCCGCCCGGCGCGCGCGATGTCGCTCTCCGTCATCACGACGCAGTGGGTGGCGATCAGCCGGTCGTCGAGTAGCCCGACGTCGTCCATCACTTCGGTCGGCGTCATCCCGTCGCGCCGGCGCACCTGCGCCACCTCGATCCGGCTCTGCGCGAGGTGCGTCATCACGCGCACACCCATCCGCCGGCGCAGGGCGTCGACGTCGCGCAGGAACGCGCGCGAGCAGGTGTCGATGGCGTGCGGCCCAAGCATCACCGTCGCCCGGCCGTCGAACGCGCCCTGCCAGCGGGCGGCGAGGTCGAGTGCGGCGCGCATCGTCCGCTCGCCGATCGCGGCCTCGTGGTTCCACACCCCTTCGTGGACCCGCGCGAAGTCGACGTCGTGCAGCCAGGCCGACGTGGAAATCCGCAGCCCCACCTCGGCCATCGCCGGCAACGTCGCGTGGTCGTGGATGTACATGTCGTTGATCAGCGTCGAGCCGAACAGCATGGCCTCGAGCGCGGTCAGCCGCGCGAGCGCGATCGCCTCGTCCTCGCGCACGTCGCAGGCGTGCGGCACGCCCGCGGTGTACGCGGGGGCGAACCCCGCGTCCTCGACCCGGCCGCGCGCATGCGCCAGCACGGCGTGGGTGTGCACGTTGACGAAGCCCGGGGTCGCGACGTGGCCCGTGCCGTCGATCACGCGATGCGCGGCGACGCCCGATGCCGCGGCGGCCGGGCCGACCAGCGCCAGGCGGTCGCCGCGGATGCCGATGACCGCGTCCTCGAGCACCGGGGCGCCGGGCTCGCCCGAGAGCACCGTGCAGCCGCGGATGAGGATGTCGTACGGCGCGGTCGCGCCTTCTGCATTGGCCGCAGCGGTCACGGGGTGGCCCTCCCGTCGGGATTGTTGAAGTGCTCGAGGAAGCGGCGGGTGCGCTCCTCACGCGGCGCGGCGAACAGCGCGGCCGGCACGCCCTCTTCCACGATCGCCCCGTGGTCCATGTAGATCACGCGGTTGGCCACCTGCCGCGCGAACGAGAGCTCGTGGGTGACGATCACCGACGTCATGCCGCTCGCGGCCAGCATGCGGATCGCATCGAGCACCTCGCGCACGAGCTCGGGGTCGAGCGCGGAGGTCGGCTCGTCGAACAGGATGATGTCGGGCTCCATCGCGATCGCGCGCGCGATCGCGACCCGCTGCTGCTGGCCGCCCGAGAGCTGGCTCGGCCGCTTGTCGACGTGATCGGCGAGGAACACCTTCGCGAGGTGCATCGCCGCGCGTTCGCGCGCCTCCTTCCGCGGCACGCCGGCCACCTTGACGAGGCCGATGGCGACGTTGTCGAGCGCGGTCAGGTGCGGAAAGAGGTTGAAGCGCTGGAACACGAACCCGATGCCGCGGCGCTGCCGCGCGAGCACGCGCTCCGACGCGTCCTGCCACGTGCCGTCGCCCGCCGCGACGCGGCCGATCCGCTGCCCGTCGAGGTAGATCGCGCCGTCGGTCGGCCGCTCGAGGTAGTTGACGCAGCGCAGCAGCGTGGTCTTGCCGGACCCCGACGCGCCGATGAGGACGACGGTCTCGCCCTTCGCGACGTCGAGCGACACGTTGCGGACCACCGTCTTGTCGCCGTACGCCTTGGTCAGGTCGTCGACGCGCAGCACCGGCGTCGAGGCGGGGGCGGGGGCGGTCACAGCACCGGCATCCTGCGCTCGACGAAGCGCGACAGCAACGACAGCGACTTGATCAACGCGTAGTAGTAGAGCGCCAGCAGCAGGTAGATCTCGAACGGGACGAAATGCACCGAGATGATGGCCTGCCCGGCGCGCGTCAGCTCGTAGACCGAGATTACCGACAGCAGCGACGAGTTCTTGGTCATGCTGATGAGCTCGTTGGTCAGCGGCGGGATCATCGGCCGCATCGCCTGCGGCAGCAGCACGTACCCGAGGATCTGCGGGTTCGTCATGCCGATCGACTTCGCCGCCTCGGTCTGCCCGCGCTCCACGCTGCCGACCCCGCCGCGCACGGTCTCGGCGATGTAGCCGCTGGTGTTGAACGCGAGCGCGACGATCCCGGCCCACACCTCGTCGAGGCGGATGCCGATCACCGGCAGCGCGAAGAAGACGAGGAAGATCTGGATCAGGAGCGGCGTGCCGCGGATGAAGTCGACGTACCCCCCGACGGCCATGCGCAGCAGGCGGACGTGGCTCAGCGCGCAGAGCCCGAGCGTGAAGCCGAGGATGCAGGCGAGGACCCCCGCCGCGAGGCTGATCTTGAGCGTGACGAGCGTCCCGCGCGCGAGCAGCGGGATCGCCGTCTCGACGATCGCCCAGTCAATCGTCACCCGGCCGCCCTCTCAGCGGCCGCCCGAAGGCCGTTGATGCGCCCCCGCGGGGGGCAGCGAACCCAGTGAGCGTGGGGGCAGTCATCTCAGCCGAACGTCGGGATGGTGTCGGAGAGCTGCATCTTGAAGCCGAACCACTTCTCCTGCAGCGCGGCCATCTCGCCGTTCTTCTTCATCTCGGTGATCCGCTCGTCGATGAACTTGGCGAGCTCTGCGTCCTCCTTGCGGAACGCGTAGCCGTGCCAGTTGCTGCCGCCGACGTTGTTGACCATCACGAACGCGCCCGGCTTGTCGCGCATGACCACCGCCAGCGTCGGCACCGTGTTGAGGACGCCGTCGACGCTGCCCTGTGCCAGCGCGAGGTAGGCGGCCGGATGGTCGTCGTAGGTCTTGATGTCCTTGAAGCCGGCGCCGCGCTCGGTTTTCAGCTGTGCCTCGAGCTTCACCTTCAGCGTCTCGCCCGGCGAGCCGAGCTTGATGCCGAGCGTCCGGCCCGACATGTCGGCGATCGTCTTGACCTTGTCCTTGTCCGCGGCCCGGATCAGAAGCGCCTGCGACGCATCGGCGTAGGGGATCGAGAACCGCACCCGCTCCAGGCGCTCCTTGGTGTAGCTCATCGTCGGCACCATGTCGAAGCGTCCCGCGTAGAGCGCCGGGATCACGCCCGACCATTGCGTGTCGATGAATTCCGGCTTGACGCCGATCGGCGCGAAGTAGCGGGTCACCGCGTCGACGTCGAAGCCGACGATCTTCCCCGACGAGTCGCGATACGTGAACGGCACGTAGGCGGCCTCGCAGCCGACACGTATCACGCCGGCCTTCTTGATCTGGTCGAGGGTGACCGGCGCGGCGGCGGCGAGGCGCGGCCACGAGCCGGCGGCGCCGACCGCGGCGGTCGCGCCGAGGAGCTTCAGGAGTCTCCGGCGATCGACGGGAATGGAATCCATGGGGTGCCTCCGGGGGCTGGCGAGCATGAGCGTGCGCGGGGTGCGGCGGCGCAGCGGCCGGTCGCAACAGGAAAAAAATCTTCCCACAGATCACGGCGAGTGACAAGCCGGCGGCGCTGCGCCCCGCGTTGGTGCGCGGCGGGCACGGCGCCGTGCGCCTTCGGCACGGCCCTGCGCGATGGAGGTCGCCGGCGGGCCTTACGCCGCGACCAGCGCGCACACCGCGGCCGTCACCTGTTCGGTCGTGGCGGTGCCGCCCAGGTCCCGCGTGTGCAATGCCGGGTCGGCGGTGACCTTCTCGATCGCCGCCATCAGCGTCGCCGCCGCCGCCGCCTCGCCCAGGTGTTCCAGCAGCATCACGCAGCTCCAGAACGTGCCGAGCGGGTTGGCCACACCCTTGCCCATGATGTCGAACGCGGAGCCGTGGATCGGCTCGAACATGCTGGGGTAGCGCCGCTCGGGGTCGATGTTGCCGGTCGGCGCGATGCCGAGGCTGCCGGCGAGCGCTGCGGCGAGGTCGGAGAGGATGTCGGCGTGCAGGTTGGTCGCGACCAGCGTGTCGAGCGACGCCGGCCGGTTCACCATCCGCGCCGTCGCCGCGTCGACCAGCTCCTTGTCCCACGCGACGTCGGGGAACTCGCGGCTCACCTCGACCGCGATCTCGTCCCACATCACCATCGCGTGGCGCTGCGCGTTCGACTTGGTGACGACGGTGAGGTGCTTCCTCGGCCGCGACCGCGCGAGCCCGAACGCGAAGCGCATGATCCGTTCGACGCCGGCGCGCGTCATCATCGACACGTCGGTCGCCGCCTCGATCGGGTGGCCCTGGTGCACGCGGCCGCCGACGCCGGCGTACTCGCCCTCGGAGTTCTCGCGCACGATCACCCAGTCGAGGTCCGCCGGCGCGCAGCGCTTCAGCGGCGCGTCGATGCCGGGCAGGATCCGCGTCGGCCGCACGTTCGCGTACTGGTCGAAGCCCTGGCAGATCTTGAGCCGCAGCCCCCACAGCGTGACGTGGTCGGGAATGTGCGGGTCGCCCGCCGAGCCGAACAGGATCGCATCCATGGGGCGCAACGCGTCGAGCCCGTCGGCGGGCATCATCACGCCGTGCCGCCGGTACCAGTCGCCGCCCCAGCCGAAGTCGGTGAAGTCGAACGCGAAGCCGCGCGCCCTCGCAGCCAACGCCGCCAGCACGCGCTGCCCCGCCGGGATCACTTCCTTGCCGATCCCGTCGCCGGGGATCGTGGCGATCCGGTAGGTCTTCATCGCGGCGCGGTCACCACGCGCACCAGCCGCCGTCGATCGGGATCGTGGTGCCGGTCACGGCGCTCGACTCGTCGCTGGCGAGGTAGACCACGGTGCCGTTGATGTCCTCGACCTTGTAGAACGACACGCCGCTGGGCGTCCGGTCGGCCAGGAACTTGCGGTGCGCGTCGCCTTCCGGCGTGCGGAACCTGAACGGGTCGTTGATCGGCGTCTCGACCGGCCCCGGCGCGATCGAGTTGCACGTGATCCCGTGGGCGGCGAGCTCGCAGGCGATGGCGCGCGTCAGGTTGACGATGCCGCCCTTGGCCGCGCAGTACGCCGGCGAGTTGAGGAAGCCGACGAGGCCCGCGATCGAGCTCACGGTGATGATGCGCCCGTAGCGCTGCCGCTTCATCACGGGAGTGACCGCCTTGATGCTGAAGAACACGGCGCGGAGGTCGAGGTCGAGGTGGCGGTCCCAGATCTCCTCGGTCGTTTCCTCGATCGGCGCCGCCTTGAAGATGCCCGCCGACGCCATCAGGATGTGCACGGCGCCGTAGGCCTTGATCGTCTCCGCGACCATCCGCTCGGTGTTGGCCACCTTGTAGAGATCCGCCTCGATCGCCATCGCCGTGCCGCCCGCGGCGCGGATCGCCGCCGCAACCGCCTCGGCCTGCGGGCCGTTGACGTCGACCACGACGACCTTCGCGCCTTCGCGGGCGAACGCCAGCGCGGCGCCTTCGCCCAGCCCCTGCGCGCCGCCGGTGATGATTGCAACCTTGTCCTTGAGCCTCACGTTCGTCCCTCCCGTGGATGTCGGCCCGCGCGCCATCGCGCGCGGGCGAAAGATGAACCGTCGCCGTCCGCGGTGGCTAGCCGCGGCCCGACAGCGCGGCGGCGACGGCCGCGCCGACCTCCTTCGTGCTCGCGTTGCCGCCCATGTCCCTGGTGCGCGGGCCTTCGATGATCACCTGCTCGATCGCCTTCATCACGTCGGCGGCGGCGTCGGCGTGGCCCAGGTGCTCCAGCATCAGCGCGCCGGACCAGATCGTGGCGATCGGGTTGGCGATGCCCTGCCCCGCGATGTCCGGCGCGGAGCCGTGCACCGGCTCGAAGATCGACGGGTATTCCCGCGTCGGGTTGATGTTGCCCGACGCCGCGATGCCGATGGTGCCCGCGGTCGCGGGACCCAGGTCGGACAGGATGTCGCCGAACAGGTTGGACGCGACGATCACGTCGAAGCGGTCGGGGTTCAGCACCATCTGGATCGTCAGTCCGTCGACGTGGTACTGGTCGGTGCGCACGTCCGGGTAGCCCTTCTTCATCTCGGCGAAGCGCTCGTCCCAGTACGGCATCGTGATCGAGATGCCGTTGGACTTGGTGCACGACGTCACGTGACGCTTGCGAGTCATCGCCAGCTCGAACGCGTACTTCATGATGCGGTCGGTGCCGCGCCGCGAGAACACCGCCTGCTGCGTGACGAACTCGCGCTCGGTGCCCTCGAACACGCGGCCGCCGACGTCGCCGTACTCGCCCTCGGTGTTCTCGCGGATCACGAGGTAGTCGATGTCGCCGGGCTTCCTGCCAACGAGCGGCGACGGGACGCCTTCGAACAGCCGCACCGGCCGCAGATTCACGTAGAGGTCGAACCAGCGGCGGAAATTGATGAGCAGGCCCCACGCCGAGATGTGGTCGGCGACGATCGCCGGGTTGCCGACGGCGCCGAAGTAGATCGCGTCGTACCCGCGCAGGATCTGCGGTGCGTCCTCGGGGCACATGCGGCCGTGCGCCTTGTACCAGTCGCAGCTCCACGGGTACTCGGTCCAGGCGAAGCGGATTCCGTGCTTCGCGCCCACGGCCTCCAGCGCGCGGATGCCTTCGGGGATGACCTCGCGGCCGATGCCGTCGCCGGGAATGACGGCGATCCGATAGTCCTTCATGCAACTCTCCAGGGTGGGAAGACCGACGATCTTACCAGTGGCGCCGGCGCGGTGACGCGCCATGCATCTTTGGCGACGCCGTTCCGGCGTGCGCCTCAGCCTCTTGACGTCATGCTGCCGAAGGGGGTTTACTTCGGGTGATTCTTCCCGTTCAGTAAAAGTACCCTTCAGGAACGTTCCCCGCAAGGACAGGATGGCCAAGGAAATCCTTTGCTCGTTTGGTGTCGACGTCGATGCCGTGGCCGGCTGGCTCGGTTCCTACGGCGGCGAGGACTCCTCGCTCGACATCTCGCGCGGCCTGTTCGCCGGCGAAGTCGGGGTCCCGCGCCTCGTGCGGCTGTTCGACCGCTACGGGATGAAGACCACGTGGTTCGTGCCGGGCCATTCGGTCGAGACGTTCCCCGGGCAGCTCGCCGAGGTCGTCGCCGCCGGCCACGAGATCGGCCTGCACGGCTACAGCCACGAGAATCCCGTGCACATGACGCCGCAGCAGGAGGAGGACGTGCTCGACCGGTCGATCGAGCTCGTCACGAAGCTCTCCGGCCGGCACCCGCGCGGCTACGTCGCGCCGTGGTGGGAGCTGAGCCCCATCACGGTCGACCTCCTCGTCAAGAAGAAGATCAAGTACGACCACAGCTTCATGCACCGCGACTTCGTGCCGTACTACCTGCGCACCGGCGACAGCTGGACCAAGATCGACTACTCGAAGCCCGCGGCGCACTGGATGAAGCCGCTGCAGCGTGGCCGGCAGACCGGCCTTGTGGAGATCGCCGCGAGCTGGTACCTGGACGACCTGCCGCCGATGATGTTCATCAAGGCCGCGCCGAACAGCCACGGCTTCGTGAACCCGCGGCACCTGGAGGAGATCTGGCGCGACCAGTTCGACTGGGTCCACCGCGAGATGGACTACGCGGCGTTCACGATGACGGTCCATCCCGACGTCGCCGGCCGGCCCCAGGTGCTCCTCATGCTGGAGCGGATCATCGAGCACATCTCGTCGCACGCGGGCGTGCGCTGGGTGACGTTCGACCAGATCGCCGACGACTTCATCCGTCGGCAGCCGCCGGCGCCCTGACGATGTGCAGCCTCTGCGGCGCGCTGGGAGCGGGGCCCGCCTGGGAACAGGAAGGCACGGCCGGCGACGACGCGCGCTGGCGCCTGCGCCGCGAAGCCGTCGCCACTGCGGCGCAGCTCTGCCGGCTGCTCGCGCCGGCGCGCATCCGGGTCACCGCGAACCCGAGCTTCGGCTTCGTCGTCGCGTTTCCGACGGGGCGCACGGAAATGGTCGCGGGCCTCGCGCAGGTATGGCACTTGCTTGAGAAGAGCCGCGTCGCGATTCCCGACCCGCTCGCGTGCTGACGATCGATTCAACGCCCGCTTTGGTGCGAGCGCGCACCGTTCCCTGTTCTCCGACCACCTGACCGAGAGGTACGCAATGATTGCCACGATGAAGAAGTCCGCAGTTGCAGTGCTTGCCGCCGTCGCCGTGCTGTGCGGCGCCGCCGAAGTTTCGGCGCAGAACGTGCGCTGGCGCGCGAGCGGATCGTTCCCGGCGAACCACTCGGCGTCGATCGCGATGGAGACGTTCAAGAAGGAGGTGGCGCGGCTGTCGAACAACACGATCCAGATCGACCTCTTCCCGAACAACACGCTGGGCGGCGGCTTCGAGCAGGTCGACCAGATCCGCACGGGGCAGATCCAGATGGCCTGGGCCGGCCTGCCGTTCTACGACAAGCTCTCGCCCGACCTCGGTGCGGCCGTGCTGCCGTTCGGCGCCGCGACCGCCGCGCAGGCGATCTGCCAGGTCGACAGCGAGTTCGGCAAGTACCTCGAGATGAAGACCGCCGAGAAGGGCGTGCTGATCGAGGGCTGGTTCCAGATCGGCGCGCGGCATGTCACCAACAACAAGCGGCCGATCAAGACGGTCGAGGACATGAAGGGCCTGAAGATCCGCACCCCGTCGGGCGAGTCGTGGGACCTCACGTTCCGCGCGCTCGGCGCCAACCCGACGCCGATCGACATCAAGGAGCTCTACCAGGCGCTGCAGCAGGGCGTGGTCGACGGCCAGGAAAATCCGTACGACAACATGCTGGTGCGCAAATTCTACGAGGTGCAGAAGTACCTCTCCAACACCGGGCACTTCATGGACTGGGCCGGCGTGTTCGTCAACAAGGCCGCATTCGACAAGCTGACGCCGGACCAGCAGAAGGCGGTGAGGACGGCGATGGCCACCGCGGTGGCCGAGCAGCGCGCGATCTCCGAGCGCGAGAACAAGACGGCGCGCGAGGGCCTCATCAAGGGCGGCATGACGTACACCGAGCTGTCGCCGGCCGAGCTCGCGAAGTTCCGCGAGGCGACCAAGCCCGTCTACGCGCAGATGCGCGCGAAGCTGGGCGACAAGGTGATGGACCTCGCCGAGGCGTCGATCAAGCGCTGCCAGTGACGCTCCCGCACTGACGCCTTCCCCGGCCGCCGCCCCGACGGGCGGCGCGCCCGGCATCCCGCAGCCCCCGCCCCTCCCGGAAACCGCCATGCCCCCGCCGACCCCGTTCGAACGCTTCCAGAAGATCCTCGACGCGACCGACCGCGTCGTCTCCTGGGTGATCATCGCCGCGATGGCCATGCTGACCGTGGTCGTCGTGCTGCAGGTGTTCTTCCGCTACATCCTGAACGACTCGCTGCGCTGGGGCTGGGACATCCCGCGGCTGTGCTTCATCTGGGTGATCGTGCTGTCGATCGCGCTCGGCATCCGCTACAACGCGCACGTCGGGATCGACATGGTGGTCCAGCGCTTCGGCCCGGGCACCCGCCGCGCCGTGCTGCTGTTCAACACCTTCTTCATGCTGCTGCTGGCTGTGGTCACGGCGTGGTACGCGGCGCAGCTCGCGCACGACACCTGGGACCAGAACATGCCGGGCATCCGGCTGTCGGTCGGACTCTTCTACGTCGGGCTCGCGGTCGGGATGGTCCACACCTGCATGCACCTGGCGCGCATCCTGATCACCGGGCAGACCACCACCGACCACCTGAGCGAGACATGATCCTCACCATCGTCCTGGTGTTCGCGTTCTTCGGCACCCTCGGGATGCCGCTCGCGTTCGCGCTCGGGCTGGCCGGCCTGGCCGGCATCCTCGTCGGCGACTTCCCGATGGTCCAGCTCGCCGGCAAGGCGGTCAACTCGATCGACTCGTTCCCGCTGATGTCGATCCCGCTCTTCATGCTGGCCGGCCAGCTGCTGCTGCGCGGCGGCATCATGGAGCGGCTGATCGAATGGGCGAACGCGGTCGTGGGCCGCGTCAAGGGCGGGCTGGGGCACGTGACGGTCGTGGCGGCGATGGGGCTGTCGTCGGTCTCGGGCACCGCGGTCGCCGACGCGACCGCGCTGGGCGGCACGCTCGGCCCCGCGCTGACCAAGGCCTACGGCAAGCCGTTCGGCGCGGCGCTGGTCGCCGCAGCCTCGTGCCTTGGGCCGATCATCCCGCCGTCGGCCGGGATGATCGTCTACGCGATCCTCGCCGAGCAGGTGTCGGTCGGCGCGATGTTCGTCGCCGGCATCGTCCCCGGCGTGCTGCTGGGCTTCGCGATGATGGGGCTCTGCTCGTACTACGCGCACAAGCGCAACTACCCGACGACCGGCGCCGCGTTCAACTGGAAAAACGTTCTCTACGAGACGCGGCGGTCGTTCATCGTGTTCCTCTGCCCGATCCTGGTGATCGGCGGCATCATCGGCGGGGTGTTCACCGCCACCGAGGGTGCGGCGATCGCCGTCGTCTACGCCATGCTGATCGGCTTCTTCATCACCAAGAAGCTGAAGGTCAAGGACCTGCCTATCGCGCTGCTCAATGCCGGCATCGTCAGCGCCATCGTCGGCGCGCTGATCGCGTTCGCGTCGCAGGTGACCTACCTGCTGACGGCGGAGATGGTCGGCGTGCAAATCGGCGAGTGGCTGCGCTCGCTGACGCAGAACCCGCTGATGTTCACGTTCATCGTCCAGCTGCTGCTGATCTTCGTCGGCATGATCATGGAGTCGAACGCCGCCTACGTGATGCTGGTGCCGATCATCAGCCCGATCGCCGTCCAGTACGGCATCGACCCGGTCTACTTCGGCTTCCTGTTCGTGATGAACATCACGCTGGGCAGCATCACGCCGCCGGTCGGCGTGCTGCTGTTCGTCGCCTCCGGGATATGGCGGGTCAACATCATGGAGATCATCCGCGAGGTCTGGCCGTTCATCATCGTCCAGTACTCGGTGCTGTTCCTCTGCATGCTGTTCCCGTCGCTCGTGCTGTTCCTGCCGAAGCTCGTCGGTTACTGACCGCGCCGGCCGTGCACGCCGCGTTCTGCGGGCAGTTCGACTTCTCGGGCCGGGTCGCCTGCGTGACGGGCGCGGCCAGCGGCATCGGCCGCGCCACCGCCACGCTGTTCGCCGATCTCGGCGCCACCGTCTACGTGGCGGACCGCGACGTCGCGGCGCTGGCGGCCTTCGCCGCGGAGCGCCCGTCGGCGCTGCTGCCCGTGCCGTTCGACCAGGCGGAGATCCGGTCGATCGAGGCGCTGGCCGTGGCCGTCGCCGATGCCGACATCCTGATCAACAACGCCGGCGTGCTGGTCTACGAGCCGCTGCTCGACCTCAAGTGGGAGGACCTCGACCGCGTCGTGTCGATCAACCTGTCCGGAGCGATCGCGCTGACGCGGCTCGTCGGCGAGCGGATGGTGGCGCGCGGGCGCGGCGCGATCATCCACACGGGCTCGCAGGTCGCGTTCAACGGCGCCGAGTTCCGCGCCGTCTACGCTGCGACGAAGGCGGGGATCTCGCAGTTCGTGAAGACCGCGGCGCTCGAGTGGGGGAAGCACGGGGTGCGCGTCAACTGCGTCGCGCCGGGCCGCACGCTGACCGCGATCAACCGCCACCTGCTGCAGAAGCCCGAGGAATACGCGGAGGCCCTGAAGCGCATTCCGCTCGGGCGCTTCGGCCAGCCGGCGGACATCGCCAACGCCTTCGCGTTCCTCGCGAGCGACGCCGCGAGCTACGTGACCGGGCACACGCTGGTCGTCGACGGCGGCTGGATCCTGCCTTGACCGCCGGCGCCGGCCGGCGTGGGGTGGCGTCGCTACGCGCCGATGCCGGTGAGCCGCGCCACGTCGACGCGCGCGCGGTCGAGCGCGCGCTCCTCGTCGGGCGTGAACGCGTGCGTGCCGTCGACGTAGTGGATCGAGATCCAGCCGGTGAGGTAGTCGTCCTTCTCGAGCAGCGGCCCCAGCATCTGCGCCTTGGCGGCGTAGGCGCTCATCAGCGCCGCGGGCGGCGCCGGCACCGGGTTGTCGATCAGGTTGGGCTGCACGAGGTTGCGCTTGTGCGCGACCATCCACTTGACGGTGTCGGCGGCGCGCTGGTCGATCGACCCGTCGCCGCGCAGCGACTTGACGCCGGGCGCCACGGCCTCGGCGCAGATGACCTGCACGCTCCAGCCGCGCGCGGCGTCGTCGATGCGCAGCGTGCAGCGGCTGCCGTGGCTGGCGGCGAGCAGCGTGGCGAGGACGGCATCGAGTTCTTTCTCCAGCGCGGCGACGGCGGCGGTCTTTTCCATGGCGTGCTCCCTGGCGGCGTTGATGCTGCGGAGCGGAAAGTATAGTTCACTAACCCGACACAATGGTCCCAGGCGAAATGAAGATCCTCATCACCGGCAGCAACGGCTTCATCGGCAGCAGCTACGCGGCGCGGATCAGGGCCGAAGGCGGCGCGTCGGTCTTCGGCATCGACCTCCAGGACGCGCCGGGCAGCGCCGCGTGCGACGACTACCTGCAGCTCGATCTCGGCGGGGCCGGGGCAGGCGACGTGCTCGCCGGGCTGCCCGCGTTCGACTGCGTGCTGCACGCGGGCGGCATCTCGGGCTTCATGGTCGAGACCGGCAACCCGCAGCGGATCTTCGACGTCAACGTCGCCGGCACGATGCGCATCCTCGAGATGGTGCGCCGGAAGGCCTGCCGGCGGCTGGTGCTGTGCTCGACGATCATGGTCTACGGGCCGGACGCGGGCAACGGGCCTGACCACGACGAGGCCGAGTACCCGGTGCCGATCTCCGTCTACGGCGGCTCGAAGCTGGCGCAGGAAGGGCTGATGCACGCCTATGTCGGCCAGTACGGCGTCGACGCGGTCGCGCTGCGCTTTGCGCACGTCTACGGCCCGGGCCGCACGACGCAGTGCTTCGTGCGCGACATGCTGTCGGCGGCCGCCGCCGGCACGCCCTGCCGCATTCCGCAGGCGAGCGGGTCGCTCCGCCAGTACGTCCACATCGACGACGTCGTCGATTCGATCGCGCTGGCGATCGACGTCGCGGCGCCGCGCTCGCGCGTGTTCAACATCTCGGCCGACGAGCTGCACACGCTGGCCGAGGCGGCGGCGGAAGTGCGCGCGATCACGGGCGCGCTCGACGTCCGCTTCGACGAGGCGAACGACCTGCCGAACTACCGGATCGGCCGCCTGTCGATCCGGCGCGCGCGGGACGAGCTGGGCTTCGCGCCGAAGCTGCCGCTGAAGAAGGGCTTTCGCGACTACCGGGCGGCGCTCAGCACAGCGGCCCGGTCTCCGCGAACACCCGCCTGATCTCGTCGCGCCCGGCGCGGCGCGCCAGCAGCAGCGTGAGCAGGATGCGCGCCTTCGGTCCGTCGAGCGAGCCGGCGTAGATCACGCCGCGCGAGATGAGGTCGGTCTCGGAACCCGCGAAGCCGCCGTAGGTGCCGCGCAGCACCTCGCCGCTGCCGGCGCGCGACGCGAGCACGACGGGCATCGCCGCGACCAGCGCCTCGATCACGCCGGGCGCCGCGACGTCGTTGGTCACGTGGCCGCCGCCGAAGCCTTCGAGCACGGTGCCCGCGAACCCTGCCCCGGGCAGCAGCGGCAGCAGCCGGCCGTCGTCGCCCAGGGACATCTTCAGCAGCGCCACCGGCGGCGGCACCGCGCCGGCCGGGACCGCGACGTGAAACCGGCGTGACGGCCGCACGACGATCCGCACGTCGTTCTCGGCGATCCAGCCGAGGGGCCCCGTCGCGGCCGAGCGGAACGTCCCCGGATTGGCGGTGTGCGACTTCTTCACGAAGCGCGCGGCGTGGATCTCGTCGTTCAGCACCACCAGCGCGCCCAGCCCCCGCGCGGCGGCGGAGGCGGCGACCCGGATCGCGGCGATCACGTTGGCGGGGCCGTCCGCGCTCGGCAGGCTCGCGTTGCGCATCGCGCCGGTCACGACGATCGGCTCGTCGCCGGCGCACAGCAGGTCGAGGCCGAACGCGATCTCCTCGATCGTGTCGGTGCCCTGCGAGACGACGATGCCGCGGCAGCCGGCGGCGATCGCCGCGCGTGCGGCGACGGCGATGTCGAGGAGGTCGCCCACGGTCATCTGCGACGACGCGAGGTGCTTCGACGGCTGCGGCACTACCTCGGCGATCGCGGCGACGCCAGGCAGCGTCTTCGCCATCTCGCCGACGTCGAGGCTGGGCGTCGCGCCGACGCCCGGCTTGACCACGCTCGATATCGTGCCGCCGTACGGGATGAAGCCAACCCTGGGTAGACCGCTCATCGCTTGCTTCGCTCCTCGATCGTCCGCGTTCGCGCGAAAGCGTCGAACCTACCATGCGGCCCCGGTTCGCGCCAACTGCGCGCGGTTGCGGCGCCTGCGTTCCCGGGCCTAGCCGCACCGTGGTTGCGCAATGCGCGCGAGGCTGCGAAGATCGCATCTCCCTTTCCGGCACAACGAATCAGCGAGGAGCAACCATGGGCAACGATTATCCGCGCGACATGATCGGCTACGGCCGCAACTGGCCGGACCCGAAGTGGCCGGGCGGCGCGCGCATCGCGGTGCAGTTCGTGATCAACCACGAGGAGGGCGCGGAGCTCAACGTCCTCCACGGCGATCCGGCGTCGGAATCGCTGCTGTCGGAATTCGGTTTCGCGATGCCGCGCGTCGGCGACCGCTACAAGCCGGTCGAGTCGCAGT
The DNA here is from genome assembly GCA_943331295.2 of Bordetella parapertussis. GTDB lineage: Bacteria > Pseudomonadota > Gammaproteobacteria > Burkholderiales > Casimicrobiaceae > CAIWHR01. The sequence goes on along the minus strand of CALQLA020000003.1, from coordinate 10,831 downwards.
ACGAGTACGGCAGCCGCGTCGGTTTCTGGCGCCTGCACAAGCTGTTCACCGAGCGCAAGATCCCGATCACCGTCAACGCCGTCGCGATGGCGCTGGAGAGGAACCCGGACGCCGTTGCCGCGATGGTGGAAGCGGGCTGGGAGCTCTCGAGCCACGGCTACCGCTGGATCGACTACCACGGGCTGCCCGAGGCGATCGAACGCGACTACATCCGGCGCGCGATCGACATCCACGTGCGGTTGACGGGCCAGCGCCCGCTCGGCAGCTTCATCGGCCGGCGCAGCGAGAACACGGTCCGCCTCGTCGCCGAGGAGGGCGGCTTCCTGTACACGCAGGATTCGTACGCCGACGAGGTGCCGTACTGGATCAAGGAGTCGGGGCGGCAGCTGCTCGTCGTGCCGTACACGGCCGACGTCAACGACCACCGGTTCTCGACCACGCCCGGCTTCAACTACGGCACGCCGTTCTACGAGTACCTGAAGGACTCGTTCGACGAGCTGTACGCCGAGGGCGCGGACCGGCCGCGGATGATGCAGATCGGCCTGCACAACCGGCTCGTCGGCCGCCCGGGGCGGATCGGCCACCTGCGCCGCTTCATCGACCACGTGCAGAAGCACGACGGCGTGTGGTTCGCGCGCGGCATCGACATCGCGAAGCACTGGATCGCGCGGTTCCCGGCGCCGAAGTCCTGACGCGGCATCGTCGCGGGCGCGGGAGGTGAGCGCGCCCGCGCTCATCCCGGTCCACGTCCTCACCGGGTTCCTGGGCAGCGGCAAGACGACGCTCCTCAACGCGGCGCTCGCCGCCGGCTTCGGCGCGGAGACGGCGGTGGTCGTCAACGAGTTCGGCGACGTCGGGCTCGACCAGCTGTTCGTGCAGGGCCGGTCCGAGGAAACGGTCGTGCTCAAGAGCGGCTGCGTGTGCTGCACGCTGCGGAGCGACCTGCCGTCGACGCTGATGGGTCTCCTTGCCGCTGGCGCAGGCCCGGCGCCGTTCCGGCGCATCGTCATCGAAACCTCGGGCATCTCGGAGCCGCTGCCGATCCTGCAGACGTTGCGCGCCGACTTCACGCTGCGCGCGCGGTTCCGCGCCGGCGCGGTTCTCTGCACGGTCGGCGCGACCGACGATCCGGCGACATGGGCGCGGGCCGAGGCCTGCGCGCAGATCACGGCCGCCGACGCGCTCGTGCTCACCAAGCGCGACCTTGCCGGCCCCGCCGCCGCGGACGCGACGCGCGACGCGCTGGCGCGGTTCAACCCGTTGGCCGACATCTTCGATGCCGGCGGGCCGGAGTTCGCGGCCTGGCTCGGCCGCCACGAGGCGACGGCCGGCGACCCTTCCGGCGCGGCGCGGGTGCCGGTGCTGCCGTACGCGCGGCGCGGCGTCGCCCATGACGTCGCGAGCATCGCGATCCGCGACGTCGCGCCGCCGTCGTGGCCGCAGTTCGCGGTGTGGCTGACGCGGTTGATCCACGTCCATGGCGACCGGATCCTGCGCACCAAGGGCGTGCTGTTCGACGCCGAGCGCGGGACCTGGATCGGCATCCACGGCGTGAAGCGCTTCTTCCATCCGCCGGTGCACCTCGAGCTCGCGGCGCCGCCGGCCGACGGCACCTGCCTCGTGTTCATCACCGCGGGGCTCGACCCGGCCGCCATCGGGGCGTCGTACCGGCGGATGCTGGACGACGAATGCTGAACGGCAGGCCCGGGGCGATGCGCGCCCGGCATCCGTCGGGTTTACCGGCATTCACTTTCCTTTCCCCGTGATTTCTGCGACCATCCGGACCTAGCCACCGAACGGATCGCGCCATGGCAACGTACCAGTCGATCGTCGAGAGCCTCCTGCTCGAATCCGGCGCGAGCCGCGCCCAGCTCTCGCTCGCCGCGCCCGACGGCGCATTCGTCGCCGTCGCCGAGGCCGTCACCCACGGCGCGCGGCAGATCCGCAACGACCCGCCCGCGCCGGGCCTCTTCGGCGCGTCCGCGCTCGACGCGCTGGCGCGCGACCGCGAACTGATCGTCCAGCCCGACCTCGCCGCGGCCGGCGCCGGTGTTCCGGCGGGGCTGGTCGATTGCTACGGCGCGCGCGCGCAGATCCTCGCACCGCTCGTCGAAGACGGGCGCCTGGCGGGCTTCCTCGTGCTGCACCACCTGCCGGGGCCGAGGGCGTGGGACGAGGCGGCGCTCGCCGCCGTGCGGCGCGCGCAGGCAGCCGCGCTGGCGGAACTCGACGAACGCCGGCGCCGGCCGCTCGCGACGACCAAGGAAGACCTTCGCGACGCCGGGCTGCAGGCGATCCTCGACCGCGTGCGCACGGGCCTCTCCGTCCACCGCTGCACGCTGCGCCAGAACATCAGCGCGGCCTACGCGTTTCCCGTCACGCACGAGTCGCGCGGCGCCGGCGTTTGGAGCCTCCTCGGCGACTACACGATCGTGCAGAGCGGGCAGCCGGTGATCGAGAAGATGCTGCGCGACCGCTCGCAGGTCGTGCAGAACGACACCCGCAACGCCTCGACGGAGCCGCTGTTCCACGTGATGCTGAAGCACTACGGCGACATGCGGGCGCAGATCGTCACGCCGCTGTTCCGCGAGGACAGCATGGCGGCGGTGCTGTCGATCCACAGCCTGGGCGAGCTGCGCGACTGGACGCCCGAGGAGACCGCGCTCGGCCGTGCCGCGGCGCGGATGCTGGGGCTTCTCGTCGGCGCGACGCTCGCCTGAGGCCGCCCATGCCACCGCGCCCCCGCCTCGGCAAGATCCTCTTCGACAACGGCGAGGAGCTGGTGGCGATGGCGCTGCTGGCCGTGATCGGCCTGTCGATCGCCACGCAGGTGTTCATGCGCACGCTGTTCGGGGCGCCGCTGTCCTGGCCGGAGGACCTGTCGCAGTTCCTGTTCGTCTGGGCGTCGGTGCTGGGCGCCGTCGGCGCGGCGAAGCGTTTCGGACTGGTGCGGGTGGAAACCATCGCCGAGAAGTTCCCGAAGGGCGTGGGCCGCGTCGTCGACGTCGTGATCCTGGTCCTCGTCGGCGGATTGCTGGGCGTGCTGGGCTGGCAGGGCTGGCAGATGGCCGCTCGCACCACCTACGCCGCCACCACGCTGCCGCTGACGTGGGCGTGGATGTACTCGGCGGCCGCCGTCTTCGCGGTGCTCATGTACGCGCGCCTGCTGCAGGCGCAGCTCTTCCGCTACCGGTTCACGTTCCTCGAGGCGGTGTTGATCGCGCGGCGCGGCGACGCCGGCGGCGGCGCGCCATGATCGTCTCGACCCTCGTCCTGCTGGTCACGATGGTGATCGGCGTCCCGGTCGCCTTCGCGATCGGGTTGTCCGGCCTCGCGTACTTCCTGGTCGCCGATGCGCGGCTCCTCGTCGTCGCGCAGCAGTTCATCGGCCAGCTCTCCAGCCTGTCGCTGATCGCGGTGCCCTTCTTCATCCTGACCGGCGAGCTGATGAACCGCGGCGGCATCACGCGGCGCATCTTCAACTTCGCGCTGGCCGTCGTCGGACGGGTGCCGGGCTCGCTCGGACACGCGAACGTGGTGGCCGGCATGATCTTCGCGGGGATGTCCGGTTCCGCGATCGCCGACCTCGCGAGCCTCGGCAAGATCGAGCTGAAGGCGATGCGCGAGAACAACTATCCCGACGATCTCTCCGTCGGCGTGACCGTCGTGTCGTCGACGCTCGGCCCGATCATCCCGCCCAGCATCAACATGGTGATCTTCGGCAGCATCGCCAACGTGCCGATCGGCCTCCTGTTCCTGGGCGGCGTGTTCCCGGGCATCGTGGCCGGCGGCATGATGATGATCACGTTCGCGATCCTGTTCTGGCTGCGCAAGCCCAACACCAAGGTGCCCGAGCGGGTGCCGTTCTGGCACGCGCTGCGCGAGGCGTTCTGGTCGCTGATGACGCCGGTGATCCTGCTGGGCGCGATGTTCTCCGGCGTCGCGACGCCGACCGAGGCGTCGATCCTCGCGGCGCTCTACACGATCGTGCTGGCTGGCCTCATCTACCGCGAGCTGACGTTGTCCGAACTGTTCGAGGCGCTGGTCACCACGGCGATCCTGTCGGGCTCCGTGCTCGTGATCATCGCGTTCGCGGCGCCGCTGGGCTACGTGATCTCGCGCGAGCAGGTGGCGATGGCGCTGTCCGCGGCGCTGGTGGGGTCGATCCACGATGTGACGTGGATGATGCTCGCGGTCACGGTCCTCCTGCTCATCATCGGCACGTTCATGGAGGTCGTGGCGGCGCTGATCCTGCTCTCGCCGGTGCTCGGGCCGGCGATGATCGCCGCAGGCATCGACCCGATCCTGGTCGGACTGCTGATGGTGTTCACGCTCGGGATCGGGCTCATCACGCCGCCGGTCGGGCTGTGCCTCTACGTCGGCAGCCAGGTCTCGGGCATGCGGCTGGAGAAGGTCGTTGCCGCCTCGGCGCCCTACATTCCGTGCCTTGTAATCGTCGTGCTGCTGATGATCTTCTTTCCGCAGATCGTCACGTGGCTGCCGTACTACCTCTACCCGAAGTGAAATCGCGTCAGGAGAAGCCATGAACCCCATCGTTTCCGTCAAGCGCACCCTCTGTGCCGCCATCGCCGTGCTCGCCTTCGGCGCCGTCGCGACGGCGTCGGCGCAGCAACCGATCACGCTGCGCATCGGCCACAACACCCCGGTGGGCACGCCCACCGACGTCGCCGTCAAGCACTTCGGGAAGCTCGTCGCCGAGCGCTCGGGCGGCAAGATCGTCATCAAGGACTATCCCGCAGGGCAGATCGGCAACGAGCAGCAGATGATCGAGGGGCTGCAGACGGGAACCATCGACATGGCGGGCATCATCGGCGCCACGTTCGGCAACGTGGTGCCCGAGTACAGCGTGCTGGGCGTGCTGTACGTGTTCCGCGACGTCGACCACATGAAGAAGGCGATGAACGGGCCGGCCGGCACCGAGATGGCCGCCGCGCTGCAGAAGAAGAGTGGCATCCACGTCATCGACAACTCGTGGTACTACGGCACCCGCCAGCTCACGTCCAACCGGCCCGTGAAGACGCCGGCGGATATGGTGGGGATGAAGATCCGCGTGGTGCCGGTGCCGATCTTCCAGGCGAGCTGGCGCGCGGTCGGCGCGACGCCGACGCCGGTCGACTTCAAGGAGCTCTTCACGGCGCTGCAGACCGGCGCCGTCGACGCGCAGGAAAATCCGCTGGCGACGACCAAGGGCGGCGGCATCCAGCTCGTGAACAAGAACCTGTCGCTGACCGACCACACGGTCGCCAACGTCGTCATCGCGATGAGCGACGACACCTGGAAGCGCCTCACCCCCGAGCAGCGCGACCTCATCGCCAAGGCGATCCGCGACACCGCGCCGATCAACGACGCGGCGGCGGCCAAGAGCGAGCAGGACATCCTGGCCGAGTTCAAGGCGTCGGGCGTCAACGTCGTGATTCCCGACAAGGCGGCGTTCCGCGAGAAGGTGAAGGACGTCCCGGCGACGTTCCAGAACGGGGTTCTGCTGGACATCTACAAGAAGATCCAGGCGGTCAACTAGTGGCCTGCAACAGCCGGATCGGCAGCGCCCGGCGGGAGGTGGCCCCCCCCAGGCTCGCTTCGCTCGCGCACCCCCCTGAGGGGGGCACGGCCTTCCTTGGGGCGGCCCGGTGCTCGGCCGGCGCGGAGCCGCGATGACGCGCTTCGTCGACCGGTTCGACTTCCGCGACAGGCGGGCGCTCGTCACCGGCGCCGGCAACGGCATCGGCGAGGCGATCGCCCGCGCGTTCGTCGAGCAGGGCGCGTACGTCGTGCTCGCCGACCGCGACGAGTCGGCGCTCGCGCGGGTCGCCGCCGATCTCGCGGATGCGAGCGAGGCGCACGCGTTCGACCAGGCCGACCTCGCGTCGGTGGAGGCGCTCGCGGCGGCCGCCGGCGACGTCGACATCCTCGTCAACAACGCCGGCATCGCCGTGCGCGGCCCGCTGCTCGATCTCGACTGGGAACGGCTGCGTTCCGTCGTCGACATCAACCTCGTGGGGCCGATCGCGCTGACGCGCGTGGTCGGCGCGGGCATGGTCCGCCGCGGGCGCGGCAACGTGATCAACATCGGCTCGCAGATGGCGTTCACCGGCGCCCGCAACCGGTCGGCCTACGCGTCGACCAAGCTTGCCCTGTCGCAGTTCACGCGGACTGCCGCGCTGGAATGGGGCACGCACGGCATCCGCGTCAACTGCATCGCGCCCGGCCGCACGATGACCGCGATCAACCGGGAGGTGTTCGCCGATCCCGCCGAGTACGCGGCGGGCCTCCTGCGCATTCCGCTGCGCCGTTACGGCGAGCCGGACGACATCGCCAACGCGGCCGTCTTTCTCGCATCCGACGCGGCCGGCTACGTCACCGGCCAGACGCTGATCGTCGACGGGGGCTGGGTCCTCGAGTAGCCGCCGGCCCGGCGGCAGGTCCGGGCAACGGGACTGCCGTCAGCGCGGCGCCGCGTGGATGTCGTCGACCCAGTGCACTGCCTCGGGGTTCGGCTCCACGCTCGGCAATTCGAGGTTCACCACCACCGGCTCCTGCCCGCTGCGGCACAGCACGCAGGACAGCGGCTCGGCATCGCTGGCGTTGATCTCCTGGTGCGGCACGTAGGGCGGGATGAAGATGAAGTCGCCCGGGCCCGCTTCGGCCGTGTACTCCAGCCGGTCGCCCCACTTCATTCGCGCGCGGCCGCTCACCACGTAGATCACGCTCTCGACCGCGCCGTGATGATGCGCGCCGGTCTTCGCCTTCGGGTGGATCACCACGGTGCCCGCCCACAGCTTCTCGGCCCCGGCGCGGGCGTGCGTGATCGCCGCGGCGCGGTTCATGCCGGGTGTCTGCGGCGTATTGGTATCGAGCGCGTCGGCGCGGACAACGCGCACGCCGTGAAGGCGCCAGCGGGTTTCGGCAGTCATGGAAGCTCCCTTGCTCGTGGAGGAACGGGGCGCGGCTAAGCCGGCGCGGCGGGTTGCCCGGACAGCGTGATCTTGTGGTGCCGGATGTGCGGCTGCGGCTCGCCGTTGCGGGTCCAGACCGCCGTCTCCTCGACGCGGTAGGCCAGCGTCGACAGGCCCTCGCGGCTGAAGCTGGCGCCGCCGGCAAGGAGCTTCGCGGTGAAGATCCGCGCCGTCCGCTGCGCCGCCTCGGTGGGCGTCGCGTCGCCGTCGTAGCCGTTGTGCGGGTGCGGCAGCACCGAGTACGTGCCGTCGCGGAAGGCGAGCGCCAGCCCGGCCGCATTGCAGCGCGTCCGCAGGTCGTCGTCCTCGTAGCCCCAGCCCCAGTAGTCGTTGCTGTAGCCGTTGATCCGTTCAAAATCCGCGCGGTTGAACGCGACGACGGCGCCGAGGAACGCGTTGTAGTCGGTCTGCGGGGCGAGTCCGTGCCAGACGAGGCGCGTCGGCCGCGCGACGTACGCGTAGTCGGCCCAGATCGGCAGGTAGTCGACGTCGTGGAAGCAGTAGTAGTCGGCCTCGTCGCGCGCGATCAGCGCGCCCGCGTTGACCAGCGCGCCGCGATTGAACGGCGCCGACCCCAGCTGCTCGACGATGTGGATCGAATAGCGGAGCCTCCGGTCGAGCTTGTCGCGCTCGAAGTACGACACCATGTGGGGCAGGAATCGCGCGAGATGCTCTGCCCGGTCGCGATAGGGGACAATGATGGCGAGCCGCCGGGCGTAGTCCTGCGGATCGGGCATTCGGGGGGCGGTTTGGGCAGCCATGCGGTGACGGACGAGGGTGGGGTGGCGGTCGCGACGCGCGGTGCGCTGCGCCGTGTACCGGCTCGGCCGCAAAGTCTATCATCGCCCCGCGCCCGGGGCGTCCTGTGCGCGCTCGCCGTGCTGCTGGCCGCTGCCTGCGCGACGCTCGCCCCCCGCCCGCTGCCGCCCGCGGTCGCGCTCGCGTCGGTCCGCGTGGTCCGGCTGACGCCGGTCGAGGCGCAGCTCTCCCTCGTGCTCGCGGTGCAGAACCCGAATCCGTATGATCTCGCGATGAGCGCGCTCGAGGCGAACCTGGCGGTCGACGGCACCGCGCTGGTGCGCGCGACGCTGGCGGCGCCGGTGGTGCTGGCGGCCGGCGCGCAGACGCGGGTCGAGATCGACGCGCGGGCGGGGATCGCCGCGGCGCTGGCGACGCTGGACCGGATCGCGCGGCAGCCCGCGGTCGGCTACGAAGTGACCGGCACCGCGGTCGTGCAGGACGGCTGGCGGCTGCCGTTCGCGCGGCGCGGCGAGCTCCCGGTCGGCGCATTTCTCGGACAGAAACGATGACGGCATTGCGGTTCACCAAGATGCATGGGCTTGGCAACGATTTCGTCGTCTTCGACGGCGTGCGGCAGCGCGTGGCGCTGACGCCTTCGCAACTGCGGCTGCTCGCCGACCGGCGCTTCGGCGTCGGCTGCGACCAGGTCCTCGTCGTCGAGGCGGCGACGCGGCCGGACGTCGATTTCCGGTACCGGATCTTCAACGCCGACGGCGGCGAGGTCGAGCAGTGCGGCAACGGCGCGCGCTGCTTCGTCAAGTTCGTCCGCGACCAGGGGCTCACGACCCGCAGCGAGATCCGCGTCGAGACCGCCGGCGGCATCATCGCCCCGCGGGTCGGGCCCGACGGCCGCATCAGCGTCGACATGGGCGTGCCGCGGTTCCTGCCGGCGGAGATTCCTTTCGCCGCCGATGCCGACGCGACGGTGCACCCGCTCGACGTCGACGCTGCCCGCGTCGAGGTCTCGGTCGTGTCGATGGGCAATCCGCACGCAGTGCAGGTCGTCGCCGACGTCGACGCCGCGCCGGTGACCACGCAGGGGCCACGGATTGAGCACCATCCGCGCTTTCCGCGGCGGGTCAACGCCGGCTACATGCAGGTGCGGGATCGCGCTAACATTCGCCTGCGCGTCTGGGAGCGTGGCGCCGGCGAGACGCTGGCCTGCGGCACCGGCGCGTGCGCGGCGGTGGTCGCCGGGATCCGGCGGGGCCTGCTCGATGCGGTGGTCCGCGTCGAGACCCGCGGCGGCGAACTCGAGATCGCCTGGCCCGGTCCGGGCCGGCCGGTGACGATGACCGGTCCCGCGACGACCGTGTTCGAAGGTGAATGGGAGCCACCGGCGGCAGGATGACGCCGGCGGCGGCAAGGGAGACCGGCGGCGACGCCGGCGGCAGCGACGCCGGGCATGGCGGCGCCGACAACGACATGGAACCCCGGATGGACGACAAAGCCGTCGCCGAGTACCTGCAGCACAACCCGCAGTTCTTCGCCGAGTACGCCGACCTCTTCGCCGAGATCTTCGTCCCGCATCCGCACGGCGGGCACGCCATCCCGATCGCCGAGCGGCAGATCATCACGCTGCGCGAGAAGAACAGCGAGCTCGAGGCGCGGCTGCGCGAGCTGATCCGCTACGGCGGCGAGAACGACGCGATCGGCGAGAAGCTCCATCGCTCGACGCTGGCGCTGTTCGGCGCGCCCGATCTCGACACCACGCTCGCCGTGCTGGCCGAGAGCCTGAAGGACGACTTCGGTGTGCCTCAGGTCGCCGCCCGGCTCTGGGGCAAGTCGTCGGAGCTCTCGTACCTGCCCGAACTCGCGTCGACCAGCCAGGAGCTGCGCGACTACGCCGACCAGCTGGGCGGGCCCTATTGCGGGCCGGTGCTGCCGTTCGAGTCGCGCACCTGGTTCGACGCGCCCGACGCCTGCCGGTCGTGCGCGTTCCTCCCCCTGCGCACCTCGCACACGTTCGGCCTGCTGGGGCTCGCCAGCGACGACCCGCAGCGGTTTTTCACGGGCATGGGCACCGTCTACCTGACGCGGCTGGGCGAGCTCGCGAGCGTGGCGACCGCCCGCTACCTGCCGCCCGCCTGACTCCCGGAGCCGCCCATTCCCGGCCCGCGCCGCGCTGCTGCCGCACCGGGCCCGGCGTCGCCGCCGGTGCCCGGCGTTGCCCCCGCCAGCGCGCGCAACGCGGAGTGGCTCGCGGCGTTCGCCGCCCATCTCGCGCCCCGGCCGGTGCACACCCGGAGCGCGTACCTGCGGGACGCCGGCGTGCTCGCGACGCTGGCCGGCGAGACGGACCTGGCCGGGCTATCGGCGCCGGAACTCCGCCGCTTCCTCGCCACGCTGCACGGCCGTGGCCTGTCCGGCCGGAGCCTTGCCCGGATGCTGTCGTCGTGGCGCGCGTTCTACCGGTTCGCGGTCGAGTCCGACGCCGCCGTGAAGGAGAGCCCCTGCGCCGGCCTGCGGGCGCCGAAATCGGCGAAGCGCCTGCCGTCGGCGCTATCGCCCGACGAGGCGGTCCGGCTGGTGGCGATTCCCGGCGACGATCCGCTCACGATCCGCGACCGCGCGCTGTTCGAGCTGGCGTACTCGTCGGGGCTGCGCCTGGCCGAACTCGCGGGGCTCGACTGCGACCGCATCGACCTCACGAGCGGCGAGGTGCGGGTCTGGGGCAAGGGCGCGAAGGAGCGCATCGTGCCGGTCGGCGCGGAAGCGCGCTCGGCCGTGGCGCGCTGGCTCGACGCGCGCGCGGCGCTCGCCCCGGCTGCCGCCACTGCGCTCTTCGTCGGCCGGAGCGGGGCGCGGATCAACGTCCGCGCGATCCAGCGCCGCCTCGCGCTGTGGGCGGCGGCGCGCGGCCTGCCGCAGCACGTGCACCCGCACATGCTGCGCCACTCGTTCGCCTCGCACGTGCTGCAGTCGTCGGGCGACCTGCGTGCCGTCCAGGAAATGCTGGGCCACGCGAGCATCGCCAGCACGCAGGTCTACACGCATCTCGACTTCCAGGCGCTCGCCAAGGTCTACGACCAGGCGCACCCCCGCGCGAAGCGTTC
>CALQLA020000002.1 GCA_943331295.2 Bordetella parapertussis | reverse complement strand
GCCTGCGTGGCGGCGCTGATGCCGCTGGGCGTGGCATGCGGCCCCATCCTGGACGTCGAGCAGCTTCCGCACGAACCCAATCTCGTTCATCGGAGTTCCGTCCGGATCCTGGACGATCCCCTCACCGGCCGGCAGGTTGCGATTCCCGCTTCACCCCTGCGCGGCAAGCCGCTTGGGGGCCTCACGCCGTCCTGTATCCCGGAGCGCGATGCCGGGAGGGCGCGCGTGCATGCGCTGGTGACGGCTCGCAGTGTCCCGTCCCAGGCGCTTGTGCATGGCGATGCGGCATCGGACGTACGGCCGCTCGCCGGTGTGCGCGTGGTCGAGATCGGCCAATATACCGTTGCGCCGCTGGCGAGCCGCCACCTCGGTGCACTGGGCGCCGACGCCATCAAGGTCGAGCCGCCGACCGGCGACGCGATCCGCCAGGCGGCGCCGCTGCGGGCCGATGGTCTCTCGTACATCTTCGCCCTCAGCAACACCGACAAGCGCGGGCTGGTGCTCGACCTGCGTGACCCCGCGCAGCGCGAGATGCTCCATCGCCTGCTGGACGAGTCCGACATCCTGGTCGAGAACCTGCGTCCCGGAGCGCTCGCCAAGCTTGGCCTCGGGAGCGCCGCCCTGCGTGCGCGCCATCCGCGGCTTGTCTACTGCTCGATCAATGGCTTTGGCAACGACTCGGCCTATCCGGGTCGCCCCGCGCTCGACACCGTCATCCAGGCGATGTCGGGACTCATGAGCCTGACGCGGAGCTCCGGCGAACCGACGAAGGCGGGAATCTCCGCGTCCGACATGCTCGGTGGCGAATTCGGCTTGCTGGCGACGCTCGCCGCGCTGGAATACCGTGACCGGACGGGAAGCGCCGTCCACTTCGACCTGTCGATGCAGGATTCATCGATCTGGATGACGCAGGTCGCGTGGCCGGGATCCGGCCCGGCCGCGCCGGTTTCGCTGGTGCGGGCCGGAGACGGCTACGTGATCGCCGGCGCGACGACCGGCGCGGCGGAACGCGCAGCGGGGGATGCGGCGGCGCGCGACACACGGGACGTCGTCGTGGATCGCCTGCGCCGTGCCGGCATTCCCTGCGCGCCGGTGCTGACGGTGCCCGAGGTCGCGACGTCGCCGCAGGTGGCGGCGCGCCGGCTGCTCGTGGAAAGGCCGACCGCCGACGGCGACCGGTGGACCGTCGTCGGCTCGCCGTTGCGCCTGCTTTCGACGCCGCCCATAGTACGCTGCGCGATGCCTCGTCTCGGCAGCGAGGACGCCGTGGTGATCGCCGAGTTCGGGCTCGACGGCATTCCTTCCCGCGACGGAGCGTCGGCCCCCCAACCTTCACAGGAGACCCCATGACGCATGAGACCCTATTGACGGAACACGCCGGACCGGCGTACATCATTCGCTTCAACCGGCCCGAACGCCGCAACGCGATCAGCGTTCGCACGATGGAGGAGATGCTCGCGGTCTTCGCTGCCGTCGATCGCGACCCCGCAGTACGCGGCGTGATCATCACCGGCGGCGACCAGTACTTTTCTGCCGGGGCCGACCTGCGCGAGGTCCCGGCGCTCATGTCCGCACCGGGCACCGGCGTCGAGTACATGGCGCTCTGGCGCCGCCTGCATGCGGCCATCGAGAACCTGAGCAAGCCGGTAATCGCAGCGATCGAGGGATTCTGCCTGACCGGGGGCTTCGAACTGGCAATGGCATGCGACCTGCGCGTCGCCGGCGAAGGCTCGACGTACGGGATCACGAGCGCCAAGATCGGGACGGTGCCGGGCTCCGGCGGCACGCAGCGGCTGCCGCGCATCGTCGGCATTGCGAATGCGCTCGAGATCCTGTTCTCGGCGGAACCCATCGACGCACAGCACGCGCTGCGCATCGGTCTTCTCAACAAGCTTGTCGCCAAGGGCGAGGCGCTGGCGGCGGCGAAGGCCATCGTCGACCTGTACGAGCAACGGGCGCCGCTCAGTCTCAAGCTCCTGAAGCGGGCGGTCTACGCGGGCATGCAGATGGACCTTGCCGATGCGATCGAGTACGAGTCGTTCATCGTGACCACGATCTACCAGTCGAAGGATCGCGACGAAGGCATTTCCGCGTTCCTCGAGAAGCGGAAGGCACGCTTCACGGGTACCTGACGCATGTCGCCATCGACGCCGGAGAAGCAGCCCTTCGAGGATGCCGTCGCGGTCGTGACCGGGGCGACAAGCGGCATCGGCCGTGCCATTGCCGTCATGCTGGCGGGCGCCGGCTGCCGCGTGGTGGCGACGGGTCGCAATCCGGAACGGCTGCGCGGACTCGCGGACGAGCTCGGGGACGCCGTGCATGCCGTGCCGCTCGACATGACCGACGCCGGGGCGATTGCGCGACTTCCGGAGTCCTTGCCTCCGCGGTTCGCCAGGCCCTCCATCCTCGTCAACAATGCGGGCGAGGACGTCGGTGGCAGGACGCGGTTCGACGCTTCGACGGCGGACGAGCTCGCGCGCGTGATCGAGGTCAACCTGACGGGGGTGATCCGCATGACTCGGGCGCTGGTGCCCGCCATGCTGGACCGCGGGCAGGGGGACATCGTGAACGTCGGGTCGACCAATGCAATGCGCCCGACGCTTCACATGGCCGCCTATACGGGCAGCAAGACGGGTGCGCACGGCTTCACGGACGTGCTGCGAGCTGACTATGCGAAGCTCGGCATCCGGGTCATCGAGGTCGTGCCCGGGCTGACGAGGACCGGCTTCGCGCAGGCGCGGATGCGGGGCGACGGCGAGCGGGCACGGTCCTTCTTCGAGCAGTTCCCGACGTCCCTCGCGCCGGAGGATGTGGCCGACGCCGTGCGCTATGCGCTGACCCGCCCGCGCCACGTCAGCGTGCAGCAACTGGTCGTAACGCCGTCGTTCCAGTGGTGAAACGCGAAAGCGGGCCGCAAGGCGCCTCGCTTTCGTACAATGGGGAACCCAAGCACTCCTCCCTGCCCATGTCACAGCCACGCGCACGCACGATGCACGAGCAGATCGCGAACACGCTCCGCGATCGGATCGCCTATGGGGTCTATCCCGAAAGGCAGATGCTGCCGCCGGAACTCCTGCTCTGCGCGGAGTTTGGATGCAGTCGACACACGATGCGCGAAGCCATGAAGGCGCTGGTTGCCGAGAAGCTCATCGTGCGCCGGGCGGGACATGGCACCGTCGTTGCCCCGCGATCGGCGTCCGGTGGCGCCTGGGGCTTGCGATCGATAAGCGACCTCGTCGGCGAATTCAACCAGAGCCAGATCGTGGTCCTGAAGCGTGGCGTGATTTCAGCCCGGACCGTGCCGGCCGTGGCCGAGCTCTTCGGGCTGCGGCCGAACGGCTCGGTGTATGCGATCCAGCGGATCATCAACCTGCGGACGGGGCCCACCGCCTATCACCGGTTGTATACGCTGGTGCGGTATGCCTCGCACATTCCCAAGGAGGAAATCGGCACGCAGCCGCTCATCGGCCAGATCGAGAAGTATTGCCGCGTGCGCGCCTTTCGCACCCGGCAGGTCGCCTCCGCGATCGAGGCCGAGGGTGACGTGGCGAAGATGCTCGGCGTCCGCAAGGGGGCCGCGATGCTCAGGCTGCGGCGCACCTACCTCAATCGCGACGACGAGCCCATCGAGTACACCGAACTGATCTGCCGGGCCGATCGATACGAGCAGACGGTGGATTTCTACCGTGACGGAGCGGAAGCGCCGGGCGTGGCTGCCGCGTAGCCGGCCTTCGCGGCGATCGCCCGTTGCGGGCAGGCGGGGCGGGGACATTTCCACTCGGGGATCGTCGACGACGGACCGGCACTCGGGGCAGCCATCGCGGACCGCGCGGCATCCGCATGGTTGTTTGCAAATGTACGGACATTAGGATAGGATCGGCCGCACGGCCCTCCACTGGTACTGTCCCGTCGACCCATGAAGTCATCGCTCTTCTCGCCCTGCGCGCTGCGGTCGGTCACCTATGCCAACCGCATCGTGGTCTCGCCGATGGGGCAATGCTCGGCGGTCGACGGCTGCGCGACAGACTGGCACATGATGCACCTGGGAAGCATGGCCGTTTCCGGAGCCGGCGCCGTGTGCATCGAGGCCACCGCCGTGACGCCGAATGGACGCAATACGGCGGTTGACCTCGGCCTTTGGAGCGACCAGCAGGTGGATGCCCTCGCTCCGGTGATTGCCTTTTGCCGGCGGCACTCCGACGCCCGGCTCGGCATCCAGCTGTGGCACGTCGGCCGCAAGGGGTCGGTGGCGCCGGCATGGGATCGGCATCGTCCCATCCCGGTCGCGGAAGGAGGCTGGGAGGTCCACGCGGCGTCGGCGCTGCCCTATCCGGGTCGGCACATGCCGACAGCGATCACGGTCGAGCAGATCCACGACATCGTGGAGGCGTTCGCGGCAGCAGCACGGCGTGCCCGGGCACTTGGCCTCGACTTCGTCGAGATCCACGGTGCGCACGGTTACCTGCTGCACAACTTCCTGTCCCCGCTGACCAACCATCGGACGGACGAATACGGCGGCAGTACCGAGAATCGGATGCGCTTCCTGCTCGAGGTCCTCCGCGCCGTTCGCGACGCCTGGCCGGAGCACCTTCCGATGGGTGTGCGCCTGTCGTGCACCGACTGGGCAGACGGCGGCTGGACGATGGAGGAGAGCCTGCTGCTCGCCGCGCGCCTGCGCGACCTGGGCTGCGATTACATCACCGCGTCGAGCGGCGGCGCGGTTGCGGACCAGAAGATACCGATAGGCCCCGGCTACCAGGTTCCGTTCGCCGAGCGCATCCGGCGCGACATCGGCATTCCGACCATGGCCGTCGGCCTCATCACCGAGCCGCGGCAGGCGGAGGCGATCATCGCCGGCGGTCAGGCCGATTTCGTGGCGCTCGCGCGCGGCATGCTCTTCAATCCACGCTGGCCCTGGCACGCCGCCATCGAACTGGGCGAGGAGCCCTCGTTTCCTGTCCAGTACGAGCGGGCGCATCCCGCGATGCGAGCCACCGACTTCCTGAAGGCGAAGCGCGATGCCTGAAAAGCGATCACAAACGGACTACGACGTCGTCGTCGTCGGGGGCGGCAATGCCGCGTTGTGTGCCGCGATCACCGCCGCGGACGCGGGCGCCAGGGTGGCGCTGCTCGAGTGCGCCCCGGAGAGCGAGCGCGGGGGCAACAGCAGCTACACCGCGGGCGCGATGCGCTTCGCCTACGAGGACGTGCGGGACCTCCAGCGACTGATGCCGGAGCTCGGTGAGCAGGAGTGGCGCAACTACGAGTTCCCGGGCTATCCCGCCGACACCTTCTTTGGCGACCTCGCGGCGATGAGCCAGTACCGGACGGACCCGGTGCTGGCCGATCTTCTGGTGCAGGGCAGCTTCGACGCGGCAATGTGGCTCCACGACAAGGGCGTGCGCTTCCTCCCCTATCGACGCCAGGGCGCGCGGGTGGGCGACAAGATCCGGTGGTTCGGCGGGCTCGTCGTGGAGACGGTGGGTGGCGGCATCGGACTCGTCGACGCCGAATACCGTGCGGCGCAACGATCGGGCGTCGCCGTGCACTACGAATGCTTTGCCACGCGCCTCGACCGGGAGGGCGATTCGACCGTGGTCCATGTGCGGCACAAGGGCGCGATCGGCGCGATGCGGGCTCGGGCCGTGGTGCTGGCCGCCGGGGGCTTCGAGGCCAACGCCGAGTGGCGCACGAGATACCTCGGCCCGGGATGGGACCTCGCCAAGGTGCGCGGCTGCCGCTACAACCAGGGTGACGGCCTGCGCATGGCCATCGATGCCGGGGCACAGACCTGCGGCAACTGGTCGGGCTGCCACGCGATTTCATGGGAGCGCAATGCGCCGAACTTCGGCGATCGGAACGTGGGCGAGCTCTTCAGCAAGCACAGTTTTCCCTACGGCATCGTGGTGAACGCGGACGGGAAGCGCTTTCTCGACGAAGGCGCCGACTTCTATCTGTACACCTATGCGAAGTACGGCCGGAAGGTGCTGGAGCAGCCGGGCCAGTTCGCGTGGCAGATTTTCGACGCGCAGGTCCGGCACCTGATGCACGACGAGTACCGGATCAAGCAGGTCACCAAGGTCACCGCGGACACGCTCGAGGACCTGGTCGCCCGCATCGAGGACGTGGATCGCGTTTCACTCCTCGCGACTCTCCGTGAGTACAACGCCGCGGTCCGGCGCGACCGGCCGCTCAACCCGACGATCAAGGATGGCCTCGGAACCGAAGGCCTGTCCATTCCCAAGTCCAACTGGGCCACGCCGATCGACCAGCCGCCGTTCGAGGCGTACGCCGTGACCTGCGGCATCACGTTCACCTACGGAGGCATCAAGATCGACGCCGATGCCAACGTCGTCGACATCGACGACCGGCCGCTGCCCGGACTCTATGCGGCGGGCGAGATGGTGGGTGGCATCTTCTACTTCAACTATCCCGGCGGCTCGGGGTTGACCAACGGGGCGGTGTTCGGCCGCATCGCAGGCCGGCAGGCGGCTCGGGTGTCGCAAGCCGGCGCGCAGTAGCACCGCAGGCGCGCCGCCCGATCGCCTTTCTGTTGGCGGAAGCCGTCCCAGCCGCCGGATTTCCCTCACATCCACCGACGTAGGAGCAGGCAGTGAGCAACCATCAATACGAAGACATCCTGTACGAAGAGCGCGGCGCGGTAGTGACCATCACCATCAATCGGCCCGAGAAGATGAACGCCTTCCGCACCAAGACCTACAGCGAGGTCACTGATGCGCTGTTGCGCGCCGGCTGGGACACGAAGATCGGCGTGATCGTCCTCACCGGCGCGGGCACCCGTGCGTTCGGCGTGGGCGGCGACACGTCCGAGAAGAAGGCGGAGCGGGCGGGCTACGGCACGGTGGGGGTCCCTGTCGAACACCTGCAGACGACGTTGCGCGACATTCCGAAGCCCGTGATTGCCAAGGTGCGCGGCTATGCCATCGGCGGCGGCAATGTCCTTTGCACCTTGTGCGACCTGACGATCGCCGCCGAGAGCGCCATTTTCGGCCAGGTCGGCCCGAGGATGGGATCCGTCGATCCGGGCTGGGGCACGGCGTACCTGGCCCGCATCGTCGGGGAGAAGCGCGCCCGCGAGATGTGGTACCTGTGCAGGCGCTACACGGCCCGCGAGGCTTACGAGATGGGACTCGTCAACAAGGTGGTCCCCGACGACCAGCTCGATGCCGAGGTCGACGCGTGGTGCGACGAAATCGCCGAACGCAGCCCGACGGCCATCGCGCTGGCCAAGCGCTCCTTCAATGCGGACACGGAGAGCATCCGAGGCATCGCTGCCCTCGGGTTCCAGGGGTGTGCACTGTACTACCAGACGGCGGAAGCGAAGGAGGGGGGCGCAGCGCTGCGCGAGAAGCGCAAGCCGCGCTTCCGCGAAGTGAAGGCTGAGGAGCTGGCGTCCAAGCAGAAGTGATGCCGCCGGCAACGCGCGCCGGCTCTCTGCCGGCGCACCCATGCGACCAAGGGCCCCGGGGATTCACTGGCCCAAGGGAGCAATGCCGGTGAACCCGCCTGACACAGTGCTTGATCCCGGTGCCGACGCATTGCGAGGTGGCCGGATCACCCGCGTCGAGACCATTCCACTGCGTCTTCCGCTGCGTTCGGCCTTCGAGATTGCGACGGGGGGCAAGCGCGTGCACCTCGACGTCCTCCTCGTGCGGCTGCATTCGGACAGCGGCGCCACGGGCGTGGGTGAGAGCCAGGCATGGCGGCGCATGGGAAGCTCGGAAACGCTTCGCGGCCTGGTGAACGCGGTTGAAGAAGTGCTGGCCCCGCGGGTTTTGGGCCGATCGGTGTTCGAGGCTCCGGGCATCATGGCGGATCTCGATCGTGCGCTGTGGGGGAGCCCCTACGCCAAAGCGGCGGTGGCGGATGCCTTGCTGGACCTGCAGGCGCGCCTGCTCGACGTGCCGGCGTGGTGCTTGCTGGGCGGGCAGGCGAGAGGCGTCGTCGACCTATCCGCGGTACTCCCCATCGACGTCGACGCGGGGCGGGTCGTCGATGCCGCGATTCGTTTCCACGGCCGGGGGTTTCGCAGCTTCGTCGTGAAAGTGGGCGCAGGCGGCGGCGACGCCGGATTGGTGGGCGCGCTGCGCAACGCGCTGCCGGACGCGGCCCTGCGTCTCGACGCAAATGCCTCCCTGGACTTTCCGGCTGCGCGTGCGCTCGCCGACAGCGTTGCGAACCTGGGCGTGGAGGCGATCGAGCAGCCGCTGGCACCCTGGGACATCGACGGCATGGCGGCGCTCGCACGCGCCACGTCCGTGCCGCTCATTGCGGACGAGTCGGTGGCCAATCCGCAGGATCTTCTGCGCGTTCTGGCCTCGCGCGCGGCGCACGGCGTCCAGACGAAGGTGGCCAAGAACGGCGGAGCATGGCGCACTCGCGAGCTGTGGTCGATCGCGACTGCCGCCGGACTGCGCATCTACCCCGGCAATCATCCGAGCACGAGCGTGGCCGCGGCCTCGGTCGCGCATCTCGCGGCCGCGTGGCCAGGCAACCTGGAGCCCGGCCCGTTTGCAGTGGGCGTCGTCGACGAACTCGTGCAGGATGTCGTCGTCGAGCCGATCGTCATCCAGGGTGCGCAGGTCGTGGTGCCGAAGGGTCCCGGCTTCGGGGTCGAGCTGGATGCGAAGATCGTCGAGCGGCACAGGCTCGATCGTTGAGCCATTCCCCCGGTTTCCGGGGCCGGAAAATTCCGGAGCGGATGTCGTCTTCCTGACGGCTCGAGTTCGTTCGGGCCGTCGCGATTCCCCGGCAACGAATCAGGCGAGGAGCGTGCGCGCGGCCGAGCCGAAAAGCCGGCGGTGCTCCAGCGCGTCGCCCCCGCGCGCGGCAAGCGCCACGACGTGCCGCAGGTACAGGCCGACATCGCCGTCATGGGCGAATCCGCTCGCGCCAAAATGCTGGACCGCCGTCTTGCCGGCCTCCAGCGCCGCTGTTGCCGCGAACGCCTTCAGCGCGTGCAGCACCGGCCGCCGTTCATGCGCGCGCCCCCAATGCCGCAGGACCTGGTCCAGCAACGACGCTGCGAGCGTCACGTCGAGAAAACGGTCCACCGCCTGGTGCTGCAGCACCTGGAATGCAGCCAGCGGCCGATTGAACTGCCTGCGGGCCAGCAGGTGGTCGCGCGCAAGTTCGCCGGCGCGTTCTGCCGCGCCAATCAACCGCGCGCACGTCGCCAGCCATCCCAGTTCCTCGATCTCCTGCCGCGCCGCGCCGACTGGCTTCGTCACCGCGACCGGAGTGCATCCTGCGCGCCGGACGTGCAGGAGGACGCCGATCCGGGTGCCATCGGCGTCGGCCACACTTTCGACGCGCGCGGATTCGCCGAGCATTACGGCGAAAATCCAGGGCTCGTCCGCGCCCGCCGTCAGCCACAGCACGTCCGCGAGGTCGGCATAGGGCGTCGGCGGCAAGCGAACCGGTTCTGCGAAGGATTCCATCGTCACGTCGACTGCGACCGCATCGCGCACCCATACAACCGATGCTCCGACCGCCGCGTCGGCGACCCCGAGCAGCCCGGTCGCTGCCAACTCGGCGATCGGACCGGCATAGAGGTGGCGGCCGGCTTCGCGCGCAACGGCGGCGACCGTGGCAGCGCGCGTCCCTGAATCCGGGATCTCGGCGAGCACATCGGCGAGCCCGAAGCGGGCGAACGCGCACGCCTGCTCACGCTGTGCAGCAATGCCGCCATCGATCCAGCGGCGGAAGGCGGCAGGCCCGGCCTCGCGCGCGAACCATTGCGCGGCGGCTTGCCCGTATGCCATTGCGTGATCCTGTGCGGCCATCACCATGCCTTGGGAAAACCGAGCACGCGCGCGGCGACGATGTTGCGCTGGATTTCATTGCTGCCGCCATAGATGCTTGCGCGCCGGGTGAGCAGGAAGCTCCGCGCGACGTCCACGCTCCGCGCCAGGCCTTCCTCGAGCACCAGTGCGCCACCGTGCTCGCCGGCGGCGATCATGAGCAACTCGGTGAACCGTTGCGCGAGTTCCGTGCTGGAGATCTTCAGCAGCGGCGCGATCGCATCGATCGGCTCGTCGCGCTTGACCCGCTCCACTGCGTCGCGATAGCAGGCGAGGTGCGCGACGAGGCGGATCTCGGCCGCTGCAAGCTGGTCGCGGAAGGCCGGGTCCTCGCTCCGCCCGCTCGCCTGCGCGACGGCCTGAACGCGTCGCCACGTCATCAGCGCGATGCGCGGGCTGCCGTTGGAAAGCCGCTCCCAGACGAGGACATGATTGGCCACCTTCCAGCCACCGCCTTCCGGTCCCAGCAGGTTTTCGGCCGGCACGCGGACGTCGGCAAAGTCGACCATCGCGAATTCGTCCTGGTCCGCGATGGTGCGCAACGGCTGGATCGTGACGCCGGGCGAGCGAAGATCGATCAGCAGCATGCTCAGCCCGGCGTGCCGCGGCGCCGCATCGGGGTTGGTGCGCACCAGCGCGAACATCCAGTCGGCGATGTGCGCATAGCTCGACCACAGCTTCTGCCCGGTCACGACGAAATGATCGCCTGCACCGTCAGTTCCGCGCACGGCGCGCGTGGACAATGCGGCAAGATCGGAACCGGCGCTCGCCTCGGAATAGCCTTGCGCCCAGAACGTCTCGCCGTTCAGTATCCGCGGCAGGTGCAGCGCCTTCTGCTGCGGCGTGCCGTACGCGATGAGAACGGGACCGAGCAGCGTGATGCCGGTAGGCAGCAGGTACGGCGCGCCGGCGCGAGTCAATTCGTCCAGGAGGACCAGATACTCGTCGAGCGAGGCGCCCATGCCGCCGTTCTCGCGCGGCCAATTGGGTGCAACCCAGCCGCGCTCGAACATCCGCCGATGCCAGTCGCGCAGGATCTTCGGATCCAGGCACTGGAGGTGATGCGCGTACGAGCCCGGCAGAGCCTCACGCAGCCAGCACTGTACTTCGGCGCGGAAGGCGGCAATATCGGGGGCATCGTCACCGAACAGCATGCATCACTCCGGGTGCGCCATCTTGGCGTCGGCGGCATGCACGCCGGCACCCGGGGTGCCCACGATAAGCGGGTTGATCTCGACACTTGCGGCCGTTCCGAGCGCGATGCCGGCCCGCGAGAAGTCGGCGATGGCCTGCGCCAGGGCGTCGATGTCGGCCGCCGGGCGGCCGCGAGCGCCGGCCAGCAGCGGAGCCGCGCGCAGGCGCTCCAGCATCCCTCGCGCCTGATGTGCATCGACCGGTGCCAGCGCTGTCGCGACGTCGTCCAGCAGTTCCACCCACATTCCGCCCATGCCGACGGTCACCACCGGTCCGAAGGCCGGATCATGCTCGAGCCCGAGCAGCATCTCGACCACGCCGCTCGCCTGCGCCTGCATCACCACCCCGAGCATGCGCGATGCGAATCCTGCCGCCGCCGCGCGCGCGATGATGAGTTCCCAGGCGTCGCGCGCGCCGGCAAGCGACGCGATCCCGGTGACAACGCCGCCGTGTTCCGATTTGTGCGCCAGGTTCGTCACCGCCATCTTCATGACCACCCGGGGCCCGAATTCGGCGTAGGCACCGGCAATCTCATCGGCGCCGCGCAGCAGCCGGCCCGGGACGGGGCGCACGCCGTGCGTGGCGAAATGCGCCAGCAGCGACATTTCGTCGTTCGCAACGATGGGTGATGCGTCGCTTCCGGGAATTCCGGCACCCGCATCGGGTCGCGGCACGGGTGCCGGCACCGCGCCGTCCACCCAGCGGACCATTGCCGCAAGCGCATTCGTCGCCTGCACCGGATCAGGGTAAGCAAGCATTCCCGCCGCGTGCAGCGCCGCTGCCGCCGTCGGCGTGCAGATCGGCGACAGCAACACGGGCTTGCCGCAGCGACCGAGCCCCGCGGCGTCGAGCCGCGCCTGCAGTTGCTGCATGCTGGCATCGCTGCGAAACGCGGAGGTCAGGAACGCCACCACCGCGTCTACCTCGGGCGATTGCGCGACGGCCACCAGCGGACGGCTCATCAGGTCGAGATCGTTCAACACCATCGCGGTCACGTCGACGGGATTGCGCGAGTTCCCTCCCGGAATGATGGCGTCGAGTTCCTCCCGCAGCGGCGCCGACAGCGCGGGCACGTCGAGGCCGAGATCGTCGGCACGATCGGCAATCATGATGCCGCCGCCGCCGGACGCACTGACGATGCCCACGCGCCGGCCGGCCGGCCGCGGCGCGACGGCGAATGCGGTCGCGACATCCACGGCCTCGATGAAGGTCGTGCAGCGGATCGCACCCGCATCGCGCACGGCCGCGTCGAACACCCGGTCTTCGCCGGCCAGCGCGCCGGTATGCGATTGCGCGGCGGCCGACCCGACCCGGGACCGCCCGAGCTTCAGCAGGATCACCGGCTTGTCGGCCGCACGCGCGCGCAGCAGGGCCCGCACCAGGCGACGGCCATCGCGCACACCCTCCATCGCCGCGATGATGACCTGCGTCGCAGCGTCTTCGGCGAGAAAGTGAATGACTTCCGCGACGTCGACGTCGGCTTCGTTGCCGGTGGTGGCCCAGCGCGCCACGCCGACGCCGCGCTCGCGCAGCAGCACGTGGAAGTACGACGCGAAGGCGCCCGATTGGCAGATGACCGAGACGGGCCCGGGCGCGGGCCATCCGTCGCGCCACATGGTTGCGAACGTCGCGGCGATGCGATCGTGCTCGCTGACGAGGCCGATGCAGTTGGGGCCGAGCACGCGCACGCCACCCTGCCGTGCCGCCGCCAGCAAGGCCGACTGTCGCGCCACGCCTTCGCCGCCGGCTTCGGAAAATCCCGAAGTGAAGACGACGGCCGCAGGAACGCCCTTGCGTCCGCAGGCCTCGATGGCGGCGATGCAGGCTTCGGCCGGCACCGCAAGGATGGCGAGATCGACCGGCGCATCGATGTCGGCGATGCTTCCCACCGTCGCCTTGCCCTGGCACACGGGCACGCGGGCATTGACGGCGTGGACGGCCAGGTCGCCGTGACGGGCCAGCAGATACGCGAGCACGCGGCCGCCGAACTTCGCAGGGTCGGCGGATGCGCCGATCACGGCGATCGAGCGCGGCGCAAAAAAGCTTGCAAGCTCCGCGTAGGGCGACGCGCGCCCTGCCGGCACGGCGTTCACCGCGATGCCCCCGGGGCTGCCGCGCGCCGCACCAGCCTCAACGCTTGCGCGACTGCTTCATCGACTCCCACTTCGCGTCGTTCCAGGTGAAGAGATCGTCCACATCCATCCCCTTGATGCCCCGCGCGCCGTCGATGGTGATCATGTCGCCGTTCACGTACGACGCAGCATCGGAGGTCAGGAACACGCACATGTCGGCGAACTCGTCGTGGCGGCCGTAGCGGCCCAGCGGAATGCTCTTCAGCGGATCGGCGGCCTTCACCCGCTCTTCGGGGAAGAGTTGCTCCCATGCGCCCGGCGTCGGGAACAGCCCGGGTGCCAGCCCGACCAGGCGTATGTTCTTCGGGCCCCACTCGACGGCGAGGCTGCGCGTCATCACCAGCATCGCCGCCTTCGCCATCGACAGCGGCACGGTGAATGCACGGCCGGTGCCGGCGGCGCCGGTGGTCAGCACATTGAGGATCACGCCGGGGCGTCCGGCAGCGATCCAGCGCTTGCCGGCCGCGAGCACGCAGTAGGCGTTGCCGCTCAGCGCGATGCTGATGATCGCGTCGAATGCCCGCGTGGACAGCGTCTCCGTCCGGGCCAGGAAGTTCGCCGCGGCGTTGTTGATCAGGATGTCGAGCGGCCCGCTTTCCCAGATCGCGTCGAACAGCGTTTCGACCTGTGCGCTGTCGCGGATGTCGCAGCGCATCGCCAGCACTTCGGCGCCCGTCGCCTGCGCGATCTCGGTTGCCGTCGCCTGGAGGATTTCTTCCCGCCGGCCGCAGATCACCACCCGCGCGCCGGCCTCGGCCATGCGCCAGGCGGCCGCCTTGCCGAGGCCGGTGCCGCCGCCGGTGACGAGCACGCGCTTGCCGGCCATCAGGTCGGCGCGGAAGGGGAGCCGGGAAACGGGGGCGTCGGCGTTCATGCGGGCCTCGCGGCTTGGACTTTCTGGAGGAAGCGCTCCGCATTGCCGGACAGCACGCGTTGCAGCACATCGTCGGGATAGCCTTCGGCGCGCCAGTCCCCGACGATCTTTTCGTAGTGAAGGAGCGGGTAGTCGTTGGCGAACATGACCTTGTGCTTCAGCCGGGTGCGGATCTCGTGCTTCAGTTCGTCGGTGAGACGCTTGGGCGACATGCCGTGGAACTCGGCCCAGACGTTTGGCTTGTGCAGCAGGATTGCGATCATCTCGCTCTGCCAGGGCCACGCGGAGCGCGCCGCGATGATTTCGAGGTCGGGATAGCGCACGGCGATCTCGTCGACGTAGCGCGGATGGCTGAGGTCGAGCAGGATGCCGTTGCCGCCTCGCATGCCGGCGCCGACACCCGTGTAGCCGACGAAGAACATCACCGGCATGCGATGCGCAACGCAATATTCGTAGTGAGGCTCGAACGACGGATCGGTGATCGGCCGCCGGTTGCCGACGGCGGACACCGCGAGCCCGGTGATGCCCACGCCGGCGACGCGGCAGCGCTCGAGCTCGTCAAGGCCGGCCTGGCCCGCATCGGGGCCGATCTGGATCCAGTTGCCGAGGACGATGTCCGGATTCGCGCGTCCGAAGGCGAGCATTTCGTCGTGCAGGGATCTCACCTCGTCGAGCGGCAACTCGCGCGTGAAGCCGATGTCGAGCATTGCGCGGACGTCGTTGCGCCGGAGATACGCGGCCATCTCGTCGGAACTGACGAACTTGCACTCGGTCTTCCAGACGTCGACCTGCTTCGCCTGCTGCGCCTTGCCGCGCAGCGGGTACATCCGCTCGGTGCCCCAATGACTGTGCAGGTCGTAGATGGGCATCGCGGTCACTCTACCTTGATGCCGGTATCGCGCACCACGCGACTCCAGCGGTCGCTGTCCTGCTTGACCATGGCACGGAAGTCCGCGGGTGTTGCCTGGTAGATGTACTCGAACTTGGCGATCGCGAGCCGGTCCTGGACCTCCTTGGAACCCATTGCCTTCTGCACGTCTGCATTCACCTTCGCGATGATGTTCGCCGGTGTCTTCGGCGGCAGGAACAGCCCGAACCAGACCGTCACGTCGAAGTCCTTGAGGCCCGATTCCATCAGCGTCGGCAGCTCCGGCGCATGCGGCGAACGCTTTGCGCTGGTGACCGCGAGCGCGCGCAGCTGGCCATCCTGCACGAAGCGCAGCGTGAGCAGGGAATCGAACATGAACTGGTTGCGACCCGCGATGAGGTCCTGCACCGCCTGCGCACTGCCGGTGTAGTGGACGTTTTCGGCCTTGAACCCGGCGGCGTTCATGAACAGCACGTTGGCGAGGTGGTTGGTGGTGCCCACGCCGGGGGTCGCGCCGTTGAGCGCTCCGGGCTTGCTCTTCGCGTAGGCGATGAACTCCGTCACGTTGGCGGCCGGAACGTCCTTGTTGACGTAGAGCACCCAGGGTGTGCGGACGAGGGGAACGACCGGCTCGAAATCCGTGACGGCGTGATAGGGAGGATTGGCCAGCATCGACGGGTAGATCACGAGCTGGCCGAGCGCCGTCATCAGCAGCGTGTACCCGTCAGGCGCGGCGCGCGACCCCGCGAGCGTCCCGATCGTTCCGCCGCCGCCCGGTCGATTCTCGACGATCACCGGTTGGCCCCATTCCTCGGACAACTTCTGCGCCAGCGTGCGGGCGAGGAGGTCGGCGTGGGCGCCCGGCGTGTAGGGGATCAGCAGTTTCACGGGCTTGGTCGGCCAGGCCTGCCCGACCGCCAGGGACGAGACGAACGCGGCGCCTATGACGACCAGCGCGAGCAGGCGACTTGCTTTCATGCGATCCCCTCCGGTATCATTTCGTTTCAATAAATGAAACAACGTTGCATTTAATGAAACATCGTGCCGCGCGGAGGCGCGGCTGTCAAGCTGCGTTGGCAGCGGGCCACGGCCGACAACCGGCAAACATCACACGCGGGAGGATCGACCATGACGACGGGAACGCGGGCCCCGGCGCGCGACCGTGATCGTCCCGCTGCGATCGACGCCGGCGCGGCACCGCCGCCGCGTGGCGAACCGACCAGGGGCCTGCTGAAGGGACTCGCGGTGCTCGAAGTGTTGCTGACGCACGGCGGCGAGGCCGGGATTTCGGAAATCTCCCGGACGATCGGGATCGACAAGGCCACCGTATATCGCCTCGTCAACACGCTGTGCACTGCCGGCTACGTCTCCCGTATCGAAGCGAGCGGACGGTATCGGCTGACCGGCCGCATGGCGCGCCTTTCGGGCCAGGTCACCGCGCGCAGCCTGATGGAGGTCGCGCTGCCGGTCATGCGCGCGCTGGCAAAGGCGACGAACGAGACCGCCTACATCGCGGTGCCCAACGGCGCGGAAGCCGTGTTCCTCGACAAGATCGAAGGCGACCAGGCCATCCGCGTGCACACGCCGAACGGCACCCGCATTCCGCTCTACTGCGGATCCGCTGCAAAGGCGCTGCTGGCGTTTGCGCCCCAGGACATCGCTGTCCTCGTCTTCGCTCGCCTCGTGCCAATGACGCCGCACACGATAATCCGCCCGGCGGCGCTGAAGAAGGAACTGGCAGCGATCCGGTCAGCGGGCTACGCGATCGGCGAACAGGAGTGGCGCACCGGCGTGTCCGGCGTGGGTGCCCCGGTGCGGGATACGACGGGCGCGGTAGTGGCTGCGCTGGCCATCTCGGGGCCGTCCGAGAGGTTGGCGCGCATTCGACTGATGAAGTTGGCCCCGATTGTGGTCACCGCCGCACAACAGCTGTCCAGTGCGCTCGGCTACGGTGTCGACCACGCGACGGGGACGTCAAACCCGGCACCGGGGAAGGCGCGTGATCCGGGTGCACTCGTCGACGACGCCCGCCCGCCGGCCCTGTAGCCGGGCGCAGGCACTCACGGGACTGCCTCCGGGCTCCGCGCGCAGAAGCGCCTTGAATGGTGGCGGCAAGGGCGCTGCCGATAACCGCGATGGCAATCCTTGCCGGTGGCGATCGCCACGGCTGCCCGCGTCATCCGGCCGCTGAAACCCGTCCAGAATCCCCTGCATGGCGACGGCCCGCGGCGAAGGGAAACGGGTCCGGCATCCGACCGCATCCCACAGATTCGCCGGGCGGACACCGGCCCGATCTCATTCGATTTTCACGCCCGCCTGCTTTACGACGACACGCCATTTCTGGGTGTCCGCGCGAACGAGTTTGCGGAACTCTTCCGGTGTCATGAACATCGGCTCCGCGCCCATGGCCGCGATCTTTTCCACGACCTCGGGCTTCTTCAGCGCGTCCGAGATTGCACGGTTCAGCCGCTCGACGATGGCCGGCGGCGTCTGCGCCGGCGCAAACACGCCGAACCAGGTGGTCGCCTCGTAGCCGGGCAACGCCGCCTCGGCGATGGTCGGCACGTTCGGCAATGCCTTGCTGCGCGTGCTGGCCGTCACGCCCAGCGCGCGCAGCGAGCCGTTCTGGACGCGCGGCAGCGCCGAAGGCAGGTTGTCGAACATCATGTCGGTGCGTCCGGCGATCAGGTCGAGCATCGCCGGGCCGCTGCCGCGGTACGGAACGTGGACGATGTCCACGCCCGCCATCACCTTGAACATCTCGCCGGAAAGATGGATGGTTCCGCCGTTGCCGGAGGAGGCGAACGTCAGCTTGCCCGGCTGCGCCTTCGCGAGCGCGATGAGTTCGGCAACGGTTTTCGCGGGCACCGCGGGGTTCACGACCAGCACGTTCATCGTCGACGCCATCGGCGCGACCGGCGCGAGATCGGCCTCGGGGTCGAACGGCATGCTGGCGAAGAGACTCGGATTGATCGCGATGTTGCCCGCGGCGCCGAAGTGCAGCGTATAGCCGTCCGGCGCGGCTTTGGCCACCATGTTGGTTCCGATGTTGCCGCCGCCGCCGGACTTGTTCTCGACGAAGAACGTCTGCCCCAGCGCGGTCGTGAGCTCGGCGGCGATCAGGCGGCCCAGGATGTCGGTGGCGCCGCCCGGCTCGAAGGCGACGATGATGCGCACCGGCTTGGTCGGGTACGCCGCGCCTTGCGCCGCGGCGCCGCCCGGAGTCACACCCAGCGTCGCCGCAACCACGGCGGCGAGCGCGAACGCACTTCTCGATGTGACCATGATTCCCTTCATCGCGTCTCCTCGGATGTTGTTGAAGCGGTGTGCCGCGGGCAGCGTCGGCCCGTCAGGGTGTGGATGGACGGCAGGCATCACGCATACAGGCGCGCAACCTCGGCCATGTCCGCGATGCCGGGAAGGTCGCGCAAGCGTCCGATCAATCGATCGACATCGTCCGCGGGGAGCGTGCGCGACGCATTGTCGATGAACTTGCGCTCGTACTCGGCCGCTGCCATCGGATTCGCGGCCGAGCCGGCGACGTGCATCTGCTTCCTCTCCAGCACCCGGCCCGTCGAGGTGTGCACGCGTACCCACGCCGGGTAGTCGCCCGGGAATGGCAGCGTCGGATCCTCGACGGCGACGACTTTCTGCATCAGCGCGCGCGTCGCCGGATCGCGGGCGCGCTCGTCGTTGTAGGTATCGATGCTTACGGCGCGATCGACGAGCGCGACCGCCATGTTGAACGGCATGCTCCAGCGCGCCGACCAGCCGTTGGACGGCTCGTAGCGCAGTTCGCGCGGCTCGAACATGACCGAAGTCGCGAAGGGATTGACGACGACCTCGATGCGCGCGATGTCCGCGCCGCGCAATTGCTCGTCGCGGCTGATGGCGAGCGCGCAGTCGAGGTAGCCCTGCGCGATGTGGTCGCAGGGATAGCGCTTCGGGTAGATCTTCGCGATTTCCCACTCGGTGCCGAGCCCGGCGAGCACGCCCGCGACATCGTAGTTGCCTTCGCCCGCATGCGAGCGCAGGTAGCCGTAGCGGCCTTCGAGCATCGTGCGCGGCCCCTTGAAACCATTGGTCGCCGCGCGTGCGGCGAGCACCGCGCCCTGCGCCGCATAGCCGACCTGGATGCGCTTCGGCCAGGCCTCGGGATCGTTCAGGAACTCGGTGGTGCCCGAGGCGAAGCATCCGGCGATTGCGAGGCTGTGGGCGAGCTCGTCGTTGCCTTGGCCCATCAGCTTGCCGACGCCGAGGGCGGACGCGAGCACGCCGGCCGTCGCCGTCGAATGAAATCCCCGCAGCAGCAGGCCCGGCGCGGCGCGCGTCAGACGGCAGCCCACTTCGATCCCGGCGGCGGCAGCGGTCAGGAATCGGCGGCCGTCGACGCCGAGCGCCTCGGCCGTCGCGAGCAACGCCGGCAGCGTGGCGGCGCCCGGATGCCAGCGACCCGGCGGATAGGTGTCGTCGAATTCGTTGCCATGGGCAACTCCACCGATGAAGAACGCGGCGGACGGGGCCGGGAGCCGGGTCCCGCGACGGCCCGGCAGGGTGCTTTCGGCGATGCCGCCCGACTGCGCAATCGTCGCGTGCAGCATGTCCGCGAACGGCATGCGCGCGCCGACGAGGCAGACGCCCAGCAGGTCCAGTGCGTGCAGCTGCAATCGCTGGACGACCGGCGTCGGCAGGTCGTCGAAGTCGAGATCGGCAACGAAGGCTGCGAGGTCTTCGGAGAGTGTCGCCACGGACTCGCGTTGTAGCTGGGCAGGGATGTGCGATCGGATCGCACCAAGCATCGTTGTGGCGCGAGTGAGGTTGTTATAACATGTTCGAAAGATCCAGTACAGTCACTCGGAGCCGCCGAAGGAGGAGTGTGGAACAACAACCCGACAGCACCAGCGTCGCCGCCGCGGCACCGGCGGCCCGCGAGGCGAGGCGTCACCTCGTGGCCTGCGCCAGGCCCACCGCTGCGCTCGCGCAGTTTGCGAGCATGCTCGACGTCGCGTCGCTGTCGGACGCGGAGCGGACCGCGGCGAAGCGGCATCTGCTCGATTCGATCGGCGCCTGCATCAGTGGCCTCGACCAGCCCATGGTCGCTGCCGCCACGGCGTTGATGGTGGAACTCGGCGGCGGGGGCAAGGTTCCGATCGTCGGCTCGCGCCGTCGCGTGGACCTGCTCGCTGCGGCCTACGTCACCGCCATTAGCGGCCACGCGCTGGAGTTGGACGACGGCAATCGCGAGGGCTCGATGCACCCGGGCACCGTGATCGTGCCGGCCGTTCTGACCGCGGGCTACCACCTCGACACCGATGGCGCTTCCGCGCTGGCGGCGATCGTCGCCGGTTACGAAGTGGCGGTCTCGCTGGCCGAAGTGCTGCACCCGCACGCAAGCCGGCGCGGCTTCCAGACGACCGGCGTGGTCGGCCTCGTCGGTGCCGCCGCTGCGGTCGGCCGGCTGTTGCAGCTCGACCCGCTGACGCTGGAGCGTGCGATGGGCATTGCGGCAAGCTCGAGCGCGGGCATCTTCTCGTACCTCACCGGCGGCGGCAACGTGAAGAAGCTGCATCCGGGGCACGCGGCGCGCGAAGGCGTGCTCGCCGCGCTGCTGGCGCAACGCGGCGTCGTCGAAGGGCCGACCGGCGTTGCGGAAACGCAGGCCGGAATCTTCCAGGCCTTCGGCGGGCTCGGTCCCTGGACCGGCACCGCGTTCGATCACCGGGCGGGCGCGCTTGCGATCACGCGCTCCTACATCAAGCCCTATCCCTGCTGCCGGCACATTCATCCCGCCATCGATGCGATGCTGGAGATGCGCGCGACGCACGGCATCGATCCGGACCGCGTCGCCAGGGTCGACGTCGGCACCTACGACGCCGCGATGCCGCACGCGGCGCTGGGGTGGGATTCGTTCACCGTCGCGCAGCTGAGCTTCCCCTACGTGATGGCCGCCGCGCTGCGCACCGGCGCCGTCGAGCTCGCGACGTTCGGCGACGCGATGCGCGAAGACCCGCGGCTCGCGGCAGACGCGCGGAAGATCTTCGTGCGTGCCGACCCCGAGTGCTGCGCGTCCTACCCGAAGCAGGGGCCGGCGCGGGTGTCGATCACGATGATCGACGGCGTCGCGCATTCGCTCTACGTCGCGCAACCGGGCGGCGCGCCGGAGAAGCCTCTGGCCGACGAAGATCTCTTCCGCAAGTTCCGGATGATGGTCGGGGGACGGATGTCCGCCGTCGCGGCGGATGCCGTCATCCAGGGCGTCTGGGCCATCGAACGCGCGCCTCGCCTGCGCACGCTGATCGACGCGATGAGCGGCACCGGCCACGACGCATGACGGATTCCGCGGTCGGGCCGCAGCTTGCCGCCTTGTGCGAGTGGATCGTCGCGCAGCGCTGGCAGGACATTCCGGAGCGCGTGCGGCAGCGCGCGCGCTGGGTGCTCGCGGACGATCTCGCGGCGATGGTCGCCGCGGCGCCGGAGCCCGAGGTCGAGGCCTATCGCAGGCTGGTCGCGGGCCGCGCAACCAGGGTCGAGGCGTCGATCATCGGACCGGGACTGCCCGGCACCGACCGCTGGCAGGCGGCGTCGGCCAATGCGCTGGCCGCCAGCTGGTGCGAACTCGACGAGGGCTTCCGCACGGTGACCTGCCATGCGGGTCTCTACGTCGTCCCGGCGACGCTCGCCGAGGCGGAGGCAGCACCGCTGCGTCTTGCCGACGCGCTGCGCGCCGTGGCGCTCGCGTACGAATGCGTGACCCGCGTCGCCTGCACGTTCCGGTTCGCGTCGCCGACGATCCACGCGCACGCGCTGTGGTCGGCCATCGGGGCTGCGGCAGCGACGGCGATCGCGCGCAACTACGATGCGGCCACGCTCGAGGGCGCGATCACGGCGGCGGCGACGGTGGCGTCGGTCGGCCCGCGCCCGCACTTGATCGAAGGCGTGCTCGCGCGCAACGTGTGGGCCGCCGCGGGCGCGGTGGCCGGCATGCAGTGCGCCGACTGGTCGGCCTGCGGCATCACGGGCTCCGCCTCGAGTCCCGCCGCGGTTTATCGTGACATCCTGCATGCGGTTGAAGATCCACGCGCGCTCACCGCGGGGCTGGGCGATCGATGGTCGATCGAAAGCGGCTTCCACAAGCTCTATGCGTGCTGCCAGCACGGCCACTCGGCGGTGGAGGCGCTGCTCGATCTCCTGGCGCGCCGCAGCGTCGATCCGCAACGCATCGTCGGCATCGACGCCTGGACCCATCCGCTCGCGTTGAGCCTCGCCAATGCCGAGCCGACCACCAGCCTCGGCGCCAAGTTCTCGATGCCGCACATGATCGCGGCGCCGCTCGCGTACGGATCGGCGCCGGCCGAGGCCTTTTCGCAGCGCGCGTTGGCCGATGCATCCGTCGTCCGCCTGCGCCGCCTGGTCAGGCTTCACGCCCATGAGGGCGAGCTGGTCCCGCCATTCGATCGTCCCTCCCGGATCGTGCTCACGATGGACGATGGCGAGAGGCTGACCGCAGAGTGCAGGAGTGCGCGCGGCGGGCCCGACCGGCCGCTTGCCGACGACGTGCTGCTGGCGAAGATCCGCTTGCTGTCGGCGCCCGTGTTGCCGGGCTTGGCCGCGCTCGTCACGCAGGGCGACGGGTTCGACGAACGGCAGCGCTGGCGCGACGTGCTCGTTCGACTCGCGGCCGGCTGAACGCGGATTACCGGGATCGGCTCGCGATGACACAGACGCTGCACACGCCCGTCACCGACCAGATGGCGTCGCACCGGTCGGTGCGATTCTTCGACCGGACCCGCCCGCTGCCCGAGCAGGCACTGGCAACGATGATCGCGGCCGCGCAGCATGCGTCCACGTCGTCGAACATGCAGATGTGGAGCGTGGTCGTCGTCGCGGATCCGGAGAAGCGCCGGGCCATGCGTTCGTACTGCCGCGACCAGGCGTTCGTCGAGGAGGCCCCGCTCTTCCTGGTGTTCTGCGCCGACACCTACCGGCTGCGGTGGCTCGCCGAGCGCCAGGGGTACGGGATGAACTACAGCCGCATCGACTTCCTTCTGGCGGCGGCGATCGACAGCGCGCTCGCCTGCCAGAACGCGACGCTCGCGGCGGAGAGCCTGGGGCTTGGTTGCTGCATGGTGGGCGGCGTGCGCAACAAGGCGCGCGAGGTGGCGCAGTTGCTGGGCCTCCCGCCGGGCGTTTTCGGCACCATCGGCCTCGCGGTCGGCTACGCCGCGCGGATCAACAACGTCAAGCCTCGCCTGCCGCCGGACGTGGTGGTGCACACGGACCGCTATTCGACCGGGCGCTGCGAGGAAGGCGTTGCCCGCTACGACGCTGTGATGGCGGCATCGGGCATCTACGATGGGCGACGGGTCAAGGTCGAGGGCCTCACGCCCGATGCCGGGCAGGATACCGGGCCCTACGGCTGGGCCGAGCACACCGGCCGGCGGCTGCAGCGGGGGAACGTCAGCCGCAAGGCGATGGGCGAATTCCTGCGCGACTGGGGCTACGTGCTCGACTAGGAATCCGCCGGCGCGGCGGAGGGCGCTACGGCTGCGCGTTCGCGGCGCGTCCCGCGCCTCGCCGCAGCGTGATCCGGTACTGGTGCCGCTGGGCCGGGTAAAGCGCGCGGCTCTTCTCGACGGCAACGCCTTCGGTCGAGAACACCACGCGCTCCACCTTGAGCAGCGGGGCTCCGGGATCGAGCGCCAGCGCGCGCGCCACCTCCCGCGTCGCGGCTTCGGCCGAGATCGTCTGCTCGATGTTGCCGATCACGACCCGGTGCTGCTCCAGCAGCGCGAGCACCGGCGTCTGCACGAGCGCGGCCTCGTCGAAGCGACGGCCGATGCGTTCGGGTATCCAGCTGGTGACGTGAGCGAAGGGCATCCCGTCGCGGAAGCGGATGCGCACCGCCATCTGCACGCCGGCGGCGCGTTTCAGCGCGAGCGCCTTGGCTATGTCGGGTGGCGCGGGGACGTACGCGAACTCGACCAGCCTGCTCGTCGTCTCGAGCCCGATCGCGACATTGCTCTCGAGGAGGCCGTTGACGTCGGCGACGACCGGCGAGAACGCCGGTCGCCGGCACACCGTCGTGCCCTGGCCCTGCACTCGCTGCACCAGCCCGCGCGCCGCCAGTTCGTCGAGCGCGCGGCGCACGGTGATGCGCGAGACGCCGAATTCCTCGCCCAGCGCGATTTCGCCGGGCAGGCGGGACGATTCGGGATAGTCGCCGCGGAAGATCGCATCGCGCAGCCGCGTGTACACCTGCAGGTGGAGCGGCGCGGCGCGGTCGGGCGCCGCCCGCGCGCGGCGTGCGGCGGTCGGGTGCTGGCTGTGCGGCGTCCGGTTCATGGCTTGTCGCGTGTCGGAAGTTGTTATAACATCTTTCGGCCGTCCGCGACAACCGCGGGGCGCAACCTCGCCGCGGGGCGCAACCTCGCAGTCGCACCTGGTGCGAAATGCACGCATGCCTTCGATTCCTGCCGCAGCGCTCTCCACGATGACCGACCCCGGCCAGGCCGGCGTCGTGCGCGCCGCGGATCCGCGGTCCGCGCTGATCGGCGTCCGCCAACTCGACAAGCGCTATCCGGGACGCAACGGCGGCGTCCGGGCGCTGGCCGACGTGAGCTTCGACGTCGCGAACGGCGAGTTCGTCTCCATCGTGGGGCCCTCCGGTTGCGGCAAGTCGACACTGCTGAAGATCCTCGCCGGGCTCATCCCGCGCACGGCCGGCACAGTGCGGATCGGCGAGCGCCAGGTGGCACGACCCGACCGCGACACCGGGATGGTGTTCCAGGCGCCGGTGCTGCTGCCGTGGCGCACGGTGCTCGACAACGTGCTGCTGCCGATCGAGATCAGCCGGCTGCCGCGGCGGCGTTTCCTCGATCGCGCAATGTCGCTGCTGCAGTTGGTCGGCCTCGCGGGCTTCGAGTACCGCTATCCGTTCGAGCTGTCCGGCGGCATGCAGCAGCGGGCGTCGATCGTCCGCGCGCTCGTCCACGACCCGAAGCTGCTGCTGATGGACGAGCCCTTCGGCGCGCTCGACGCGATGACCCGCGAGCAGATGAACGAGGAGACGCTGCGCATCTGGGAGGCGAGCGGCAAGACGATCGTGTTCGTGACGCACTCGATCTCCGAAGCGGTGTTCCTCTCCGACCGCGTGCTGGTGATGACCCCCCGGCCGGGCACGCTCGCGGCCATCATCGACATCGACCTGCCGCGGCCGCGCGGGCTTGCCGTGATCAACAGCGATCGCTTCGGCGTCCATGCCACCCGGATTCGCGACCTGCTGAACGTGAAAAGGGACCTTTCCTGATGAACGACGACGGCAACGCCGCGGCTTCGCCGCCGGCCGATCCCGGCGCCGCGCCGGGCCTGCTGGCCTCGCGGCCGGAATTGATCCTTGCGCCGCTGCTGTTCGTCGCGCTGATCGGCTCGTGGTACCTCGCGACGAAGTACTTCGCGATCCCCGAGTTCGTGCTGCCGCCGCCGGCCAAGGTCTGGGCATCGCTCGTCAGCGGGCTCTCGGCGTCGCCGCGCGACCCGGCCGGCTACTGGTATCACCTCGGCGTCACCGCGGGCGAGGCGCTGCTCGGCTTCTTGATCGGCTCGGCGACCGGCATCGTCGTCGGCATGTCGGTCGCGCACTCGCGGCTCGTCTCCCGCGTGCTCTACCCCTACATCATCGCGCTGCAGTCGCTGCCCAAGGTGGCGATTGCGCCTCTGTTCGTCGTCTGGTTCGGCTTCGGCATGGAGCCGAAGGTGCTGATCACGTCGGTGATCACCTTCTTCCCGCTGCTGGTGAACAGCATCGCCGGATCGGGCTCCGTGGACGTCGACCGGCTGGAACTCGCGCGGTCGCTGGGAGCGAGCGCGTGGCAGGTGTTCACCAAGATCACGTTCCCGAGCTCGCTGCCGTTCATCTTCGCCGGCTTGAACATGGCGGCGGTCCTGAGCATCCTCGGCGCGATCGTGGGCGAATTCGTCGGCGCGCAGGCGGGGCTCGGCGTGCTGATCCTGCAGTACAACTCGAACCTCGACATTGCCAGCGTCTACTCGCTGTTCGTCGTGCTCGCGGCAATGGGGCTCGCGATGCATTTCGCGATGCGCTTTCTGGAACGGCGCCTGTGTTTCTGGGCGCAGCGCAGCCGCGAGACCGCGGCGGCCGACGTGGTGTGAAGGGAGGATTGCCGTGAACCGCAGCGAGCGCAAGACCACGCTTCTCAAGCGATTGATCAAGGACCCGAAACTGCTGGTGGTGCCGCGCGTGCACGACTGCATCAGCGCGCTGTCGGCGGAGAAGGCGGGATTCCAGGCCGTGCAGGTGTCCGGGTTCGGCGTCGCCGCGGCGCTGCTCGGCAAGCCGGACTTCGGGCTCCTCACCTACGCCGAGAACCTGATGATGACGCGCTACATCGCCGCCGCCGTCGAGGTGCCCGTGATGGCCGATGCCGACACCGGCTACGGCAACGCGCTCAACGTCTACCGCACGGTGCAGGGCTTCGAGGACGCCGGCGTGGCCGGCATCAACATCGAGGACCAGGTCTATCCGAAGAAGTGCGGCCACATGGACGGCAAGGCGGTGATATCGGCGGAGGAGATGGTGCAGAAGGTCCGCGCCGCGGTCGATGCGCGCCGCGATCCCGACCTCGTCGTCTGCGCGCGCACCGATGCCATCGCCACCTACGGGATCGACGAGGCGATCCGCCGCGGCAGGCTGTATGCCGAGGCGGGCGCCGACCTGATCTTCGTCGAGGCGCCCACCACGCGCGAAATGATCAGGCGTATCGTCGACGAGATCCGTGCGCCGGTCAGCATCAACATCGCGCTGGGCGGCAAGACGCCGCCGCTCACCTGGGACGAGTTGCAGGCGCTGGGCGTCGCGCGGGTGAGCGTGGGCGGCAGCTACTTCGTCGCCGGCCAGGCGTTCAAGAAGGCGCATGCGACGCTGCTCGAACGGCAGTCGCTCGCGGGCTCCGACCAGGTGATGCCGCGGCAGGAGTTCTACGACCTCGTCCACATGCCGTTCTTCCGGGAACTCGAGCAGCGCTACCTCAGCAAGGAAGAGCTGTCTGCGCGGTACGGAGAGTCTGATTCATGACGGCGCAGACCATCGCCGAGAAGATCCTCGGGGTGAAGAGCGGCACGGCGGCGCGCGCCGGCGACATCGTGCTCGCCGACGTCGACCTCGCCTATTCGCACGACGGCAACCGGCCGCTGGCGATGGATCTGCTGCAGGAGATGGGCGCGACCCGGGTCTGGGACAAGGACCGCTACGTCCTGGTGCTCGACCACTACCCGAGCCCCAACGAAGCCGTCGCCGGCTCGCATTCGCGGCTGCGCGCGTTCGCGCGCGAGCAGGGCGTGCGGCTCTACGACGTCGGCGACGGCATCAGCCACGTCGTGCTGCCGGAGCAGGGGCACATCGCCCCCGGCGACCTGGTGGTCGGCTCCGACTCGCACACCTGCACGTCGGGTGCGCTGGGCGCGTTCGCAACGGGTGTCGGCTCCACGGACATGGCCGCGGTGATGGCCACCGGCAGGATCTGGCTGCGCGTTCCCGAGACCATCCTGGTGCGCTGCAGCGGCGCGTTTCGACCGGGCGTGCGGGCGAAGGACCTGGCGCTCGAGATCGCGCGCGTGCTCGGTGCCGACGGCGCGACCTACCAGGCGATCGAATACGAAGGCGACACGATCGCGGCGATGGACATGGACAACCGGCTGACCGTGGTCAACATGGCGATCGAGGTCGGCGCCAAGGCCGGACTGGTCGCCACGGATGCCACCACCGACGCGTGGCTCGCGCCGAGGCTAGCGCGGCGCTACGCGCCACAGGCGGCCGACCCGGGCGCGCAGTACTCGCGGGTGGTGGAAATCGATGTCGCGGCGCTGGCGCCCAAGGTCGCGCGACCGCACAACGTCGACAACGTGGTCGATGCGTCCACGCTCGGCGACGTGCCCGTGCATCAGGTCGTGATCGGCACCTGCAACGCGGCGCGGATCGGCGACCTTGCCGAGGCCGCGCGGATACTGAAAGGCAAGCGAGTCGCGACCGGCGTCAAGCTGGTCGTCACGCCGCCGTCGCGGGCCACGCTGCTGACCGCGATGGAGCGCGGCATCCTTTCCACCCTGGTCGAGGCCGGCGCGGTGCTTGGCACGCCCGGCTGCTCGGGCTGCGTGGGCGGCTGCAACTTCGCGATTCCCGACGCGGGGCAGAACGTGCTCACCACCGCCAACCGCAATTTCAAGGGCCGCCTCGGCAACCCGAACGCGTTCCTGTATCTGGGCTCCGTCGCCACCGCCGCGCATTCGGCGCTGGCCGGCCGGATCGTCGATCCGCAGGCTGAGTACCGGGTGACGCCATGATGCTCAAGGGCCGCGCGCATCGGTTCGACGACGACATCAACACCGACTACATCATTTCGTCGAAGTACAAGGCGCAGACGCTGCGGATCGAGGATGCGGCGAAGCACCTGATGGAGGACATCGACCCCGGATTCGCCGGGCGGATCGCACCGGGCGACATCATCGTCGCCGGGCGCAACTTCGGCTGCGGATCGTCGCGCGAGGCGGCGCCCCGGGTGATCAAGGCCGCCGGCATCGGCGCCGTGGTGGCGTCGTCGTTCGCGCGGATCTTCTTCCGCAACAGCATCAACATCGGCCTGCCGGTGCTGGCCTGCGACACCGACGGCATCGCGACCGGCGACGAGATCGAGGTCGATCTTGCGAGCGGCACCGTGCGCAACCTCTCGACCGGGCAATCGCGCACCGTGGCGCCTTTGCCCAAGGTGATGATGAACCTGATCGCCGACGGCGGCCTCGTCGCCCACATCCGCCGTCACGGCACCTACAAGCTCGACTGAGCCGGAGCACGCCTTGGAAACCTTCGACACCGTATTGCGCGGCGGCACCGTGGTCTATCCGGACGAGGGAACCGCGCCCGCGTCGATCGGCATCACGTCCGGACGCATCGCCGCGATCGTGGCACCGGAGGTGGAACTCGCCGCCGCCAAGGTCATCGACTGCGATGGCAAGTTCATCCTGCCGGGCCTGATCGACCCGCACGTGCACTTCGGCTTCGGCTCGCCCGAGACGGATTTCATGACGGAGACGCGCTCGGCGGCGCTGGGCGGCGTCACCACCGTCGTCTCGTTCTTCCGCACCGCCGACTTCCGCGCCGGCTTCGAGGCCGAGCGCGCGAGGGCCGAGCGCCTCAGCCTGATCGACTTCGGCTATCACTTCGGGGTCACCGCCAACCTGCACGTCGAGACGATGCCGGAATGCCTCGACCGCTTCGGCGTGAGTTCGTGGAAGCTCTACCTGATGTACAAGGGCGCCGCCGGGCTCGCCAAGGGCTTCTCCGAGATCGACGACGGCCTCCTCTATCACGCGCTGGAGCAGGTGGGGAAGCTGCCGGGGGCGGTGCTGAGCGTCCACTGCGAGAACACCGAGGTGATCCCGCTGCTGCGCGACCGGCTGCGCGCGGCCGGTCGCGACGACCTTGCCGCATGGGACGAGCAGAGTCCCGATTTCCTCGAGGCCGAGAACGTCCACCGCGCGTGCTACTTCGCGCGCAAGACCGGCTGCACGGTGAACATCGTGCACCTCAGCAGCAAGGAGGCGCTCGACGAAGTGCGGCGGCATCGCAGCTACCCGGGTCCGCGCATCTACGTCGAGTCCTGTCCGCAGTACCTGCACTTCACCAAGTACGCGAAGGCCGGCGCGCTCGCCAAGGTGAATCCGGCGCCGCGCAGCGATGCCGACGTCGAGGCGATGTGGGAGGGCGTGCGCGACGGCAGCATCGATACGATCGGCACCGACCACGTCCCGCGCAAGCGCAGCACCAAGGAAGGCGGCATCTGGAAGGCGACCGCCGGCTTTCCGGGCGTGGCGACGATGCTGCCGGTGCTGATGCACGAGGGCTACCACAAGCGCGGCGTGCCGATCGAGCGCATCGCGGCGGTGACCAGCGCCAACGCCGCGAGGCTGTACAACCTGCACCGCAAGGGACGGCTCGCCCCCGGCTACGACGCCGATCTGGTCGTCGTCGACGCCCAACTGCAGCGCGCCGTCGATCCCGCGCAGCTGCGCTCGTTCGCCGACTATTCGCCGTACGAGGGCGAGCGGCTCACGGGCTGGCCGGTGCTGACCATGCTGCGCGGCCGCGTCATCGCGCAGGACGGCGCGATCACCGTGCCGGACGAAGAGCCCGCCTATGGCCGCTATGTTCCGCGCCATCCCATTGTCGCGCCGCCGGCGCAGAAGGAGCAATCATGACAGCACGATCGTTGGTCACCGGCGGTTTCCGCGCTTTCGCCGCGGCAGCGCTGCTCGCGGCGGCGCTCTCGGCGCAGCCGGCGCTCGCCAAGGACCTGAAGAAGATCACCGTCGTGCAGGCGCACGCCAACATCGGCGTCGGCGAGGAAGTCTTCCTCTACGCCGTGCCCAAGCAGCTCGGCTACTTCGAGGAGGAAGGGCTCGACGTCGACATCCAGGGCGTCGCCGGCGGCACGCTGGCCGCGCAGGTGCTGCAGGGCGGCTCCGCGCAGATCGCGAGCGTGGCGCCGGAGTCGGTGATGATCGTCCGCGACAAGGGCGGCGACATCAGGAGCTTCGCGTCGCTGCGGCGCAAGGGTGGCTGGCAGGTCGCGGTCAAGCAGGGCTCGCCGATCAAGACGCTGGCCGAATTCAAGGGCAAGAATCTCGGCGTCCAGGGCCTCAACTCCGGCGTCATTCCGCTGCTGCGCGCATCGCTGGCGGATGCCGGCCTGCAGCCGGCCGACTACACGCTGCTTGCCGCGGGCAGTGGTCCGCAGGCCGCGGCCGCGCTCACTTCCGGCAAGGTCGACGCGCTGGTGCTCTGGGACGCCGAGTACGGGAAGATGGAAAACAGCGGCGTGCAGCTCGCGTACATCGACCTCCCGATCGTCGACAAGCTCGCCGGGTTCACGCTCGCCACCACGGGCAAGTTCATCAGGGAAAATCCGCAGGCGCTGGCGGGTTTCTGTCGCGCGATGGCGAAGGGCCAGGTCTACTCGCGCGCGAACCCGGCGGCGGCGATCAGGATCTTCTACCAGGTGTTTCCGCAGACCAAGCCGAAGAACGTGCCGGAAGAACAGGCGGTCAAGGACGATGCGAACATCCTCGCGCGCTGGATGACGGGCGGCACCGGCAGCGACGCCACGGTGCCGGTGGGCTGGCAATATCCCGACAAGTGGGCGTACACGCTGCAGTACTACAAGGAGCTCGGCAACATCGCCAACGCCAAGCCCGTCGGCGAGTACTACACGAACGAGTTCATGAAGGAATGCAACAACTTCGACCACGCGAAGGTCATCGCCGCGGCGCAGGCCGCGAAGTAGGGTGCGGACGATGGACTGGCAGGCGGAAACCGACGTACTGGTGGTCGGCGGCGGTGGCGGCGGGCTTGTCGCCGCACTGGCCGCGCGCGATGGCGGGCCTTCGGTCGTGCTCGCCGAGAAGTCCGGCCGGCTCGGCGGCAACACGGCGCTGAGTTCCGGCTCGGTGCCGGGGGCGGGCACCCGCTTCCAGCACGCGGTGGGCATCGAGGACAGCCCGGCGCTGATGGCGCGCGACATCATGGCACGCACGCGCAACACGGCGCCGCGGCATCTGGTCGAGTTGCTGGCGAACGAAAGCGCGTCGCTGGTCGAATGGCTGGTCGACCGCGCCGGCGCGCCGCTCAAGCTGGTGGCGGATCTGAAGAAGGTGGGCCATTCGGTGCCGCGCACCCATGCGCCGCCGGGCCGTGACGGCAGCCTGCTGCTCGCGGCACTCGAGCGCGCCGCGACGGCGTCGGAGATCACGATCGCGACCGGCCACGCGGTCACGCGGCTCCTCGTCGACGACAATGGCGCGGTGATCGGTGCCGCCCTCGAGGGGGCGACGCCCGGCACCGAGGACAACGTGCGTGCGCGCAAGGTGATCCTCGCCGCCAACGGCTTCGGCGGCAATCGCGACATGCTGCGGCGGTTCTGCCCGGAGATCGCCGAAGCGCCGTACTTCGGCCACCAGGGCAATACCGGCGACGCCATCCGCTGGGGCATCGATCTCGGCGCCCGCCTTTCCAACATGGGCGCCTACCAGGGTCACGCGTCGGTCGCGTATCCGCATGGCCACCTGCTGTCGTGGACGGTGATGGAACGCGGGGGCGTGCTCGTGAACAACGCGGGGCGGCGCTTCGTCAACGAGTCGCAGGGCTACTCCGGTTGCACGCCGGAAGTGCGCGCGCAGCCCGACGCGACAGCCTATGCGCTCTTCGACCAGCGCATCCACGACTACATGCTTGCGAACGTGCCCGAGTACGCCGGGCTCGCGCAGGCGGGCGGCGTGAAGACGGGCGCCGATGTCGACACGCTCGCGGCCACGCTCGCCCTTCCGGCCGTCGCGCTGGGCGCCACGCTCGCGGACTACAACGAGGCGGCGCGCTCCGGCCGCGACGCCTTCGGCCGGCAGCACTACGGCGGCGCGCCGCTCGTTGCGCCGTATTGCATGGTGCGGGTCACCGCCGGGCTCTTCCACACGCAGGGCGGGCTCGACATCGACGCGCACGCG
The DNA here is from genome assembly GCA_943331295.2 of Bordetella parapertussis. Classification (GTDB taxonomy): domain Bacteria; phylum Pseudomonadota; class Gammaproteobacteria; order Burkholderiales; family Casimicrobiaceae; genus CAIWHR01. The sequence goes on along the minus strand of CALQLA020000002.1, from coordinate 128,587 downwards.
CAACCGCTGCGCGCCGACGGCACGCCCATTGCGAATCTCTACGCCGTCGGCGGCACCGCCGTCGGCGTGTCCGGCTCCGACGGCGGCAAAGGCTACGTATCGGCGAACGGCCTGCTCTGCGCGCTCGGGCTGGGCCGGGTCGCCGGAAGGCATGCGGCGCGGTCGCTGTAGCGTCCCGCGCTGCCGGATAATTGCAGTGAACGACCGATCGACGAGGACCTCATGACGAAGCGAATCTGGGACGACTACCTGACCGAGCGCGATCGCAAGGTCTACGAGACGGCGGGCTACGGCCGGCGCGGCGGCTTCGGCACGCGACCCGCGCTGTTCGTGATCGACGTCCAGTACAATTTTTGCGGCGACGAGCGGCAGCCGATCCTCGAGGCGGTGAAGAAGTACCGCACCGCGTGCGGCGAGGAAGCCTGGGACGCCGTCCCGTACATCGAGCGGCTGATGCACCTCTGCCGGGCGAAGAACCTGCCGATCTTCTACACGGTGAGCGAGCGGCGCCCCGACATGCTCGACAGCGGCGTGCAGATCGGCAAGAGCCACCGCGGCACCGAGAAGACGTCGCAGGCGGGCACGCACGCGACCCAGACCGTCGAGGCGCTGGCGCCGCGGCCGGAGGACTTCCTGATCGGCAAGCGGAAGCCCTCGGCGTTCTTCGGCACGCCGTTCATGAGTCACCTCAACTTCCTCGACATCGACACGCTGATCATCACCGGCTGCACGACGTCCGGCTGCGTGCGCGCCACCGCCGTCGACGCGTTCTCGTACAACTTCAAGGTCGCGATCCCCGAGGAGACGACGTTCGACCGTTTCCAGTCGAGCCACGCGATGAACCTGTTCGACCTCAACTGCAAATACGCGGACGTGATCCCCACCGACGAAGTCGCGCGCTACCTCGAGTCGGTGCCGGCGCGCGACCCGCTTCCAGCGCTGAAGTGAGCCCGCGGATCCCGGTGACGCTGCTCACCGGATTCCTCGGCAGCGGCAAGACGACGCTGCTCGCGCGCCTCCTGCGCGATCCGGCGATGAAGGACGTCGCCGTGATCATCAACGAGTTCGGCGAGGTGGGGCTCGACCACCTGCTGATCGAGAAGGGCGCCGAGGACGTCGTGCTGCTCGATTCGGGCTGCCTGTGCTGCGCGGTCAGCAACACGCTTGCCGACACGCTCGCCGACCTGCACTTCCGCCGGTTGCGCGGCGAGATCGCGGCGTTCACGCGGGTCGTGATCGAGACCAGCGGCCTCGCCGACCCGGCGCCGATCCTCTATCTCGTGATGGCCGATCCGTCCATCGCGAAATGGTACGTGCTCGACGGCATCGTCGCGACGGTCGACGCGCTGCACGGCGACGCGCAGTTGGACGCGCACGACGAGGCGAGGAAGCAGGCGGCGATGGCCGACCTGCTCGTGCTGACCAAGGTCGACGTGTCGCCCCGGGAGGTCGCCGACCGGCTGGATGCGCGGCTCGCGCATCTCAATCCGGGTGCGGCGCGTCTGGGGGCGGTGCGCGGCGAGGTCCCCGCGCAGCGAATCCTCGGACTTGGACCCTATGACCCGGCGGCGAAATCCGCTGACGTCGCGCAGTGGCTGGCGGCCGAGCAGCACCACAGTCACGGGCACAGCGGACACGCGCACCGGCACGACGACGACATCGCGACGCACACCGTCATCCTGGGCGACGCGCTGCAATGGTCCGACTACGCCGAGTGGCTGGCGCGGCTGCGCCGGCTGCCCGCCGAGCGGTTGCTGCGCGTCAAAGGAGTGATCGCGCTGGGCGAGGCGGGCGCACCCCACGTCGTGCAGGGCGTGCAGCACGTGTTCGGGCACCCCGCGCCGCTCGCCGCGTGGCCGTGGCCCGACCGAACTTCGCGGCTGGTCTTCATCGTCCGCGGGATCGCGACGCACGCGCTGCTCGAGGCGCTCGGCGGTCGCGGCGTCATTGCCGACGCTGCGCCTCCGGCGCCGCACTGAGCGCCAGAAAGAAGGTGGCGGGCCAGGCAGCGGCTCGGTAACTTGGCACATGTCTGGCGTGGTCGGGATCGGCGCGGCCTTATGGCGACGCGCCCCGCCGAACTTCCTCCCGACGTCGCATTTGTCGGCGAAACCGTGGCCGCTTCTGAATTGGATGCACGCCCCTTCCCCGCGACGCCGATGACCGCGGTCCAGGTCGGGGGTCGAATCGAGAGATGTCGTGCATGCGCTATCGCGTTGGGATGCGAAGGCAGCAAGAGGTCGCCCGTTCGGAAGGGGGGCGCAGGATAATTCCCTGCCCTGGACGGAGTGTCCGCCTCAGGGCGCCAGGTGGGCCACGTAGCTGTTCGCCAGCGAGAGGCCGCCGAGACCGAAGAAGAGTCCCAAGGCATAGTCTTCATAGACGGTGTTGCCTGTGGAAAGCGTGCTGGCAGGATAGTTGAGCGGCGTCCATTTCGCCGGGCCGAACCCGGCCGGAGTCCGGTCGACCGAGACAAAGGCAGGGCCAAGTGTTGTGGTGGCGATCAGGTTATACCCGTCGACCCTTCCGGTGATTCCCTCGAAGTGCGTAAAGCCGGGCGCGCCGCTGTCCGCAAAGTAGGTCAGGTTGCTGAATTGGCCCGAGCCGCTGTCGTAATCGACGAGGAAGGCCGTATTGGTGTCGCCGTCTTTCGCTCCGCCGGCCAGCGTGTAGGAGGTGCTGCCGCTGCCGTTCTGCCAGACGCCGTAGAGCGTGGTGCCTCCCGTCGCGGTTCCCGCGGTGGACGGGCCCAGGATGGTCCAGTTGTTGCTCGTGATGCGATAGACGAAGGCGTTCCCTGAGCCGACGATCGGCTGCGGCGGCGCAGCGTTCGTGGCCAGGTCATAGTTGCCCACGACGAGGTCTCCCATCGTGCTGTGGGGAATGGTGTTGGCCACGATTACGCTGGCGTCGGGGACCGGCACGCTGATCGGCGTCCAGGCACCCGTGCGTCCATCAAGCGCTCCCGTGAACATCACCCCGTAATTCATCGTGCCCGGCGGGCTCCCGGAGTATTGGTAGCTGCCCACGATGCGCACGTTCCCCGCGCCAAGGGAAGGGTTGAAGAGGGCGGTGTCGGGGCCGTAGAAGAGCGAGCTGGTCACGGTCCGCCCGGGGATCGCGGGCGCGACCTTGTAGTAGGTCCCCCTGCCGGTATCCAGGGAACCGCGCCACCACATGCCTTTCACGCGGCCGCCGCCGAGGTAGCTCCCGGTGAGGATCACTTGGCTGGGGTCGAAGCCGCGCACACCGGTCACCGATTCGTTGTCACGCAAGATCTCGTCGTAAGAAATTTCCGGGTCGAGATGGGAGTCGATCAGGGTCGCGGCGCCCGAGTATTCCGCCCCACCGAAGCCGTGCGGATAGGAGGCGAAGTTCATGGCCGCCTTCCTACCCTTCTTGCCGTTGGATTGCGTGATCGATCCGATCTGCGGGAGATAGATTCCTCCGGACAGGCCCGCCGCCGTGGAAGTCAGGACAATGTAGAGGCTTCCGTCGGGCGCCACGCTCCCGCTCACCCAGAACGGGTTCGCCCCGGTGCTCGATCCGAAGAAATACCCGGCGACGTAGGTGTCGATGCGGAAGGACCCGGCGGCTCCACCCCAGAGCGCCGTATCCTGCACCGACCATTCAGTGTCCTGCAGCCATGAGTATTGGTCCGAGCGGAGGGACGCGGAGTCTCTCGCCTGGTCGAGGGAGGGGATCTGTTGTCCGGGAGCCAGTTTGGTCATGTTCGCCCACTGCAGAACGTAGGGCGGTTTAGGCGAGTAGTCCGGAGTCCCCGGAAGCGTGGTCTGCATCGTCATGCGCCACTCGCCCGCGACGAAGATCATGTGCCCCTTGGCGTAGGACACATCCTCCGGGTTTCCGTTTTGGGCCGGCGTGGTGATCTTCATGTCGATGGCACCTTCCGGAGGCGCGGAGATCGTCCCTTCCATCATCGAACCGACCGGCGTGGGCAGGGGCACCCAGCCGCCAGGGGTCAACTTCTGCACCAGCATCGTCGTAGGGCCATGAAAGAACCCGTCGGTGCAGGTGAACTGGTAATAGTTACCGAACCTCACGCGCGCGTTGATAGACGAGTCCCTGGAAACGAAATATGCCGTCATTTGCGACGGCGGGACGTACCATGTCGCGGCACTCGCACCCGCGCCGCCCACGATGTGGTCCCAGTAACTTGCGCTGCTCAGGCCCGTTTGCCCCGCCTGCGCCGGCTGGAAAGACAACGCGCAAAGCGCGACCAGGGGGAGCATGGCGCTGTTTCTAACGACTTTGCTGAAGGTCATCGGAAACACGCCCGAGCGTTCCAGGGCGCGCTCCACGCTACAGGACAACCCGATCAGTGCTTTCTGGATTAACTGCAATCTCATGATGAATCCCGGAACGATGGACAACCGTAGAAAAGACGCGAGCGTGAGTGTGGGCGGCCGAGAGGGCGGGGTCAAGGCCGCGGCGATTTTCGTCGACTTTCCTTGTGTCACAAGTTCTTGATTTGTCCGGATTTGTAGCGCGCCTTGAGACAGCCGCCGGTGTGGCGGATGCGCGTGCCCTTGCCGAGCAGGGCGTCAAAAATCGCCGTGCCGGGCCGGTTCTGCAGCGGCCGGAATCCGGGATGAACCACGCCGATGACGGGGCCTTCCACGCCCGGTACGTGGTCCGTACGAACCACAGCGACCCGATGAGCGATCGTCGAGGCTGGCTCCCCCGCCGCCACGATGGGCACCGAGTCGACCTCCCTGTCCAGCCCGCCGGCGGCCAATGCCTCCTCCAGGTTCGCCGGCGCCGACAGCCGGTTGCCCAAGGTGTGCCACGGACTGTCGCCGTCGCAGAACATTTGTCCGATGTTGCGCGCCATCTTGGAATCCCCTCAATGCGCCGCTGCAGTCGATGCCATACCCCGACCACTGTGGCCGCGGTCCCGCTCGACCATGGCCACTCGGGTCATTCCGACCTTCCCGGCTTCATGCTTCTGGCGTGGCGCTGCGCTGCCAGGATGAGTTGCGCGAGATCGCCGTCCAGCACGCAATCGATCTTGCAGTGCGGCAGGCCCGGGGTCGCCGCGATCCATGCCGGCCAGGGGCCCCCGTATTGCGACGGACGATCGGCCAGCAACTGCGCGATCCAAGGCGGTGCGTCGAGCGCGACGATGGCGTCGATCCACGGCCGATCCTCCTGCAGCGTCGTCTCCAGCCAATGGGTGCGCGCCGCGTCGTCGGGCGCGCCTGGCGGCACGGCCCGCACGCTGCGGCAGCCCGCGCTATCGAAGGCTTCCGTGTCGCCGTCGACCAAGAGCAACGGATCGCCTCCATGTCGCTGCCACTCGGCGATGGTCGTCGCCAGCGCCGTGCGCGCCGAAGGCGGGGGTGTGCGTTGCCGGATTCGGCCCCTGTGCACGGGATTCCTCCCGGGCCGTGGCGCGGTCCCGATAGCAGTACGCCAACTCGCCGGCGCGCACGCGCGCGGCCACATGCCGCAACAGGGGGTCATTCCATTCCAGGCGGCTCTGGGCGGTTCGGGCGATGGCCAATGCCTGCTGCGCATACGATCGCATCGGTGGCTGGTCGCGATGACCCAGCCACGCCTCGCTCTCGGGATCGGTGTCGTCCCCGGCCCATTGGAACAGCGCATCGAAAGCCCGGAAGGGAATCTGGCCCGCGGGCCACGGCCGCGCGGCGCTGTCATGCGCGGAATCGACCTCCTCGCGCGCATGCGCGACGCGCTCGGCAAAGCGAGGTGGCACGTCCTCGAGCACGACGGTCACGTAGTCCCAGATGTCGCCGGGGCGCTCGATCAACAGCAGTTCGTACAGGCGATGCGCTGCTTCGGACGCCCGGATCAGTTCTATGAGCGGGCGAGAATCGAGCCGCACGCGGAACGGATGCGTTTCGTTCCAATGGCGGACTTCGCCGAAATCGATGGCAAGTTCCGTCTGGTGAGTGGGCAATGCCTGATGCTCCAAGAGGTTGGTCAGCCGAAGGGCGGAGTTGGTGTCATGGTCCCGAAGCTGCGAGCCGCCCCTCGCACTCCGCGCGAATTGCTTGCCCGAATCATGGACGGCGCATGGCTCAAGGCGTGAGCCCTGGCGGCAGGTGCTGCGCCTGTCCCGCCTCGCCTCGCGGGCTCGGCGAGCCCGGAAGCCATTGATGGTACGCGGCAGACCTTTTCAATCGCCGCCATCGCCCGGCTCACGTAGTGAGCCAGCAACGGCCCATGCTCGATTCATGACGCACTGAACCAATCAACTGCCGATGGGCAGCGAGGGCGTCATGGCGGGACGACGGCCTGGCCAACAGCAATTGCCGTCGCAACTGCCGGCATTCCTTCGTTCAAAAAAATGAACGACGTACGCAATGGCGCGACCGGACCGGGACGCACGCCGTGACCCGGTCGGTCGGCGAGTTGCGTCACCTCGTGCTCGAGGTCGTTCCCGGGCAGCGCATCGGCTACGTCGCTGACCTTCGCTACACCGAGGCGAACCTGCAGACGCTGCTGCAGCTGCTCGCCGGCGTGGACCGGATGTTCATCGAAAGCGTTTTCCTGGCCGAGGATGCCGAGCATGCGGCGCGCAAGAATCACCTGACCGCGCACCAGGCCGGCGCGATCGCGCGCCGGTTGGGCGCCAAGGCGGTCATGCCGTTTCATTTTTCACCACGCTACGAAGAACGCGCCGCGGCACTGGTCGCCGAGGTGCATGCGGCATGGTCCGGTACGCCGGCGACGCGGGGAGCGAGCCCTGCATAGCGGCAGGCGCTGCCGGGCGGCGGCCGGGATGACGGGGCGGTGCGGGTCCCCGGCGTGATTTTTGCCGACGAGGCGCTGATCCGCTCGGTGGACGACAAGGTTCCCGAGCCGGTCGCGAACCGGCAGATGCTCACGCACCTCGCGCGTGCGGCGTTCAGGGAGGTGCTTCCCGCCGCGATCCTCCCGCTGCTCTACGTCGAGCCAGGGCCCGTTCGATGCCGTGGCTCGTGCGCTCGCGCCGGCGAGGGCGGGGCTGCCAAGGAGATCGCGATGACAACATCCTTCGATTCCATGACTGTGAAAGACGCCATCCGGACGCGCTGCTCGGTGCGCGCCTATGCCCCGGTGACGGTCGAGCGAGCCGCGGTGCATGCGCTGCTGGAGGCGGCAGTGCGCGCGCCGACGGCCATGCATGAAGAGCCATGGCAATTCCTGGTCATCCAGGACAGGGGCCTGCTCAAGAGTCTCTCGGATCGCGCCAAGGAAACCCTTGCCGCCGAGGCGGGCCGGCTGCATCACCATGGCGGCGCATTCGACATCGTCTCGCAGCCCGGCTTCAACGTGTTCTACGACGCGGGCACCTTGATCGTGGTCTGCGCCAGGGCAAGCGGGCGATTCGAAGTCGCCGATTGCTGGCTGGCGGCGGAGAACCTGATGCTGGCCGCGCAGGCAATGGGCCTCGGCACCTGCGTCATCGGCTTTTCTGTGCCGGTGCTCAACCTTCCGGACGTCAAGGCGGAACTGGGCATTCCAGCCGGCTCGACGGCAGTCGCGCCGATCATCGTCGGCACCCCGCGCGGCGAACCGACGCCGGGTGCGCGCAAGGCGCCGCAGGTTGTCGCCTGGCGGCCCTGAGCAGGATTTGCCCGCCATCCGGGACGGCTCTCCCGGCGGGCATTCAACGGCGTGCGCCCCAGGCCCGAAAACAGCGATCACCACGCCTTATACTCGGACCGGAAGTGGTGCGCCTTCACCGGTTGGCGCCGCCCGCTGGAGAGCCCCTTGCCCGATGTGTCGCTGGACCGTTCACGTCCGGATGCTGTTCGCCTCTTGCCGCTCGACGCCGACGAATCCCCGGCGGAGGGAAGCGCCGACCCCATGTCGGCACCGCCGGTCGTGCTGCTGGCGCGCCACCACCTCGAGGCCGTCGGCGCGGAGCCCGTCGAGCGCGTCGAGGCTGCCGGCTTCTACCTGGGGGCCCGGACCTCGCCCGAAGAGGGGAGGCGCCGCATCTGGCGGTACAAGGGGGAGTGGGTGTTCCTCGATTTCGAGCAGGCAAGGCGCCGGATGGAATCGGAGAACGGTCCCGGGCACCCGGTCCGGGTCTTTCACCTCCCCGCGCTGGCTGTCCACACGGCTGACCACATCCTGCTCGTGACGGACATCGGCACCGCCGAGCCGCTGCTTCAGGCCAGCGAGCGCCTCCCCGCTGCCACGCCGTTCCGCCCGCCGACCCTCAAGGCGGCAGTCAGCTTCATGTTCGAGGGTCGGAAAGCGAAGCAGCTCGAGGGCATGTTCTTCGCGCTGGTGCACCTGCCGGCCCTGGACCGGGGGTCGGCCGACGGCGAGGGCCTCGCGCCCGCCATGACGGGACCACGGGTCGGCATCCTGCCCGGCGCCACGTCGGCCTATGCGGTGCACACCCTGGCGTCGCCGGAAGCGAGAGCAGGGCTGAAGGCCGGGAAGAGGCTCGGGGAACTGCCGTCGTGGACGCAGGACGCGTTGCGGGTCAGCGACGAGTTCGTGGGAGAACTCGTCGGCGGCCGGCATCGGAAGCGCCGCGGCAGCCTGCACGGCTAGCGCGGAAGCCCCGCGCCGTCACGCGTCGTCCGAGGCTTTCCGGCGGGCGAACCTCAAAGCCGGAGTATCACCGTGCCGGCGGCACCTGGCTCATCGCGTGTTCGGCCAGTGCGGCAATGGTCAGGCTCGGATTGACGCCGGGGTTGGCGGGAAGCACCGACCCGTCGCACACGAGCAGGTTCGGGCAGCCGAAGGCACGCAGGTCGCGGTCCACCACGCCCTCGTTCGCGTTCCGCCCGATCACAGCGCCGCCAAGCAGGTGGGCCGTGGTGGGAATATCACCGTGGGTGGAATGGGAACATACTCGGCGACTCCGCCTTGAATTGCGGACGCCGTTGCAATGCGACGCGTTCGTATCGAATGCCATTCGTCGACGCCGTTCCGCCCGAATCCCGCCAACTCCGTGCCGCGGTTGGCGGGTCAATGCATTCCGTCCGAATGCGCCTGACCGACAACCGTGCCATCTCGCGTCGGACGCAATGGCGACCAACCCCATGACATGGAAACCCGCGCCGCGGTGGTCGCTCAAGACAAGACTGACGATCTTCACGGTCGCCATCTTCGTGATCAGTGTCTGGTCGCTGGCCTTCTACGTGACCGCGATGCTGCGCACGGACATGGAGCGTACCTCGGGCGAGCAGCAGCTCTCGACGGTGTCGCTCGTCGGCGCGCAGATCGACCAGGCGCTCAAGGCCCGGATGGATGCGCTGGAACTCTTCGCAGGCTCCGTCGCCCCGTCACTGCTCGACAACCCGGCGGTACTGCAGAAAGATGTCGAAGAACGCACGATCCTCCAGAACCTGTTCAACGCCGGCATCTTCGTCACCCGTCTCGACGGCAACGCGATCGCCGAGTTTCCGATCATCGGCCGGGTGGGTCTCAACTACCTGGACCGGGATCACGTCGCCGCGGCGCTCAAGGAAGGCAGGGCGACGGTCGGCAGGCCTGTCATCGGCAAGAGGGTCGTCTCGCCGAGTTTTGCCATTACCGTACCCATTCGCGATCCCCGGGGCCGCGTGATCGGTGCCTTGACCGGGGCGACGGACATGGCCAAGCCAAACTTCCTGGACAGCGTCGCGGAAAGCCGCTACGGCGCAAGCGGGGGCTTCCTGATCATCGACCCGGCGCACAGGCTGTTCATTACGGCGTCGAACAACAAGACCCTCGTCATGCAACCGCTGCCCGCGCCGGGGATCAACCGCGTGCTCGACAGGCGCTTGCAGGGCTTCGACGGCCCGGCAGTGAACGCGACCTCACGCGGTGTCGAAGTCCTGACGTCGTCGGCCCGCGTTCCCGTGGGCGGCTGGTTCGTGGTCGCCACGCTGCCGACGGCAGAGGCCTTCGCCCCCAGCGACGACATGCAGAAGCGCGTGTTCCTCGCCACCGCGGTCCTGAGCGTGCTGATGACATTCCTGACCTGGTGGATGATCCGGCGCCAGCTGGCGCCGATGTCGGCGGCCTCGCAGGCCCTGGGCGCCCAGACGGACGCGAGCCGGCATCCACGGCCGTTGCCGGTCAGCAGTGAGGACGAGATCGGCGAACTCATCGGCGGCTTCAATCGCCTGCTGGCGACGCTGGAAAAACGGGACGAGGCCCTGCTGCTGAGCGAGGAGCAAATGGCCGCATCGCAGCGGTTCGGTGGCACAGGATCATGGACCTACGATCCGCGGACGAGTGCGATACAACTGTCGGAAAACATGCGTGCCATCTTCGGGCTCCCGCCCGGAGCCCGGGAGTGCAAGTTGGAGGACCTTCTCGCCTGCGTCCCGGAGCGTGACCGCGTTCGCCGCGTCCTTGCGACGGCGATCGGCGAGGGTCGGCCGTACGGCGACGAATTTGCGGTGAACCCGGTGGGCCAATCCCGGCCCCGCATCGTCCTTTCGCTCGGCAAGCCTGAAGCAGGCGTTCCCGGGAGCATGGCGAAGGTGCTGGGCTTCGTCCAGGACGTCACCGAAGTCAGGGCGATCGAAGCCGACCTCCGTCGCCACCGCGAACAGCTGGAAGAGCTGGTCGGAAAACGCACCGAAGCGCTCGCCGCCAGCGAGCAGCGGTGGAAATTCGCGCTGGAGGGCGCGGCCCAGGGCGTCTGGGACTGGGACCGGGTCCGAGGCACCGCGTATTACTCGCCGCAGTACAAGCGAATGCTCGGGTACGCCGACGACGAGCCGTTCGAGACGATGGCGGAAGCCGGGTTCGCGCGTCTGCATCCCGACGACAGGGCCGCGACCGATGCTGCGGTCGAACGGCACCTCAGCGGCGAAGCCCCGTATTACACGGCCGAGTTCCGGTGCCGCCGCAAGGACGGCAGCTGGATCTGGATCGAGTCGCGCGGCATGGTCGTCGAGCGGACGCCCGAAGGCCGGGCGACGCGAATGATCGGGACGCATGTCGACATCACCACGCGCAAGGGCGAAGTGCTGGCAATGGAGAAAGCCAAGGACCAGGCCCTGGCTGCCAGTCGGGCCAAGACGGCATTCCTCGCCATGATGAGCCACGAGTTGCGCACGCCGCTCAACGGCATGATGGGGATGACCGAACTCGCGCTCCGCCGGGCGACCGACCCGAAGCAGGCGGATTACCTGGCGAAGGCGAAGGTGGCTTCGAAGCACCTGCTTGCGATCATCAACGACGTGCTCGACATCTCGAATGTCGAGTCCGGGCACCTGGTGCTGGGCCGCGTCGACTTCACGCTTGGCGCAACGCTGGAAAAGTTGGCCGGCGGGCTCGACGCCCTGGCGGCCGGCAAGGGGTTGCGCCTGTCGGTGGAGGTGGACCCGGGCCTGCAGCAGCGACATCTCGCCGGCGATCCGACCCGCCTCGGTCAAGTCCTGTCCAATCTGGCGGGAAACGCGATCAAGTTCACGGACGCGGGAACGGTCACGTTACGCGTGCGGGCGGTGGAGGACTCGGCAAGTGAGGTGCGGGTCCGCTTCGAAGTGCAGGACACGGGCATCGGCATATCCGCCGAGGGTCAGCGACTGCTGTTCCAACCGTTCGAGCAGGTCGACGCTTCGCTGGCGCGCAGGTACGGCGGCACGGGGCTCGGGCTTGCCATTGCGCAGCGCCTGGTCAACCTCATGGGCGGGGAGATCGACGTCGCGAGTTCGCCGGGTGTCGGCAGCACGTTCTCCTTCACGCTCCGCTTCAATGCCGGTGCGCCTGCGTCGCGACTCCGGTCGACGCCCGACGTCGAGCCGGCGGAGGTGGCGCTGCGGCGTCTGCACGCGGGCGCGCTGATCCTGCTGGCTGATGACAATGCCGACAACCGCGAGCTTGCGACGGAGTTGCTCATCTCGGCCGGCCTGCAGGTCGACGTCGCCGTAGACGGTGAACAGGCGATCGCGTTGACGCGGGAGAAGGACTACGCGGCGGTCCTGATGGATGTCAGGCTGCCGCGCCTGGACGGCTTGGAGGCAACGCGCCGCATCCGGAGCGCCCCCAGCCGGAACCGGTTGCCTATCCTGGCCATGACGGCGCACGCCTACCCCGAGGACCGGTCGAAATGCCTCAAGGCGGGCATGAACGACTACCTCGCCAAGCCGATCGAGTCCGGCAAGCTCTATGAAGCCCTGTTGCGGTGCCTGGTTCGGCCCGGATGAAGCCCGGATGCGAGCGACCGCCGGCGACGGCGTAGGGAAGTCCGGCGGCGCGCGTCGATCCGGTCACAGGCTGCCCCAGGCCGCGTCGAGCAACGCGGGCATCACTTCGGCCGCCGAACGGCGCAGGTTGAACCGGGTAAGGTCGTCCAGCCCGGTTGCGGACGGGTTGACCTGTATCACCGTCGCCCCGCGCCCGGCCGCGCGCCGCGGCACTTCCGCCGCCGGATAGACCAGCGACGACGTGCCGATGCTGAGTAGCACGTCGCAAGCCTCGGCGGCAGCGAACGCGCGGCGCAGTTCGGCGGCAGGCAGTTCCTCGCCAAACCATACGACATCCGGCCGGATGGGTCCGGCGCAGTGCGCGCAGCGCGGCGGGTCGAGGCGCCGGCCGCCCTCGGGTTCCTTCGGCAAGCCTGCGGGGAGTTCATGACGCCGGCCGCAGGCGGAGCAGCGCGGCCGCAGGATGTTGCCGTGGAGACGGATCACGCCCTCGCTGCCGGCGCGTTCGTGGAGGTCGTCGACGTTCTGCGTCACGACCGCGAGATCCGGCACCAGCGTCGCCATCCTTGCGATGGCGGTGTGCGCGGCGTTCGGCACGGCGGCAAGCGCCTTCATCCGCCGCCACTCGTACCAGCCCCACACCAGCGCGGGATCGCGGGCGAACGCGCCGGGGGTGGCCAGGTCCTCGGCTTCGAACCTTTCCCAGAGCCCGGTCAGTGCGTCGCGGAACGTGGGGATGCCGCTTTCCGACGACGCGCCGGCGCCGGTGAACACCACGACGCGGCGGGCGTTGCGCAGCGCGCGGATCAGCGAAGGATCGATGTCGGGCATGGTTGGCATCCGGTTGCCTGCGGGAGCGTGGGCGGCGTGGTCTATGATGACCGGCGGCTGCCATTGTGCACGCCGGATCGGAATCCTCGCCTGAGAACAGCAATGCCCGACGACAACCAGATAGCCATTCCGCGCTCGTTCATCGAACTCTTCATTCCTCCGGGTCGCACCCGGCCGACGTCCTCGCGCGAGCACATCGCGCAGCGCTACGACCTGTGCGAGGACCTGGCGCAGATGCTCACCGAGCCGGCGCGTGCGCGGCTGCTCGAACTCGGCATCGCGGAAGGCGACGTGCTCGAGCGGATGCACGCGGGCATCCGGGCGGGGCTGGTGGTCGACGCGCCCGAGGCGCGGTGGGTGGTGCGCCGGCTGGCGGAGCTGCTGGAATGGGAGCCGCTGGCGCATCCGGCGGACGATGCCTCCCCTCCGGCGCAGGACCAGGGTCGCGGTCCATCAGCCGCGATCCGGGACGACTCGGAAACCGGGTGAATCGGGCCAGAGGGGAGATCGCCGGTCCGACGGCAGCCAAACAGGACGCGTCAGGGATGCGCGACGATTGCAGGCGGATCATCCACAAGGCGCTGCGCGTGGTGCGCCCGCAGTTCCGGCTCGATCACGCCAACGGCATCCACGGCGTGCCGCACTGGAGCAGGGTGTGGTTCCACGGCCGCGCGCTGGCCACGGCGGTGGACGTCAATCCGAGCGTGCTCGCATGGTTCGCGTTCCTGCACGACAGCCAGCGGCACAACGACGGCCATGATCCGCAGCATGGGCGCCGGGCGGCGGACTTCGCAGTGCGATTGCGGCGCGAGTGCGTGATCGACGAACTCGCCGGCCACGAGTTCGAGCACCTGTGCGAGGCGATGCGGCTGCACAGCGACGGGCACACGACCGGCGAGCCCGCGATCCTGGCATGCTGGGATGCCGACCGGCTCGACCTGGCGCGCGTCGGCATCCGCCCCCACCCCAGCCGGCTTTGCACGGTGCATGCGCGCGACGGCGGCAACATCGCGGCGGCGGTGCGGCTCGCGGTCGGCGCGAGGCGCCGGCCAGGCTGAGGCGCAACGGGTGCCGCGGGCCGCTTGCGCGCGACCAAGAAGTGAACTAGAGTTCAGCGCTAGATGAATTGCTATTCACTTCTTCATGGCCTACCGCAAGACTGACGGCGTCGAGGCGCGTCTCGCCGGCAACCGCAAGCGCATCCTCGCCGCCGCGCGGGCGCTGGTGGGCGAGGGCGGCTGGCCCGCGGCGCAGGTGAGCCATGTCGCGGCGGCGGCGGGCGTGGCCACCGGCACCGTCTACCGCTACTTTCCGTCGAAGGCGGAGCTGTTCGTCGAGGTGCTGTCGACCGTGTCGCAGCGGGAGGTCGATGTCCTCGACGCGATCGCCGGCGGCCCGGAGCCCGCGCCGCGGCGCCTGCACGCGGCCGTCGCCGCGTTCGTCGAGCGCGCGATGCGCAACCGGCGCCTCGCGTATGCCCTCATCGCCGAGCCCTGCGATCCGGAGATCGACCGCGCGCGCCTCGCCTACCGGCACGCCGTCAGCAAGGCGATCATGCGCATCGTCCGCGACGGGCAGGCGTCCGGCGCGTTGCGCGCGAACCTCGACGCGAGCATCGCGGCGACCGTCATCGTCGGCGGATTCATGGAGGGTCTGATCGGCCCGCTCTCGCCGCTGAATGCCGATTTCGGAAACGCGATCAGGAACGCGGAAGCCGTGCGCACGCTCGCCGCCGACATCGCGGATCTCTGCTGCGCGGCGGTGACGCTGCCCCGCGCCGGCGTATCGCGCCTCAAACCATCCACCGCAACCGCCAGGAGGCACCCATGAACGCACCCCTCACCGCAGCCCCCGTGCAGCCGACGCAGGAGCCCGACCGCTACGCGACGCATTCGGTGCGCAACCAGGCGGCCCCGGCCGCCGGCTGCAACGCCTTCGACGGCGACACGGTGCTCACCGCAGCGATCCGGCGCGAGGCGCCGTGGGCCGCGGAGCGTTGTAGCGCGCTGGGCCGGCTGGCCGGCGACGAAGGCGTGCAGGAACTCGCCCGGCTCGCCAACCGCCACCTGCCCGAACTGAAGACCCACGACCGCTACGGCAACCGGATCGACTGGGTCGAGTTTCATCCGGCGTGGCACGAGCTGATGTCGCTCGCATGGCGGCACGAGGTGCCGTCGCTCGCCTGGAACGGGCACGGGCCGCAGGGCCACTACGCACGCGCCGTCCTTGCCTACCTGTGGAACCAGGTGGAGCACGGGACCGGCTGCCCCACCGGCATGGCGTACGCCGCGCACGCGGGCTTCGTCGCGGAGCCGGCGCTCTCGATCTGGGAGCGGAAGGTGCGGGCGCCGCACTACGAATTCAGCCGGCGCGAGGTCGCGGACAAGCCCGGGATCGTGGTCGGCTATGCGATGACCGAGAAGCAGGGCGGCTCGGACCTGCGCGAAACCCAGACCACCGCGGTGTTCTCGCATTCGGACGGCTATCATGGCGCCACTGCGCACTGGTACGAGCTGACCGGCCACAAGTGGTTCTGCTCGGTCCCGCAGTCGGACGGCTTCTTCACGCTGGCGAAGGTGGCGGGCGGGATCACCTGCTTCTTCCTGCCGCGCACGCTGCCCGACGGCCGGTGGAACCGGTTCTTCATCCAGCGGCTGAAGGACAAGGCCGGCAACCGGTCCAACGCCTCCAGCGAAGTGGAATTCCTCGGCACGCTGGCCATCCGCGTCGGTGCCGAGGGTGCCGGCATTCGCGAGATACTCTCGCACTCGCACCTGACGCGCCTGGACTTCGCCGTCGGCTCGGCCGGCCTGATGCGTCAGGCGCTGACGCTGGCGCTCACCCACACCACCACGCGCCGCGGCTTCGGCATGCCGTTGTCGAAGCTGCCGATGATGGCCAACGCGCTCGCGGACATGGCGGTCGAGGTCGAGGCCGCGACGCTGATGGCGCTGCGTGTCGCGAAGGCAACGGATCACCTCGGGACGGACGCGCGGCAGACGGCGTTCGCGCGCGTGGCCACGCCGATCGCCAAGTACTTCAACTGCTCGCGCGCGCCGGCGATCGCCAACGAGGCGCTGCAGTGCCACGGCGGCAACGGCTTCATCGAGGAGAATCCGATGGCCCGCATCTATCGCGAGGCGCCGCTCAATAGCGTGTGGGAGGGCACCGCGAACATGATGTGCATGGACGTCCGGCGCGCGCTCTCCAGGAGCCCCGACTGCCGGGACGCGCTGATGGCGGAGTTCGACGACGTCCGCGGGCAGGACGCGCGCTTCGACCGTTTCGTCGCGAGCCTCGGGCCGCTCGTCGACGGCATGATGGCGGACGAGTATTTCGCGCGTCCCGCGACCGAGGCGCTGGCCCGCGCGATCCAGGGCGCCGAGCTGATCCGGCATTCGACGGCGGAAGTCGTCGATGCCTTCACCGCCACGCGCCTCGGCGGACCCGCGGGGAACTGGGGCACGATGTTCGGCACGATGGGGGTCGCCGTGTCGAAGGCACAGGCCGACGCAATCGTCGAACGGGCGCAGGTGCTGCGCTAGTCGCAGGCGAGGGCCGGACACCGTCGCCGTGAAGCCGGCGACGGCACACCGCCGGCGTGCGGTTCGTTATCCACAATTGCTGTGGATAACACGTGTGCCGTCGGCCGAAAACGCGCGCCGCGCCTCGCTTCCAGGGCAGTGACTCGCTTTCGAGCAGCGTGCGGGAAGCGCCGGCGGCGGCCTTCCCGCCAGGCCGTCGCGACGTGCGACATGCGGCCCGCGGCGGCGGAATGGTACCCTCCGTGCCTCGATGATGAACGCACGCCCACCCCGATGACCCGCCACGCGAGCGATCCGGACACGTCCGTCGCGACCCTCGGCAACGGCGTGCGCGTGGTCGTGCTGCGCCTTCCGCACCTGGCCACGGCGGCGGTCAGCGTGTTCGTGAAAAGCGGCAGCCAGCACGAGACCGCGCGCGCCAGCGGCATCAGCCACTTCATCGAGCACATGGCCTTCAAGGGCACGCGCACGCGCGACTGCCAGCAGATCAATCTCGACGCCGAGCGCCTGGGCGCCGAGGTCAATGCCCACACCGACCGGAACCACACGGCGTTCCACATGCGCGGGCTCGCGGCGGACGCCGGCGCTTTCGTGCGGATGCTGGGCGACATCGTGCGCGAGAGCACGTTTCCCGAGGCCGAGGTCGAGCGCGAGCGGCAGGTGATCCTGCACGAGTTCACCGAGGAGGAGGACGACGCGCTGTCGACGGCATTCCGGCTGTTCGACAAGGCCTGCTATGGCGAGCATGCGGCGGGCCGTCCGGTGATCGGCAGCCGCGCGAACATCCGCCGCTTCACGCGGGCCGAGCTGGTCGCCTACGTCGAGCGGCAGTATACGGGTGCCAACATCGTCGTCGGCGTCGCGGGCAACGTCGATGCCGACCGGATGGTCGCCGCGGCCGAGGCGGCGTTCGGCGACATGCCGCGCGGCAGCGAGAACCGGGTCACGGCGCCGGCCTACGTCGGCGGCACCCGGATCCGCCGGATGGCCGGCTGCAGCCAGGCCCACGTCGTGCTCGGCTTTCCGACCCCGGGACTCCTCGCCGACTACCGGGGAGCGATCGTTGCCGCCGCCCTGTTCGGCGAAGGCATGAGCTCGCCGCTGCTCGACCAGGTCCGCGAGCGGCGCGGGCTCGTCTACCATGCGGACTGCTCGACCGACGTGACGGATTTCTGCGGCCAGTTCGTCATAGAGGCATCGACGATGCCGGAGCACCTCGACGAGTACTTCGTCGAGGTCACGCGGCTCTTGCGCGAGCACGCCGAGGCTACCGATCCCGTCGGCCTCGAGCGCGCGCGCAACCAGATCCTCGTGCGCAGCCTGTGCACGCAGGAGGTGCCGGCGCAGCGGCTGGAGTTCGCCGCCCTCGACCTCTTCGCGTTCGGCCGCGTGCGCTCGCGCGACGAGCTGATGGCCGGCATCGCGGCGGTCAGCCCGGACGCGGTGCGCGACGAGTTCGCGCGAATGCTGGGCACCGGCGCCGCAGTGGCGATGGCCGGCCGGATCCCCAGGGGGGTGGAGGAGAGGGTCGCGGCGCTGGTCACCCACGCCCCGCCGCCCAAGGGGCGCTAGGCGGCGCGCTCCCGCCTGACCGCAGGACGAGCATTGGTAGCCCGGCGAACGGGGCTCCGGTTTCCACGCCGGCGTCCTCCAGCAACCCGCTCGCCCGCAGCACCCTGCGCGCCACGGTGTCGCGGACCAGCGTGTCGTCGCCGGCATTCGCGATCGTCAGGAACCGCCTGGCGCGGGTGATGGCGGTGTAGAGCAGTTCGCGCGTCAGGATGGGATTCATCCGGTCGGGCAGCACCAGTGCCGCGTGCTCGAACTCCGACCCCTGCGCCTTGTGGACCGTCATCGCGTAGACGGTCTCCACCGCCTGCAGGCGGCTCGGCAGCACCCACTTGATGCCGTTCGTCCCGTCGCCGGCGCGGAAGGCGACGCGCAGCGTCCGGGCCGCCGGGTCCCGTGTCGCGTCCGGCAACGCCAGCGCGATGCCGAGGTCGCCGTTCATCAGCCCCAGCGCGTAGTCGTTGCGCGTGACCAGCACCGGGCGGCCCGGGTACCAGCCTTCGGCGGCGCCGATCAGTTTCG
The DNA here is from genome assembly GCA_943331295.2 of Bordetella parapertussis. Classification (GTDB taxonomy): domain Bacteria; phylum Pseudomonadota; class Gammaproteobacteria; order Burkholderiales; family Casimicrobiaceae; genus CAIWHR01. The sequence goes on along the minus strand of CALQLA020000002.1, from coordinate 109,980 downwards.
CCGCGTGCAGGACGCGCGCGATGCGCTGGTTGAGTCCCTCCACGCCCCACGCGCCGCGCCGCAGTGCGCAGAGCAGCTGGAAGCGGTTGCGGGCATCGAGCACGGCGCCGGCCCAGGCGTCGATCGCGGCCGCGTCCGCGCCGGCCGGCGGCTCGCCGTCGCGCATCACCTCAAGACAGTGCCGGTAGCCGTGCCTTGTTGCGCGCGGCTCGCCGGGGGTGCCGCCGGCATCGGCGTGGCCGTCGGTGACGAGGCCTGCGAGCGCCGGGTCCGTCTCGCCGTGCAGGTGCACCGACTGCAGGTCGCGCGCAGGATAGGCGAGGAGGGCAAGCGCGGCGTCGGCGAGGCCGTCATTGACCCGCGCGGCGAGCTGCCCGATGCCGCTGTCGTCCTTGAAGCGGTAGCTCCTGCGCAGCATCGCCACCGCCTGGTCGAGCGCGGTGCCGGCGGGGTCCTGCAGCGCGGCGGCGACGGGCTTGCCGGTGGCGTTGTGCAGCCATGCCGCGGTGGCTGGCGTGTAGTGGCCGTCGCGAGCGCGCGCGCAGAGTTCGCCCAGCACCGCGCCGGCTTCGACCGACGAGAGCTGGTCCTTGTCGCCGAGCAGTATGAGCCGGCTGTTCGCGGGCAGCGCGGCCAGCACGGCCGCCATCATCTCGAGGTCGATCATCGAGGCTTCGTCGATCACCAGCACGTCGAGCGCCAGCGGATTGCGCGCGTCGTGCCGGAAGCGGCGCGTGTCCGGGCGCGCGCCCAGCAGCCGGTGCAGCGTGCCGACCGCGGTGGGGATCGACGCGCGCACCGCATCGGCGTGGGGCAGGCCGTCGAGCACCAGGTTCGCGACGGCGCCCGCGATCGATTCGTTGAGCCGGGCCGACGCCTTGCCGGTCGGCGCGGCGAGGCGTATCCGCAGCGCGCGCGCCGGCGCGTCGCCCGGCCCACCGGCGGACAGCGCCAGCGTCTGCAGCAGCGCAAGCAGCTTGACCACGGTGGTGGTCTTGCCGGTGCCGGGGCCGCCGGTGATGATGCCGAAGGCACTGCGCGCGGCGAGCGCGCAGGCCTGCTTCTGCCAGTCGGTGCCGCTCGCATCCGCCGGCGAGGCCGGGAACAGCACGTCGAGCGTCGCGCGGAGCGCCGCCGCCGAAACCGTGCCGCCGGGCCCGGCCGTCCGGGCGATTCGCGCATCGATGCCCGCCCGCACCGCGCGCTCGTACTGCCAGTAGCGGCGCAGGTACAGCCGCGTGCCGCGCAGCACGAGCGGCGTGTCGCCGGCGCCGGTGCCGACGAGGCGCGGGCAGTCGAGCGCGGCCTGCCATGCCGCGCGGTCGATGCGGCCCAGCACCCGGCCGGGAAGGTCGTCCGCCGCGACGTCGCCGTCGCGCGCGCCTTCGGGCGGCAGCGAGAGGGCGAGGCCGGGGTCGGCGAACGTCGCGTCGAGGTCGAGGCAGACATGTCCGCGGCCAAGCTGATGGCTGGCGAGCGCCGCGGCGAGGATCAGGTAGGGATCGGCCTCGGGTACCTCGCGCCAGAGGAAGCCGGCGAATGCGGCGTCGAGCTCGCGCAGCCAGCCGCGTTCGGCCCATCGCGCGATCAGGTCGTGCATCCGCGCGCGGGATTCGGCGTGGTGCGCGTCCGCGCCGGCGGCGTTGCCGGCATCCGCCAGCAGCGGGGCAGTCGTCCGTCCGGACAGGCAGGGGATCATGCGGGCACCTCGCCGATGCGCGGGACGGCACCGGGATCGCGCCCGGGGTCGTGCCGGAACGCACGATCCAGCGTCTCGATCAGCGCCTTCGGCGGCCGCTCGAAGTGGACGCCACCGCCCGGCGCGCCGCTGCCGCGCAGGAACAGGTAGACGGCGCCGCCAACGTGGCGGTCGTAGTCGTAGTCCGGCAGGCGGGCCGCGAGCAGCCGGTGCAGCGCGAGCACGTACAGCACGTACTGCAGTTCGTAGCGGTTGGCGAGAATCGCGTCGCGCATCGCGACGGTGGAGTACGCGGCATCGTCCGGGCCGAGCCAGTTCGACTTGTAGTCGGCGATGTAATACCGGGCCTCGTGCAGGAAGACGAGATCGATGAAGCCCTTCAGCATGCCGTTGAGGAGCGCCGGTGCGAGCGCCGGCCGCGCGGCGCCGCCGAGGGTGTGCCGGCGGACGAGGCGGTCGATCGCGACGGCATCGACGTTGCTGGCGGCGATCCAGAATTCCATCTCGGGCACGGCCTGAGCGACCGTGGCGAGGCTGAAGGTCGTCGCGGGGGCCGCCCCACCGGTCGCGGCGGCGGCCGTCGTACCCACCGGCAGCGGGAAAGGCACGGTCAGGAACGCCCTGGCCCACGCCGTCATCGGGTCGATCCAGGCATCCCAGCCGCGCCGCGCGCACCGCCGCGCGATCGTGTCGCGCAGCAGGTCGTCGCGGGCGGCGACCTCGGCGAAGCCCGTCGTCGCCGCCCATTCGAGGAGGTCGTGCAGGAAGGTGCCGACCTCGGCGCCGCGCGGGAACGCGTGCATGGTGCCGGCCGCGGGCGCCGCCCGTGCCGCTAGTCGTGCCACGGGTGGCACGGGTGGCACGGGCGGCACGGGCGGCGGGGCGTCGCCGACGATCGCGCTGCGTTGCATGTCCTCGCGGAAGGTATCCTCGCGGGCGGTGTCGGCGACGTGCGCGGGTGCCGCCGGCGCGTCGGCGTCGACGACGGGCAGCGGCATGTCGGTGCCGGCCGCGGCGATCTCGAGCGCGGAATAACTGGCGATCCACCAGTGCTCGCGCGCGGCCCTTGCCGGCACCCGCGCCGCGCCGCGCGCCTCGCCGTGGTCCTCCGGCACGAACGTTGCGCCATCGGGCTGCGGGGCCGCGGCCGCCGCCATCGACGGACAGCCCTGCACGAAGGCGTCGAGCGCGGCGCCCTGCGCCGTGGCGGCGATTCCGTTCCCGCCGTTCTGCAGCCACGCGAAGGCGCTCCGCTCGAAATCCCTGGTCGGCGCGAGGCCGATCCACGTGGCGTGGCGGGCTCGCGTCAGTGCGACGTAGAGCTTGCGCAGGTCTTCGCCGAGGCGCTCGCGGTCGGCCCGCTGCGCGGCCTGTTCGTCGGGCGTCAGCAGCACGTGCAGCCTTCCCTCGGCGTCGTGCACCTTGAGCGGAACGTCGTCGGCGCCGACGGGCCGGAACGTGCAGGCGAAGGGCAGGAAGACGAGCGGATACTCGAGCCCCTTCGACTTGTAGACGGTGACCACCTGCACGAGGTCGGCGTCGCTCTCGAGCCGGACGAGCCGCGCATCGTCGCTGCCGCCCGGCTTGTCCGTCGCGGCGCGCTGCAGCGCGAGGTGGCGGATCAGCGCCTGCTCGCCGTCCTGCACCGCCGCGGCCTTCTGCAGCAGTTCGGCAAGGTGCAGGAGGTCGGTCAGCACGCGCTCGCCAGCCTCGTGCGCGGCAGCGGCGCCCTGCAGGCGCGCCGGCACGCCGAAGTCCTGGAGCAGGTGGCGCAGCATCGGCAGCACGCCCTGCCGCCGCCACACCTGCCGATAGCCGCGGAACTGCAGCACGCGGCGTTCCCATTCGGCCTCGTCGCGGTTGAGGCGATCGAGCTCCGTCCACGACAGGCCGAGCGTCGCCGTCGCGAGCGCGGCGCGCAGCAGGCGGCCGTCGTCGGGCGAGGCGCAGGCGGCGAGCCAGCGCTGCATTTCCTCGGCCTGCGCGCCGGCATAGACCGAATCGCGATCGGACAGGTACACGCTGCGCACGCCGCGCGCGGCGAGCGCAGCGCGGATCGCATCGGCCTCGAAGCGCGTGTTGACGAGCACCGCCATGTCGCGCGGGCGCAGCAGCTGGGGGTGCCTGCCCGCGGCGGCGAAGACCGCGCGCCCCGCCTGCCCAAGCTGCAGCAGCCGCACCATCCCGGTGGCACAGGCCGCTGCCATGTCCGCGAGAAACGCCTCCTTGCCGATCGGCTTGTCGCCCGGACCCGCGGGCAGCCACCATGCCGTCAGCCCCGGGGGCGCGGCGCCATCCACGGTGAACGCTTCGCGGCGGCCGTTGGCGGTGGCGCGGACGAAGGGAATCGGGTTGCCCGTGTCGCCGCGGAACAGGAACGCGCCTTCGCCGGGAACGCGGTCCTCGGCCGCGCCGAAGCAGCGGTTGACGGCTTCGACCATCGCGGGCGTCGAGCGGAAGTTGCGGGCCAGCGTATGCAGCCGGTCGCCGCAGGCGTGCCGCGCCGCGAGGTACGTGTAGATGTCCGCGCCGCGGAAGCCGTAGATCGCCTGCTTCGGGTCGCCGATCAGCACCAGCGCCGTGTCGGCGCCATTGGCGGCGACGTCGTAGACGGCGTCGAAGATCCGGTACTGCACCGGGTCGGTGTCCTGGAACTCGTCGATCAGCGCGACCGGGAATTTCTCGCGGATGCGCGCCGCGAGGCTGCGGCCGTTGGGGCCGCGCAGCGCCGCGTCGAGCCGGGTCAGCAGTTCGTCGAACCCCATCTCGCCGCGCTGTTCCTGCAGCGCGGCGAAGCGGGTGGCGACCCAGTGCGCGGCATGGCGCAGGAGGTCGGCCGAGCTGTCGGCGAGCGCCGCGAGTTCGGCGTCGAGTTGGGCGAGCGCGGCAAAGGCGGGATGATCGAACGGCACCGGCATCGACGACGCCTTGTTCCAGATCTCGTCCATTCCCGCCGTCGACAGCCGCGCCAGCGCGGTGTCGGTGAGGGCGGGGCGCAACGCGGACGGGTCGTCGCGCCACGCCGCGATCGCCTGCAGCCACGCGGTGTAGTTGTTCTGCTTCAGCCTGCCGCCGTTGAACGCCTTCACCGCGCGGGCCGCGTCGAGCCCGGCCTGCAACTCGTCGACCCATTCCGACCACGGCGCCTTCAGCTGGGCGAGCGTCGCGGCGCGCTCGTCGAGCGCCGCGCGCAGCATCGGGGCAGGCGCGGGCGACGCCGCGGCGTCGCGGGATGCGGCGTCCTGCAGCGAGTCGAGCAGGCCGACGAGATCCTGCACGCGCTTCTGCAGCGCGGCGGGGCCGGCCCAGTGCTGCGCGACTTCCGCGGCCGCGTCGGGTGCCAGCGGCGCGATGAACGTCCGCCAGTAATCGCGCACCGTCTCCGCGAACAATTCGCCCTGGTCGGCTTCGAGCTGCTGCGTGAACAGGCTGCCGCTGTCGAACGCGTGCTCGCGCAGCATCCGGTTGCACCAGCCGTGGATCGTCGAGACCGCCGCCTCGTCCATCCATTCGGCGGCCAGTTGCAGCCGGTGCGCGTGCGCCGGCCACTCCGCCGGCGGATACTCGCGCCGGAGCCGTTCGAGGAAGTCGTCGTCGGGGGCGGGCGCCTCGTTGCCGCGCTGGAAATACTCGGCCGCCGCGGCGAGCCGGGCACGGATGCGGTCGCGCAGTTCCTTGGTCGCCGCCTCGGTGTAGGTGACCACCAGGATTTCCGGCGGGGTGAGCGCGCGCGCGAAGCGCAGGCCGTCGGCGCCGTGGCGCAGCACGAGCCGCACGTACAGCGCGGCGATCGTGTACGTCTTGCCGGTGCCCGCACTCGCTTCGATCAGCTGGCTGCCCGTCAGCGGAAAGCGCAGCGGGTCGAGCGATGCCGTCGATCCGGCGGTCGCGCGTCGAGCCGGCATGGGCTCGCTCACTTCGCCGCCTTGGCGACGGCGTTGCGGGCGGCCTTTTCGTGCAGGGCCTCCTGCAGCGGGCGCAGCAGGTGCTGCGCGAGGGCTTCGAATTCGCCGCCGGACGCCAGTGCGTCGAAATCGGGCCAGGCGCGGCGCAGGCAGGGGCTGGTGTCGCGTTCGCCGGTGGGCCTGAACCCGCCTTCGTATTCCTTGCGCGCCGCGGTCCGCGCCTTGTCCGGGTCCGCGCCCGGCTGCGGCGACGCCCGCAGCCACGCGAAGGCGGTCCGCGTGGCCAGCGGCAGCGGCCGCCGCATACCGTCGTGCCAGGCGCAGACGAGGTCCGCCAACCGTTGCCGCGCTTCGGCGGGATCGCGGGGAAGGAGCTCGACCAAGCCCTTCTTGCTGACGACGACGGTGGTCACCGGGCCGACCGCGACGTGCAGCGCGAGGTGGCGCACCCAGTGCCGGACCATCTTGTCGCCGCGGTACCGGCCGTCGGCGTCGAGCAGGGCGCTCGCTTCCAGCGCGACGACGCCGGCGTCGCTGTCGCTTTCGAGATCCCCGCCCATGGCGGCGCCATCCGCGGGTTCCTTGCCGCCGGCCCCGCTGCGGCGCAGCCCGCCCAGCCAGTCCGCGACCTCGATGCGCCGGCCGTCGACAATCTGCTCGAAGCGCAGTTCGACCTCGCCATCCTGCGCCTCCGGCCAGCGCGCCAGCGCGCTCGCATATTCGGCGAACAGGTCGTCGAGCGGCTGCTGCAACTCGTCGGTGACGCGCGTGCCGAAGGCGCCCGCCGGCAGCACGCCGCGGCGCCTGATCGCCGCCACCGTCGCGGCGCGGCGCGCGAGGCCGTCGCCGTCGTGCACGACGGCGTCGGCCTCGTTGCGGATCAGTTCGTCCTGCAGTTGCCAGCGCTGCAGCCCGTCGAGCTCGAACGGCTCGACATCCTCGCCGGCGGGGTCGTCCGCCTCGAAGTGCACGCCGAGCCGCTGCCCGAAGAAGGCCTTGACGGGGTCCTTCAGGAAGCTCTCGAGCGCGCGCAGCGTCAGCGGCTCGTCGGCTTGCAGCGGGGCCAGCGGGGTGGCGTCGCCGGCGGCCGCGCCGGCTGCCGGCGCGCCGGCAGGCTGCCACTCGCGCGCGTAGGTGAAGAACGCCGGCGGCGGGAGGCCGGCATCCACGCGCGGCGGAAAGTAGGCCGGGCTGAACGGTTGCAGAGGATGCTCGCAGGTGAGCGCCGCGAGCAGCGCCTGCCCGGCGTTGGCCGGGACCGTGCCGTCGTCCGCCGGCGCATCCGCGAGCGTCCAGCCGGCCTTCAGATGATCGCGCAACTGGCCGACGAGCACCGACGGCGGTCGCTCGGTATTGTCGTTGATGCTGCGCCCGACCCACGACAGGTACAGGCGATCGCGGGCGGACAGCAGGGCTTCAAGAAACAGGTAGCGGTCGTCTTCGCGCCGCGAGCGGTCGCCCGGCCGGTACTCGCGACCCATCAGGTCGAAGTCGAGCGGATTGCGGGTGCGCGGATAGTCGCCGTCGTTCATGCCGAGGATGCACACCTGGCGGAACGGAATCGCGCGCATCGGCATCAGCGTGGCGAAGGTGACCGCGCCGCCGAAGAAGCGCTGGCTGAGCCCGCCGGCGTCGAGGCTTGCGAGCCAGTGCAGCGCGACGACCGACAGCGGCAATTCGTCGTCGTAGCGGGCCTCGTCGCAGGCCTGCTGCCAGTCGTCGAGCGCGGCGTCGAGGCGGCTCAGCGTGTAGGCGTCGCCCGCGTCGCCGGCATCGAAGAACACGTGCAGCAGGTCCGAGAGCCGCGCGCACCATGTGCCGACGGTCGCCGGGCGACAGAGGTCGCGCCAGGTTTCCTCCAGCCGCTCGAGCAGCGTGGCGAGGGGCCCCAGCGCCGCGGCGTCGAGGCCGCCGATCTCGCCGTACGGCTCGATTTCGCCCCAGGCCGCGCCGTCCTGCCCCGTCGCATAGCCCAGCAGCATGCGCCGCAGGCCGAACAGCCAGGTGTTCGGCGCGGCGTCCAGCGTGCCGGGCAGGTCGAGCGTCGAGCGATGCTCGCCGTGCAGTCCCCAGCGGATGCCGGCCTCGCGGATCCAGCGGTGCAGCAGCGGCACGTGGTCGTCGGCGATGCCGAAGCGCGCGCGCAGCGCCGGCACCTCGACGAGGTCGAGGACGTCGCTGACGGCCAGGCGCGACTGCGGCAGGCCGAGCAGCAGTTCGAGCGCGTGGACCAGCGGGTCGAAATGGCGCTGGCCCCGGTCGGACAGGCTGAACGGGATGTGGCGCGGGTCGTCCGCCGCCGGCAGCCCGAACACTGCCTGCACGTGCGGCGCGTAGGCGTCGATGTCGGGGACCATCACGATCACGTCGCGCGGGCGCAGGCTGCGGTCGGCGCTGAACGCCGCCAGCAGCTGGTCGTGCAGGATCTCGACCTCGCGCTGCGGGCTGTGGGCGACGTGGAACCGCAACGACGGGTCGAGCGCCGGGTCGATCGTCCGCTGCGCGGCACGGATCTCCGGCATCGATCGCAGTTCGAGGATGTCGCCCTGGATCTGCCGCAGCACGGTGCTGCCGTCGTCGCCGGCGAAGAGGTCGATCGACTGGCCCAGCTCGGTGAATGCGCGCTGGTAGGCGTCGCGCTTCCCGGCGTCGTCGTGCAGGTCGAGGAGCCCGATGTAGTCGCGTCCCAGCTTGCCCCAGGCGGCGAGCAGCGGATGCGCGTGCAGGTGCAGGTCGTCCTCGGTCAGCACGCGCGGCGAGCCCGCCTTGCGCGCCTGCCGGCGCTGGCTCGCGCGGAGCAGGTCCTGTCCGGCGACGATGTCGGCCCAGTAGTGCCGGCAGGGATTCGGCACGCAGACCAGCACCTGCGACCACTGCGCCATCCGCGCCAGCACCTCGAGCGTCTGGAGCGGCAGCGATGCGATGCCGAAGACGAGGACGCGGCGCGGGAGCGTGGCCGGTCGCGGTGCACCCGCGAGCGCGTCGACGCGCTCGACGAACGCGCGATGCACCCCGGCGCGACCGCCGGAGAGCGCGGGCGGGTCGCCGCCGCCCGCGCGCGGCGCAGGGCCGGCCTTGACGTCCGCGACGAGGCGCCGCCACAACGCGGGCTGCCACGCCTGGTCGGCGGGCAACGGCGTCGCGCTGCCGCGCGCGTCGATCAGCACGTCGCTGCCGTCGGACCACGCGGCGAGCCAGTCGGCGCGATACACCTGGTATTGGTCGAACAGGTCCGACAGCCGCTCCGCGAGCTGGAACCGCTTGCGCAGGTCGGCGTCCGCGTGCAGGTAGCTCGCGAGCGGACGATACGCCGGCTCGGACACCACCTGCGGCAGCAGCCGCATCAGCCGCCACGACAGCCGCGTCTTGTCGAACGGGGACGTCTCCGGCACGGCATCCCGGCCGAGGACGGCGCGATAGGCCTGCCAGACGAAGCGTGACGGCAGGCAGAACGCCATCGACGCCGCGATGCCGCAGCCGCCGTCCGCGGGGTCGGCCGCGAGCGCCAGCTTCAGCCACTGGGCGACGCCGTTGCTCTGCACCAGGATCGTCTCGGTCTCCAGCGGCGACAGCGGATGCCGTTTCATCCACGCCACCAGCAGGTCGCGCAGCGATTCGGCCCGGTTGCCGTGGATCAGGAACAGCCCGGGCGGCAGCGTCGCGGCAGCAGGAGCGGTGGGAACGATGTCGTGGGTCACGGGCGGGGCTGGCGCTACGCGGAGAGCTCGATCACGTTGACGCGGCCGCCGGTGTGCCGGCGCGCGATGTCGACGAGATGGTGGTGGTGCGACAGCATGATCACCTGCGTGCGGGTCGCGAGTTCGGCCAGCACGCCGAAGCCGGCGGCTGCCCGGTCGTCCGACCAGTTGATGAAGATGTCGTCGGCAATGAACGGCAGCGGCGTCCCGGCATCGAGGTGCAGGTCGAGGGCGGCCAGCCGCAGCGCGAGGAACAGCTGGTCCTCGGTGCCGGTGGAAAGCCCGCCGATCGCGACGAAGGTGCCGTCCGCCCGGTGCGCGTTCAGCGCCGGCGGGCTCGCCTCGAAGTTGACGGAAAGCTTGGTGAACCGGCCGTCGGTGAGCCGCGCGAAGAGTCCGCTCGCGCGCTTCAGCAGCGGCTGCTGCTGTTCTTCGGAGTAGCGGTCGACCGCCCACTTGACGAGCCTTGCGCCGACGGTGATGCGCACGTATTCGTCGACCGCCTCGCCCATGCCCAGCATCGCATCGCGCCGCAGAGACTCGGCGCGGACGGCGTCGTCCTGGCCGGCGATGAGGTCGAACGCTGCCTTGGCGGTGGCGTGGCGCCGGATGCAGGCGTCGCGCGCGTCCTGCGCGTCCCGGCGGGCGCGGGCGGCATCCTCGAGCAGCACCTCGATCTGGGCGGGATCGACTGCCGCGACTTCATCCTGCAGCACCGCCAGCGGCAGGTTGTCGCCGCCGTTGCGGGCCGCTTCCCCGGCGTTCGTCATTCGCGTGTGCACCGCGCGGTAGTCGTCGGCCGCCGCGATGGCGGCGCGCAGCTCGTCGATCGTGGCCACCCGCGCGGCGTCGAGGAGCGGCCGGATCCGCGCCTCGGCCCGCACCCGGGCTTCCTCCGCGGCGGCAAGGTCGGCGCGCGTCTTCTGCAGCGCCGCCGCGGTGCTGGCGTGCGACAACTGGCCCTGCAGCGCGCCACGCAGCAGTTCGCGCAGGCGCGCGGCGATCTCGGTGGGAGCGAGGTCCGCGATGTCCGGCGCGCAGGTCCGGGCCAGCTCCTTGGCGCGCCGGGCGAAGCCGTCGAGCTCGAGCGTCATCTGGACGACGCGCGGCGCCGCGTTGTCCTTCACGTGACGGCAGGCGTCGTCGATCTGGGTCTGGATCTCGAGCGCATTGGCCGCCGCTGCCGTGCCCATGGCGGGGTCGAGCCCGGCCGCGGCCAGTTGCCGCGTCCACGCGGCCTGCCAGTTGTCGAGCGCCTCGCGGGCGGCGTTGTCGTTATGCTCGAGTGCCGGCAGCGCCACCTCCGCGGCATCGCGCTGCTCGCGCCAGCTTTCGACCCGCGCCGCGGCTTCCGCCTGTTCCTGCTGCAGTGCCTCGGCCCGCGTGATGAGGAGCGGCAGGTCGGCCGCCCCCGGCGCGCCGGCACCGGCGTCGGCCAGCGCCGTTCGCAGCGCTGCGACGCACGCCCGGGACGCCGCGGCGAGTTCCCGCTGCTCGGCGCGGGCCTCGGCCAGCGCGGCCGCCGCGGCGAGCGCGCGGTCGCGGCCCTGCACCCATGCCGGGAATTGCGCGACCGACACCTCGAGCCCCAGCGCCTGCATCCGCCGGTTCCAATCCTGACGCAGCGCCGCGAGCGCGCCTTCGGTGGCCGCGTCCTGCGCGGCCAGTTCGTCGATCTCGGCCTGCAGCGCTGCGTGCTCCACGGCCAGCGTGTGGCCCTGTTCGGTCCTGGCGGCATCGTGATAGCGCTGGTCCGCCAGCCGGTCGGCGGACTCCACCAGCCCTTCGTAGCGGTCACCGGCGGCGGCCGGCGCAAGCTCGCCGGCCCGCACCTGCCGCCACACTGCATCGCGGGTGTCGCGCGACGTGGCGATCGCCTCGGCGGTCACGGGCCGGTGCTGCTCGGTGTAGGCATCGAGCCTCGCCTTGGCCTTCGCTGCATCGACGCGCTTACCCCGCAGCGCCACGACCAGTTGGTCGCGCCGCGCCGCCAGCGCGCCCTGGCGCGTGGTGACCTCCTGCCATTCGCCGGCCTGCGGCAGCGTCAGTGCCCGCAGCGTCGGCTCGTCGCCCGCCCACGGGGCGAGCAACCCCATCGCCGCGGCCAGCCGGGTTTCGCCCGCCTGCACCTTTTCGACGGTGCGGGCAGTGCGTTCGTCGAGGTTCAGCGCCACCGCCTGCTTCAGCGCCGTCGCCACCGCCGGCAGCGGCGTTGCCGCCGGCGCGCCGGCGATCTTGCCCTTCAGCGCATCGATGGTCTCGCGGCTCGCGGCATGCACGGCCCGGGCCTGCGTTGCCGCCAGCGCCAGCGCGGCGTGGGTGCGGGACAGCGCCTGCAATTCGGAGCGCACCGGGCGCGACGGCAGCTTTGCCTCGATCGCGGCCAGCGTGCTCTCCGGCCAGTCGATCTGGCGCGCGAGCGAGATCGCCGCGCCCGTCCTGGCGTCGATCTGCGCCTGCAAGGCGGGCAGGTCCTCGCCCGCTGTCAGGTAGGCCGCCACCCGGCCCTCCAGTGTCTCGATTTCGGCCTGGTGGTCGAGCACCACGGTGTTGACGATGATCCCGGCGAGCGCGGCGGCCTCATCGTCGACGCGCCTGGCGAGCAGGTCGTGGGTGCCTCGGGCCTGCGCGATCTCGGTCGCCGCCGCGGCGAACACGGCACCCGCGTCGGCATCGAGCAGGGGCGGGGCGCCGAGGGTGGCGAGCAGCGCCGACGCCTCCTCGCGCTGCCGCAGCGGTCCGGCCACCCGGCGCACCCGCTCCAGCCGCTGCCGCTCCCGCTCGCAGGCGACGTAGCGGGCCTGCGCGGCCTCGGCATCGGCCTCGGCGGCGTCCTGTTCGCGCTTCACCGCCAGCCACTTCCCGCTGGAAACCCCAACCTCCTTCAGTCGCTTCTCGGCCTCCTGGTACTGCTGCAGCCCGATGTAGTAGCTCGCGTCGCCGCGCTTCCTGTCACCCCACAGCGCGTAGGCGTCCGCTTCGAGGCGCTGCCTCAGCTTGTGCAGGCCGGTGACGCCGGCGGCGGCCTGGAACAGCATCTGCCCCACGTCGCCGCTGGAATTGAGCAGCTCCCTGGCCCCGGCGATCAGCGTCGGGTGATTCAGGCCGAACATCCGCTCGTAGAATTTCTGGTCGGCGCCGCCGAGGAGCCGCTCCATCGTTCCGTCCGGCAGCGGCTTGCCGGCGGGATCGACCAGCGGATCCTTGTTCCGCTTCAGCCGGCGCAACGGCAGCGTGACGCCGCCCGCCTGCACCACGCCACCGAGTTCGAGCTCGGTCAGGCCGTGCTTGAAGCGGTAGGGCGAGGAGCGGTCGATGTTGTAGAAGAGATCGAGGATCGCCTGCCGGACGGTGGACTTGCCGGCTTCGTTCGCGCCGACGATCAGGTGCAGGTCGCACTCCGACGCGGGGAACGCGAGCGGGGTATCGGTGAACTTGCCGAAGCGGATGAGGTCGAGGCGGTCGAGGCGCATCGCCTAGCCTTCCTGCGCCACGCGGTCGAGCACGCTGGGCACCACCGCCTCGATGATCGCCGCGAAGTCGCCGCTCCGGGCGGCGCGCAGGGCCGGGAGATCCTGCTCCAGCAACTCGTGCGGCATCTTCCCCAGCAGCACGGCGAATTCCTCGCCGAGCGACGCCATGAACGCGGGATCACCGGCCGCCTGCGCCAGCAGCGCCTGCATCGCAGCCATGGCGTCGCCGCGCTCGGCGATCGCGGCGGCGGTGAGCGCCGGTTCGCTCTCGACCTTGATCTTCTCGACCCAGATCTCGCCGCCCGAATTGATCGCCTGCGCCACGACTTCGGCGCGCAGCGTCCGGCCCTGGCCGAAGAGGGCGCCGTGGGCAGCCGACTTGCCGGTGAACACCACCCGGCACGCCAGCGGCCGGCCGTCTGCTTCCTCGGCCAGAAGGCGCTCGAAGACCACCCCCAGCCGCGCCACGGCGTCGTCGCGGGTCGCCGCGCCGGTGATGTCCACTTCGGCGACCGCCCAGCGCACGACGTCGACCAGCAGGCGCTCGGGCCGGCGGACCACGCCGCCGTCGCAGGTGTACATCAGCGCGCCGCGCGGGCCGGGCTCCCGGGCGTGGCGGCCCTGCAGGTTGCCGCTGAAGGCGATCCACGGGTCCTCGCACAGGATCGCCCACTCGTGGACGTGGCCGAGGCACCACACCTGGTAGCCCTTGTGCCGCAGCTCGTCGAGCGTGCAGGGGGCGTAGTTGGGATGGGCGACGTAGCCCTCGAGCGCGGTGTGCAGCACGCCGATGTTGAGGTGTCCGGCGAGCGGGGCCGGATAGGCGGGAACGAGGTTGGTGACGACGGCCTTCTGCCGGAAACTCTGGCCGTGCAGCGCGACCTTGACGCCTGCGCAGTCGAGCACGATGGTTTCCGGCCGGGCGCTGCCGAACGTGCGGACGTTGTCCGGCAGCGGCAGCTTCTTCGTCATCTCGTTGTCGGCGTCGTGGTTGCCGCGCAGCAGGACGACGGGAATCCCTTCCGCCTTCAGCCGGACCATCTGCCGGTTGAAGAAGTAGCCGGTGTTGAAGTCGGTCCAGTCGCCGTCGTAGATGTCGCCGGGGAAGACCACGAACGCCACCTTCTCCTCGATGGCGCGGTCCACCAGCCGGGTGAACGCGCTGCGCGTGGCCGTGCGCAGCAGCTCGGCGGGCGCATCCGGATGCGCTGACAACCCGTCGAGCGGGCTGTCGATGTGCAGGTCGCCGGCGTGGATGAATTTCATCGTGGGTGGGGCGCTGTGGGGGTCGCGTGCGGGGGTGCGGGAGGTGTTTGCGGGTTGGTTGCAGGATGTTTGCGGGGTGTTTGCGGACCGCGATGGCACATTATCACGCGCGGTGTAGCTCACCCGATGAGCCTGGAACCGAAATCGCTCTTCGTGGCGCCGGCGATCCGGATCGGGCCGCGTTCGCGGAGCCGCGCGGACCGCTTCCGCCGTGTGGTAATGTGCGCCCGTCCCGCGCGACCCGGTGCCGGCAATCCGCCGTCTCCGGGATCCCGCGCTGGCCCGGGAGCCGGGGATTCGCGCTGCGACGACAGGATACGCAGGAGGGGGGCGGCGATGGCCGGCCCCAGGCGCATGACGGGCACGGAGCCGGTCATCCGCGTCGTCGCCATCGCGCGCGACGAGGCCGCCGCGATCGGCGGATTCCTGGCGCAGTTCCTGCCCGCGACCCGGGATTTCTGCGTCCTCGATACCGGCTCGACCGACGGCACCCCGGATCTCGCCCGCGCCGCCGGCGCGCGCGTCGAATCGGCGCCGTTCGAGGATTTCGCCGCGGCGCGAAACGAGGCGCTGGCGCGCTTCGCCGCCGGCGCCGACTGGATCCTGATGCTCGATCCCGACGAGCGGCTGGATGCCCACACCATCGCGCACCTCGGCGCGCTCGTCGCGCACCCGGCGCACGACATCCTGCTGGCGCCGCTCGCGGCGCTGCACGCGGACGGTTCGCGCCGGGCCTGGCCCGGCAAGCCGTTCCTGTTCCGCGCCGACGCGGGCCTGCGCTGGGTGTTCAAGGTCCACGAGAAGCTCGTCGGTTCGACGCGGCAGGCGATCGTCGCGAACGCGCGGATCGACCACGCTCTCGCGCTGCACGACGCGCCGCGCCGCGCGGCGGCGGAGCGCCGCTACGAGGCGCTCGCCGGGCAGGAACCATACTTCGTCGATGCCGCCTATCGGCAGCGGATGCGCGACGCTTGGCCGATTCTCGACTATGACCGCGCCCACGACGACCGCCTCGGGTGCGTCGTCGCCGGCCCGCTGGTTTCGGTTGTCATCCCGACGTACCGCCGGCCCGAGCTGCTGCAGCGGGCCGTGCGCTCGGCGCTGGCGCAGGACTACCCGAACCTCGAGGTCCTCGTCGTCGGCGACCATGACCCCTGCCACGCGGAGTACGCAGGCGCGTTCGCGTCCGATCCGCGCGTGAGCGTGCACGACCTCCCGCGCAACCACGGGCCGGGCGGCGCGGTCCCGCGCAACCACGCGCTGGGGCTCGCGCGCGGCGATCTCGTCGCCTACCTCGACGACGACAACACCTGGGCGCCGGACCACCTGTCCAGCCTCTACGAGGCGATGCGCGCCGCGGACGCCGCGTTCGCGTTCTCGTCGATGCAGGTCGACGGCACGGACCTCCGTTTCCGCCGGCCGGAATTCCAGGGCATCGACACCAGCTGCCTGCTGCACCGGAAGGCGCTTCTCGCCCGCTACGGCGATTGGGTCGACAACGCCACCGCCGGCTACCACCACGACTGGGAACTGGTGTCGCGCTGGGTCGACGGCGGCGAGCGCTGGGCCTGCACCGGGCGCGCGACGCTGCACTACAACCCGGCGACCAGCCGCCAGCGTGAATTCATCCTCGGGCTCGCGGCGCAGCGGGCGCAGGAGCTGGGCGCGGCCGGAACCGTGGTCGATGCCGGAGGTGCCGCGCACCGGCGGCCGGGCGAGGGCCCGCTGCTTTGCCTCAACATGATCGTGAAGAACGAGGCGGCGATCATCGAGCGCCTGCTGCGCTCGGTCGCCGGCGTCGTCGCCTGCTGCGTGGTCTGCGACACCGGATCGACCGACGGCACGCCGCAGGTGATCGCGGCCTTCTGCGCCGCCCGCGGCATCGCCTGCGAGCTGCATGCGTTCCCGTTCGTCGACTTCGGGCAGGCGCGCAACGAGGCGCTCGACCGGGCCCGCCGCTCGCCCCTCGGGTTCGATTACCTGCTGCTCGCCGATGCCGACATGGAACTCTGCATCGACGCGCCCGATGCGCTGGCCGCGCTCCACGCCGACGCGGCGCTGCTGCGCCAGGAGAACGCGACGATCGCTTACGACAACGTGCGGCTGCTGCGCCGAGGCGCAAGCGCGCGCTATGTCGGCGCGACGCACGAGGCGCTCGTCGTCGACGGCGACGTCGTGTCGCTGCCGGGGTGGCGCTTCGTCGACCACGCCGACGGTGCCAACCGGCCCGAGAAGCTCGCCCGCGACGAGCGGCTGCTGCGCGCCGTGCTCCGTCGCGACCCCGGCGACGCGCGCGCGATGTTCTACCTCGCGCAGACGCTGCAGGATTCCGGGCAGCATCAGGAGGCGGCGGCGTGGTACGAACGCCGCGTCGCGGCCGCGGGCTGGGACGAGGAACGGTGGTATGCGCGCTACCGGCACGCGCAGTGCCTGCTCGCGCTGGGCGACGCGCCCGGCTTCGTCGCCGGCTGCCTCGACGCCTATGCGCTGCGCCCGACGCGCGCCGAGCCGCTGTGGCGGCTCGCCGGGCACTACGCGGAGCGAGGACAGCGCGACGCGGCGCTGCTGCTGTACGAGCAGGTCGCGCGGATGCCGCGGCCGGAGGCGGACCGCCTGTTCCTCGAGCGCGACGCCTACGGCGACGCCGCCGCCGAGGCGATCTCGATCCACGGCTGGTACAGCGCGCTGCCGGCGCGGCGCGAGGCGGGCCGGCGGGCGTGTGAAGCGCTGGCGGTCTCGGCCGCCGCCGCGCCGCAGCGGCGGGCGGCAGCGCGCCGCAACCTCTTCTTTTACGCGCAGCCGCTCGCGTCGCTGTGCTCCGGCACGCGCGTCGCCGCGATCGACTTCCCGCTCCCTGCGCCGTGGCGCGCGACGAACCCCTCGTTCACCCGCGACGGCGACGGCTTTGCCGGTGTCGTGCGCGCCGTCAATTACCGGATCGTCGACGGCAGTTACGACGTCCGCGACGACCACGGCGTGGTCCGCACGCGCAATTTCCTGGTCCGGCTGGCGCCCGACCTGACGGTCACCGAATGGCGCGAGATGCGCGACCTCGCACCGCTGCCGCGCATCGAGGCCGGACGCGTCCGCGGTTTCGAGGACTGCCGGCTGTTCCGCTGGCGCGACGCATGGTGGTGCACGGCGACCGCGCGCGACGTCGTCGCCGACCAGCGCGCGGTGATGGTGCTGCTGCGCCTCGACGCGGCCGGCGACATCGTCGCTGCGCATCCGCTGCGCGGCTATGGCGACGACCTGCACCAGAAGAACTGGATGCCGCTCGTCGGCGACCGGCTCCGCTTCGTCTACAGCCTGGGTCCCACGCTCGTCCTCGACGCCTCTGCCGGCGACGGCTCGTTCATCGTCGAATCGGGTGTCGACCCGGGGCTTGCCGTCGAGCACTGGCGCGGCGGCGGGCCGCTGGTGCCGTGGGACGCCGGCCATCTGGCGCTCGTGCACGAGGCGAACGACACGCCGCAGGGCCGCGAGTACGTGCACCGGTTTGTCGCGCTCGACGATTGCTGCGTGCCGTTGGCCGCCACGGCCGCGTTCCATTTTCATGCGCGGGGGATCGAGTTCGCCGCCGGGCTCACGCTGGACGGCGATGCGCTGGTCGCGAGCTACGGGGTCGGCGACGGCAGTGCGTGGGTCGCGCGCGTGCCTTGCGCTGCCGTCCGCGACCGGTTGCAGCCGTTGTCGCGTTAGCGCGCTGCCGCCCAAGGGGGCGCGTCAGCACCCTTCGGGCGGCCGGGCGGGCGCTGAAGTGACGACCCCCACGCTCGCTATGCTCGCTGCCCCCCGAGGGGGCGCGTCAGCGCCCTTCGGGCGGCCGGGCGGGCGCTGAAGTGACGACCCCCACGCTCGCTATGCTCGCTGCCCCCCGAGGGGGCGCGTCAGCGCCCTTCGGGCGGCCGGGCGGGCGCTGGGGTGGGGATTCGCTTGCGTTTTTGCGTGCCTCCTATAGAATCAATTGCTAGCGAAGCGAGATGGCGACATGGCCCCAACCCGGCGTGATTTCTTCGGGCGATCGCTCGTCTGGACGTTGTCCACGACATGGCTCGGCACGGCACTCGACGCCTTTGCGCAGGACGCGCCGCGGTTGCTCAACTACCAGGGCCGGCTGACCGACGCCCTCGGCAACCCTCGGACCGGAACCTTCACGATGGGTTTCCGCATCGTCGACGCTGGTGGCGCGCCGCTGGGCTGGGCAGAAACGCAGGGCGGGATACTCGTCAACAACGGCTTCTTCGCCGTGCTGCTCGGCAAGGTGACGCCACTGACGGCAGCTGTCTTCCAGGGGCCGCCCACCGACACCTACGGACCCGTGCGTTTCCTCGAAGTCACGGTCAACGGCGAGACGCTCGCGCCGAACGTTCGCATCGTCAGCGCCGCATGGGCGATCGCGACCACGGAGGGGCCGACCGGTTCCACCGGTCCGACTGGCAGCCAGGGCGACAAGGGCGACAGGGGCGAAAAGGGCGATACGGGACTTGCAGGCAGCACCGGGCCTACCGGCAGTGCAGGGGGCGGTACCGGACCCACGGGTCCGGCAGGGCTTGGCGGCTCCACCGGGCCGACCGGCTTTACGGGATCGACCGGCTCCACCGGGCCGACCGGCTTCACGGGATCGACCGGTTCCATGGGGCCGACCGGCAGTCAGGGCTTCGTGGGACCCACGGGACCGACCGGACCGCAGGGATTCCAGGGACTCCAGGGATTCCAGGGATCGCCCGGCGCGGCCGGACTCCTGGCATTTTAGGGCCAGGGCCGGTTCCGGACGGATACCGCGGGACGCTCCATGCGATCGCCCTCCTGCCTGCTCACCCGACTCGGGGACCGAGTCGCGCCGATTCGCCGGCTTGCCGGGTCGACGCTCGCGGCGCTTGGCGCGGTCGTCGCGCCGACTGCGCAGGCCGCGTCGAGTGCCTCGTTCCAGGTCAACAATGCCGTCGTCGACTCCGCGGGTGGCACGTCGGCATCGACGAGCCATCAGGTCACCGCGTGCATCGGCAGCGAGATCGCGGGCGCGCAGGCAAGCACAAGTTTCCGGATCGATTCGGGTTGCGGACCGACGGCGCTGGCGCTGGCGAGTGATTTCCCGCCGGTCGTTCGCCCCGACGACGGCGCCCTGGCGATCCCGGCGCTGTCCGACGTCGGCCTCGCGCTGCTCGTCGTCGCTGTCGTGGCGCTGGCCGCCCGCCGACTGCGCGCGCTGCGCGGCTGAGGGCAGCCGTCCGGCCAGGGCGGCGTGAAGTCCACGCCGGCAAGGCCTCCGCCAGCGGTGCCGTTGACCGCGCAGCGATGAAATTCAGCGTCTTCACGCCCACGCACCGCCCCGACGACCTCGTTGCGGCGTTCGACTCGCTGGTTGCGCAGATCCGTACCGACTGGGAGTGGGTGCTCGTGCCCAACGGCCCCGGCGCGGCCGTCCCCGACCCCATCGCGCGCGATCCGCGCGTGCGCATCCTGCCGGCCCCCGCCGCACTGGCCGGAGGGAGCATCGGGGCGCTGAAGCGCCATGCCTGCGCCAACGCGCGCGGCGACTATCTCGTGGAGCTCGACCACGACGATCTCCTCGTGCCCGACGCGCTGGCGCAGATCGCCGCCACCGCCGAACGTACCGGCGCCGGCTTCCTGCATTCCGACTGCGCCGCCTTCCGCGCCGACGGCAGCTGCGAGACTTTCGGCGGGAACTACGGCTGGGAGACCTACCCGTTCTCCTGCGGCGGCTGCGACTACACCGCGCTGCGCGCCTTCGACGTCGACGCCAGCGCGCTCCACCTCATCTGGTTCGCGCCGAACCACGTCCGCGCCTGGCACCGCGACAGCTACGCGCAGGCCGGGGGGCACGACACGGAAATGGAGGTCGCCGACGACCACGACCTGTTGTGCCGCACCTACCTCACCGGCACGCCGATGGTCCGCATCCCCGCCTGCCTGTACCTCTACCGGCTGCACGGCGACGACCGCAACACCTACGTCCGGCGCAATGCCGAGATCCAGGAACGCCAGCAGCAGGTGTCCAACCGCTACGTCTACGCGTTGATCGCCGAGTGGTGCCGCCGCAACGGCCTGCCGCTCGTCGACCTCGGCGACGACGCCGGCTGCCCGCCCGGATTCGCGCGCCTCGATCCCGACGCCGCGAAGGCGCGCGCGCGGCTCCTCTCCGGCCCGCTTCAGTTCGGCGACGGCGCGGTCGGCTGCGTGCGCGCGTACGACGTGCTGGAGCGCGTGCCGCGCTGCGCCGATGCCGCGTGCGACCATGGCGGCGGCAATGCGCCAGGCACGTGCGTGACCGGCCTGATGAACGAGATCTACCGCGTGCTGGCGCCCGGGGGCTGGCTGCTCGCGCGCGTGCCGGCCGCCGGCGCCGACGGCCTCGCGGCGCCCGGCAATGCGTCGGCATGGACGCGCGATGCCTTCGGCGCGTACACCCGGCGCGAACTGGCGCGGCAGGTGCCCGGCGCGCGCTGGCGGTTCCAGGCACCCCGGCTGTGGCAGGCGCACCCGACCGCCTGGCACCGCGAGCGCGACCTCGCCTACGTGTACGCGGACCTGGTCGCGCTGAAGGGCCAGCGGCAGCCGGGCGCCTGCGACATCTGACGGCATCTTCCGCAGGCTTTCGTAGCCCGGGTTTCGCTGGCGCTCAACCCGGGCTACGGGCTGCGAAGCCGCGGCGCCGCAACGGGCGCGAAAGTTGTGGCGCGCCGGTCCAACGGGCGCTAACCTCCGCTCGACGCAACCGAATCCGGAGAGAAGCCTGCATGCGCGCGATCCTCAATCTGCTGTGGTTCCTGCTGGGCGGGGCGCTGATGGGCCTCGCGTGGTGGGCCGTCGGCATCATCGCCTTCATCTCCATCGTCGGCATTCCCTGGGGCAAGGCCTGCTTCGTCATCGGCCAGTTCTCGTTCCTTCCGTTCGGCCGGGAAGCGATCAGCCGCGACGAGCTGACGCAGTCCGGCGACATCGGCACCGGCGCGCTCGGCACGATGGGCAACGTGATCTGGTTCCTGCTCGCCGGCATCTGGCTGGCGATCGGCCACGTCACCTGCGCGATCGGCATGTTCGTCACCCTCATCGGCATCCCGTTCGGCATCCAGCACCTGAAGCTCGCGGGCCTCGCGCTCGCCCCCATCGGGAAGACGATCGTGACCAGGGAGGTGGCGGCAGCGGCGCGGGCCACGGCCGCGGCCGGTGCGGTCGCCGCGGCGCGCAGCCGCGACTGACTTCCGCCGCCAGTCGCCGCTCCGCCGGCCACCAACCCAGCGCGCCCGGGGCTTGCCGCCCGAATCCGGGTCTACCGGGCTCCGGGCACTATCGCCTGCGCCTCGGCGCGCGCCACGGCGCTCCCAAGTTCGCGGTAGGCGCCGTTCCCCGGAGGCATCCGCGCCAGCAGGTCCCGCCAATAGCGGGCGGCGGCGGCGAATTCGCCGGCTTCGAACGCGGCGCTGCCCGCCATTTCGAGCGCCTTCGGATGCGCGGGGTCGAGGGCCAGCGCGTGCCCGATCATCTCCCGCGGCCGGCCCGCAAGCGAGCCGCCCTGGGCCATGCCGAGCGCGTCGGCATACTCGCACCAGACCGCCGGATCGCGCGCGACCTTCGGCGAACGCTCCAGTGCGCTGCCGTATGCCTGCGCGGCCGCGGTGAACCGGCCCGCGTCGGCCTCCTGTTGCGCGAGCAGCACCCAGCCGCGGCCATCGCGCGGATTGCGCGCGAGATGCGCGGCGAGCGCCTCGCGTGCCGGCAAGGCGTTCGCGGCGCCGGTGACGGACAGCGCGGCGGCGCGCGGCGCGCGATGGACGGCGTCCGGGCTGCCGAACCGCGCATAGAGGCCGAGCGCCAGCAGCGGGAACAGGATCGCGATCGCCAGCGCGGGTGCCAGTCGCACGGCCGCGCCGGCCGCGGCCGGCGCGGCCGGCGCGCCGCCGGTGTCGTCGAGGAGTCGCCGCTCGATCTCGGTCTTCGCGCGGCGGTGCTCGTCGTCGGCAAGGAGGCCGCTGGCGCGCTCGCGCGCGAGCTCGGCGAGGCGGCTGCGATGGATCGCCGCATTGGCGGCTTCCGCCGTCGGCGCCGCCGGTGGCGGCCGCGGGAACACGAGGCGCGGCAGGACGAACGCGAGCGACACGCCCGTCATCAGCGCGACGATGCCCCAGAACACGATCACGTCGCCGCCGGCGCCCACGCCGCGCCGCCGGTCACTGCGCCGCGCCGCGCGAACGGGCGTCGTTCGCCCGCGTCGTCCCCGCCGCCATCGCGCGCTACTTCGGCGCCGCGGCGGCGGTCTGCCGCGCCTTGATCGCGTCGTCGAGGATCTTGATGCCTTCCTGCGACGCCGCCACCGAGTTCGCGAGCGACGACTTGGCGAGGTCGAGGTTGTGGAACGACGCGCCGTTCGCGGCCGTCCACCATTCCCAGTTGGCGTGCGCGTCGCCGTGCTTGGCGCGCGCCGCCTTCAGCGCGTCCTCGGACACGCCGGCCAGCTGCGCCTGGCCGAACCTGTTGATGAGCAGCGTCAGCCAGAACTCGGCGTTGCGCACCTTGCCGGCATAGTGCGCGGCCATCGACTCGATGGTGTAGAGCGCCTGCTTCTCGTCCCAGGTCTTGTGGCAGGTGAGGCAGGTTTCCTTCAGGTAGGCCTTCGGGTTGGTCTGCCAGTGCGACGTGTATTTCTTGCCCGTCTTCGCGTCCTTTACCTTCGGCATGTGGCAGTCCGCGCAGTCGACGCCGGCCTTGTCGTGCACCGAGTTGTAGTAGGTCTCGGTATCCGGGTGCTGCGCCTTCCACAGCGCGGCGCCGGTGAACTGGTTCCGGAAGTCGCGGAACTGGATGCCGTCGTAGGCCTTGAGGATGTTGTTGACGTCGACGAACGGGAAGTAGTTGGTCCGCTTGTCGGCCATCGTGATCGCTTCGCCGGTGGTCGGGTTGAAGCCCGGGTTGCAGTTGTACTCGACGTGGCACTGCCCGCACTGCAGCTTGCCGTCGTATTTCTCGAGCATCGCGATCTTGCGCGTGAAGCCGCGCTCGCCCATGTCCATCACCTGGAGCTTGGTGTGCTTCGGATCCAGCGAATAGAGCGTCGGCGCGTCGGTGCGGGTGACCGCCTCGATCAGCGCGTCGCGGACGATCCGCGGCTTGGCCGCGTGCGGGTCGTGGCAGAAGATGCAGTTGAGCGAGTGCTTGGTCGCCTTGGCGAGCTCGACCACCTTCGACGTGCGGCTCCACTTGGCACCCGTGACCGGGTCGCCCATGTACGCCCATTCGAGGATGTGGTCCTGCGTCTTGCACGACAGGCAGACGGGGTTGGCGGCGGCGGCGGTGCCCGGCCGGAACACCTTCTGGTCGGTGTTGTCCGGATAGCGGTCGATCGCGACGTCCCACACGTTGATGTCGCCGGATCCCGCGAGGTACTCCCAGTTGTCCTTGGTGCCGAAGCGCCCGCCGAAGGCGCGGTCGACGACGAACTGGTCGAGCAGCATGAACGTGTGCGAGCGCGGCTGGTTGTGTTCCTTGGTGAAGCCGTGCGGCGTCATCAGCAGGTCGTAGGCCGGGTCGGGCGCAGGGCCCGTCATCTGCTTCTTTTCCGAGCGTCCGACGCGCTTCCAGTTCATCTGCGCGTACGACTTGTACTGGTTCTCGTGGCAGCTGCCGCACATCGCGAGGTCGGTCTTTGTCGCCGGCCGCTTGTCGCTGTCGACGAGGTGCTCGGCGAGGCCGTCGTGGCAGGTGTCGCAGCCCAGTTTCTTGTGATTGCCCGTGGCGTGCAGCTTCTGGACCGGCCGGTGGCAGTCGTAGCAGGGGGCGGTGTCGAACGCGGCCTTGCCCAGCTTGGCCGGCTTCGCGGCCGCGGCCTTCTGCGCCGGCTTGGCGCCGTCCGCGGCTTGCGCGGCAACGGGGCCGGATGCGACCGCCAGCGCGATGCCGACCCCCACGGAAATGCCCCAGGCCACCGCGCGAACGTGCCGATTGCTCATTGCTGCCTCCCCATCCGCGATATCGGCATCCCGTTGGATGCCATTGCACTAGATTAGTGCGTCGGTTGTCGGTGGGGCTTGACCTGAGTCAAGCGCAGCCCGCTGTCCGGCCGCGCAGGCCTGCAAAATGCCCGGCGCGGTTGGCTCGTTCCGGGATTGCCTTCAGCCCCCGCACGCGCGTCCCGGCGTCGAGGCTGCGCCCACTCAGTGCCAGGCGGCCAGCAGGCGCTGGACGAGCGGATGCACGACTTTCCGCTCGGTGCCGATCGCGTAGTAGTGCTCGTCGACGCCCTCGCAGCGCCCGACGCGGCTGACGCCGTAGCGGGCGACGAGGTCGTCGTGGACGAGTTCCGCGGCGGGGAAGACGCCCATGCCGCCGGCGCCGAAGGTTTTCAATAGCGCGCTGTCCTCGAACTCCCCGGCCACGCGCGGCCGCACGCCCTGGCGCTCGAACCACTGGTCGATCCGCGAACGCACCGCCGAGTGCGTCGTCGGCAGCAGGACCGGAACCTGGGCGAGGGAGGCCGGGAACCCCCGCCGGGCCGCCGCCGCGAGCGTACGCGGGGCGTACCAGCCAAGCGCCGACGAGCCGAGCGCGTGGCTGTACACCTTCAGGTTGGGGTTGGGCGGCGGGGCGCGATCGGCGAGCACCAGGTCGAGCCGGTGCAGCGCCAGGTCGGCAAGGAGGTCGTCGAACTCGTCGACGTGGCAAACGAGCCTCAGGTTCGGTTCCGCGATGACCGGCTCCATCAGTCGCGTCACCGCGAGCTTGGGCAGGCCGTCGGCGATCCCCAGCGCCAGCCGGACCCCGGGCGTCGCGACCGCGTTGCGCACCGCGTCGGGCAACGCCTCCCCCAGCTGGAAGATCAGGTCGGCCTGCCGCATCGCCGCCGCGCCGGCCTCCGTCAGGACCAGTCCGCGGCCGGCCGGCTTCAGCAGCGCGTGGCCCAGCGACCGCTCCAGCTCGTGCACCTGCGCGCTGACGGTCTGCACCGCCATCCCGAGCCGGTCGGCGGCACGGGTGATGCTGCCTTCCTTGGCGACGACCCAGAAGTAATAGAGGTGCCGGTAGCTGAAGTCGAGGCTCATGGTCAGGTTTTTACGAACAATGAATTCGTTATTGTCTGCTTTTTTGGAATCGAAGCAAGCCGTAGCCTTCGCTTGTACTTCAACCGATGGAGGTCTGCCATGCAAGTGCTCTTCAAGTCCCGTCATCCGCAAGGCGCCGCGCTGCGCGACCTGGCCGAGCGGCGCGCGCGGTTCGTTCTGCGGCGCCTCGCCTGGCTCGTGCCGCGGGCGACGGTGCAGCTGTCCGACGTCAACGGCCCGCGCGGCGGCGTCGACAAGCGCTGCCACGTCGAACTCCGCACCGCGAACGCCGGCACCGTGGTCATCACCGCGCTGGACCGCGACTGGCGCGCGGCGCTGGACCGCGCGCTGTCGCTGGCGGCGCAGGTGCTGGTGCGCCGGTCGCGGCGCGGCAAGGAAGCCGCGCGCCCGCGCTTTCGCGACGTCGGCCTCGAATTCTGACCACGGGAGAAGTCATCA
Source organism: Bordetella parapertussis (assembly GCA_943331295.2). GTDB lineage: Bacteria > Pseudomonadota > Gammaproteobacteria > Burkholderiales > Casimicrobiaceae > CAIWHR01. The sequence goes on along the minus strand of CALQLA020000002.1, from coordinate 84,423 downwards.
TGGAAAACGCCATCCGGACGATTCGGGCAAGCACGACGGCCGGCCACGCTTCGACCGCCGCCGCCGGCACGAGCCGCGTGCTGCGCAACACCTATGCGCTGCTGTCCTTGACGCTGCTGTGGAGCGCCGCCATCGCCGCCGCCGGCGTGGCACTGGCCCTGCCGGCGCCCGGAATGCTGCTGACGCTGGCCGGCTACTTCGGGCTGCTGTTCGCCGTCCACAAGCTGCAGGACAGCGCGTGGTCGCTGGCGGCGGTGTTCGCACTGACGGGCTTCATGGGCTACACGCTCGGGCCGCTGCTGGCGAAATCGCTGGCGCTGCCCGGCGGCGCGCAGGTCGTCACGATGGCGCTGGCCGCCACCGGGGCCACCTTCCTGGCGCTGTCCGCCTACGTGCTGACCACCCGGCGCGACTTCACCTTCCTGGGCGGCTTCCTGTTCGCGGGGATGGTCATCGCGCTGCTGGCGGGACTGGGCGCGATGTTCTTCGAGATCCCGGCGTTGGGCGTCGCGGTGGCGGCCGTCGTCGCGCTGCTGTCGGCCGGAATGATCCTGTTCGAGACGAGCCGCATCGTCGGCGGCGGCGAGACCAACTACGTGCTGGCGACGGTCGGGCTCTACGTCTCGATCTTCAACCTGTTCACCAGCCTGCTCAGCCTGCTGGGCTTTGGCGGCGGGGACGACTGACCGCCCGCCTCGAGTTCCACCCGCCGCGTGCGCGGCGCCCTTTGCCGGCGCCGCGCACGACCGGACCCGATGCTGCACCGAACCCTGATCAAGCCCTGAGGAAACGTAGATGGCATCGCTGTTCGACTTGCTGCAGACGCCTCTCCTTGGCACGGCAGCCTGGCTTTGGCTGGGTTTCGCCGCCACCGTGGCCACGCTGCTGGCGCTCGACCTCGGCGTGCTGCACCGGGACGACCGCGAGATCGGCGTCCGCGAGAGCCTGGGCCTGTCGGCCGGCTACATCGGCATCGCGCTGCTGTTCGGCGCGTGGGTGTGGTGGTTCCTCGGCGCGCAGAGCGGCATCGAGTATTTCACCGGCTTCCTGATCGAGAAGTCGCTGTCGCTCGACAACGTCTTCGTGATCGCGCTGATCTTCACCTACTTCGCGATTCCGCGGCAATACCAGCACCGCGTGCTGTTCTGGGGCATCCTGGGCGTGATCGTGCTGCGGGCGCTGATGATCGGGCTGGGCGCGACGCTGGTGCACCAGTTCAGCTGGATGCTCTACGTGTTCGGCGCGTTCCTCGTGTTCACCGGCATCAAGACGTGGCTGCTCGCCGACCAGTCACCGGACGTCGCCGACAATCCGCTGCTCCGGTTCCTGCGCCGCCGCCTGCGCGTGACGCCGAACCTGCACGGCAACGCCTTCTTCGTGCGCCAGCCGGATCCGGCGACGGGCCGCCCCGTGCGCTGGGTGACGCCGTTGTTCCTCGCACTGTGCATGGTGGAGTTCGTCGACCTCGTCTTCGCGGTGGACTCCGTGCCCGCGATCTTCGCCATCACCAGCGATCCGTTCATCGTCTACACCAGCAACATCTTCGCGATCCTCGGCCTGCGCGCGCTGTACTTCGCGCTGGCGGCACTGATCCATCGGTTCCACTACCTCAAGTACGCGCTGGCCCTGATCCTCGTGTTCATCGGCGTGAAGATCTTCCTGGTGGGCATCATCGGCAAGATGCCGCCGGCGCTGTCCCTGTCGGTGACCTTCGGCCTGATCGCCGGCGGCGTGATCTTCTCGCTGTGGAAGACGCGCAGCAGGACGACGGCGCTGGCCGGAACTGATCCCCGCGTGGGCATGACGGCGCGGGACCCGGGCTGACGGCTGCGCGGCAGGCGGTGCTGTCGGCGCATCCGCGCGGCTTGGCATAGGAGGGCGCGGCCGGGATTGCGTCGCCGGCATCGGCCGGCTTACGATGCCCGGGTGGCGGGCGCAATGCGGCGCCGGCCTGACTCCGGAGCACGACGTGAGACACACAATCCTCGCCGCCGCACTCGTCGCCTGCGCTTTCACGGGCGCGGCATCCGCGGCCGAACTGACGCTGTTCGAGAATGACAATTTCAACGGCCGGTCCTTCGTCGTCCGCGACGCGGTCAACAACCTTGGCAACACCGGCTTCAACGATCGTGCGTCGTCGGCGATCGTCCGCGACGGCACCTGGCAGCTCTGCGACGACGCCAACTATCGCGGCCGGTGCATATCGCTGCGTCCCGGCCGCTATTCGTCGCTGGGACAGATGGGGATGAACGACCGCATCTCGTCGGCCCGCGTGACGGGCGGGGGCGGCGGAGGAGGAGGCGGCCCGGGCAACGACAACGGCACCAACAACCGCGGCGCGCCGCCCGAAGTGACGGTGGCGTGCGCGCAGGCCGGCGACCGGATGTGGGGTTTCCCCGCCGGAACCACGCTGCCGTTCGATTCGATCCGCGTCGGCAACGGGATGTGGGACGTCCGGATCACCGGCAACACCAAGAGCGGCACCTGCCGCGTCTCCGACAGCGGCAGCGTCCAGAACGTCATCGACAACAGCCCGCGGTAGCGGCCCGGCGCGAACCGGGCGCGCGGCAGTGCCTACGCCGTCAGAAGCGTCCGGCGCGGTTCACGCCACCGTTCTGGTTGGCGGGGCCGGCGCCAGGTCCGCCGACGGCGCCAACGCCCGGGGCAACGCCCACGCCAGGGGCGCCGACGCCGGGTGCGACACCGACGCCGGGCCTGGCGACGGCCGCAGCCGCCGGGCGCGCCGCCGGCGTCGCGACGACCACTGTCGCGGGCTTGGCGGGCGTGGCGACGACCACTGTCGCAGGCTTGGCCGGCGTCGCGACGACCACTGTCGCAGGCTTGGCCGGCGCGACGACGACGGCCGGTGCGGGACGTACGACGCAGCCCTTGGGCACGCCGACAGTCTTGCAGTACACGACGGCGCTGGCCGTGGGCGAGGCGAGTGCGAGACCCAGGGCAACGGCGGCGAATGCGATCGGACGATTCATGAGACTCTCCAATTTACACGATTATAGCATCGCGGCGACGGCTCGCCGTGACGGACCCGTTGGACAACGGGCCCGTGCCGGCCGGGTGGCATGCGCCGCGATCGGCGCCCCCGGTCCGTCACGACCTGACCCCTTTCGAGACCCGCCATGCCCACGCTGCTCGCAACGAACGCCGACGTCCTGGTCACGATGGACGGGCAGCGGCGCGAGATCGCCCACGGCGGCCTCTATGCCGAGGACGGCATCGTCAGGCAGGTCGGCACCACCGATATGCTGCCGGCGACGGCCGACACCGTCATCGACCTGGCCGGGCAGATCGTGCTGCCCGGCTTCGTCAACACCCATCACCACCTCAACCAGACGCTGACGCGTAACCTGCCGGCCGTGCAGGACAGCAATCTCTTCCCCTGGCTGCGGGCGCACTACCGGGCGTGGGCGCGCACGACGGCCGAGGCGTCGCGGGCCAGCACGCTGGTGGGCCTCGCCGAGCTGGCGCTGTCGGGCTGCACGACGGTGTTCGACCACAGCTACGTGTTCAAGAACGGCAACACCGTCGACTGCCAGGTCGAGGCGGCCCGCGACCTTGGCGTGCGCTTCCATGCCAGCCGCGGCTCGATGTCGCTCGGCGAGTCGAAGGGCGGGCTGCCGCCCGACGACTGCGTCGAGGACGAGGCGTTCATCCTGCGCGACAGCCGCCGCGTCATCGAGGCCTACCACGACGCGTCCCCCGGCGCGATGACGCGGATCGTGCTGGCGCCCTGCTCGCCGTTCTCGGTCAGCACCGCGCTGCTGAAGGAATCGGCGGCGCTCGCGCGGCACTACGGCGTCCGGCTGCACACGCACCTCGCCGAGACGCGCGACGAGGAGCGCTACGCGCTCGAACGGTTCGGGCTGCGGCCGGTCGACTGGATGGAGACGCTGGGCTGGCTGGGCGACGACGTCTGGTTCGCGCACGCGATCCACGTCACTGCCGGCGAGATCCGGAAGTTCGCGGCCGCGGGTTGCGGCGTCGCGCACTGCCCGTGCTCCAACATGCGCCTCGCATCGGGCATCGCGCCGATCCGGCAATACATGGCGGCCGGCGTCGCCGTCGGGCTCGGCGTGGACGGATCCGCCAGCAACGACGCATCGAACCTGCTGCTCGAGGCCCGGCAGGCAATGCTGCTCGCGCGGCTGCAACTCGCCGTTCCCCAGGCCGATGGCGAGGGCGGGTACGCGCCGCCGGCCCACCCCGTGCCCGCCGATGCGTGGATGACCGCCCGCGAGGTGCTGGAACTCGCCACGCTGGGCGGGGCGCGCGTGCTGGGCCGCACCGACATCGGTTCGCTCGAGCCGGGCAAGTGCGCCGATTTCTTCACGCTCGACCTCGCTGCGCCGGGCTACGCGGGCGCGCTGCACGACCCCGTCGCAGCCGTGCTGTTCTGCGCGCCGCAGCAGGCGCGCACCACCGTCATCGGCGGCCGCGTCGTCGTGCGGGACGGCGAGGTCGTCACGCTGGACATGGGGCCCGTCATCGCGACGCATAACCGCTGCGCGCGGGCGCTCGTCGACGGTGCATGAGCGGTGCCTCCGGCGTCAGACGATGCCCTCGATGATGCGGAAGTCGCGCTCGACGCCGTTGCCCAGCGCCCGCAGCGCCTCCTTGTAGGCGGGGCTGTCGTGCGTGGCGATCGCCTGCTCGACGCTGTCGAACTCGATCAGCACCGTGCGCTCGTTGACACCGGCGTCGTGCACCTCCGCCGGCAGGCCGCGCGCGAGGGCGCGGCCGCCTCCGGCCTGCACCGCCGGCCCGGCGAGCTTTGCGTAGGCGGCAAGCGCGGCGGGGTCGTTGATCGCGCGGTAGACGGAGATCCAGTAGGCACGGGGCATGGGCAGGTCCTCTTTCGTTGGAGAAGGGCCCGATGATACCGAGGAACCGGGGCCCGATCGGCGCAAATTGGGCGTATCGTCGCCAGGGGACGGCAGCGATGGCGAGGCGGCGATGAGCGACGACGGCAGGACGGTCCCGGCACTCGATCCGGGCGGATTCAACGAACTGCGGATGTGCCGCGACGGGCCCATGCTGTACAACCGGTTCGATGCCTACATCGGGCAGTCGTTGCGGAAATACGGCGAATTCTCGTTCGGCGAGCAGGAACTCTTCCGGCAGCTCGTGCGTCCGGGCGCCGTCGTCGTCGAGGTCGGCGCCAACATCGGCGCGCACACCGTCGGCCTCGCGCGCCTCGTCGGCCATGGCGGCGCCGTGATCGCGTTCGAGCCGCAGCGCATCCCGTTCCAGACGCTGTGCGCCAACCTTGCGCTCAACCAGCTGGCGAACGTCCGCGCCCGGCAGGCAGCGGTGGGCAGGACGTCCGGCACGATCCTGGTCCCGGCGCTCGACCCGTCGCTGCCGGCGAACTTCGGCGGCGTATCGCTGATCGACGCCACCGGCGGCGAAGAGGTGCCGCTGCTCACGGTCGACAGCATGGAGCTGCCGGCCTGCCACCTGCTGAAGGTCGACGTCGAGGGGATGGAGGCCGATGTGCTGGTCGGCGCGGAACGGACGATCCGGCGTTGCCGCCCGCTGCTGTACGTCGAGAACGACCGCGAGGACCGCTCCGAGGCGCTGCTCGGGATCATCCTCGGGCTGGGCTACGCCGCGTACTGGCACCTGCCGCGGCTTTTCAACCCGGACAATTTCGCGGGCGATGCCGAGAACATATTCGGCAATACGATCTCGGCCAACCTGCTGTGCATCCCCGGCGAGCTGCCGCAGGACATCCAGGGCATGCGGCGCGTGGCGTCGGCCAGGGATTCGTGGCGGGTCTGACCGGCGCGTCCCGCGCGCCAGCACGCTCGATCGACAACATCGGTGGAGAGCCCCGGCCCCGTCATATATTGCGGCTCGGGGCTGCCGGGCAACAGTGAACGGCGCCGGCCCCGAGCCGGCCTCCGCCATTCTCCGCCGTCGTGCCCGGCGCCGCACTCGCGCACGAGACTCCCGCCCCGTGCCACCCGCTGTCGCAGACCGAACGACGCGTCTGGCTGCAGTCCCCGCCGCTGATGTCATCACCCGCCTCGCGATGGCGGCCTGCGTGCTGCTGGCGCAGGCAATCCCGTCGGCGTCCGCCGCCGACCTCACGTACGGCGAGGCGCGCATCGCGCTGATCCGGGCCGAGACGGGGCGCGCGCAGGTCGCCTACGAATTCGTCGTCGCACTGGCCACGTTGCTCGAAGTCTCCGGACAGGCGGCGGGTTTTTCCGACTTCCTCCAACGCGCCGACGTGACGCTCTGACCATGGCCTCCCCGCAACCGAACATCGCCGCGCGGATCGCCGCCGGCATCGTCGTCCTCGCGCTGGCGGGCTTCATCGGCTGGGGGCTGTGGCTCGCCTACCAACCCGTGCCCACGCCCCTGCAGGGGCAGATCGAGGCGCGCACGATCAACATCGCGCCGAAGATCTCCGCGCGGCGGTCGCCTCGATGAGCATCCGGAAGGCGGTCGCCGGCGAGGCGCGGTTCGGCGGCGGCTTCGGCGCGGCCGCGCTGCGCGTCGGGGCCGTGCAGGCGGACTTGCGCGCGCTGTTCGGAGGATTTCCAGCGCGACGTGCTGCGCGGCATGCCGACGGCCGTCACCGTGTTCGGCACGGGCGCCTATCCCGTGCAGGACAAGGCGGTGCTCGAAAGCGCCGGCGCCGTGGTGCAGGGCGTGGCCGCGCGCGCGGGCATCGAGCGCGCGATCCGCGAAATCCCAGCGCTCGTGGTGATTGAGCGCGATCTCGGCGCCCATCACGAGGTAGGGCGAGCTGCTGTTGCCGAGTATCTTCGCGCCGATCGTGGTGTGCCCCTTCATGACTTCCCATTCGGCGGGCGTCAGGGGCCCCGGTTTCAGCAGGATGTGCGCGGGCACCCCCAGCTTGCCGATGTCGTGCATCGCGCTCGCGAAGAAGATCGCGTCCACGAACGTTTCGTCCAGCCCGAGGATCGTTGCGAGCGCGCTGCTGCAGTGGCTGATGCGCTGCACGTGCGCGCCGGTGTCCCCGTCGTTGTACTCGGCCGCCCGGATCAGCGCGAAGATCGTTTCCTGGTTGGTTGCCTTGAGCTCGGCGGTCCTCTCCCGCACGCGTTCCTCCAGCGCCAGGCTCTGGCTGCGCAGGGCCCGGTGCAGCAGGCGTACCTCCAGCAGGTTGCGAACCCGGGCCAGCACCTCGGCCACGACGAGCGGCTTGCTGATGAAGTCCCTGGCGCCGGCCTTCAGCGCGTGCAGCTTGTGATCGGGCTGGGCGGTGATGACGAGCACGGGCAGGTAGTCGTCCGGGTCGATCTGCTTCAGTTGCTCCATCACCTGGAAGCCGTCCATCACCGGCATCTGGATGTCGAGGACGATCAGGTCGTACCGGTTCCTGCGGTGCAGTTCGCAGACCTTCGCGGGGTTGGTCGTCGACGTGCTGCGCGCATAGCCCGCGCCGCGCAGTATCTGTTCGAGCAGCGTGACGTTGACCTGCAGGTCGTCGACGATCAGGATGCGCGCGTCGAGCAGGGCGGAGGCGTCGATCATCGGGTGGGTCCCTGCCTCAAGCGACTTCGAAGGCCGCGCCCGGCGCCGCGTTCAGCGCCGGCATGACGCCGTCGACCCGGATCGGCTTCGAGAGATTGCGGACCAATCCGGCCCGCAGCCCTCGCTCGACGTCGAGGGCCATCGCGTGCGCGCTGACGGGGATCACCGGGCTGTGCGCGGTTCCGGCGAGCGATGCGATGATGCCGAGCGTGATTGTCAAGGGGGATTGCCGACCGTCGAGCGCTGCATTCCGCAGCCGGGGACCGCGCGACCGACTGCAGGCATCGGGGACCGCGGGCGGATTCCGAAGGGTCGCCCCCCATGATGTCGGGGCGTGCCCCGGTTTTCCGTTCGATACCGAACACTGTGCGGAGAATTCGCGCCGGATGCCGCCCCGGGGCGCAGGGGGAATTCGATCCGCGGCACGCGCCCGGGCTACGGACCGAGGCTAAGTCGGCGTATCCGCCTGCAGGAACGACAGCACCACCCGCCACATCCGCTTCCGGTGGATGCCGAGCGGCGTGCAGTGCGCGAGTCCCGGCAGCACCGAGATCTGCTTGTCCGACGTCGCCAGCCGCTCGAAGAACGCGACGATGTCGGCCAGCGTGGCGATGCCGTCGTGCTCGCCGCGGACGATCAGCGTCGGGGCGGCAATCGCGGTGGGGTCGACCACTGGCAGGTTGCTCGTCATGTCGAGATAGGTGCCGGTCGGCACCGAGTCGGCGTACGCCAGCTGCGCGTCGGCGCATGCGCCCATCACGGCGGGGTCGGTCGTGCCTTCGTGGTCGCGGGTGAAGATCGAAGTGACGAACGCACGGTCGATCGGGCGACGGGCATGGGTGCGGAAATACTCGACGCCCTCGCGGCGCTTGGCGAGCGTCGGCGAGCCTTCGCCGGTCCAGACGAACGCGTCGAGGACGAGCCGCGACACGCGGTCCGGGTAATCGGCCGCGAACGCCGCGGCGCGCAGCGAGCCCGACGACATGCCGTAGAACGCGGCGCGGGGCTGTCCCGTCTCCCGTGCGATTACGCCGGACAGCGCCGCGAGGTCGTCGACGCCGCAGCGGATGTCGGAATTGCCGGCGGTGATCGTCGAGTTGCCGTAGCCCTCGTGATCCATCGTCCACACGTCGAAGCCGCGCGCGGCGAACCAGTCCATCATCGAGTAGTCGGCGGCACCGGGCACGCTGAGGTCGAACGTGGGCAGCGCCGACAGCGACGAGCCGTGCACGAGCACCAGCACCGGCAGCGGGCCGGCACCCGGCCGGCGCTTGCGCCAGACGAACAGGTCGACGTCGCCCTTCGTGGCGGCGAGGCGCTCCCCCGCGAACGTCTCCACGGCGGCCACGAACGTCACTTGGGCAGGAATTCGTTGGTGAACGTCTGCGCGAAGTCGACCTTGGACGGGCCTTCGGGCTGCAGGTAGGCGAACGTCGCCTTCGCCTGCTGCTCGGTCATCCGGGGGTCGCGCGGCCAGATCTGGCTCACGGTGTCGTAGGCCTTGTCGTTGGCTTCCGGAGTCATCGTCGGGTATTCCTTCGCCATCAGCGCCTTGCCGCGCTTCGGGTCGTCCTTCAGGATCTTCACGGCTTCCATGAACACCTGCGCCACCTTGCGCAGCAGCTCCGGCTTGTCGCGCATGACGTCCGGATGCGCGGTGAGCGTCATGAACAGCAGATCGCGGAATTCGGGGACGTCGCCGTTCATCAGGTTGACAAGGATCTCGCCGCTGCCCGCCTGCTGCACCATCACACCGGCGGGCTCGACCGGCAGCGCCGCGTCGATCAGGTTGCGCTGGAACGCGGCGACGTACGAGCCGGGCTCGCTGCCGAGGTAGACGGTGCTGATGTCGCCGGGGAGCTTCAGGCCTTCGCGCTTGGAGAGGGCGATAAGCATCTTCTCGCCGGAGCCGCCGGCGGAGGGCAGGCCGACGCGCTGGCCTTTCAGCCTCTTGACCTTGTCGTCGAGCGACAGCTTGTCGGCGCCGGCGGTGAGCTTGCTGTTGGCGATGATGTTGTTGAGCGGCCGGTTCGAGATGTTGAAGAACGAGACAATGCGCTTGCCCTGGACCGCCGAGGTCAGCACGTGCTCGTAGCTCAGGATGCCGACGTCGGCCTGCTTGGTGAGCACCGTCTGCAGCGCGAGCGCGCCGCCCTGCACGAACGAGATGTCGGGCTCGAGGCCGTATTTCTCGAAGATCTTCTCGGCCTTGGCGACGTAGAGCGCCGCGGCGTAGTAGCCGTGCCCGATGTTGGTGATCTTCACCGTCTCCGCGCGGACGGCGGGCGACAGCGAAAGGGCGAAGGCAGCGGCGGCGCATGTGGCGCCCGCCCGGAGCGGCAGCAGTCTCATCTTGCGGTTCCTCCTGTTCCGGTCAGCGGCTGACGATGCGCCAGCGCTCCATCCGTTCCTGCCAGCGCTCGACCAGCCAGTTGAGCACCATCGCGACCACGGCGATGACCACCAGCACGGCGAACACGCCGGCCGTGTCGAACTGCGCGCCCGAGAACTGGACGAGGTAGCCCAGGCCCCGGTTCGCGGCGATCATCTCGCCCAGCACCACGCCGATCAGCGCGTACGGCACGGCGGTCTTCAGGCCGACGAACATCCACGATGCCGCGGACGGTATCACGATCTTGGCCAGCACCTGCGCACGGGAGGCCTTCATCAGCCGCGCGCAGTCGATCAGGTCGCGGTCGACCTCGCGCACGCCGGCGAAGGTGTTGAGGAAGACGAGGAACATCACGAGCACCGCGGCGAGAGCGATCTTCGACTCGATGCCGATGCCGAACCAGAGCACGAACAGCGGCGCCAGCGCCACCTTCGGCAGCGCGTTCAGCGCCCAAAGGAACGGGTTCAGCAGCCGGCCCGCGAACTGCGATACGCCGAGCCAGATCCCGAGCACGACGCCGATCAGGCTGCCGACCAGGAAGCCGGCGATCGTCGCATAGAGCGTGGCCCACAAATGGGTGAAGATCGTGCCGTCGCCGAACCAGCCGACGAGCCGGCGGCCGACGGCGACCGGATTGGAGATGAAGTAGTCGTCGACGAGGCGCCCGGAGATGCCCTGCCACGCGAGCGCGAGGGCGACGCCCAGCGCGAACTGGCACAGCAGCATCCTCGACCGGCTCATGTCGCCCCAGAGGCGGCGGCGGGGCGTGCCGGTGCCGGGAGCGCTCACAATCTTTCCTCGTGGTATTCGATGCGCAGCCGCTCCCAGATCGCGTCGTAGAGCTCGCGGAAGCGGCTGGTGAAGCGGACGTTGATGACGTCGCGCGGGCGGGGGAGGTCGATCGCCTGCTCCAGTGCGATCGTCGCCGGCCGGTGCGTGCAGACGATGACGCGGTCGGCCAGCGTCACGGCCTCCATCAGGTCGTGCGTGACCAGCACGACCGTCTGCCCGCCCTCGCTGGCCAGCCGCAGCAGGAGGTCGTGCATCACGAGCTTCAGCTGCGCGTCGAGCGCGGCGAACGGCTCGTCGAGCAGCAGCGCCTCGGCGCCCTGCAGCAGCATCCGGGCGAGGCACGCGCGCTTCCTCATCCCGCCCGACAGCTCGCTCGAGTAGCGGGTCTCGAAGCCCTTGAGGCCGACGTGCTCCAGCACCTGGTCGGCGCGCCGCTCGCGCTCGGCCCGCGGCATGCCGGCGATCTCCAGCGGCAGCGCCACGTTGTCGCGGACGCTGCGCCACGGCAGCAGGTTGTCCTTCTGCGTCATGTAGGCGACGCTGGTGTTGACGTCGTCGATGCGCGCGCCGTCGTAGACCACGCTGCCGTCCGACGGCGCGTACAGCCCGGCGATCATGTTGAGCAGCGTCGACTTGCCGCAGCCGCTGGGGCCGATGACGGCGACGATCTCGCCCTTCGGGATCGCGAGGTCGATCCGCGATACGGCCTCGATGACCTCGTCGCCCTTGTGGAACCGCTTCGAGATGCCCTTGAGCTCGATCATCCGGCGTTCGCGGTCGTCACAGGATCGAGCGCTGGTAACCGCCGTCGACGTCGATGCTGGTACCGACGATGAAGGCAGCGCGCGCCGAGGCGACGAACGCGACGGCGTTGGCGATGTCGTCGGGCACGCCGAAGCGGCCCATCGGCACGTCGGCGCCCCAACGCGACTCCTGCTGCTCGAGGCTGCGGCCCAGGAGGACCTCGCCGGTCAGGTCGAGCCGATCGGCCAGCGGGCTGGAAATGCGGCTCGGGCAGACCGAGTTGACGAGGATGTTGTCGCGGCCGAGGTAGTCCGACAGCGACTTGACGAAGGCGTGCTGCGCGGCATTCGAGACCGCGGACGCGATGACGTCCGCGCCCGGCACCTTGCCGGCCTGGCCGATGATCACGATGAAGCGGCCGCCGCCCCGCGCGCGCATCACGGGCGCCACCTGCCGCGCGAGCTCCCACGGGCCCAGCACCTTGGTCCGCAGGTGCGTCTCGAGCGCCGCGGTGGGAACGTCGTCGATCGTGCCCTTGACGTGCGTGCCCGCGTTGCTGACGACGATGTCGATGCCGCCGGCGGCCGCCGTGACTTCGCGGACCAGCTGCGCCATCGCGGCGGGTTCCGCGACGTCTGCGACGAAGCCGTGGGCGGCGATCGCCGCGCCGCGCAGCCCGGCGACGGCGGCGGCGAGCTTGTCGGCGTCGCGGCCGCAGACGGCGACGATGCAGCCTTCCCCACCCAGCCGGTGCGCGATGGCGAGGCCGATCCCGCTGGTGCCGCCGGTGATGAGCGCGACCTTGCCTTCGAGTCCCAGTTCCATCGTTTCCCCTAGCCGAACACGTAGCGGTGATAGCCGCCGTCGATGCTGACCGAGCTGCCGCAGATGAAGCCGGCGCGATCGGACACGAGGAACGTTACCAGATCGGCGACTTCGTCCGGCCGGCCGGTGCGGCCCAGCACGTTGGCGCGGGAGAAGCCGGCCGCCGCGGTGGCGCGGTCGACGCCGCGCTCTCGCATCTCCTTCTCGATCAGCGAGGCGAGCAGCTCGGACTCGATGTATTGCGGGCAGACGGCGTTGACGCGGACGTTGTCGCGCGCGACGGCGTCGGCGACCGACTTGGTCATCGCCATCAGCGCGGCGTTGGTGACGCCCGACGGGAAGCGGTCGGGGTGCGGGTGGCGCGCGGCCTGGCCGACGATGTTGACGATGCGGCCGTCGCGCCGGCTGCGCATGCCCGGCAGCACGGCGCGCATCGTCAGGAAGAAGCCGTGCACCTTGTCGGCCAACTGCCGGTCGAGGATCGCGAGGGTGGTGGTGTCGACGGTGCCGCGGATGTGCGTGCCCGCGTTGTTGACCAGGATGTCGATGCGGCCGAACGCCGCGGTCGCCGCGGCGACGAAGCGCAGGACGGCGGACTCGTCGGTGACGTCGGCGACCATGGCGACCGCGTGCGCGCCGGCGGCCTTGAGCTCGGACTCGGTGGCGCGCAGCCGGGCCTCGTCGCGACCGCAGATGGCGACCGCGCAGCCTTCCTTCGCCAGCGCCAGCGCGATCGCGCGGCCGATGCCGCGCGAGCCGCCGGTGACGATGGCGGTCTTTCCTCCCAATCCCAGTTGCATCCTGTCTCCGGAGCGGCGCTCGTTGGCGCCAGGTGATTGCCGGCAGGCGGGTCGTGTTCCCCGCACATATGTGGGTCACGATGTTGATAGACATATAACGTACTGTCAATACATAATTCCGGCGCGCAACGGGGCGCCGCATTCCGCATCGCAGGACACGCGCCGCACGCACCACACAACCACGGAGGAACGAGGATGGATCTGGGCATCGCTGGCAAACGCGCGATCGTAACGGGGGGCAGCCGCGGCATCGGTCGTTGCAGCGCCCGGCAGTTCCTGCAGGAAGGGGCGCGCGTGCTTATCTGCGCCCGCGACGGCGCCGCCGCGAACCTGGCGCGCGACGAGCTCGCCGCCGAGACGGGCGGCGAGGTCCATGCGGTGCAGGCCGACACGTCGAAGGAAGCCGACCTCGCGCGCCTCGTGGACACCGCGAAGGCGAAGCTGGGCGGCGTCGACATCCTCGTCAACAACGCCGGGACGATGTATTCCGGCCGCTTCGCCGCGCTCGACGACGACGCGCTGAAGCTGCAGCTCGAGACCAAGCTGTTCGGCTTCATGCGCGCGATCCGCCTCGTCTACCCGATGATGCGCGACCAGCGCTGGGGCCGGATCGTCAACCTGATCGGCGGCGCGGGCAAGGAGCCCGATCCGTACATGTTCGGCAGCGGCATGACCAACAGCGCGCTGCTCAACCTCACGAAGTCGCTGTCCACCGAGTTCGGCGAGTCCAACGTGTTGGTCAACGCCGTGTGCCCGGGCTGGGTCGATACTGCGCTGTGGCGGCGCAACGCCGAGGGCCTGCGGGCGGAACTCGGGGTGCAGTCGGAAGACGACGCGCGGCGCCTCGCCGCGAAGAAGAATTCTCTCAACCGCTTCGGCAAGCCGGAGGAACTCGCGAACGCGATCGTCTTCCTGTGCTCGGAGCGCGCGAGCTACATCACCGGCGTCTCGCTCAATCTCGACGGGGGACGCCTCAAGGGGCTCTGGTAGCCCGCAGGTGGCGTTCTAGGAACGCCATCGTCAGCCCCAGCGCGCGGTCGGCGCTCGGCGCGTGCCATTCCTTCCGGTGGTCGCAGTTGAAGCCGTGGTCCGCCGGGAACGTGTGCATCTCGATGCCGGGATTGTGCCGGCGGATCGTCGCGATGTCCGCGGGCGGGATCCGCGGGTCGAGCTCGCCGAAGTGCATCAGCACCGGCACGCGGATCGGCTCGTGCGCGAACGGGATCGTCTGCGCGCCGTAGTACGCGACCGCGCAGCGCACGCCCGGCAGGCGCGTGGCCGCGAGGAAGGCGAGCGTGCCGCCCCAGCAGTACCCGATCACGGCGACCGGGCCGGCACCGGCCACGGCGTCGATCGCGGCCTGCACGTCCAGCAGCGCGGCGGCGGTGGCGATGCCGGCGCGCAGCTCGCGTCCCGTCGCGACCGCCGACTCGTCGTACCCCAGCTCCGTGCCCGGCCGCACGCGGTCGAACAGCGCCGGTGCGATCGCCGCGTAGCCCCGGGCGGCGTAGCCCGCGCAGACCTCGCGGATGTGCGCGTTGACGCCGAAGATCTCGTGCAGGATCACGAGCCCGCCCTTCGGCGGCGACGCCGGGTCGGCGCGCCACGCGGAGAGCGCGTGGCCGTCGGCCGCGTGCAGGGTGAGCCGGGATTGCGCGACGCTCATCGTTCCGATTCCTTGTTAGCGTGGTTGGGAGCAGTCAGCCGGGCGCGCCGGGCGAGCGCTGCAGCAGCTCCGCGTGCGCATGCTCGATCGCCCGCGCCAGCGGACGGGCGTCCGGCATCGCGCTCTTCGCCGCGACGATGCCGAAGTGGAGTTCGCCGGCGTAGCTCACGACGGTGATGTTGAGCCCCATCCCGTGCTCGACGATCGACAGCGGCCAGTAGGTGCGCATCCGCGCGCCGGCGGCGAATCGCGGCGTCGCGGGCCCGGGGACGTTCGATATGACGACGTTCATCACCGGCGGCAACGCGTCGGCGATGGTCGAACGCCCGTACAGCGCGGCCAGCCCGCCGGCCACCCACGGCGCGAACAGCGACGGCGTGTCCACCGGGATGATCGACTTCGCGCGGCGAGCCACCGCCTTGACCGCGCCCGTGGCATCGCGGATCGCGGCGAGGCGCGCCACCGGATCGGCGATGTCGGTGGCGAGGTTCACCAGCGTCATCGTGGCCTGCGTCGAGAACTCGGTGTTGCCGGGCTCGCGCAGCGACAGCGGCATGCCGGCGACGAGCGGCGCGGCGGGGATGCCGCCGTGGCGGGCGAGGTACCGGCGCAGCGCGCCGCTGCACAGCGCGAGCACGACGTCGTTCTGCCGCGCGCCGTGCGCGGCGGCGATGCGCCGCACCTCGTCGTGCGGCAGCGTCACGGCGGCGAAGCTGCGCAGCCCGGTGATCGCGACGTTGAGCGGCGTGCGGGGTCCGAACATCGCGCTCCGGCGCGCGGGCGGCGACGTGGGACCGGGCGCGCTCCGGCCGCCGGGGGCGAGCAGACGGACGAGGCCCGGCAGGTGCCGCGCAAGCGACGCGTACTGGGCGATGTCGTGGCGCAGCGCCGCGCGCGCCAGCGCGACGGTTCCAAGAGCGGGCCCCCGCTCGTGCCGCACCGGCGGCGGCGGCAGCTTCCGCGGCGCCGGCGTGTCGTCGAGCAACGCATCGGTCAACCCCATCGCCGCGACGCCGTCCAGCACCGCGTGGTGGATGCGCATGTAGAACGCGACCTGTCCCGTCTCGAGGCCCTCGATGACGCAGGCGTCCCACAGGGGGCGGCGCCGGTCGAGCAGCGTCCCGTGGATGCGAGCGACGCAGGCTTCGAGCTGCGCCTGCGTCCCGGGCCCGGGCAGCGTGGCGCGCCGCACGTGCCGGTCGAGGTCGACCGCGCCGCCGTCGATCCAGACCGGGTTCGCGAAGTTGAGCGGCAGCGTGTGCAGCCGGCGGCGGAACAGCGGCACGAGGTGCAGGCGCTCCCCGATCTGGCGCTTGATGGCGGCGTGGAAGTCGATACGGCGGCCGGCGGGCAGGTCGTAGCGGTGCAGCGACGCGACGTGCATCGGCGTCGCCGGCGTCTCGATATGCAGGAACAGTGCGTCGAGGCCCGTCAGCGGCTTCATGCGCGGTGCTCCGCGCCCGATCGCCATGGGATGCGGCCGGCGCGGGTCGCGACGCGCGCGGGAGATTCCGGGGGGCAGGGGCGCAACGTTCGCATGTCCGGAGTATTTCGGGTTGGACCCGGCGGGTCAACCCGCGGCAGCCGGATGCCGCCATCGCGGCATTCGCGAAATCCCGCGCGCGGGCGATAATCGCGGTGCCGGCGCCCGCGCGTGCGGGATCGCCGGCCCGCCGTCTTCGGCACCCCTCCAGGCGACCCTCCGCGAACCCGACATGCCCCTTGCGAACAGCAATGACGTCACCCTCGAATACGAGGATACCGGCGCGCCCGACGCCCCCGTCATCCTGCTGATCATGGGCCTCGGCATGCAGTTGACCGCCTGGCCGGAGGCGCTGCGCGAGGGGCTCGCCGCCCGCGGCTTCCGCGTGCTCGCGTTCGACAACCGCGACGCGGGGTTGTCGACCCGCATCCGCGTGCGGCGATCGCCCAACCTGCTGCTGCAGATTGCGCGCTCGTGGATGCGGCTGCCGGTGCGCACCCCCTACACGCTGTCCGACATGGCCGCCGACACGGTGGGACTGCTCGACGCGCTGGCGATTCCGCGCGCGCACGTCGTTGGCGCATCGATGGGCGGCATGATCGCCCAGGTGCTGGCGGCGGAGCATCCGGGCCGCGTGCTCACCCTCACCTCGATCATGTCGTCGAGCGGCAATCGGCGGGTGTCGAAGCCGGCGCCGCACGCGCGGCGCGCGCTGCTGTCGCGTCCCGATGCGCCCGCCGATCCGGAAAGCGTGACCCGGCACCTGATGGGCGTGTTCGGGGTGATCGGCAGTCCGGGCTATCCGACGGAGCAGGGCGAGCTGCGCGCGCGCGTCGAGCGCAGCCTGAAGCGCGCGCACTATCCGCGCGGCGTGCTGCACCAGCTGCTCGCGGTCCTCGCCTCGGGCGACCGCCGACGGCTGCTGGCGCGGATCAGCGCGCCGACGCTGGTGATCCACGGCGCCGCCGACCCGCTGGTGCCGGTGGCCGCGGGCCGCGACACCGCGCGCCACGTCCGGGGCGCGGAGCTCCTTGTGATCGAAGGCATGGGCCACGACCTGCCGGCCGGGCTGGTGCCGACGCTGGTGGACGCGATCGCGAACCATTGCGCCGCGAAACCGTAGCCAACGGAACCCGTTCAGACGAGCAGCGACACCGCCGCGGAGAACGTGACGAACGCGACGGCGGTCGAGACCAGGATGACGCGGGCGATGCGGCCGCTGTCGGCCTTGAAGCGCTCGGCCAGCATCGCGACGTTGCTGGCGCTGGGCAGCGCCGCGACCAGCACGATGACGGTGAGGGCGAACGGCGAGAGCGGGGCGCCGAGCGCGATCGCGGCGGTGCCGATCAGCCACACCACCAGCGGATGCAGCACCAGCTTCTTGAGCGCGACGGGGACGTACTCGGCGAGCGGCGTACGGTCGGTGGTGGTCATCTGCGAGCGCGCGAGCACCGCGCCGATCGTGAACAGCGCGACCGGCGACGCGGCGTCGGCGAGCAGGCCGAGCGTCTGCCCGATCGGCGTCGGCAGCACGAAGCCCAGCGCCGACGCGACGCCGCCCAGCACGATCGCCCACGGCATCGGATTGGCGACCATGCCCTTGAAGGCGTTGCCGAAGGCGGCGCGCGCGCCGTCCGTCCCGCCGGTGCCCAGGCGCGACAGCGCGACGCAGATCGAGCTGGTGAACACGAGGTCGATCGCGATGGTGAGGATCGCGGGGCCCGTTGCCTGCGCGCCGAGCAGGGCGACGAGCAGCGGGACGCCCATGTAGCCCGTGTTGGGGAAGGCCGCGACCAGCGCGCCGAACGCGGCGTCGTTCCAGCCGATCCGGTGGCTCCGGGTCGCCAGCACGGTGACGAAGATCATGAACAGCGCCGACGCGAGGTAGACGCCGAGGATCGCCGGGTCGAGCAGTTGCGCGATCGGCGTGCCGGCGCCGAAGCGGTAGAGCATGCACGGCAGCGCGAAATAGAGCACGAAGGTGTTGAGCCCGGGAATCGCGGCCGGCGACAGCACGCCCTGCCGCGCGGCGATGTAGCCGCACAGCACGAGCGCGAAGAAGGGGACGGTGGTGAGGAGGATGGTCAGCACGGGCCGTATTGTCCCAGTATTCGTCGCGTTCCGTATTTCCGTAGCCCGGGTTGAGCGCGACGATCCACCACGCGCTCGACCGGGGCGTCACGTTCCTCGACACCTCGGACATCTACGGCCCGCACACCAACGAGGAGCTGATCGGGCGCGCGATCCGCGGCCGGCGCGAAGGCCGTCCCGGCCGTGCCGGGCGGCGCGGGCCACGCGAGCCATCATCTTTCCTGCGACTGCTGCACCGGCGCGTCGTCGCCGGCAATCCTCGCGCCGGCGCCCGATGCCGTGGCGACGGCCGACCCCGGGGCGCTTCACGTCGCCGCCCTGGCGGGCTTTTCGCCGCCCGCGGTCATCCCCTCGCGCGACGGCCGTCCGCGCGCACCTCCCGCCTTCCTTCCGTAGTACGATACGGGGCCGCCCGCGAACAGCGAACGGCCCGCCCCAATCGCGTCGCCCGAGGCCGCCTGCGGCCCTATGCGTCCCGTGCCGGCGTGCAGGGTCGCGATCCGCGTTGATGCGGGCGCGGCACCGTGCGCGCCGGTGCGAATCGAGCATCGAGAGAAGACATGCGACCACGATTCCTGCTGTCGGCGCTGGCGGCGGCCCTCGCCGCCGGCGTCGGCAACACACCGGCGCACGCCGCCGACCGGCCGAACCCCGACGTGAGCCTCGTCGTCACGGCGACCCGCAGCGACACCACGCTGTCCGAGATGCCGCTCTACACGACCGTGATCACTCGGGACGACATCCGCAACTCGCCGGCGCAGACGCTCGACCAGCTGCTGCGGCAGGTGCCCGGCATCAACCTCGGCGGGGCGCCGTACTACGAGACCGACCCGACCGGCAACCAGGTGCGGATGCGCGGGACGACCAACGCCAAGGTGCTGGTGATGGTCGATGGAATCCCGGTGCTCGACCCGTTCTACACGACGGTGCAGTGGTTCAAGGTGCCGCTCACCTCGATCGAGCGGATCGAGGTCATCCGCGGCGGGAATTCGAGCCTCTGGGGCAACCTCGCCGTCGCCGGCGTGATCAACATCGTCTCGCGCAAGCCGCGCGACGGCCGCGGCGAGGCCACGGCGACCTACGGGTCGATGAACACCGCCACCGCCGCCATCGCGAAGGACTTCTCTCTGTCCGACGCCGTCGGGATCAACGTCTCGGCCGACGTCTTCAATACCGACGGCTACCAGACGACGCCCGCGCAGTACCTCTCGTCGTTTCCGGGCAAGGCCGCCGGGCCCGCGACGATCGCCAACCTGCGCTTCGCGGCGTACTTCACGCCGTCGGCCGACTTCAGCGCGTACCTGCGCGGCGGCTATCACCGGCAGGACCAGGACATCGGCGGCTACGAATTCGGCACCAACCTGCAGGAGAGCCCCGACGTGGCCGGCGGCTTCGTGCAGTCGTTCGGCGCCGCCGGGCGCGTCGCGGCGAACCTGTGGACCCAGTACGTCGGATTCGACAAGAGCAACGGCGCCGCGTGCTACCTGCAGAGCGCGACGAACTGCAACACCACCAGCGTCGCGTCGCCGCTCGTGCAGTTCGCGAACTCGCACGACTGGAATCCGTACCGCGAAGTCGGCGGGTCGGTGGTGTACTCGAGGGACTTCGGCCCGCTGCGCACGACGATGCAGGTGGGCGCCGATTACCGGAAGCTGTTCGGGCAGGACTATTCGACCACCTACAACCGCCCGACCACGACGGACGTCTCGAGCGCGACGATCAACCGCACGAATTTCGGCCAGGGCCTCCAGCAGTTCTCCGGCGCCTTCGTCCAGCTGCGGATGCAGCCCTGGGACCCGCTGCAGGTCACGCTCTCCGCGCGCTACGACTACTGGACCAACACCGACGGCGTCGCGCAGATGACGAAGTACGTCGCCGGCAAGCCCGGGCAGTCGTCCGGCGGCAGCGTGGACGACTCGCACAAGGGCACCCTCGATCCGACGCTGGCGCTGCGCTACAGCGTCACCGACGAGGTCGACCTGCGCGCCGCGGCGTACAAGTCGTTCCGCGCCCCCGGGCTCAGCAACATGTACCGGACTTTTTCGTCGACGACGTCGATCACCATCGCCAACCCGCTGCTGTTCCCGGAAACGCTGAACGGCGGCGAGATCGGCGCCGACTACCGGGCGCCGGGCCGCGAGGTGAACGCCACGGTGTTCCTCTACGACATCGACAACCTCATCGCGTCGTATCGCGTTCCCAACGCCGCGGCCGCGCCGCCGCAGGTCGTGGCGATCTGCGGCCCCACGCTCGCCAACTGCCCGGCCACCGTGAACTTCAACACCAACGCACAGAACGGCCGTGCGTACGGGTTGGAGCTCGCCGGTCGCTGGGGCGTGGCGCCGTCGGTCACGCTCAACGCGGCCTACATGTACACGCGGAGCTACTATACGGCGAGCAGCGTCGGCGACCCCCTGGGCAACCAGCTGGGCGCGGTGCCGCAGAACCTGTTCACCGCCAGCCTCGCCTGGCACACCACCCCCTCGTGGCGCAACACCGTTGGGGTACGCTATACGGGTGGCATGTACCTCGACGTCGCGCACACGATTCCGCAGGGAGGCTTCGCCGTCGTCAACCTGGCGAGCTCGTACCGGCTGGACCGCGACCTCGAGATCTACGGGAGCATCGCCAATGCATTCAACGAAAAGTACTCGGACAGCGCGACGACCAGCGCGTCGTCCAGCACGCTGGGCCTGCCGTTCATGCTGACGGCCGGCCTGCGGTGGCAATTCTGATGGGCGCGCCTGTGGATCGGCACCGGGCCGCGCAACCGTCGCCGGGCCGGCGGCGCGCGCTCGGGCGGCTCGCCGCCGGTGCGTGGTTGGCCGCCGGGCCGTGCGGCGCCGCGCTCGCCCAGGGCGAGGCAGGCCACGACAAGGGCACGCCGGGCATGAAGCAACATCCCGCCGCCGGGCTCGCGGCGGCCGCGACGTTCGACCGGCAGGGCAACCTGTGGGCGGTCAACTTCGACGGCGCCCATCTCGTCGTCCGACAGTCTGCCGACCTCGGGCAGCGCTGGACGCCGCCGGTGCGCATCTTCGCCACCCCCGAGCCGATGGACAGCGGCGGCGACGCGAAGCCCAACATCGCCACGGGTCCGGGCGGCGAGGTCTACGTGACGTGGACCACGCCGCTCGCGAAGCCCTACACCGGCGAGGTGCGCTTCACGCGCTCGACCGACGGCGGCAGGACGTTCGCGAAGCCGCGGCGAGTCCATGCCGACAGCCAGGTGATCACGCACCGTTTCGACGCGATGACGGTCGCCCGCGACGGGCGCCTGTTCATCGCGTGGGTCGACAAGCGCGACGGCGTCGCGGCCGGCGGCAAGCCCTCCGACTATGCCGGGGCAGCCATCTACTACGCGGTCTCCGACGACCGCGGCGCCACGTTCCGCGGCGACTACAAGGTGGCCGATCACAGCTGCGAGTGCTGCCGGATCGCGCTGCTGCCGCAGGCGGACGGCAGCGTGCTCGGCCTGTGGCGGCACGTGTTCGCGCCGAACACCCGCGACCATGCGCTGGCGAGGCTCGACGGCAGCGGCACCGCGAGCGGATTCCGGCGGGCGACGTTCGACGACTGGCGGATCGACGTCTGCCCGCATCACGGCCCCTCGCTCGCGGCCGACGCGCAAGGCCGCCTGCACGGCGTCTGGTACACGGGGGCGGCGGGGAGGGCGGGCGTCTACTACGGTCGCTTCGACGACGGCGCCGTGGCCGGGCAGCGGCGCGTCGGCGGCGACACGGCGGAGCACGCCGACCTTGCGAGTGCCGGGAACCGCCTCGCGATCGCCTGGAAGGAATTCGACGGCGAGCGCTCGACGCTGCGCGCGCTGCTGTCGGAGGACGCCGGCGCGACGTTCGCCGAGCGGCAGGTCGCCGTCACCGCGGACGCCTCCGACCAGCCGCGGCTCCTCGTTCGCGACGGTCGTTTCCACGCGTTCTGGAACACGCGCGCCGAGCCGCTGCGCGTGGTGAGCCTGCCGTGAGCCCGACGGGCCGCCCCGAGGGCGAACACCGGAGTGCGAAGCACGAAGGTAGTCCAGTGAGCCCGACGGGCCGCCCCGAGGGCGAACACCGGAGTGCGAAGCGCGAAGGTAGTCCAGTGAGCCTGCGACGGCGGTTCCGGCTGGTCGCGGTCGTGGCGCTGGCCGCGGCGGCGTTCGCCGGCCACGCGGCCGAGATGCGGCCGTTCGACGCCGCGAGCCTGCCCGCGATCAAGGCGGCCTACGCCGGCCGGTCGTTCATCCTCGCGTTCTGGTCGATCCACTGCGCGCCGTGCATCGAGGACCTCGCCGACTGGGGGCCGCTGCAGCGCCGCCACCCCGGCGTACCGATCGTGCTGGTGACGACCGATCCGCCGGCCGAGCGCGCACGGGTCGCGCGGGTGCTCGCGCGTTACCCGCTGGCGAAGGTCGAGGCCTGGGCTTTCGCCGACGATTTCGGCGAGCGCATCCGCTACGCCGTCGACCGCGGCTGGCGCGGCGAACTGCCGCGAACGTATTTCTACGACGCCGCGCACGCGGCCGAGGTGGTGTCGGGCCGCCTCGATGCCGCGTGGACGGCGGCCTGGTACGACCGCGTGCGCTGACCCGGCGCGACCTACCGCAGCACCGCCTCGAAGGTGGCGAACTCCCGGCATCCGCCGCCGGTCGACGGCGCCGCCAGCCGGCCCTCGATGCCGAGCGACGTCGCCTTGATCTCCGACAGCGTCGCCGTGGTGTTGAGCCCGCCGGAGCAAGTGTAGGCGGCACTGGGCATCGAATACTGCAGGCCGTGCTGGACCAGCGCGCCAGCGAAGGTGCACGTGGACTTGTCCGAATACGTGAAGACAAAGGTGGCGTTGTTGCCCGCGTGGGTGACGTCGAGCGTGTACTGGTCGCGATACCGGCGGCTGTTTGCCGCCGTGTTGCAGTCGGCATAGCCGCCCGTCGTGCCGCCGACGTAGCTGCCGCCCAGCACGATCCTCGTGAGCGACTGGCGCTCGATCGACTTGGTCACCGACCCGGAGCCGATCACCGTGTAGGCGAGCGTCCCCTGGTAGGCGTTCGCCGGGTTCGGCGTGAACGTCGCCGTGCCGGACTCGATCGCCGTCCCGTTCGCGGGATTCCACGGCGCGCCGAAGTACGTTCCTTTCGCCGTGTACAGCTTGCCCGCAAAGCGGCCCGCGTTGTCGTAGTCGAGCGCCGCCACGTACCACGTCGGCGTCGCATTCGCGCCGTAGATGAAGAACGTGGCGAAGATCACCCGGCTGTTCTGGACGAAGTTGATGCCCCATCCGGACTCGGACGGCGTGTACCAGAGGTCGGTCCAGTCGAGCGAGCCCGGGTCGGTGATCTTGACCGTGACGACGGCGCTGGTGTTGTCCGAGGAGGCGGTCTCGCCGGCGACGGCATCGACGGCGACCCGGTAGCTGAAGACGCCCGTCGTCGCGCCCGCCGCGAACGTGCAGTTCTGCGCGGACGAGGCGCCGGGGGCGAGTGCGCCGATGGCGTCGGCGCAGCCGGCGATTTCCGTGAAGCCCGCGCCGTTGTCGACGTAGTAGCGCAGCGTGGAGGCGGTGCCGGCGGTCGTGCCGTTGCTGGCAACCGTTGCCGACAGCGTGATCGTCGCGCCCGCAGCCACGGTGGTGCTCGCGGCCGTGAACGCGGCGATCGCGAGGTTGGGCGCGCCGCCTCCGCCCGACTTGCGGAAGTTGGCCGTCGTCTCGCGCGTGTCGTTCAGCGCCCGGCGTTCGTGCGCGGTCGTCGCGTCGCCGATGGGGGCGAACACGGCGGGCGCGTAGTAGCTCGAGTTGTTGTACGTGACGGCAGGGTTCGAGAATGCGGCGATGCGCTTGCACTTGAAGCCGGCCGCCGAGCACTGGTCGTCGTAGGCCATGACGGTGCGGAAGTGGTTGGTGAGGTCGATGTAGCCGTGCGCATAGGTGACCTCCTTGGTTACCGCGCTGCCTTCGGCGGTGAGGCCGACGGTGTCCGGGTCGATGTAGTTGTCGTGGCGCAGGCCCATGTTGTGGCCGAGCTCGTGGCCGAAGCTGTAGTTCCCGGTCGCGCAATCGGCATCGACGATGTGGAACGCGTGGTCCGCGAAGCCGCTGCTCTCGGGGTCCATCATGAAGCCCCGGCCGCAGACGTCGCCGTAGTTGCCCCACAGGCTGACTAAGTCCGCGCCGTAGGTGTCGCGCAGCGCGTGCACCTGGTCCATCCAGCCGTCGTTGGTCGCCTGCAGCCGGTCGAGGTCGACGTTCGAGTCGACTTCGGTGTAGTTGACCTCGCCCGCGTACACCAGCCGGATGCGCTGGATCACGTTGGAATTCGTGTAGGCGTTGTTGGTCTCGGTGATGCCGAGGTTCACGAGCGACATCATCGCCGAAGTGCCCCCCTGGGCGACGCGCGCCGCCGGCGTGTACACCACCATCACGTCGATCTGCGAGCCATCGTCGGCAGGAGCCGACACCGCGGCCGGCGTTGCCTTGGGGTCGTCCTTCGCGCCGTGCAGCGGCGGGGCGTTGATCGGGATCGGCGGGGCTTCGGCGGGAAACGCGGCGTCGTCGACCTGCCGCGCCCGGTGGCCCGCCGGTCCGAAGTTCCGGATCTGGTACCGCGCGCCGCCGGCATCGACGTTGCCCGAGATCACGCCGTCTTCCTCGACGATCACCACGCTGCTGTAGGGCACGCCCGGCACCGTGCCGATGTAGGCGGTGCCGTTGCTGCCGATCCGCTCGGTCCGCGTGATCGCCACGGCTGTCGCGGCGTCGTCGAAGAAGGTGATGGACAGCGACGGGGCCGGGTCCGGCCCGGTCCGGACCGCCGCCCGCTTCAGCGCGGCGACGTCGAGGTCGATGGGGCGGCTGCGCACCACGCCCTTGCCGGCCCGCGCGTCGGTGGCCGCGGGCGCTGCCTTGGCGGTGGCGGGACGGACGAGTTCGGGAATGGCAGCGGCAGGCACATCCTGCGCGGCGGCGATGCCGCTGCCGGTGCCGACGAGCAGCGCGACGAGGAGCGACAGCATGCGGGCAGCTGAAATGTTCATCGGGTTCTCCGCGTCGCTTCGGACGCGCGTCGTTCGCCGCCCGTTCGCGCGCGGCGTGGGGCATGGGATGGGAGAGTCGGGCATGGACGTCAGGCATGGCTGCAGCGGGCCGACCCCATTGTGCCTCCTGCACAACCCCCCCTGCAACGGGCGCCCGCAGTGCGGGATCGCCAACGGCGACGGTCAGCGCAGCGTGCCGATGCAGTCCCGGGCCGGCTTCGAGGCGGCTTCTCTCTCGCGCTCGATCTGCGCCCGGCGCAGCGCGTCGGGCGCCGCGACGGCCTCGACGCCGCCGCCGGATCGTAGGACAATGCGCAGCGAATTGTCCGACATTTCCCGCGGGCCTCGCGGTGCCGGCCTGTGCCGGCGCCCCGGGCTGCGCCGCGACGAGACCGTCCACGGAGAACCTGCACTCGTGCTGAAGGCGCCAAGGAACCCGGATCGAAGCGAAGCCGCCCTGCGCCAAGCCGGCCGGGTGCGCGCGGACGCGCCGGTGAGCACCCCCGATCGCGTCGCGGCGGCGATCATCCGCGGCATCCTGATGCGACGGTTCACGGTGGGCCAGCGGCTGATCGAAGCCGAGCTGACACGCACGTTGCAGGTGAGCCGCGGCACGGTGCGCGAGGCGCTGCGCATCCTCGCCGCGAACGGCGTCGTCGAACTGACTCCGCATCGCGGGGCCGTGATCCGCGTGCTGAGCCGGGCCGATTCGCAGGACCTGCTGGAGGTGATGGAGATGTTGGCGGGGCTTGGCGCGCGGCTGGCGGCGCGCAAGATCGCCGACGCCGGCAACCGCGCGCCGTTCGAGGCGATCGCCCGGAAGCTCGCCGCGCCGCGCTCGGCCGACCGGCTCGCGAGCGTGCTCGACGAGCGGCTCGACTTCTACAAGGTGATGTTCGCCATCGCGGCCAACGGGGAGCTCGACCGCGTGCTCCCGCTGCCGCGCGCCCACCTGTTCCGCACGCAGTTCCACCCGTACCTGACGCAGTCGGACCTGCGCTCGATGGTCGGCGAATACCGCGGCATAGCCGAGGCGATCCTCGCGGGCGACGAGAAGAAGGCCGAGGCGCGGATGCGCCGGCACATCCAGCGCACCGGCGAGCGGACGCTGCCGCGGCTGTCCGAGTTCGCCCTCGACTGACCGGCCGCGACGATGCCCGCGCAGTGGAACTTCGCCGACGTTTGGGAGGCCGTGGCCGACGCCGTTCCCGACGCGGTCGCGCAGGCGCACGGCGATCGCCGCGTCGCGTGGCGCGATTTCGACCGGCATGCCGACGGCATCGCGGCGGAACTCCTCGCGTCGGGTCTCGGCCGTCACGACAAGGTCGCGCTCTACCTCTATAACACCGCCGAGTACCTCGAGTCCGCCTTCGCGGCGATGAAGGCCGGGCTCGTGCCGGTCAACACCAACTACCGGTACAAGCGCGACGAGCTCCTCTACCTGTGGGACAACGCGGACGCCGCCGCGGTGATCTTCGACGACGCATTCACCGGCACCATCGACGGCCTGCGCGCGCGCTGCGGCAAGGTCCGGCGCTGGATCCACGTCGGCGCTGCGGCGGCGTGCCCGGCGTGGGCAACGCGCTACGATGCCGCGGCCGCGTCGGGCGCGGGACGCACGCGCGCGCCGTGGGGACGCTCCGGCGACGATCCCGTATTCATCTACACCGGCGGGACGACCGGCCAGCCTAAAGGCGTCATCTGGCGGCAGCACGATCTCTATCTCGCGTCGAACACCACCTGCGACCCGGCGGTGGCCGACGCCGGCCATGTGCGCCGGCGCGTCGCTGCCGACACCGTTCGCCTTGTCGGACTGCCCGCGGCGCCGCTGATGCACGGCACGGGGTTCGTCTTCGCCGCGACGATCCTCAACCGGGGCGGCACCGTGGTGACGCTGCCCGAACGCGCCTTCGACGCGACGCGACTGCTCGACGCCGTCGTTGCCGAGCGCGTGGCGGAACTGTGCGTCGTCGGCGACGCGTTCTGCCGCCCGATCGTCGACGCGCTCGATGCGGCGCCGGGGCGCTGGAACCTGTCGCAGCTCAGGATGATCTCGTCGTCGGGAATGATGTGGAGCGGCGACGTGAAGCGCCGGCTGCTGGCCCATGCGCCGCAGCTCCTGCTGATCGACTTCCTCAACAGCAGCGAGGCGAGCGGCATGGGCCGCTCTATCACGTCCTCCCGCAGCGCCGGCCGCAGCGCGTCGTTCAGGCTCGGCACGAACGCGTTCGTCATCGACGACGCCGGCGTGCCGGTGGTGCCGGGCAGCGGCGTGGCGGGGCGGGTCGCCGTCCGCGGCATCGTGCCGCTCGGCTACTACAAGGACCCGGTCAGGACCGCGGCGGTGTTCCCCGTGGTGGAAGGCGTCCGCTGCGCGGTGCCCGGCGACTACGCCACCGTGGAGGCGGACGGCACGATCACGCTGCTGGGGCGCGGCTTGGTCAGCATCAACACGGGCGGCGAGAAGGTGTTCCCCGAGGAGGTCGAGGAGGCGATCAAGGGGCATCCGGGCGCGCGCGACGCCGTCGTCGTCGGCCTTCCGGACCCGCGCTTCGGGCAGGTCGTCGCCGCGGTCGTCGAGCCGGCCGCCGGCGCGACGCTCGACGCGGCCGCGGTGATCGCGCACGTTCGCGGGCGCCTCGCCGGGCACAAGGTGCCGCGGGTCGTTATGATCGTCGATTCGGTGGAAAGGACGCCGACCGGCAAGGCCGACTACACGGCCGTGCGCGAGCGCATCGGCGCGTGGCTTGCCGCGCGCCTGCCGGGCGCGGTCAATGGATAGCGAGGGAGCACGGATGCCGCACCTGCTGTACGAAAAACGCAACGGGGTCGCGTACGTCACGCTGAACCGCCCCGAGAAGCGCAACGCGTTCTCGCCGGAGATGGTGGTGCGCCTGTGCGAGGCATGGGCCGACGCCGCGGCGGACCCGGCGATCCGGTCGGTGCTGCTGACCGGCGCGGGCACCCAGGCGTTCTCGTCCGGCGGCGACCTCGGCAGCCTGATCCCGCTGATGATGAAGACCCGTCCCCCCAGCGGGGAATGGGAGGAGCGCTTCGCTGCCGACCGCAGGCAGTTGAGCGTCGCGATGCTGCGCAACGCCACGTTCTTCAAGCCGGTCGTCGTCGCGATCAACGGCCCCGCCCACGGGGGCGGCGCCGAGATCCTGCTCGGTACCGACATCCGGGTCATGTCGAGCGACGCGACGATCGCGCTGACCGAGGTGCGCCGCGGCCTCATCGCCGGCGGCGGCTCGCTGGCGCGGCTCGCGCGCCAGGTGCCGTGGGCGCACGCGATGGAACTGGCGCTGGTCGGCGAGCCGATCACCGCGCAGCACGCGCTCGCCATCGGCCTCGTGAACCGGGTCGTGCCGCCGGCGGAGGTGCTAAGGACGGCGGAGGACTTCGCGCGCCGCATCAGCCTCGGGGCTCCCGTCGCGCTGGCCAAATCGAAGGAGGCGATCCTGCGCTCGAACGGCCGCCCGCTGGAGGAGGCGTTCGCGATCGAGACCCAGTGCACGAAGGAAAACGCGGCGACCGACGACGCGAAGGAGGGCCCCCGCGCCTTCATGGAAAAGCGCGCGCCGGTGTTCACCGGGCGGGTGCAGAATTGAGCGCGGCGTCGGCCGCATCTCCGGGTGCACGGCGATGAGCCTCCTCAACGGCATCCGCGTCGTGGAGATGGGCCTGTGGGTCGCGGGGCCGGCGGCCAGCGGCATGCTTGCCGACTGGGGCGCCGAGGTCGTCAAGATCGAGATGCTGTCGGGCGACCCGATGCGCAACCTCTACGGCGCGATGTCGGGGTCGAAGGAGAGCCGCTGCCCGCCGTTCGACCTCTACAACCGCGGCAAGCGCAGCGTCGCGCTGGACGTCAACGTGCCGGAAGGCGAGGCGCTGGCGCAGCGCATCGCCGCGTCGGCCGACGTCTTCCTCACCAACATGCGGCCGCAGTTCCTGCGCCGCGTGGGTCTCGCCCACGAGCAACTGCTGGCGGCCAATCCGCGCCTCGTCTACGCGTCGCTGACCGGCTACGGCCTCGACGGCCCGGACAAGGACGCGCCGGGCTACGACCTCGCCGCGTTCTCCGCGCGCAGCGGCGTGATCGACCGCACGATGCCGCCCGGAACCACGCCGCCCAACCTGCCCGGCGCGATGGGCGACAACGTCGCGGCGATCACGCTCGTCGCCGGCATCCTCGGCGCGCTCTGGTACCGCGAGCGCACCGGGCGCGGCCAGCTGGTCGCCACGTCGCTCTTGCGCACCGGCATCTTCTGCATCGGCATGGACGTGTCGACGCGCCTGGGCCTCGGCCGCCTCGCCGCCGTGCCGACGCGGACGCGGCCGCAGAACCCGCTGATGAATTCCTACTGCGCCGCCGACGGCAAGTGGCTGTGGCTGATCGGCGCCGAGGCCGAGCGGCACTGGGAGCCGATCGTCAAGGCGCTCGAGGCCGGGGAGCTTCTCGACGACGATCGGTTCCGGACGGCGCGCGACCGGCGCCGCAATTCGGAGGCGCTGGTCGCGATCTTCGACGGCATCTTCGCGCGCCGGTCGCGCGCGGAGTGGACCGAGCTCCTGACCCGCTGCGAAATCTGGTGGGCACCGGTGAACTCGCCCGAGGACCTTCTCACCGACGCCCAGGTGCAGGCGGTGCGCGCGTTCGTGCCGGTGCCGGCGATGAGCGGCGACGGCGCGCCGACGATGAGCGTCGCGTCGCCGGTGGACTTCGGCGCCGAGCCGGTCGCTCCGGCCGGCGCGCCGCCGCAGCTCGGCAACGCCACCGAGGACGTGCTGGGCGCGCTCGGCATCGACGCGGCCGAACTTGCCCGGCTGCGCGCCGGCGGCGTGATCGGATGAGGCAGCGATGACAACGCGAGCAGTCCGGTGAGCGAAACATTGCCCGAGGCGCAGCAGGGCGCGGCGTTCCGCCCGCTCGACGGCGTGCGCGTCGTCGAGTTCGCGACCAGCGTCGCCGGCCCCCACGCGACGATGATCCTCGCCCAGTTGGGGGCCGACGTGATCAAGGTCGAGTCGCCCGACGGCGACGACGCGCGGGCGTGGCCGCCGCACGTCGGCGACCGCAGCCTCGTCCACCGGCAGATGTCGGTGGGCAAGCGCGGCATCGTCGTCGACCTGAAGTCGCCGCAGGGCGTGGGCGTGGCACTCGACCTCACCGACCGCGCCGACGTCGTGCTGCAGGCGATGCGGCCGGGCGTCGTCGACCGCATCGGCATCGGCCAGGCGGCGGTGCGCGCGCGCAACCCGGACGTCATCTACTACGACATGAACGCGTTCGGCACGGGACCCGCCGGCCGCGCGATGCCGGGCTACGATCCGATGGTGCAGGCGGTCACCGGGATCATGGAGATGACCGGCCACGACGGCTCGCCGCCGACGCGTTGCGCGCCTTCGCTGATCGACTTCGGCACCAGCCAGTGGATCGCGATGGGCGTGCTGGCGGCGATCCTCGCGCGGCAGCGCGGCCAGCCGGTGCGCTCGATGGAGACGGCGCTGGTCGACACCGGCTTCTCGGTCGTGTCGTACCAGGCCGCGGCCGCGCGCATCAGCGGCAAGCGGCCGCCGCGCGCCGGGTCCGGCAATCCGATCGCGGCACCGTACCAGTGCTACCGCGCGCGCGACGGCAACCTGCTGATCGCGGCGCCTAACCAGCGGCTGTGGCAGGCCGTCGTTCGCGTGCTGGAGGCGCCGGCGCTCCTCGACGACCCGCGCT
The DNA here is from genome assembly GCA_943331295.2 of Bordetella parapertussis. Lineage (GTDB taxonomy): Bacteria > Pseudomonadota > Gammaproteobacteria > Burkholderiales > Casimicrobiaceae > CAIWHR01. The sequence continues at coordinate 53,347 of CALQLA020000002.1, read as the reverse complement.
TCCTCACCGTGAGCCTGCGCAGCGCCAACCTCGTCGAGCTGGAGGCGGCGCTCACTGCGCTCCTGTCGCGGCACGACGCCGACGACTGGATTGCGCGGCTCACCGCGGCCGGCGTGCCGGTCACGCGCGTCTACGGTCTCGAGCAGGCGGTGGTGAGCGACCTCGCTTCAGAGCGCGGCACGTTCATGGAATCGGACGGCGTGCCGCTGGTTCGCCTGCCCTGGCTCGTGGACGGCAAGCCGATTGCCTGGGGCGCGCCCGCGCCGAGGCTCGGCCAGCACACGCGCGAGATCCTGCGGGAACTGGGCTACGACGATGCGCGCATCGCCGCGCTCGCGGCTTGCAGCGCGATCCGCGAAGACAACGTAGGAGCATCGTCGTGAACGCCGCGATGCGAGCCCGGGTCGCGGCGCGATCCGGCGCCGGCGATTCCCCGGGAACGACCATTCAACAGGAGGTGACTGCGATGTCGAGACGAAAATTCATCCACGCGCTCGCGCTGTCGGCGGCGATCGCCGGTGCCGCGCTGGTGCCGCCGGCCTTCGCGCAGGAGGCCTGGCCGTCGCGCCCGGTGAAGATCGTCATCGGCTTCGGCCCCGGCAGCGGCACGGACCTGATCGCGCGAATGATCGCCGAGGAGCTGCGACAGGTGTTCAACCAGCCGTTCGTCGTCGAGAACAAGCCGGGGGCCTCGGCGCAGATCGCGGCCGGCATCGTCAAGGCGGCGCCGCCCGACGGGTACACGCTGCTCCTCACGTCGAACTCGACGCATTCGGTCAACCCGCACATCTTCAAGAAGCTGCCGTACGACCCGATCGCCGACTTCACGCCGATCGGCAGCATCGGCTTCTTCCCGTTCATCCTCGCCGTCGACGCCAACGTGCCGGCGCGCACGCCGCAGGAATTCGTGGCCTGGGCGCTGGCGAACAAGGGCAAGGTGTTCTACGCGTACGGGACGCCGGCGGTGCAGATCCCGGCGGAAGCCCTCAACCGGCTGGAGAAGCTGGAGGCGACGGGCGTGCCCTACAAGAGCAGCCCCGAGGCGATGACCGACGTGATCGCGGGCCGGGCGCAATTCCTGGTCGTCGATCTCGCGTCGAGCCAGCCGCACCTGAGATCGGGGCGGCTGCGCGCGATCGCGCTGACCAGCTCGAAGCGCTCGGCGCTGGCGCCGGACCTGCCGACGGTCGAGGAATCGCTCGGCCTCAAGGACTACGACCTCGCGGCGTGGACCGGGCTGTTCGGTCCGGCGAACCTGCCGAAGGACATCGTCGACAAGCTCTCCGGGGCGCTGCTGAAGATCCTCGCCCGCCCCGACATGCGCGAGAAGATGCTGGCCAAGTACATCGAGCCGATTCCCGCCGATCCCGCGGCGTTCGCCGCGATGGTCAGGAAGCAGCTCGACGTGTGGGGGCAGAAGGTCCGCGACGCCGGCATCCAGCCGGAGTGACGAGCCCGGCCGCGCGGTGAAGGGTCCCTAGCGTGCCGCCGCGCGCGCGGGCAGCTCGACCGTGGCCGTTCCCGACGCGGTGAGCTCCCCCAGCTGGTTCTCGATGGAGAGCTCGACGTCGGCGAGATGCACGCCGTCCTCGATGCGCTTGTCGACGACGCGGCCCCGGCACCACGACACGTCGCCCATGATGTTCGGGCGCAGCACGCGGGCGGCCATCCGCCGGACGAAGCCGTCGTCGCCGGCCCAGTTCGCGAGCAGGTGGCCGAGCCACGAGATCCGCTGCGTGCCGATGTCGTAGCCACCCGGCATCCCGACCTCCCGCGCCATCGCCTCCTCGGAATGGCCGCGGGCGGGACTGTCCTGGGCGCCCGTGGCGGGGTCGACGTAGGCGTCGGCCGGATGCCGCCGGCGGTAGTGATGCGCGCGTTCGTGCGCGTGGTACGTGTGCCCGCCGCCGGAGTACCAGCAGACCATGTCGGTGACGTTGAGCGGCCCCTTGACCACCGGCGCGAGCACGTCGCCCGCGGCGACGTTCTCCCACCACTGCGGTGTCGCGCCCAGGCGCACCTCCGCTTCGATGGCCTGCGCGATGTCCGCGAGCTCCTCGCGCGCGTAGCGGTGGGGCGCGCGCGGCTCGTACTTGAGGCCGCCCTCGGCACGCGAGCGCGGGATGCGCAGCGTGCTGCCAAGCGCGCGCGCGACCAGCACGTCGTCCTGGTCGTGGTAGAGCACTTCGCCGGTCTGGATGATGAAGGACTTTGCCTTGTAGCCGCGCTTCTCGACCGCATCCTGCAGCGTCACGCGCGTGCGGAAGCGGTCGCGATGGCGAATCGGCCGGTACCACTCCCACTCGACGCCGCCGTACATCCACTGGATGCCGCGGAGCTTCGGCGCCACAACCGTATTGTCGATCGTGTAGAGGAAGCAGCCCGGCGCGAGGCCGGACTTCCAGCGTGTCCCCGCGCCATAGCCCGGGTCGCAGAACAGCGGGTTGTCGTCGCCGATGCCGAGGCAGAAATGGCGGACGGAATCGGGCCCCGCCTCGGTGTTCCAGCGATGATCCTGCCGCCGCAGCACGACGCCGATCAGGCTGCGCGCCTCGTCGAGCGCGCCGGGGCCGAGCGCCGGTGCCTGCGACGGAGGCGGGGCTTCGTGGTCGCTCATCGCGGGTGTCCCGGGGCGGCCGTCATTCGGGCTGGATGCCGGCGCCGCGCACGAGGTCGCCCCATTTCTTCGTCTCGGCGATCACGAATGCGCGCAGCTGGTCGGGCGGCAGCGGGGCCGGCTCGACGCCGGTCGCAATCAGCGCGTCGGCGAATTCCTTCTCGCGCAACGGCTTCTGCAGTTCGTCGGAAAGGCGCTGCACCACGGCGGCGGGCGTCTTGGCCGGCGCGAATGCCGCGATGAAGCCGACGAGCTCGAAGCCCGGCAGGCCCGCTTCGCGGATCGTCGGCAGGTCGGGCGCCAGCGACGAGCGCTGCGCACCGGAGACGCCCAGGCCGCGGATGGTGCCGGCGCGGATGTGCTGGATCATCAGCGCGATGTCGCCGAAGATCATCGACGTCTGGCCGCCCAGCACGTCGTTCAGTGCCTGCACGTTCGACTTGTAGGGCACGCTCAGCATGTCGATCTTCGCCTCGGCCTTGAACATCTCGGCGGCGACGCGCGCGGACCCCGTGCCGCTGCCGTAGGTGAGCTTGCCGGGGTTCGCCTTCGCGTAGTCGATCAGCTCGCGCACGGTCTTCGCCGGCACCCCCGGATTGACGCCCAGCACCAGCGCCGCGAGGCCCAGCCGCGCGACCGGCTCGAAATCGGCGACCGGATCGTACGGGAGGTTCTTCAGCAGCGCCTGGTTGGCCGCGTGCGTGGTGTTGGTGCCGATCAGGATCGTGTAGCCGTCGGGCGCCGCCTTCGCTACGGTCTGCGCGGCGATCACGCCGCTGGCGCCTGCCATGTTCTCGACGACCACCGGCTGTCCCAGCGCCTTGGACACCCGCTCGGCAAGCCTGCGCGCCAGGGTGTCGGTCGCGCCGCCGGCGCCGACGGCGACGATGAACCGGATCGGCTTCGTCGGGTAGGCCGCCTGCGCGAGCGCGGGCGGCGAGGCCAGCGCCAGCGCGGCGGCGCCCAGCAGCGACGAGGCGAGGGCCAGGAAGCACCGCGAGGTCGCATTCCTTCGGTCGGTGTTTCGGTTCATGCGGTCATCCCCCACGTCGTTGCGTTGTTCGAATTGCCGGCCGGCGATGCGAGCGGAAGGAGGCCGTCCCGCGCGGAGGCATGGGCTTGATTTGCGGTGGATTGTCCTACAAAATCATCCTACACATTGGCCCGGGGAGCGTCAACGACGCCTCCGCCACGGCCCGCGGCTCGCCCGGCCCTCCGCCGACGCGGGTGCGCGGCCCGGGCATCGTCGCGGCTGGCGCGCGGTGCCGCGAAACCCGAGGACATTCCGTTGCAACCGATCGCACCGCTCGCCGGTATCCGCGTCCTCGACTTCTCGAAGATTCTGGCCGGCCCCCTTTGCACGCAGTACCTCGGCGACCTCGGTGCCGAGGTGGTGAAGGTGGAGCCCTGCGGCAGCGGCGACGACACGCGCCGGTGGCCCCCGTACACCGGCGGCGAGGGTACGGTGTTCCAGAGCGTCAACCGCAACAAGCGGAGCATCGGCATCGACCTCAAGTCCGCGCACGGGCAGGCGATCTGCCGGCGGCTTGCGGCCCGGTCCGACGTCGTCGTGGAGACGTTCGGCCCGGGGGTCGCCACCCGCCTCGGCATCGACTACGACCAACTCGCCGCGGTGAACCCGGCGCTGGTCTACTGCAGCATCTCCGGCTACGGCACGGTCGGCCCGATGCGCGAGGGCAAGGGCTACGACGTCGTGCTGCAGGCGTGGAGCGGGATGCTGTCGATCACCGGCGAGCCGGACCGTCCGCCGGTGCGCAGCCCGTTCTCGCCGGTGGACCAGGGCGCGGGACTCAACGCGGTGATCGCCATCCTCGCCGCGCTGTTCGAGCGCAGCCGGACCGGCCGCGGCGCCAAGGTCGAGTCGTCGCTGTTCGACAGCGCGGTCGGGTTCCTCGGCTACTTCCTCCAGGGGTACTGGGCGCGGGGAACCGAACCGCAGCGCGCGGGATCGGGCCACGAATCGCTGTGCCCGTACCAGGTGTTCGCCACCCGCGACAAGCCGGTGATCCTGGGTGTCGCCAACGACGCGCTGTGGCACGCGTTCTGCGACGTCGCGGGCGCGCCGGACCTCGCGCGGATGCCGCAGTTCGCGACCAACGCCGACCGCGTCGAGCACCGCGCGGAGACCGTCGCGGCCGTGACCGCGCTGATGATGTGCCGGGGGCGCAGCGAGTGGCTGGCGGCGCTGGGGGCGGCGGGGGTCCCCTGCTCCCCGGTGCACAGCTTCGGCGAGATGCTCGCCCATCCGCACACCGGCGCTTCCGGCATGATCTTCGACTATGCGGACGGCGGCGCGGCGCAGAAGGGCGTCGCGCCGCCGATCCGGATCGACGGCGAACGCCCGGGGGAACGGCGCCGACCGCCGGCGCGCGCCGCGCAGACGGCCGAGGTGCTGCGCGACGCGGGCTACAGCGACGCGGAGGTCGCAGCGTTCGCGGCCGCCGGCGTGGTCGAGGTTCGTTGACGCCGCGCCCACGGCCGGCCGTGCCGAGGGTCCGTCCGGCGCCTGCCGGCCTGACGATATGTTTCCTGTCGTGGGAGGGGGTAAGATAATCCACGTTTCGCGCGCGGTCGGGCAGTACAGGCGGCCCCGAGGCCCGGACGGACAACGGTTTCACGCCGCATCGCGCAGCCACCGGACCCGCGGTCCCGGGGACGCACCCCGAATTACCCGTCAAAGCAGAGGAGTTCCCGTGCTCAAGTACATGCCTCCGTGGTTGCGCGCGCTATTCTTCGCGCTCGCGTTCGCCATGCCGCTGCAGGCGTCGGCGCAGGGCGCCGGCCAGCCCTTCAGCAGCCAGCAGCTGGACGCGCTGACCGCGCAGATCGCGCTGTATCCCGACTCGCTGCTATCGCAGGTTCTGATGGCGGCGACCTATCCGGCGGACGTCGCCGAAGCAGCCAAGTGGTCGCGCGCGAACTCGCAGTCGAAGGGCGACGACGCCGTGAAGATGGTCGAGAACGAGCCCTGGGACCCCAGCGTGCAGTCGCTCGTCGCGTTCCCCGAAGTGATCATCATGATGGGCGAGAACCCGCAGTGGGTGAAGGACCTCGGCGACGCCTTTCTCGCGCAGCCCGAGGACGTGATGAACTCGGTGCAGCGGCTGCGGCGGCAGGCCCAGAGCGCGGGCAACCTCAAGTCGAACGAGCAGGTGAAGGTGACGATGGAGGCCCCGGCGCCGCAGACGGTGATCGTGCAGGGCGCCGCGCCGCCGCCGCAGGTCATCGTGATCCAGCCGACGCAACCGCAGGTGGTGTTCGTGCCGATGTACAACCCGGTGACGGTGTTCGGCCCGTGGATGTACCCGGCCTATCCGCCGATCTTCATTCCGCCGCCGCCCGGCTTCTGGTTCTCGCGTCCCATCGCCACCGGCATCGCCTGGGGCGTGGGCATCGGCATCACGAACGCGCTGTGGGGTGGCGTCAACTGGGGCCGCGGCAGCGTCAACATCAACGTCAATCACTACAACAACATCAACGTCAACCGCCGGGTCAGCGGCAACGGCAACAACGTGAACTGGAACCACAACCCCGATCGCCGCGGCAACGTCGCCTATCGCGGCGGCGACCGGACGCGGCAGGATCTCAACAACCGCTACCAGCAGGGCAACCGCGAGCAGTACCGCGGCCGCGACAACGGGCAACCCGACCGCGGCGGCAATGCCGACCGCGACGCAGCGCGGCAGCGTGCCCAGCAAACGATGCAGGATCGCGGCATCAGCGACGGCAATCGCGGGCAGGGCGCCAATCGCCCGGGCGCCGGCGGCGACGGCAATCGTGGCCAGGGCGGCGCCACCCGGCCGGGTGCCGGTGGTGCGGCGCAGCTTCCCGACCGGGGCAATCTGCAGAACGTGAACCGCGATGCCGCCCGCGAGCGCGCGCAGAGCGCCGATCGCGATGCCGCCCGGCAGCGTGCCGAAAGCGCGAATCGTGAAAACGCCATGCGCGGCGCCAACGACAACCGCGCGCGGCAGGAAATGGATCGCGGCGCGGCCAGCCGGCAGGCGGCGCAGTCGCGGCCGCAGCAGCAGCAGGTCCAGCGTCCGTCCGGCGGCGGGGGCGGCGGCGCCGCCGCGCGACCGCAGCAGCAACCGCAGCGCCCAGCCGCAGGGGGCGGCGGCGGTGGTGGTCGCCCGAGCGGTGGTGGTGGTGGTGGTGGCGGTGGTGGTGGCCGCGCCGGTGGCGGCGGTGGTGGCGGACGCGGTCGTTAATCGGGACGAGACACATGAAAACCAACCAGATCCTCCTCGGCCGCGTGTCCTCCGGCCTGCGCCTGGCGCTCGTCGCCGGCGTCATCGCCCTTGCGCAACCCGCGTGGGCGCAGCAAACCTTCCCGACGCCGGCCGCCGCGGCCGACGCGCTCGTCGATGGCGTGGCCAGGAGCGACGACGACGCGGTGAAGCGCGTGCTGGGCGCCGACTGGAAGAAGTACGTTCCGTTCGAAGGCACGGGCGCCGAGGACACGACGAACTTCCTCGAAGCCTGGGCCAAGGGCCACAAGATCGTGGAGCGCGGCGCCGATCGCGCGTACCTCGAAGTCGGCACGCACGGCTGGACATTGCCGATCCCGCTGGAAAAAACCGCGGCAGGCTGGCGCTTCGACTCGAAGGGCACGCCCGACGAGCTGCGCACGCGGCGGATCGGCCGCAACGAGCTCGCCGTCATCCAGGCGGTACTTGCCTACGCCGACGCGCAGGACGAGTACGCGGCCAAGGACAGCGACGGCGACGGCATCAAGCAGTACGCCCAGAAGCTGATCTCGTCGAAGGGCAAGCGCGACGGCCTGTACTGGCCGGCGCTGCCGGGCGAAGTGCAGAGCCCGCTCGGACCCGTGATGGCGGATACGAAGGTCACGGACACGTTCCACGGCTATCGGTACCGGATCCTGACGGCGCAGGGCAAGGATGCCCCCGGCGGCGCGAAGAGCTACGTCGAGAAGGGCCACATGACGGGCGGGTACGCGCTCGTGGCCTGGCCCGCGAAGTGGGGCGACACCGGCGTGATGACGTTCATCGTCGACCGCGACGGCATCGTCTACCAGAAGGACCTGGGCGAGAAGACGGACGCGATCGCGCGCGCGATGACCGCCTACAACCCCGACGCCGGCTGGACGAAGGCCGGTTCGCGCTGAGGGGAAGGCCGACGCGCCGGTGCCGGCGTTCGCGCCTGCCCGGCCCGCGGATGCACTCGCACCGGCGCGGGCGCCCTGCGCCGCTCGGGAGGAGATCCGCCGATGAAGTTCGAACCGGCGCGACGGCCTCGCCGACAGCGCGATGGGCAACCTGACGATCACGTCCGGGCGGAGCCGGGCGATCCGTAGAGCAGCCCGGGGCTCGCGGCGGAGTTCGACGACTTCTTCGCCGACGGGGCGAAGAAGCAGGGCGTGATCCTCTACCGGCCGCAGTTCGAGGCCCAGGCGCGAACCAGCGTGCCGTCCACCGAGAAATGTAGGGCGCTCAACAGTCCTTTCACGCGCGCCTGCGCCAGCACCTCTTCGAACAACACCGTGCCGGCATCGTGCTCGATGAGTCGATCGCGGTTCTTGGAAAAGGTCGAGTGATCCCACGGCTCGTCCGGCATCGACACTCCGACAAACCAGCGAAACAGCAGGTTGTAGCCCAACTGCTCGATCATCAACCGTTCGCTGCGCCGCGGCAATGGCTCCGTCCACCCGGGTTGATAGACAAAAAACAAGCGTTTACAAGTCGAATTTCGACAAACTGATTGCGACTCTCCCGAAGGCCGCCTAGGATGACTCGCGGGTGCGCCCCGAGTTGCCGACCGCGGCGGCGGTTCGTCGCAGGCAACACCCGCCGCCGGTGACAACTCTGCACCTTACCCAACCGCCCAGAGTCCACTTATGAATCGGGGAAAGCTGTTCAAACGACCGGGGCCGCTTCTCAGCGATAGACGCCCTTGACCGTGAGGTCCGGCATCGTGCCGCCAATCCACTTCTCGTAGAGCTCCTGCGCGCGGCCGGTGCGCACCTGCAGATGCGTGAACAGGTTGAGGTAGTTCAGGAGCCCGTACTCCTGGCGCAGCGCGATCAGGCTGACGTAGTCGATGTCGTACGGCGCGTCCTTGCCGATCTCCAGGTCCTTGAATGTTCTGCTCTTCACGGTGGCCGCGGCCACCGTTGAGGTCACCACCGTCGCCTCGATCTGACCCTGGGCGAGCGCGAGGAAAACGTCCGCCTGCGTCTGGTAGGCGCGGAACGATCCTTTCGGGTCGTTCCACTTCTTGATGTCCTTCTCGAGGGCGATCGCTTCGAATGTGCCAGAGACCGATCCCGTCTTGCGGCCCTTGAGGCTCTGGTACTTGCTGATGCCGAGACCCTTCTTCGTCAGCACGACCATCTTGAACGCGAAGTACGGAATGGAAAAGCCGATCGTCTGCGCCCGCTTCAGCGTGTCCGACGTGGAGGCGACGCCGACGTCGGCCCGCCCGGAGATGAGGGCGGGAATGCGTTCCGGGAAAGGCGTCTCGACGTACTCGGGCTTCACGCCCAGCGCTGCAGCGAGGTCGTTGCAGGTGTCGACGTCGTAGCCGATCAGATTGTTGCTCGCGTCGCGCGAACCCATCGGCGGGAAGTCGGGCACGACGGCACAGCGCAGCTTGCCCGAAGCGATGATGTCGTCGAGCTTGTCGGCCTCGGCCGGCATCACGACGGCCATGCCGAGCAGCATGGCAAGGAACAGACCCGGTAGGCGAACCATGGGCAAATCCCTCTGGATTGTGGTGCCCGCGGGGAAGCGCCCCGCACCGCTGCGGCCGCAGGCAACGGCGGGACGCTCCCGCCGCCCTCCACCGAGGGCCGTGATGTAGAAAATGCATATTATACAATCCGAGATCAGGGCCGCCCCCGGGGTCGCCCCGGAGGAGTCCGCCCTGCCGCCACCTATCGCCTGCGGAGGCGTGTTCTCCGCCGTCGCCACGCAGTTCAGGGACGACATCTCGCTCGACGTCGACGCCACGGCGCGGGTCATGGAGGGCCGGATCCGCGACGGCGTGTCGGGCCTCACCGACCGCGGCCGCAAGCGCGCCGAACGGGACCATGCGACGCTTGCGCGGCTCTGCCGCGCCGGCGACGTGCCGCAGGCCTGCCAGCTGCTGAGCGCGCACATCCGGCATGCCGAAGAGGAGCTCATCGCCTTCATCGCCGCACCCGCGCGGGGCAATGTTCGGTCGCGCAAGGTGAAGTATCAGGCGCCCCGGCACGCCCGCTCAGGCCAGCGCAGCGGGAGTGATCGGCACGACGGACTTCAGGACGGGGACTTGCGGGGGATTGCCGCCGGCACGCAGGCCGCTCCAAGCGGGGCGGCGATTCGAACGCTTCGACGATGCGCACCGGGATGCCGGCAGGTGGGCGGTCGGGCGCGGCGTTGCGGCCTGCACCGGGAACATCGCCGGGACACTGCCCCCGCATCGTGCCGGTAGGCGGAACCCGCGAAGTGTCGCTACAATGCCGGACTGCGTGGCGCCATGCTTTTGTTCCGGCGCCGCGACGACATCAGCGCAAGCGGGCCGGCAGCGCGGTTCGCAGGGGGATACCAATGCTTCCTTTTCGCCGGCCAAAGGTCGAGCAGGAAAAGTTCGACCAGATCCATCGGCTGGGCTTGTTCGCCACGCTCCTGCCCAAGGAGCTGAGGGTCGTCCACGGCCTGCTGCACGAGCGGCGCTACGGCAAGGGCGAGGTGATCTTCGACGAGGGCGAGGAGGGGCAGGCCCTCTACATCGTGGTCGAGGGCCAGGTCCTGATCTGCCGCCATAGCCCGTCCGGGACCCAACGCATCGCCGACGCGCACGCGGGGGCCATGTTTGGCGAGCTCGCGCTGCTCGACGGCTCGCCGCGTGCGGCGCAGGTGCGCGCGGCCGAGGATTGCGTACTGGCCGCGCTGGCCCGCGCCGACTTCAACAGCCTGGTCGAGACGCACGGCGCGATCGCCTCCAAGATCGCGCTGCAGCTGGCGCGGGAGCTGGGACAGAAGCTGCGCGAGCATTTCGTGGCGATGGACGCCCGTCCGCTGTGAACGGCGCCTACCTCGCCTCGGGGCCGCTGGTCTGGATCGCGACGATCGCGATCACGACGATGCTGCTCGCCGCCTCGGTCCACGCTCTCTTCCTGGTCGTTCCGTTCCTGATCGCGATCATCCTGCACTACATGCTGGCGCCGGTCGTGCGCAGCCTCGAGATGCGCGGGGTGAGCCGCGAAACCGCGGCGGCGCTGGTCGCCGGGGGCGTCACGCTGGTCGCCATCGCGCTGATGATCCCGGCGACGTCGTGGCTGGTCGGCCAGTCGGTCTCGGGCGAGGAGGCGATGGGCCGCTACCTCGAGGGCGGGCGCGTGCTGATCGACCGGACGCTCACCACGCTGGAAAGGGAGTTCCGCTTCCTGCAGCGGATGGACTTCAAGGCCGAAGTCGGGCGGAAGGCCGACGAGTTCGGCAGCACGTTCGTGAAGGTGCAGCTCGCGCAGATGCTGCTCAAGGTGGCGGCGCAGCTGCCGGCGCTGCTGCTCGCCCCGTTCCTCGCCTTCTTCCTGCTGCGCGACGGGCACCGGTTCCTGCACATGATCGTCAGCGTCGTGCCGAACGCGTTCTTCGAGCGCACCGTCTACATGCTCGACAGCGTCCACCAGAAGGCCCGTAGCTACTTCCAGGGGCTGCTGAAGCTCGCTGCCGTCGACGCGGCGCTCTACACGATCGGCCTGTGGCTGATCGGCATTTCCGGTGCGCCGATCCTCGGCATCGTGGCGGCGCTGATGTCCTGGATTCCGGTGGTCGGAACGGCGATCGCGTGCGTGATGATCGTGCTGGCGGCGGCCGCGGCGTTTCCGAGTGATCCGTGGGTCGTCTACGCGGCGATCAGCATGTTCCTGGTCGTGCGCATGCTCGACACCTTCATCATCATGCCGATGACCGTCGGCCGCAGCATCCAGATCCACCCGCTGCCCACTGTCCTGATGCTGTTCATCGGCGGCACCGTCGCCGGCGTGCCCGGGCTGATCCTCGCGCTGCCGCTCGCAGCGGTGGTCAGCACGGTCGTGGGCACGATCGGCGCGGTCATCGAAGCCCCGCGGCTGCGCGCCCGGCATCGTTTCGCCAAGGTGCTGGAGGCGAGGCGCATCAACATCGACCTGCAGCCGTAGGGTCTGGCAAGCGACACGCCGCATCCGATCCCACATGCCGCAGCGCTGGTTGCACGAAGTGCGCTCCGTCATCGACAGCATCTCTTTCGCCTGGAGCCTCGTCCATCGGCGCAAGCAGCACGCAATGCGCGCCTGGCTTGCCGCCGGGGTTCCCGGGATCGCTCTGGAGATCGTGAAGTATTTTCTCGGCGCAGACGGCGCAGCACGGGCCGATCTTCAAGGTCGTCGTCTGGGGCAGGTTCTGTATCTGCGTGATCGGATTGCCGTTGGGGCGAAAGCTGCTCAAGGAGCACGGCGATCAGCTCGAACAGCACACCGGTCTCGGCCTGGTCCTTGCGGACGTACGACAGGTCGTCGAGGATGAGCAGGTCGTAGCGGTCGAGCTTGGTCAGGGCTTGCGGCAGGCGGCTTGCGGCAGGCGGCTTGCAGACGCTGCACCAGCTCGGTGGTGCGCATGTACAGCACCCGGGGCCGGCGTCGATCAACGCATGGCCGATGTCGCATCCGACATGGCTCTTGCCGACGCCGGGCGGGCCGAAGATCAGGATCGTCGCGCCCTGGCGTACTCAGGTTGCCGGTGCCGCCGCATCGGCGAGCGGGCCGAGCAGGAATTCGATCAGGTCGCGCACGGGACGAATCTCGGCGCCAAAGGGCAGCGTGGCCGCGCCGCGGAAGAAGAGTCCCTTCTTCAGGTCGCCCTTCAATGCCGACGCAAGCTGGGTGTCGATGCAGAACTGGCCCGCGGCGGCGTTGCCGTCGCGGAGCCCGCACTGGACCAGGCAGTCGAAGTGCAGCGCGCAGCGGAGCTTCTTGTGGGCGGCCGCCTGCATCGCCGGCAGGTGCTTCAGGTAGGTCTCGAGCCACGGCGTGCGCACGGCGCGCGCGGGCAGCCCCGCGACGCTCATGAACTCGACCAGGTCCTCCGGCTTCGCGCCCGCGAGGACGGCCTTGAACTCGGGCGTCGCGTCGCCTTCCTCGGTGACGGCGAAGGCCGTGCCGAGCTGCACGCCGCGCGCGCCCAGCGCGAACAGCTCGCGCACGCGCTGCGGAGAATTGATGCCACCCGCCGGGATCAGCGGAATCGCGCCCTCGTCGATGCCCATCGTGCGGAAGAACTCGAGCGTCGCCGGAATCACCTGCTCGAAGTCGAAGCGCGGATCGTTGAGGTCGGCCACTTTCGCGGCGCCGAGGTGGCCACCGGCGTAGCGCGGATGCTCGATGACGATCGCGTCGGGCAGGCGGTTCTTGCGCGCCCACTTCTTCACCACCAGCGCGATGCCGCGCGCGTCGGACAGGATCGGGACCAGCGCGACCTGCGGGTACGCTGCGGTCAGGTCGGGGAGGTCGAGCGGCAGCCCGGCGCCGACGACGATCGCGTCGATCCCGCTCTCGCAGGCCTGGCGCACGTGGTCGTTGTAGCCCGAGACCGCGCGCATCACGTTGACCGCGAGCATGCCGCGGCCTCCGGCGATCGCCTGCGCGGCGGCGATCTCGCGCGCCAGCGCGACGACGTTGGCGCGGTCGATCGTCGCCTTGTCGCGGCAGTTGACGGTCTCCGCCATCAGGTCCGGATGATGGCGGCGCAGGTCGACCGTGGAGATCGTGCCCACGGCCCCGACCCGGGCGACGCTGCCGGCCAGCCGGTGCGCGGAAACGCCGACACCCATCCCGCCCTGGACGACGGGCAGCACTTCGCGGCCCCGAATCGTCAGGGGGGCGAAGCGCGTTTCCGCAAACGAGGTTGGCTGGTCCATCGAGGTGTCCCTGTGCGCGGGCGGCAACGGGCGGCATTGCACGCGCGAACGCCCGTCCGGCGTGGATGACGAGCGTGGAGCCTAGCATCCGGCAGCGCCGGGTTTCTTGACGCAGGTTAAGAATGCCACCGGGGGGTGGCAGCGGCGCGGCCCTGCTTCCCGAACCCGCGCTGGAAGGTTTCCGCCAACGTCGCGGGGATCAAGGCCCGCATCGGCGACGTGGACGGATCGATAGTGGTGGCGGGTGCCTCGGCCGAGTACATGCTGGCGCGCAACATCGGCATCGGCGCCCGGTACATGTATTCCGACCTCTCAGTCGACGTGACCAAGAGCAGCTTCAACGGCAGCATCGATTGGAAGACGAGTGCCGTCAGCCTTTACGCGAAGTTCCTCTTCTGACGGCGCCGCGACCCGCGTCAGCGCGATGCGGATCGCAGCCGCTGCAGCACCTCGCTCCACCGCTGCCGGCCGGCAAGCGCCGCGAGCGCGTCCCCGATGTTGGTGCGGATCATTCTCATTCGCGCAACAGTAAACGGCGGTCGCTGCGACCGCGGTGTTCTGTGCGCGAGCGCACGGTCGCGGCGCCTGCGCGGGCTTAGTCTTCAGTCATGAACACGCCGGAACAACGGCGCGCCGGCGCGGGCGGGCAGGATGCCGGCCCGTGCGACCGCAGGACGAACCGACATCGAAGGAACACGACAATGAACAAGGACCAGGTCAAGGGCGCCGCGAAGGATCTCGGCGGCAAGATCCAGGAAGAAGCGGGCAAGCTGATCGGCAACGAAAAGCAGCAGGCGAAGGGCATCAAGAGCCAGATCGAAGGCAAGACGCAGGAACACATCGGCGACCTCAAGGAAGCCATCAAGGATGCGCGCAAGGCGTAGCAGCGCAGCAGGACGCCGCCGGCATCGGGGCGTACGTCGACGGCGTGCCACGGCGCTCACAGCGCCGGGCGCGCCGTCGGCGTTTCCATCCTCACCAACGCACCGGAATCATCATGACCACGCTGTTCGATCCCATCCGCATCGGCGACATCGAGCTCGCCAACCGTATCGTCATGGCGCCCCTGAGCAGGAACCGCGCCGCCCCGGGCCAGGTCCCGTCGCCGCTCGCCGCCTTCGATGCCAATACGCTGTACGGCGGCAGCGCCAAGGGCTACACCGACTATCCGGCGCTCGCCGAACCGGCAATGGCGTGACGCGCCGCGCGGCACGGGCCGGACCTTGACCCCGGTCAAGAAGCCCGCTGCCGCCGATGTGTAGGCTGAGGCGAGTGTTCCGCTGCCCGCGCGTACCGCGCGCAGCGGGTTCTGCGCTGCGCGCTTCGTTCAGGTGCGCCGGCGGCGACGGTCGCAGCACACGGGAGGTCGGCATCATGTCGGTTGGGCAACATCGTGTCACGGTGGCGCGCCGCCGGCCGTCGGGCGTCGCGCTCGGAGTCATCGCGACCTTCGCCGTGCTCGCGGCGATCGCGCCGGCACAGGCAGCGGGGGGCGGGCAGGGGAAGGGGCCGCTCGGGGGCACCGCGGTCAAGGTGACGCCCGAGATGCTGGGGGCCGGCGCGGTCTCGAGCGGCGTCGTCCTGCCGCCCGTGCCGCCGCTGACCGGCTCGCACGACAAGCCGGTTGCCGCGTGGGACGGGCCGCTGCCTTTTCCGATCGTGATCGCCGACCGGCGCAACAACCGGCTGATCGAGGTGGCGCCGGACAAGTCGATCGTCTGGGAATTCGATTCGCCGAGCCTCAAGCTCTACCGCGGCAACGACGACGTGTTCTTCTCCCCCGACGGCCGCATGCTGCTCGTCAACGAGGAGGACAACTTCGACGTTCACATGATCGACTACGAGAAGCGCGTGCTCGTGTGGAACTTCGGCGTCCCGGACGTGCGCGGCAGCGCGGCGGGCCTCTTCAACTATCCCGACGACACGCACATGCTGGCCGACGGCAAGGTGATGACGGCCGACATCCGCAACTGCCGCATCGTGTTCATCGATCCCGACACCAAGACCGTCGTCGAGCAGTGGGGGCAGCCGGGCAAGTGCATCCACGAGCCGCCGAAGTACCTCAACCTGCCGAACGGGGCGACGCCGATGGCCAACGGCGACATCCTCGTCACCGAGATTCCCGGCGCGTGGATTTCCCGGGTCACGCGCGACGGCAAGCTGGTGTGGAGCGTGCAGGCGCCGCAGGTCCGCTACCCGTCCGACGCCTACCCGACACGGGACGGGCAGGTGATCGTCGCCGACTACTCGAAGCCCGGCAAGGTCGTGATCTTCGACCCGAAGACGGGGCGTGCCACGTGGGAGTACTTCGTCCGCGCCGGCGAGGGCATGCTCGACCACCCGTCGCTCGCCGTCGAGCTTCCCAACGGCAACGTGGTCGTCAACGACGACAAGCGGCATCGCGTGATCGTCATCGACCGCAAGACGAAGGCAATCGCCTGGCAGTACGGCGTGACGGACAAGGCCGGCCACAAGCCCGGATACCTCAACTATCCGGACGGGATGGACATCGACATCTTCCGCGACTGGAAGGCCGCGGCGAAGGGCCGCTAGCGTCACACGCGGCCGAGGGGAGGGCGCCATTTTTGTCCGATGCGCCATAATGTGACGCTCGAAACCTCATTTCGTGAGCCAACGTCGGAGAGATCCATGAAATCCATCGGCAGTACCCTTCACGCCGCCGTCGCCAGCCTCCTCGTCATGGGTGTCGCATCGGCCGCCCCTGCGCACGATGCCCCGGCGCCGGCCGGCACCGAGAAATGCTACGGGATCGCCAAGGCCGGCCAGAACGACTGCGGCACGTCCAAGCACGGTTGTGCCACACTCGCGAAGGCCGATCGCGACCCGTCCGACTGGAAGTCGGTGCCCAAGGGCACCTGCGAAAAGGTCGGCGGCAAGCTCGCCCCCGAGAATAAGGCCTGACAGCCTCGGCCGTCCCTGCCGCAACGACCTGCTTCCAGCCGCCGGCGCGGGGGGGCGGCGGTCGCGGTCATCCTGCCGCAACCACGGTCATTGCCGCGCCGGTGCGGAGGGGTGGCCCCCCGTCCGATTGCGGGCACGCATCGTGCACGCCGGGAAACGACTGCCCCGGGCTGCTGCGCACCACCGCGTCCTGTCCTATGATATTTCGCATCGTCGTGGATTGCGTCGCATGAGAAGGCATTCGCTCTATTTCCTGTTCATGTTGTCGGTCGCGGCAGTGTCCTTGCCGTTGGCCGCATTGCTCGCGTACGACATCTGGGACGATGCCCGGGCCAACGCTGCGCGCGCCGGTGAAAACGTCCAGCAGTCTGCCGCCGCGGTCGCGAAACAGATGGGGTTCGCCGTCGCCGACATGCAGCGGCAGCTTGCCCAGCTTGCCCAACGGCCGCTGGTGCGTAACCTGGACAGCGGGCGCTGCGACCCGCTGTTCGCCGACATCAAGTCGCTGATGCCGCGCCTCGCCAACGTGTTCACGGTCGACGCGACCGGCGAGCGCGTCTGCTCCGCGGCACCCGCCGCGGGCGGAGGTGCCAGCCGCGTCGACCCCCGCTACTGGCTCGACGATTTGCTGCGCACGCGCGCGTTCACCGTCGGGTCGCCGGCAAAGGGATTCATCACCGGGCGCTGGGTCGTGACGCTCGCCCAGCCGATCGTGTCCGACGGCGGCGAGGTCGTCGGCGCGGTCGGTTTCGCGATCGACCTCCTCAACGTCTGGGGCGGCCCCAACGCCCCGACCGCGCCACCCGGCGGGCGCGTCCGGGTCGTGGATGTGCGCGGACTGTTCGTCGCGAGTTCCGGCGACCCCGAGACGTGGGTCGGGCAGCCTGCGCGGCCCGAGTTGCTGCAGGTGATCGCCAAGGCAGGCGCCGGGACGACGCGCACCGTCGACCGCTCCGGCGACGACCGGTTCTACGGCTACGCCCGCGTGCCGGGCACGCCGTGGCAGGTTGTCGCCGGGATTCCGGCGTCCGTGGTGTTCGCGGAAACGCAACGGGCGATCCTGCACAGCATCGCTTTGTCGTTGACCGTCGTCCTGTCGCTGCTGGTTCTCGCCTGGCTGTTCGTGCGGCAGGTGCTTCGCCCCGTCGAACGCACCGCGGCCACGTTGACGGCGGTGGCTGATGGCGGCACGGGCCTCCGGGCGGCGGTTGGCGGGGCGAGCGAGGTGGCGCGCCTCGCGGAAGCGTTCAACCGGATGCAGGACACGCGCGAGCGTGCCGAATTGGCACTGCAGGCGAGCGAGGAGCACTACCGCGCCCTGTTCGAGGAGGCTGTCGACGCCATCTTCGTCGTCGATCCCGAGCTGCGCTGCCTGGACGCCAACCGCGCGGCCGGGTCGATGCTCGGCAGGACCCCGGCGGAGCTCCGGACAATGCGGGTGAGCGACGCGCTGGGCCAAGACGAGGCCGTCCGGTTCGCTGCCGCATTCGCGCTGCACGACGCGCGCCGCTTCGAGGCCGGCACGTGGCACGTGTCCCGCGCCGACGGCACGACGTTCGTCGGCGAGGCCCGCATCCGGCCGTTCCCGGCGGGGCGCACGCTCGTCTTCCTCCGCGACGTAACGGAGCGCATCGAGGCGCTGGACCGGCTGGCCGAGAGCGAGCACCGGCTGCGGTCGTTCCTCGAGAACAGCGCCGTGATGGCCTGGATGAAGGACGAGTCGGGCCGTTACGTGTTCCTCAGCGAGAACTACCAGAAATTCGTCGGGGTGCGGTTCGAGGACTGGCAGGGCAAGACGGATCACGACCTGTGGCCGCGCGAGGTCGCCGACGAGTTCCGCCGCAACGACCTCGCCGTGCTGGCGGGCGGCGGCGCGGTCGAAGTCATCGAGCCCGCCGCCGACGCCGGCGGGCACACCTGCTGGTGGCTCAACCACAAGTTCGTGCTGATCGATGCGTCCGGCCGCCGCTTTGTCGGCGGCCTCGGCGTCGACATCACCCGCCGCCGCGTCGCCGAGGAGGCGCTGAAGCAGCATCGCGACCAGCTGGAGCAGCTCGTCGCCGCGCGCACCGCGGAACTCACCGCGGCGCGCGATGCGGCACTCTCCGCCAGCCGCGCAAAGAGCTCGTTCCTGGCCAACATGAGCCACGAGATCCGCACGCCGCTCAACGCGATCACGGGCATGGCGTACCTCGTCCGGCGCTCCGGCGTGACGCCCCTGCAGGCCGACAGGCTGGAGAAGATCGACGCGGCCAGCCGGCACCTGCTGGAGATCCTCAACGCCGTGCTCGACCTCTCCAAGATCGAGGCGGGAAAGCTCGAGCTGCAGGCGGTCCCGGCGGACGTCGACGCGATCATGGCCAAGGTGGTCGCGATGCTCGCGGAGCGCGCCGCGGCCAAGGGGCTCGAGCTGGTCGTCGCGGCCCAGCCGCTGCCGGCGAACCTGGCTGGCGATCCCATGCGCCTGCAGGAGGCGTTGCTGAACTACACCACCAATGCGATCAAGTTCACCGCCGCCGGGCGGATCACGCTGCGCGCGATGCCGGTCGAGGTGTCGGCCGAAGGCGTCCTGGTGCGCTTCGAGGTCGAGGACACGGGGATCGGCATCGCACCCGACGTGCTGCCGAAGCTGTTCTCGACCTTCGAGCAGGGCGACAACTCGATCACCCGCGGCTACGGCGGCACCGGCCTCGGCCTCGCCATCACGCGCAAGCTCGCGCAGCTGATGGGCGGGGATGCCGGCGTGACGAGCCGGCCGGGCGCGGGCAGCACGTTCTGGTTCACCGCGCGGCTCGCGACGGGCGCGGCGGCAGGACCCGCCCGCGCTGTCCCGCCCGCCGACAAGGCGGAAACCTTGCTGCGGCGCGACTACCCCGACCGGCGGATACTCGTCGTCGAGGACGAGCTGATCAATCGCGAGCTGATGGGGGAGCTGTTGCGGGAGGCGGGGCTCGCGGTGACGTTCGCGGTCGACGGTGTGGCGGCCGTCGAGCTGGCCGGTCGCGGCGTGGCCGACCTGATCCTCATGGACATGCAGATGCCCCGGATGGACGGCCTCGAAGCCACGCGCCGGATACGAGGCCTGCCGGGAATGGAGACGATGCCGATCATCGCGATGACGGCGAACGTCTACCTCGATGACCAGGCGCAGTGCTTCGCGGCCGGGATGAACGATTTCGTCGCCAAGCCGGTGGATCCCGACACGCTGTACGCGACGCTGCTGAAATGGCTTGCGCGTGGCAGGCGGGCACGCTGACCCACCCGTGGTTCTGCGCGTGGCCGGCCTGGGCCGCGAGGTGCCCGGCCGGGTCCTGGTGTGCGACGCCACCTTCGACGTCGTTCGCGGCGAGACGCTCGCCATCGTCGGCCCCAGCGGCTCGGGCAAGTCGTCGCTGCTGCGCCTCCTCAACCGGCTCGACGAGCCGACGGCGGGCACGGTGCAGGTGGACGGCGTCGACTACCGGCAGATCGCGCCGCGCGAGCTGCGGCGGCGCGTGGGGATGGTGATGCAGCGGCCGCACCTCTTTCCCGGCACGGTAGCCGACAACCTCCGCTACGGGCCGCGGCAGCGGGGTGAGGAACTGGGCGCCGAGCGCATCGACGCACTGCTGGCGGACGTCGGGCTCGCGGGCTTCGGCGCGCGCGATGGCGCCAACCTGTCGGGCGGCGAGGCGCAGCGCGTTTCCTTCGCCCGTGCGCTGGCCAATGCACCCGACGTACTGCTGCTGGACGAGCCGACGTCGGCGCTTGACGACGACGCGAAGCGCGAGATCGAGGCCGTCATCCGCGCGATCGGGCGCGGCACGCGCCCGGGGCAGCCGCGGGAGCCCGGGATCGCCTGCGTGCTGGTGACGCACGACCGGGCGCAGGCGGCGCGGCTCGCGCAGCGGGCGCTGGTGCTGGAGGCCGGGCGCATCGTGCGCAGCGGCAAGGCATCGGAGGTGCTCGATGCTTGACGCGCTGTTCCACGACAAGCTCGCGCTGGGGCTCGCGCAGGCCGCCGTCGCCGCGGCGGCGGCGGGGGCCGTCGTGCTGCTCGCCCGGCGGCGGGCGATCCACCTGGAGCAGGAGCTGGCGGTGGCGCTGGCGCGGGGGCTCGTGCAGATCGTCGCCGTCGGCGCGGTGCTCTCGCTGCTCCTGGGCGGCCCGGCGTGGACGAGCGTGCTGCTGCTCGTCGTGATGGTCGTTGCCGCGGGCGCCACGTCGGCACGGCGCGCCAAGGGCATGCCGCAGGCGTTCCAGGTATCGGTGTGGGCAATCGCCTGCGGCGCGGGCGCGGTGATCGCCGTGATGACGCTGCTGGGCGTGATCGGCACCACGCTGACGACGCTGGTGCCGGTGGGCAGCATGCTGATCGCGAATGCGATGAACACCAACGGCCTGGCGCTCAACCGGTTCCGCGCCGACGTGCTGGCGCACGCCGGCGAGATCGAGACGGCGCTCGCGCTCGGCGCCGACGGCCGCGCGAGTGTCGCGCCCTACGTGCGCACGGCGTTCGAGTCGAGCCTCATCCCCGCGATCGACTCGCTGCGCTCGCTGGGCATTGTCTGGATTCCCGGGCTGATGGCGGGCATGCTGCTGTCCGGCGCAGATCCCGTCTATGCGGCGATCTACCAGTTCGTGGTGCTGGCGATGGTGTTCGCGGCGTCGGGCCTCACCTCGCTGGTGGGCACGATGCTGATCCGCACGCGCGTGATGTCGCCCGCGGACCAGCTGCTGCTGCGGCCCGGCGCCGAGCCGGGGCGCGGGCAGGGCTGAACACGCCGGGGTCAGTCGCCGCGCCGGCACCAGCGCAGGAACGCCGCCATCACGAGACCGAGTCCCAGCGCATAGCCGATCACCGACGCGGCGACGGCCGGCGGCGCGTGGTTCACCGTCGCGATCACCAGTGCGAGGCCGGGGTTCCGCATGGCGGCCGCCACCGCAGCCGCCGGGCGCACCGCGGCGTCGCGGCCCGCGAAGACGGCGCCGGTCGCCAGCGCGCAGGCGGTCATCACGATCCCGGCGATCATGGGCGTCCAGCCGGTCGCGCCGATGATCGCAGGGAGGTCGACGAGCACCATGGCGGCGACCGGGAGAAGCAGCAGGTTGCCCGCGCGCGAAAGCCGCGGCTCGATCCGCGCGGCGGCCGCGGGCCGCCAGGCGCGAAGCCCGGCGCCCAGTCCCAGCGGCAGGAGCTGCGCGAAGAACACCTGCCGGCCGATGTGGAACGGCGCGACGGTGAAAGCGGTCGCGAAGATCCAGTCGAGGATGGCGATGGTCGCGGGCACGGTCAGCACGGCGAGGAGCACGATCGCGAGGTGCAGCGCCGGCACGAATTCGCGATGCCCGCCGGCGTCGAGCGCGCGGCGCAAAGCCACCGGCGCACCCGGCGAGATCGCCATCAGAACGATGCCCACGGCAACGGGGCCTTTCAGCGCGAACAGCTTCACCGCGATCACCGCGAGCGCCGGCACGGGCACGACCACCGCGAAGACGACCGCCGCGAGCACGACCCGGCGCTCGAGCGCCGCGGCGATCTGCTCGCGCCCGAGCATCAGGCCCAGCGCGAACATCACCGTGAAGACGGCGACGGCGGCGACCGGGCCGATCCACTGGAAAGGTATGAGCATCGGGTTTGGGCGCCCGATGGGATGTCGGGCTCAGCCGGTTTTGGGGGGATCGCGCAGTTCGCGCCGCAGTATCTTTCCGATGTTGGACTTGGGCAGCGGTTCGTCCCGAAACGCGATGATCTTCGGGACTTTGTATCCGGTCAAGCTCTTCCGGCAGTGATCGAGCAGTTCCCGCTCGGTCAGCGCGGGGTCCTTCCGGACGACGACGATCTTGACGGCCTCGCCGGACTTTTCGTCGGCCACGCCGACCGCCGCCACCTCCAGCACGCCGGGATGCATCATCACGACGTCCTCGATCTCGTTCGGGAACACCTTGAAGCCCGAGACGATGATCATGTCCTTCTTGCGATCCGTGATCTTGAAGCTGCCGCGCGCGTCCATGAAGCCCATGTCGCCGGTGCGCAGCCACCCGTCGTGGGTGAAGACGTTCGCCGTTTCCGCGGGGCGGTTCCAGTAGCCCTTCATCACCTGCGGCCCGCGGATGCAGATCTCGTTGACCTCGCCGACGGGCACCTCGACGCCGTCGTCGTCGAGGATCGCCGCCTCCGTGGAAGGCACCGGCACGCCGATGTTCCCCGTCCAGTCCTCGATGTCGAGCGTGTTCGAGATGGCGGCGGGGGAGGTCTCGGTGAGGCCATAGCTCTCGACCAGCGGCACGCCGGTGATCGCCTTCCATTTCTCGGCGACCGCGCGCTGCACGGCCATGCCGCCGGCGTTGGCCATCTTGATGTCGCGCGTGGAAACCTGCGCGAACCCCGGCGCGTTGAGCAGTGCGTTGTACAGCGTGTTGACGCCGATCATCACGGTGAACTTCTGCTGCTTCAGCGTCTTGACGAACGTCGGCATGTCCCGCGGATTGGTGATCAGGATGACGTGCGCGCCGATCTTCATGAACACGAGGTTCGAGGTGAGCGCGTAGACGTGGTAGAGCGGCAGCGGGAGGATCGCGGTTTCCTTGCCGTCCTCGAGGTCACGCGCGATCCACGCCGCCACCTGCTGGACGTTGGCGACGAGGTTGCCGTGCGTCAGCATCGCGCCTTTCGCCACGCCGGTGGTCCCGCCCGTGTATTGCAGGAACGCGATGTCGTCGTGCGTGAGCGTAACGTCGTCGAGGGCGTGCGCGCGGCCCTGCCGCAGCGCGGCCCGGATTGGGACGGCGCCGGCGATCCGCCAGCGCGGCACCATCTTCTTCACGTGCTTGACCACGAGGTTGGTGACGATGCCCTTGGCGCGCGGGAAGAGATCGCCGACCTGGGTCGTGACGACGGTGCGCACCGCGGTCTCGGCGAGCACCTGCTGCACGACGTGCGCGAAGTTCTCCAGTACGACGATGACCGTGGCGCCGGAGTCCTTCAGCTGGTGCAGGAGCTCGCGCGCCGTGTACATCGGGTTGACGTTGACGACGGTCATGCCGGCCCGAAGCGCACCGAACAGCGCGACGGGGTATTGCAGCAGGTTGGGCAGCATGATCGCCACCCGGTCGCCCTTCGCCAGCCCGGCGACGTGCTGCAGCCAGGCGCCGAAGTCGCGGCTGGCGCGGTCCAGCGCGTGATACGTGATCGACGCGCCCATGTTGCTGTAGGCGGGTCGCGCCCCGTACCGGGCGCAGCTCCGCTCGAGGATGGCCTTGAGCGAGGCGTATTCGTCGAGATCGATTTCCGCCGGAATGCCCTTCGGATACTGTTGCAGCCAGATCTTGTCCACGACGTCCTCCTGCTTGAGCCGGCAGCACGGTCGCGTCGAGTCCGCCTTGCCGGCAGCGGACCCGGGCGCCCGCACCGGCGCGCAACCGCGCACGGGAAACACGCAACCGCGCGCACAACTGCGGGGCAGAATTCGAGGGTAGTCGGATTTTTCCCGCCCGGCCTTGCGTCGCATCAAGGTCTCGTACGATAGCGGCGGCGGCCAGGGCCGCGCCGCGCCGGGGCCCCGGCACCCTATAATATCGCTGCGCGCGCATCCGCATCGCGCGCGCCTCGTGGGGAACCCATGTCTTCAGCAGCAAAATCGCACGGCGATCCGGCGACGCGCCGGCTCATGCCCGTGCTGTTCATCGGCGTATTCATGGCCGCGCTCGACACCGCGGTGATCGCGCCGGCGATACCGGCGCTGCGCGCCGCGTTCGGCGTCGACAATCGCGAGGTCGGCCTCGTGCTGATCGTGTTCATCCTGTTCTCGCTGTGCAGCACCGCGCTGCTCGCGAACCTCTCCGACCGCCACGGCCGGCGGCCGGTCTACCTCGCCAGCATCGCGCTGTTCGCGCTCGGTTCGCTGGTGATCGCGCTGTCGCCGCGGTTCTGGATGATCGTCGCCGGCCGCGTCATCCAGGGCATCGGCGCGGGGGGGATCATTCCCACCGCCAGCGCCGTGATCGGCGATGCCTTTCCTCCGGCGGAGCGCGGCCGGGCGCTGGGCCTCATCGGCGCCACCTACGGCATGGCCTTCGTCCTCGGCCCGCCGATGGCGGCGCTGCTGATGGTGGTGGCCTCGTGGCACTGGATCTTCCTGGCCAACCTGCCGATCGCCGCCGTCGTGCTCTGGCTCGGCGCCCGCGTGCTGCCGGCGCACCGCCCGTCGGGCCACCTGCCGCCGCTCGACTTCTCCGGCATCGCCGTCGTCTTCGTGCTGCTGGGGGCTCTCGTGCTCGGCATCACTCGCGTGCTGGACGGGCTCGCCGGCGTCGTGCTGTGGCCATGGTTCCTCGGCATCGTCGGCGCGATGCTGGTCCTCCTGGTCGGCGTCGAGCGGCGGGCGGCGAGCCCGATGATCCCGCTGTCGCTGTTCGCCAACCGCCGGCTCGCGATCACCTACCTGCTGACGGTCGGCGCCGGCTTCGGCATGGGCAGCGTGGTCTTCCTCACGTCCATCGCCACGATGGCGTACGGCGTGTCGGCGCAGAACGCGGGCTTCGTGCTGCTGCCGCTGGTGATTTGCTCGATGCTGGGGTCGATGGGCGGCGGACGGCTGCTGAACCGGATCGGCGCGCGCGGGCTGATTCTCGCCGGTTTCGCGCTGCTGGCGCTGGGCTACGGCGGGTCGGCGATCACCGGCTTCGGGCTGTGGGGCTTCCTGGCGGCATCGATGCCCATCGGCTTGGGCGTGGGCATCGTGGTGGGCGGCGCGCTGCGTTCGATCGCGATCGACGAGGCGCCGGCCCCGCTGCGCGGCGCCGCGCAGGGACTGATCAACATCTGCACCAGCATCGGCACGCTGCTGTCGGCCGCGGCGATCGGCGCCATGGCCGATTTCAGCGGCGGCGGCGCGCGGGGCTTCGGCGTTGCCTATGTCGCCGTCGCGGCGATGATGGTCGTGATGCTGTTCATCACGCTCACGCTGCGCGCGGACGGCAGCGCGCCACGCGTCGTCAAGGCGCCGTCGTAGCAATCACGGCGAGCAGCCTGCCGGACACGAAGGGGCACTCCCGCGCCGAAGCGCGGCATGGCGCGACGAACCGGGGGACATGCCTGGTCTTGGTCGCCGGGCGCCGGCGCGCGGCGACCGCAGTGGCGTACCCCCCGGCTTCCTGCGCCTCAGATGTTGATGCTCTGGGGGATCCTGTCGGGCGATAGATACGGGTAGGGCGCGCGGAGGCGGTTGCGCAGGCCGATGATCGCGGTGATTTCCAGCAGGCGCCGCTGGAACACCCTGAGGGCGGCGACTTCCGCCGGCGCGCTGAAATGTCCCGGCCCATAGAGGCCCAGCACGGTGTAGTGCACGCTCCCGAGCAAATAACCAAGATTGAGTTGCGCCAGCGCCTGCGGGATCGGGGGCAGCAGCCGGAGCCAGTCCTCCCGGCTCGTCGGTGTTCCCTGGGCCGGCCCGGCGGTGTAGCCCGCAAGCGGCATGGCCGGGGCGTAGCTCATGATGTCTGCCTGGGGGAAATTGACCGCGGCGTGCATGGCGCTGGCGGTGAAGATGATCATCTGAACCGCACCGGCGAGGTAGGCCGCCGTGCGAATCCCTCCTGCGGGCGCATCGCCGAATCCGGCAACGCGACCGCCGTGAAAGGCGGCGAGGTCGCGCGCCCACGCCTGCAGTTCGACGTCGTTCCGAACGTCCTCGTCCGCAGGCCAGTGCAGCGCGACATAGGCATTTGCCCACTGGCCGATGGCATCCCAGAGCAACATGGCGTCGTCGCGAAACGGGAAGACCGGGAGCTTCTCGAGGTCGTCGAGACCCTGTGCCGCCAGCCATTCCGGCAGGAACGATTCGTCGAAGGTCCGGCTGGCCGTAACCCGGACCGCGGCACAGCGGTCGGCGTCGATGGTGCCGGACAGCAGCTTGTCCACGGTGCCCTTGGGCGTGATCAGGGTTTTTCCGGCCGCCCAGTTGATGAACCGGGTGCCCTCGAGGTGCGGTTCGAGCAGCCTGCGCAAGGGGTGCTGTTGGTTCAGCCACTTCGGGGTCGCGATCGCAAAGGGCTCGACCAGCAGGTGGGTGCGTCCGAGGTGGGCGATCAGTTCGTGGTGGTTGCCGTCCGCGATCTGGACCACGGTCTTGGCGGCGAGCCAGGCGTCGCCATCCGACGGAATGATGATCGGGTTCCCGGCGGGTTCCTGGCCGCACTGGATCGCCACCGGCACCAGCAACCTGGGACCCGGCTTCGCGCTCTTCCTCGGCACGGCGAAGAGCGCGATCGGCTCGAAAGCGTATTTTTGCCAACTCGGGAAGGTGCCGTCGCACAGCGGCTCCAGGCCCGCGTAGTCCGCGATGTAGAGGCGACCCTCGGACAGTGCCAGCGCCAGCGCGTCGTCGCCGAGCACGGAGCGGTACATCTGGTCGGTGACCGGGAAATTGGCCGGCAGGCCCGCTTCCGGAACCCGGGACAGGACGGTGGGATTGGGACCTGCGACCCGAAGGTACGCAAAGGACGCGTCGGTCTGGAAGTTGCCGGCGATCGCCGGCAGCGGGATTGCCTGGAAGAGCGCGTTGTATTGCGCGAGGGTCGCGCCAGCGAGCGCGCTCTTGGGGGACTGGGACCGGGACTCGGACTCGGACTCGATGAGGTCGAACATGCGCAGGATCCACGCCGCTGCGTCTTCGTCGGGTCCCCGAAGGACCCTGGCCCGGATGCTGTCGGCCGTCACTCCAGCCCCGGCGTCCCGATCATTGCCGTCGGTCCCCGCCCCGCTCGCCTGCGTGATCAAGCGGCCGTTCTGCAGGATGGTGACGACGACTGCGGCCACCTTCGCCAGCCAGACTTTCGAGGGCAGGTCGCCTCGGGAGAGATTCTTGAGCATTGCGAGCGGCGGGAGGACGTCGTAGTCGTATGCGTTCGCGACAGTGGTCAGCGCGGCTCTGCCCTCCGAAACGGCCGGCTGGCGGGTTGCGAGCAGCGGAGCGTCCGCGTCCGGGCCGGCGGCCGTGGCGTTCCGGCTCTGCTGCAGCGCGAGCGCGCCGGCGGCGGTCGCGACGGTCCCTTGCAGGAAACGGCGGCGGGAAACTTCGCCTGCGGCTTCCCGCACCGTCGGATCGGGTTTCTTCTCTTGGTTCATCATTTTCACCTTTTGTATTCGAGGCGGATCCCGGCATCCGATCAGCAACAGGAAACTATCGCCGTGGGCGAGGAAAAGCGGAGAAGTGCAACTGGATTGGCGGAACTCGGGCTCGGCATCGACGACAGGGTGCGCCGCGGCGCACGGCAACTGTTCCGCCAAGCGATGGATACGGGATCGACCAATAGCTGCGTCACTCCCGCGGGGAGTCTGGAGGCTCCGATAGGTCGGGGCAACCGTCGAATTGCGGGGGCGGGCTGCTCCGCCCGTTTCCCGGTGCGCTTGGCGCGCGCGCGGGCACCGCGGGGCGCAGCCGGCCGGATCAGCCGGCCGGACCGCGCGCGGGGAGCCACTGCACGCGCTGCGCGATGCAGTCGTAGCTTCCGGTCGGGAACTCGCGGCAGACCGCGGGGCGGCGGTTGTAGATCGTGCATCGCATCGTGTTGCGGTCGAGCGCCGCGCACCAGCCGTCGTCCTCCCGCCGCATCGTGGCGCCGCCCCAGGCATCCTCGACGACGAACCGCGCCGGGGGGGCGTCGGCGCCGGCCAGCAGCACCTCGAGCCGGCAGCAGCAGGCCTCGCACGCGGCGCACGAGATCGTGGGGTCGATGTCCGCCCCGGAGCCATCTCCGGTCGCGTCGCTGCCGGAATCCATGGCGCGCATTGTCCTCCGTGGCCGGCGGGCGGTCCATTGCGGGCCGCCAGCCGGGCGCACAGGCCGCGGTGCCGCGTGGCGCGCCGGCCCGCCGAAAGCACGCCACGGTCGACACCGGGGCCGTTTCTGTGCCAATCTCGGGAAGCGCGGAACACACGCCGGACGCATGAGGCCGGCCCGTCCGCGCGTCCGCGCCGCCGGGCGACCGCAGGTCGCCGCGGTGCCCGCCGCCGCCGGCCGGATTCCCGGCATGTCGCGACCCCACCCCTAGGAGCCTAGTCCATGAATACCGCCCGTCGCAACCTGCTTGGGCTCGTTGCCGCCTTCACCTTCGCCGTCGGCGGCGCCGTGCACGCGCAGGGTGCGCTGCGCGTCGGCACCGACGCCACGTTTCCGCCGTTCGAGTACACGGAGAACGGCAAGCGCGTCGGCTTCGACGTCGAGCTGATCGAAGCGATCGCGAAAGTGATGAACCGGCCGGTCGAGTGGACCGAGATCGACTTCAAGGGACTGATCCCGGGGCTCCTCGCCAAGCGCTTCGACGTCGCCGCCTCGGCGACCTACATCACCGACGAGCGGCGCAAGGTCGTCGACTTCACCGACCCGTACTATCCGGGCGGCCTCGTGATCATGACCAAGAAGGGCGACACCGCCATCAAGAGCGTCGACGACCTGAAGGGCAAGAAGGTCACCGTGCAGGTCGGCACCAAGAGCGTCGGCTACCTCAAGGACAACTACCCGGCGGTCGAGCGGGTCGAGGTCGAGAAGAACCAGGAGATGTTCCAGCTGGTCGAGGTCGGCCGCGCCGACGCCGCCGTCACCGGCAAGCCGGCGGCCAAGCTCTACGCGCGGGCGCGCGGCACGCTGCAGGTCGTCGACAAGCAGCTCACGATCGAGGAATACGGCTTCGCGCTGCGCAAGGAAGACGCCGAGCTGATCAGGCAGTTCAACGACGCGCTGAAGAAGCTCAAGGCCGACGGCACGTACGACAAGCTGGTCGCCAAGTACCTGTAGCGCGCGGACGGCGGCGAGGGCCCCGGGTTGGACTTCACGCCGGTCTGGGGCGGGTGGCGCGAGCTCGCGCACGGCGCGCTGATCACGGTCGAGGTCACCACCGGCGCGATCCTCCTGGGCTGCCTGCTCGGCCTGCTGATCGGCCTCGGCCGCCTCGATCCGCGGCGGCGCGTGGTCTATGCCCTCTGCACCGCCTACGTGTCGTTCATCCGCGGCACGCCGCTGCTCGTCCAGCTCTTCATCTGGTTCTTCGGGTTGCCGCATTTCGGGATCAACCTGCCCGCGTTCGTCTGCGGCGTGGTCGGCATGGGGATCTACAGCGGCGCCTACGTGTCCGAGATCGTGCGCGGCGCGATCCAGTCGATCGACCGCGGCCAGATGGAGGCGGCGCGCTCGCTCGGCATGTCCTACCGCACCGCGATGCGCGAGATCGTCGTGCCGCAGGCCGTGGTGCGCATGATCCCGCCGCTGGGCAACGAGTTCATCGCGCTGATCAAAAACTCGTCGCTGGTGTCGCTGCTCACGATCACCGACCTGATGCACGAGGGGCAGAAGATCATCAGCACCTCGTACCGCTCGATCGAGGTCTACCTCGCGATCGCGCTCGTCTATTTCGTGCTGACCAACCTGACCGGCCTCGCGCTGCGCGTTGCCGAGCGCCGGCTCGGCGTGGGCGGGATGCAATGAGCGGCGACCCGATCATCCGCGCCCGCGGGCTCAAGAAATCGTTCGGGGCGCTCGCCGTGCTGAAGGGCATCGACTTCGACGTGCTGCCGTCGCAGGTGAGCGTCGTGATCGGCCCCAGCGGCTCGGGCAAGAGCACGCTCTTGCGCTGCTGCAACGGGCTCGAGGCCGCCGACGGCGGAACTTTGGAGATCTGCGGGCAGACGCTGGTCGACCACGGCCGGATGCTGCCCGATGCCGCCCTCAACGCGCTGCGCGCGAACGTGGGCATGGTGTTCCAGTCGTTCAACCTGTTCCCGCACCTGTCGGTGCTGGGCAACGTGACGGTCGCGCCGCGCAAGGTGCGCGGCCTCTCGAATGCCGAGGCCGAGGCCGCGGCGCGCCGGCTGCTCGACAAGGTCGGGCTGGGCAACAAGACCGACGCCTATCCCGCCACGCTGTCGGGCGGGCAGAAGCAGCGGGTGGCGATCGCGCGCGCGCTGGCGATGGAGCCCAAGGTGATGCTGTTCGACGAGCCGACGTCGGCGCTCGACCCCGAACTGGTGGGCGAGGTGCTGCAGGTGATGCAGGACCTCGCGCGCGAAGGCATGACGATGATGGTGGTCACGCACGAGATGGGTTTCGCCCGCGAGGTGGCCGACGTCGTGTCGGTGATGGACCACGGCGTGGTGCTGGAATCCGGCCCGCCGGCGCAGATCTTCGACGACCCGCGGCACGCGCGCACGCGCGAGTTCCTGCAGGCGGTCGTCACCCGCGCGGGGCCGCGCCGGCCGGCGATGCCCGTGACCCCCGCGCCGCCGGTCGCACCGCTGCCACTCGACGATCACTGAGCCGCCGCCCGACGGCGCGCTCGTCATTCCCGCCGGCCGGTGCCGGGCGCGTGCGTTGTCGATGTGCCGAGCGTTCTCGTCGCGATGGCGACGGTACGCAAACGTCCGCGTTTTCCGCCCCGGGGCCGATGCCCGCGCGGCGACGCGCGGTACCGGGCGGGCGCCGACATGTGCTACGCTCTCGCGCCATGAACAAGCCCAAACTGATCTATTTCGACGCCCCGGTCAGCCGCGGGGAAGAGTGCCGCCTCGCGTTGCGCCTGGCCGGCATGGACTTCGACGACGTGCGCATTCCGATGGCGGACTGGCCGGCGATGAAGGAGGGCACGCCCTACGGCGGCATGCCGATCCTGGAACTGCCCGGCCACCCGCCGATCGCGCACGCCAACGCGATACTGGTGCTGATCGGCCGGCGGCACGGGCTGCATCCCGCCGACGACTTCGAGGCTGCGCGCCACGAGGGCATGATGCAGCACGTCGACGACCTCCGCGCGGTCGTCGGTCCGACGATCCGGATGGCGGAGGCCGAGAAGAAGGCGGCGCGCGAGGCGATCGTCGCGGGGTACCTGCCGGCCTGGGCTCGCTTCGCGGAAAAGAACATCCTCGCCGGGCCGTTTTTCGCCGGCGACAAGCCCCACGTCGTCGACCTCAAGCTGCACATGACGGTGCGCTGGTTCGCCGGCGGCAAGGTCGATCACATCCCGGCGACGATCTTCGCGGGCTGCCCGAAGCTGATCGGCGTCCACGACGCCGTGCGCGACCTCGCGGCCGTGAAGTCCTGGTACGCCAGGGCGTAACAGCGCTGCGCGCGGGCGCCGGACGCGCCCGCGGCGCGACGGCGGCCGCTGCCCGGTGACGGGGGCTCCGCCGCCGTCGCACGCCACGCCACGCAATGAGTCACGGGCCTGCCGACGTCCGGCGAACGCTTCGCGGCATCCTGCTGATCTCGACGGCCGTGCTGCTGTTCGCCGTCATGGATGCGATCTCGAAATACCTGACGCGCTTCTACCCTGTCGCGTGCATCCTCTGGGTGCGCTACCTCTTCTACACGCTGGCCATCGTGGCGGTGACGCATCGCCGGCTCGGTTGGCGGCTCTTCCGGACCACGCGCCCCGGCATCCAGCTGCTGCGCGGCGTGCTGCCGCCGATCTCGGCCCTGTGCTTCGTCCTGGCACTCAAGTACCTGCCGATTGCCGAGACCAGCGCCATCACGTTCGTCTCCCCGATGCTCGTCGCGCTGCTGGCCGTTGCCTTCCTCGGGGAAAAGGTGTCGCGCGGGCAATGGCTCGCCATCCTGTCGGGCTTCGTGGGCGTGCTGATCATCGTGCGCCCCGGCACCGGCGTGTTCGCCTGGGCGTCCCTGCTGCCGCTTGCGTGTGCGATGCTGATGGCCGTCTATCACGTGCTGACGCGACGAATCGCCGGGCTCGAGAGCGTCTACACGTCGACGTTCTACCCCGGGCTGATCGGCCTGCTGGTGCTCAGCCTGGCCCTGCCGTTCACGTGGACGGCGCCGCAGGGCGCGGCGCACCTCGGTCTGCTCGGGCTGGCGGGAATCATCAGCGCAGCGAGCCACCTGTGCCTCATCAAGGCCTACGATTACGCCTCGGCCTCCCGGCTTGCGCCGTTCACCTACAGCCAGATGGTCTGGGCGACGGCGCTGGGCTATCTCGTCTTCGGCGACTTTCCGGACGCCTGGTCGCTCGCCGGCATCGCCATCCTCGCCGCAGGGGGCCTCTACCTTGCCAACAACCTGAGGCGCCCGCCGCCGCCCGCGACGACGGCATGACCTGGGGCCCTGACGCCGGATGGCCCCCCTGAAACCCGCATGGAGACCCGCATGGAGACCCGCATGAAGATGCAGCAGGCCCTGCCGCTTGCCGGCTTTCGCGTCGTCGACTACAGCCACTTCCTGGCGGGACCCTACGTGGGCCGCTGCCTCGCGGCGCTGGGCGCCGAGGTGATCAAGGTCGAGCGGCCGACCGAGGGCGACGCCGGCCGCCGGCACGACCTCGTCGTCGACGACCAGCACAGCGGCTACTACCTGCAGCTCAACATGGGCAAGAAGGGCCTGTGCGTCAATTCCAAGGACCCGCGCGGGCGCGAGCTGCTGCAGAAGCTGGTCGACCGCGCCGACGTGTTCGTCGAGAACTATCGCCCCGGGGCGCTCGCCAGGCTGGGGCTGGGCTATGCCGACCTGTCCGCGCGCAATCCCGGCCTCGTCTACTGCTCGATTTCCGCCTACGGCCACACGGGACCCGATTCCCATCGCGCCGGCTTCGGCCTCATCGCGGAGGCGAAGAGCGGCATCATGCAGATGGTCGGCACGCCCGGCGAGCCGCCGCCGCTCCTGCGGATATCGCTGGGCGACATGTACACCGGCATCCACGCGGTGGCGGCGATCAACGCCGCGCTGCTCGGCCGCGTCAAGTCGGGCAAGGGCCTGCACATCGACATGGCCCTCTACGACACGCTGATGTCGATGCACGAGTACGCGGTCCAGTGCTACACGCTGTCGGACGGGAAGCAGGTGCCGGTCCAGACCGGGCACGACATGCCGAACTCGACGCTGCTCGGCGTGTTCCGCGCCAAGGACGGCGACCTCGTCATCGCCGCGCAGGTCGACGAGGCGTGGCAGCGCCTGGCCACGCTGATCGGCGCGACGGGCGGGCCGGCGGGCTTCGGCGACGACGCGCGGTTCCACACCAGCGCGGGCAGGAACGGCAATCGCCTGCTGCTGCTGCCCGTGGTGAAGGCGTGGGTCGGCACGAGGACGGTCGCCGAGGTGCTCGCGCTGCTCGACGGGGTCGAGGTCCCCAGCGCCAAGGTGCAGCGCATCGACGAGGTGCTGGCCGACCCGCAGATCCTCGCGCGCAACATGATCATCGAGCAGCAGCATCCGACGCTGGGGACGCTGCGGCTGCCGAACCTGCCGTTCCACTTCTCCGACTACGACATCACGGTGACGGACGCGGCACCCGATCTCGGCCAGCACAACGCCGAGATCGCATCGAGCCTCGGCTACGGAGCGGGCGAGATCGCGGCCATGCAGGCCGACGGCGTGCTCTACCGGCGCTAGGTTCGTGGCGAACGCAACGGAGGCGACATGAAGGCGATCGTGCTGCGCGAATTCGGCGGGCCCGAGGTGCTGAAGCTCGAGGACTGCCCGCGGCCCGCGCCCGCCGCGGGCGAAGTGCTCGTCCGGATCAAGTGCTGCGGCGTCTGCCACCTGGACCTGATCCTGCGCTCCGGCCTGCGGTCGCGGCTGAAGCCGCCGCGGATCCTGGGCCACGAACTGGCCGCCGAGGTGGTCGAGGTGGGCGCGGGCGTTGCTGAATTTGCCGTCGGCGACCGTGTCGCTTCGTTCAACTTCCAGGCCTGCGGCCGGTGCGAAGACTGCCTGCGGGGGCGCCCGTCGCTTTGCCGCCACACGGACGGCGACATCGGGCAGACGCGCGACGGCGGCTATGCCGAGTATGCGGTGCTTCGCGCCGCCAACCTGGTCAGGCTGCCCGAAGGCATGCCCTACGAGCACGCGTGCCTTGCCGCGTGCGTCTACGGCCCGCCGTACAAGGCGATCCGGCAGGTCGGGCAGATACGCGCGGGACAGAGCGTCGTCATCACGGGGGCCAGCGGCGGCCTCGGCGTCGCGGCCATCCAGATCGTCGGGGCACTCGGCGCGCGCAGCATCGCGATCACGAGCAACCCGGACAAGGTCGTGCCGCTTAAGGCACTCGGCGCCGACGATGTCATCGTGAGCGGCGACGGCAACTTCGGCGACGAGGTGAGGAAGCTCACCGCCGGTCGCGGCGTGGACCTCGTGGTCGAACTGATCGGCTCGCCGACCTTTCGCGGCAGCCTGCGCAGCCTCGCGCCGGGCGGCCGAATCGCGGTCGTCGGCGAACTGCACGGAATGCCGGTCGAGATCAACCTCGGACTCCTGATCATCAAGGAGTTCGAGCTCCACGGCGTGCAGAGTGCCAACCGCGACGAGCTGCAGGAAATCCTGGCCTTCATGCATGCGCACCAGATCGCGCCCGCGATCTGGAAGACGCTGCCGCTCGGCGAGGCCGCGCAGGCGCACCGCGCCGTGGCCGGCCGCGGGGTCATCGGCCGCGTGCTGCTCGTTCCCTGACGCGCCGCTGCGCGGCAATCCTCGCCAACCCATCTGCATCGACCCAACTGAAAGAGGCGCTGCCATGCTTCCCGGATACTTCTTCGATGAACTCAACGTCGGCGACGAGCGCCTGAGTCCGCGCGTCACCGTCACCGAAGGCCACATCCTGGCCTACGCCGGCGTCTCGGGCGACTTTTCGCCGCTGCACATGGACGAGACCTACGCGAAGACGACCCACTTCGGGCAGCGGGTCGCGCACGGGCTGATGGGGCTCACGCTCGCCGACGGGCTGAAGGTGCAGTCGGCCTTCTTCCAGGACGGCATCGCGCTCGGCTGGGCGTGGCGATTCAAGGGGCCGATCCTGATCGGCGACACGCTGCAGCTCAGGTTCCGGATCGCCGAGAAGCGGCCGTCGAAGAGCCGGCCGGAACTCGGCATCCTCAACATCGCGATGCAGCTCATGAACCAGCGCGGCGACGTGGTGCAGGAAGGCGAGCACCAGCTGATGGTTCCGCGGAAGCCCAAGGCGGCGGACGCGCCCTGAGGCGGATCCCGCAGGCGGAAAAAAAGCCGCCCCGGCGAACCGGGACGGCTTGTCGCAGCGACGTGGCCGGAGGTCAGTTCGGCACGTTGATCACGCCCGAGGCGGCGGTGATCGCGTCACCGGCCGCCGGAGTGGCGGCGATCTTCGGCACGTTGCCGGCCGTGATGGCCGGCGCCGCGCCGGGGGTGCCGCCGCGCGGCGTGGTGCGCACGACCTGGCTCGCCGGCAGTTGCGTGCCGTTCTTCAGCCTCGCCCACATCAGGTCCATCGCGTTGATGAAGTAGTAGTGAACCGGCACGAACAGCACGTCGTAGCCGTTGATGCCCGAGCCGCCGGCCAGGCTGGGAATGAACGAATCGAAGTGCTGGCCGTTGACGATCTCGTAGTAGCGGACATTGCTGCCGGCCTCGACCTTCGAGTTGTACGCGACGTACGCGCGCGACGCGTGGTTGACGGGCACCAGCGTGTCGCTGCGGCCCTGGACGATCACCACCGGCTTGCCGCGCAGGTTGCCGTTGAGCAGCGTGTCCTTGATCCCGGCCTGGACGCGCTGGCTGTTGGCGAGCGCGGTGCCGGTGAGCGCCACGCCGGTCGCGGGATCGACGCCGGTGACCATGCTGCGCAGGCACATCTGGCCGTCAAGCGCGGCGTCCATCCGGCCGGTCGATGCCGACACGCCGTTGAAGTACCACTTGGCGCCGCCCACGGAGTCGTTGTAGATCACCTCGACGCCGCCGTTGCCGCCGATGCCGTTGGCCGTCGAGAAGATCGACGCCTGCGTCGCCGGGACCTGCGCCGCCACGTTGCCGGCGGCGTCGACGTTCGCGAGGCTGAAGCCGCACAGGTTGTCGCCGACCGAGAACTTGCCGTAGGCGACGACATAGCCCAGCGCGACGTAGATGTCGGCCGCGCGGAAGTGCGACGCATGCAGCGCGTTGCTGTTGGCGTCGGTCCAGCCGTAGGCCTGCATCTTCGCCAGCGCGGCGTCGGCCTTCTGCGCCGTCGTCGTGCCGGTGATGAGGCCCTTGTCGGCGAGGCTGTCGCAGCGGTTCGCGGCAATCGTGCCGAGGTCGACGCCGCCGACCGTGCCCAGCAGCGCGCCAGGGGCGGTGCCGCCGCCGAACCAGCCGGGGCGCGTGCCGTTGGCGGCCTGCGCGTTGGCGGAGATCGACGCGCAGGGCTCGTAGAGGATCCGGTACGTGAAGTAGTCGATCAGGGGCTTGCCGGCGTTGGCGACGGCCGCCGACGCGAAGTTGACGGTGACGCCGCTCATGCTGCCCGGCTGCGAATTCGGCTCGGTGACGGCGAGGCCGTCGATCAGGCCTTCGGTGTCCTGCTCCAGCGCCTGCAGCGATTCGGCGCCGCCGTTGCTCACCGACGAGGCGATGACCGTGGTGTTGCTCGGGAAGATGGTCTGCACGCGCTTGCCGGTACCGGAGTCGATCGGGCCGTACTGCTCGTTCACCGCCCAGAATGCGAGGCGGATCGAGTCGAGCGTGTTCTTGCCCCAGTTCTTCTCGGGGTTCTGCTGCGAATGCACGTGCTTGTAGGCGACGCGGTTCGGGAAGGCCGTGTTGAACGCGGCGAGCGCCGTGCCGGTCAGGTCCGACGCGAAGTGGACGAGGTTCGCCGCGACGGACGAGCGGTTGACCAGCTTGCCGTCGATCACGTTGACCTTGTCGGCGGCGAGATCCTGGTAGCCGATGCCCTTGCCGGCGTCGGTGTAGGCGACGGCGCACTTGTGCTTCAGGCCCCATTCGCCGGCGGAGCCGATGGCGCCGTAGACGCCGCGCGAGCCGGACGACGGCGCCGCCACGATGCACGGGTTGGTGGGATCGAACGACGAGGGGATCTGCACCATCAGCGTGACGTTCTGCTTGCCGGTGCCGTCGTCGGCATAGGCGAGGACTTCCTTGCCGGCGATCTTGCCTTCGCCCAGCGTGTCGCCGCCGTTGACGTCGATGTTGGGGCCGTACAGCGTCCCGTAGCCGCCCGCGGCGGTGATGTCGAGGATCGCGCGGTAGTTGGTGAAGATGACGCGGCGGCGGAGTTCCGCGGCGGTCGGGTTCGTCGCGTCGACGAAGCCGGGCGCGGCACCGGCGAGGCCGGTCTTGCCGAGGCCGGCGGTCAGGAGGTCGTCGGCGACGCCGTCATAGAAGGCCGGCCCGGTGACGTTGGTGATGCCCGCAGGCAGCGTGTTGAAGACGATCGTCTCGCTGTTGGTGCCGCTGCTGTCGCAACCGGCGACCAGCGAGGCGGCGCCCAGGGCCGAGACGATCAGCTTGATTCGGAACGGTATTGGCTTCATCGATTGCTTCCTCCGGAGATATTCGTCGTCCGCAGTTGTCGGGCCCGAAGGCCTGCGCTGCGGTTCGTTGCTGCCCGCCGCGTGCACGCCGCCCGCGCGTATCGCGGCACAGCGGTCAATGGTAGCGCTCGACAGCCGGCAGGAGTTGGGGTATTGAAGCGCAGCGACTGTGCAAAAATCCACTGCATGCGATGACCTGGGACGACCTGCGGTTCTTTCTCGAGCTCGCGCGCCTGAAGCGCCTGACCCACGTCGGGCGCAAGCTCGGCGTGGACCACACCACCGTCGCGCGCCGGATCGACCAGCTGGAGAAATCGCTGGGCTGCCGGCTGTTCGAGTCGACGAGCGAAGGCTACACGCTGACCGAGGCGGGCCGGCACCTCGTCGCGCACGCGGAGAACATCGAGAACAACATCGCGCTGCTGCGCGACGAGGCGTCGGGGCAGGGCCTGCGCGTCAGCGGCACCGTCCGCATCGGCGCGCCGGAAGGGGTCGCCACGACGTTCCTCGCGCCGCGCCTCGGCCGCCTGCTGCAGGACCACCCGGACCTCGACGTCGAGCTGCTCACGCTGCCGCGCTTTCCGAACCTGTCGACGCGCGAGGCCGACATCATCGTCACGCTCGACCCGCCGCAGCACGGCCGCTACATCGCATCGCGGCTCACCGACTTCACCTACGGGCTGTTCGCGTCGAAGGAGTACCTGAGGCGCCACGGCGCCATCCGCGACCGCAGCCAGCTGGCCGCGCATTCGTTCGTCGGCTACATCGACGAGCTGCTGCTGAGCCCGCAGCTTCGCTACCTCGACGAGCTGGTGCCGCGGCAGCGCCTGCGCATCGCGTCGTCGGGGATGCTGGCGCAGCTGGCGGCCGTGCGCGCGGGGCTGGGCGTCGGCGTGCTCGCGCACTACCTCGCCGAGGGCACGCCGCTCGTCGCCGTGCTCCCCGCCGAGGCGGTCTGGAAGCGCACGTTCTGGCTGGCGACGCACGCCGACTGGTACCGGCTGCGCCGCGTGCGTGCGGTGTGGGATTTCCTGCGCGGCATCGTCGACGCCGATCGCGCGCTGTTCAGCGGCCGTGCAGCGCCGGCCCGGCGCGCGGCAACGTCGAAGCGCCCGGCGGCCTGAGGTCCGCGGTCTGGCGTCCGCCCACGCAGGGTGCCCGGCACGGACCGCGCGGGGAGCTTCAGGCCACCGCGCCGAACAGCGCGCCGACCCCCGCGGTGATCGCCATCGCGATCGCGCCCCAGAACGTGACGCGCCAGGCGCCCGCCAGCACGCCGGCGCCGCCGGCGCGCGCGGCGAGCGCCCCCAGTCCTGCCAGGAAGACCAGCGACGTCCCGGCGACCACCGCGATCAGCGCCGACGCGGGCGCCAGCGCGGTGACCGCGAGCGGCAGCGCGGCGCCGACGGCGAAGGACGCCGCCGATGCCAGCGCCGCCTGGATCGGCCGCGCACTCATCGTCTCGGAAATGCCGAGCTCGTCGCGCGCGTGGGCGCCGATCGCATCGTGGCGCATCAGCTGGACGGCCAGCTGCTGCGCGAGGCCGGGCTCGAGGCCGCGGCCCACGTAGATCGCCGTCAGCTCGCGCTGCTCGGCGACGGGATCCGCCGCCAGCTCGGCGCGCTCGCGCGACAGGTCGGCGTTCTCGGTGTCCGCCTGCGAGTGCACGGACACGTATTCGCCGGCGGCCATCGACATCGCGCCGGCGACGAGGCCGGCCACGCCCGCCACCATGATGCTTCCGGGTGACGAATGCGCTGCCGCGACGCCGACGACGAGGCTCGCGGTCGACACGATGCCGTCGTTGGCGCCCAGCACGGCGGCGCGCAGCCATCCGACGCGGTCGGTGCGGTGACGTTCGATGTGGCGGCGCAGGGATACCATGGGGGAGTCAGCCGAAATTCGGGCAGCCGGCACCGGCCCGTCGGATGATGACGTGACCGCGCGCGGCAGTCCTGATCGCATAGCCCGGGTTGCGCGAACGCGCAACCCGGGTCGGGGTGCCTTGTTGAACATCCCCCCGGGTCGCGCGCTCGCGCAACCCGGGCTACGGATGCGTCTTACGACTGGCCGTAACGCGCCTTGGCGTCGCGGATGCAGCCCGCCTTCGCGTCGCCGGCGAGCGCGTCGCACTTCTCCTTCGCCACCGCGTAGCCGGCATCGCGCTTCTCGGCGTTGGCGTCCTTCACGGCCTCGACGGTCTTCGCCTGCGCCGTCGCGTTGGCGTCGTTGGTCTTTTCACGCGCGGTGGTTTTGGCGTCGGACACCGCCTCGGCGACCTTCGCATTGGCCTTCGCGCTCACGTAACCCGCCTTCGCTTCCTTGACGCAGACGTCCTTCGCGTTGCCCGCGAAGTCGTCGCACTTTTCCTTCGCGACCGCATACGCCGCGTCGGCCCGGGCGAGACGCGCGCCGTACGCGTGCTTTTCCGACGGCTGGTAGCTGGCCTCGAGGTCGGCCTTCGCGACGTTCTCGCGGCCCTTGGCCTCGGCGTCGCAGATGTCCTTAGCGTTGCCGGCCAGCGGCTTGCATGCCGCCAGTTCCGTCGTGTAGGTGGACTTGACGGTCGTCATGTTGGCGTTGTAGTCGGACTTCGACATGTTCGCGCCGATCGCGCCGCCCGCCATCGCGAGACAGAATGCCGCGGAGAATGCCGTGAGTGTGAACTTGTGCATGATGTTCCTTGTGGTGACAGCGTGGACCGGTGAACCCCGCGCGCCGTGGGCCCCCGGCCCGCGTGCCTTCATCCGGCAACTGGACCAAGCGTATCCGGTCGGCGCGGGGCTCTCTGTCTTCCAGCGCACATACCCTGCATCTCGCTCGCCGGCGGTGCGGTCCCGCCACGTGCGACGGCGCACAGACCGGACGCCGATGCGCCGGTAATTTCGACCTCGAACCCGCGCCGGACGCCGCACCCGCCGCCCGCCGGGTCAACCCGAGGAGTCGCACCATGAGCATCGGCACCATCCTGCTAATCGTACTCATCCTGATCCTGGTCGGCGCCCTGCCGTCGTGGCCGCACAGCCGCAGCTGGGGCTACGGGCCGAGCGGCATCGTGGGCGTCGTCGCGCTCGTGCTCGTCGTGCTGCTCTTGATGGGGCGGATCTAACGTCGTGGAGCGCAGGGCGCGCGGGCTCTTGCGCGACGATTTCCCGGGCGCCGCTGCAAGCGGTGCGGTGGGGTACGATGAAGGAACCCGCCGCGCGCGGCGGCGGCGATGAACATGATTCGCGGCACCTTTCCGAATGCCCTTGGCGGATGCGCCCCGCAATCCACCCGCTCCGGCACTGCCGATGCGCACGCCGCGGCCTACGGCGCACCGGCGCGGGCGCTGCTCGGGCTGGTCGCGCTGCACGTCGCCGCGGCGCTGTACCACCAGTTCATCCGCCGCGACGGCGTGTTGCTGCGCATGCTGCCTTTCCGCGGCGGGTGACCCCCGCCTCACGTCCGTCAACGTCTTCCCAACCGGCAATCCATCATGCGACTGTTCAAACTGATCCCCTCGGCGCTGTTCGCGGTTGCGAGCGCGGCCCACGCCATCGAAGAGCCGGCCTATACCGTCACCCGAAGCCATGACGTGTTCGAGATTCGCCGGTACGAGCCCTACATCGTGGCCGAAGTTGTCGTGCCGGGGCCCGCCGACGAAGCCGGCAACCAGGGCTTCCGCATCCTCGCCGGCTATATCTTCGGCAACAACAAGGGCAGCCGGACGCTGGACATGACGGCGCCTGTGACCCAGACGCCGGCCGCCGCCACGATCCCGATGACGGCGCCGGTGACGCAGGCGCAGGGGCAGGGCGGCTACGTGGTCCGGTTCGTGATGCCCCGGGGATCCACGCTCGAGAACTTGCCCGAGCCGGTCGACGCGCGGGTGGAGCTGCGCGAGGCCTCCGCCAAGACGGTCGCCGTCATCCGCTACTCGGGTTTCTGGTCACAGGCCAACTACGAGGAGCACCTCGCGCAGTTGCGGGAGGCGCTCGCGAAGGCAGGCATTGCAACCGAGGGCGAGCCCGTGCTGTCGCGCTACGACCCGCCGTTCACGCTGCCGTTCCTTCGCCGCAACGAGGTCTGGCTGACGGTGCGCTGAGCCCGAAGGGCGCCCCCGAGGGCGAATACCGCAGCGCGAAACACGAAGACTGTTCGCGTTGCTGACCCTGAAGGCCGGGCGCGTGCTCGCCGTGGGCAAGCGCGGCGGCTGCCTGTCGACGCCGCAGGCCTTCATCGAGCAGCTGCTGGTGCGCAAGGCGATGGCCGGCCATCGGGTCGTGCGCCTCAAGGGCGGCGACCCGTTCGTCTTCGGTCGCGGTGCCGGCGCTTCGCGCCTGACGCGGATCGCCGGCCCGGTCAACCCCGTCCCGCGCCCGCGACTCGCGGCGCAGCCGACCTTCGGCTCCACATTGTGGATTGCCAGGCAGGCGCCGGGACGACGCCCATGCCGATGCCGGTCCCGGTCAGGAATGTGATATAAAAACGGACCACGGCGCACGGGGGGAGGGCCTCGCAACGCGCCGGACTATTCCACAATATGAACAATCAGGACAGACCCTGGGACTTGGCCTGCGACGTCCTCGTCGTCGGCTACGGCGCCGCGGGCGGCGTGGCCGCGATCGAGGCGCGCGATTCCGGCGCCGACGTGCTCGTCATCGAGAAGATGGCCGACCCGGGCGGCATCTCGATCCTGTCGGCGGGCGGCATCCGGATAGCGTTCGACGTGGACGAGGCATTCGCCTACCTGCAGGCCACTTGCGGCGGCCGCACGCCCGACGACGTGCTGCGCGCGCTCGCCGCCGGCATGGTCGAGATGCCCGACTACGTTCGCGCTCTCGCGCGCGCCAACGGCGCCGAGATCAAGGTCGAGCCGGCGGTCGGCAACTACCCGTTCCCGGGCTGCGACGCGCTGGGGTACGCGGAGGTCGTCGCGATTCCCGGGTTTCCGGGCGATGGCCCGTACCACGCGGCGGCGCCGATGCGTCCCGGCTGCTACCTGTTCAAGCTGCTGGAGGACAACGTCCTGCAGCGCGGCATCACCGTCTCTTACTCGACGCGCGCGACCGAACTGCTGCGCGGGCCGGACGGCGCGGTCTGCGGTGCCGCCGTGCTGCGCGACGGCGCGGCGCTGCGGATCAAGGCGCGGCGCGGCGTGATCCTCGCGTGCGGCGGCTTCGAGGCCGATCCGGCGATGCAGCGCCAGTACTTCGACGCGCACACGGTGCTGCCCGGGAGCTTCCTCGGCAACACCGGCGACGGCATCCGGATGTGCCAGGCGCAGGGCGCCGACCTTTGGCACATGTGGCATTACCACGGCCCTTACGGCTTCCGGCACCCCGACCCGGCGTTCCCGTTCGGCCTCTACGTGAAGCTCCTGCCGATGTGGACGCCGGAGCGGATCACGAAGCCGCTGCCGCGGATGCCGTGGATCATCGTCGACGGCCACGGCCGGCGCTACGGCAATGAGTATCCGCCTTACATGTCGGACACCGGCGTCCGCGGCTTCGGCGCCTTCGACCCCGACGCCGGCCGCTACGCGCGGATGCCGTCGTGGCTCGTCTTCGACGAGGCCGGGCGCAAGTGCTACCCGATGGGCCGCTCGATCGTCAATCACCGTGGCACGCACTACGAATGGAGCGCCG
The DNA here is from genome assembly GCA_943331295.2 of Bordetella parapertussis. GTDB lineage: Bacteria > Pseudomonadota > Gammaproteobacteria > Burkholderiales > Casimicrobiaceae > CAIWHR01. Next base: position 9,996 of record CALQLA020000002.1, on the reverse strand, counting down.
ACAACCTGAAGGAAGTCGGCGCAGGCATCCTGAAGCGCGCGGATTCGATCCCGGAGCTCGCGACGATCATCGGCGTCGATCCGGCCGCGCTCGAGGGCACGCTCCGCCGCTGGAACGACGCGTGCAACGCCGGCAGTGACGCCGATTTCGGCCGGCGGCCGGAGACGATGATGCCGCTCGCGGAACCGCCGTACTACGCGGGCGAGCTCTGGCCCGTCGTCATCAACACGCAGGGCGGCCCGGTCCACGACGCGCGGCAGCGGGTGCTCGACACCGGCGCCCGGCCGATCGCGCGCCTCTACGCGGCCGGGGAGCTGGGCAGCGTGTTCGGGCACATCTACATGGCGGGAGGCAACCTCGCCGAGTGCTTCGTCGGCGGCCGCAACGCCGCCCGCGAGGCGAGCGCGCTGCCGCCCTGGGACGGTTGAAACGCCGCAGTCCGCATCCCCGCACGACCACAAGAACAGAAGGAGGAGATCGATGAAAGTGCAACGGATAGGGCGCCTGCTCCACGCGGCCGGCGCGGCCGGCCTTGTCGTGTTCGCGACCGCGGCGGGGGCAATCAACGGCAAGCCGGCGGTGGACGCCGACACGCTGGTGTTCGCCATCGGCCGCGACATCGCGATGCTCGACGCGCAGGTCGACAACACCGGCAATTCCGACCGCTACCACTGGCAGATGTACGACGGCCTCTACACGTTCGACAAGAAGGGCGAGCTGGTGCCGCAGATCGCCACCGGCGTGAAGGTGGCGCCCGACGGCATGGAGTACACGTTCACGCTGCGCCCCGGGGTCAAGTGCCACAACGGCGCGACGCTCACGTCGAAGGACGCCAAGTTCGCCTTCGACCGCATCCTCGACCCGGCGGTCAAGAGCACGCGGCGGCCGTACTTCGTCGACTTCATCGACACGGTCGCGACGCCGAATCCGCAGACCGTCGTCGTCAAGCTGAAGAAGCCGGACGTCGTGTTCCTCAACAAGGTCGCGGCGTTCGTCCCGTTGATCCCGATGGACTACACGCAGGGCCTCGGGTCGCCCGAGGCGTTCGCGCGCGCCCCCGTGGGCTGCGGCCCGTACAAGCTGGTCGAGCACAAGATCGGGCAGTCGGTCGAGCTCGTGCGCTTCGACGACTACTGGGGGAAGAAGCCCGGCATCCGCCGGCTGATCTTCAAGTTCGTCCCCGACGCATCGAGCCGCGTCAACGCGCTGCTGGCGGGCGAGGTCGACATGGCCGACGGCATCGCGCCCAACGACGTCGCGCGGCTGAAGCAGGCCGGCGGGCTCGACGTGATCGCGGTGCCGATGGGCAGCCCGCTGCACGTGCGGCTGTACGCCAACGTGCCGGGGACGCCGCTCGCCAATCCGAAGGTGCGCCTCGCGCTCAACTATGCGATCGACGTCGACGCCATCATCAAGAACGTGATGCACGGCATCGGCAAGCCGATGGCGACGTACATCTCCGCGTACTACCCGATCGGCGTCGATCCGGCGCTGAAGCCCTACGGCTACGACCCGGCGCGGGCGAAGAAGCTGCTCGCCGAGGCCGGCTACCCGAACGGCTTCGAGACCGAGATCCTGTCGCCGACGTCGTACCCCAAGGACGTCACCGAGGCGGTCGCCGCCTACTGGTCGGTGGTCGGCGTGCGCGCCAAGGTCAAGCTGCTCGACTACCCGGCCTGGAACCGCCTCAACAACACGCACAAGTCCGGCCCGATGAGCGTGATGCAGTACTCGAACGCGCTGTACGACCCGATCACGCCGATCTTCGGCACCGCAAGCAAGGGCGGCACGTGGTCCGACTACTACAACCCGGAGGTCGAGGCGCTGATCGAGAAGACCGACACCACGGCCGACCGCGGCGAGCGCGACAAGCTGTTCCGGCAGATCGCAAAGCTGATGCGCGACGACGGCCATTCGGTGCTGATCTCGGAGCTCTTCTCGGTGTTCGCGAAGGACCCGTCGATCGGGTGGGAGCCGCAGTACGGCTATTCGTTCTACGACCTGCGCACCGTGTCGAGAAAATAGGGGGATCGCGATGAGCACCACCGCCGCCGCACGACAGGAAGCCCCCGCGCAGCCGTTCACCGTCGAGCGCAGCGATGCGCCGCTCGGCAACGAGGTCACCGGGCTCGACATCTCGCAGCCGCTCCCCGAAGCGGTGTTCGCCGGCCTGCGCAACGCGTTCGACCGGCATTCGGTGCTGGTCTTCCGGAACCAGAAGCTCACGCCCTTGGAGCACGTCGCGTTCAGCCGCGGCTTCGGCGACCTCGAGATCCACGTCGTCGCCAAGTACCTGCTGCCCGGCCATCCCGAGGTGTTCCGCGTCTCCAACATCGTCGAGAACGGCCAGCGCATCGGCGGCAGCGGCGAGTTCTGGCACACCGACCTGTCGTACGTCGCGCAGCCCAGCCGCGGTTCGCTGCTGTATTCGATCGAGGTGCCGGTGCGCGACGGCGTCGTGCTGGGCGACACGCTGTTCGCCAGCACCGCCGCCGCCTACGACGCGCTGCATCCGGCGACGAAGAAGCGGCTCGAAGGCCTCGTCGCCGTGCATCGCTTCACCGATCTCTATTCTCAGGTGGCGCGCGACCGCGCGGCGACGTCGCCGCTCACCGAGGACGAGAAGGCCAAGGTGCCCGACGTCCGGCATCCGGTCGTCAGGGTGCACCCGAACACGGGCCGCAAGTGCCTGTTCGTCAACGAGGGTTTCACCGCGGCGATCGAGGGCCTGTCGCCGGGCGAGAGCCAGTCGCTGCTGCGCGAGTTGTTCGATCACTCGACCCGACCGGAATTCATCTACACGCACAAGTGGCAGGTCGGCGACCTCGTGATGTGGGACAACTACGCCACGATCCATCGGGCCACCGGCGGCTACACCGCCGACCTGCGCCGGCTGCTGCACCGGACCACGCTGAAGGGCGGGTAGCGCGCCCACTGACGGCCCCGCTCGGCGTGTCCGGGCAAGATGCTCGTCCGGGCTACGGAGCCTGCGGCGGTGCGCTGGCGCACCGACCGCCGCGGGCCGCGCCGCTAAGGTACGGATACGGGTTTCCGGGTTCGCGCCTGCGAGCCGTTGCCCGGAATCCCACGGGCGGCGGACCTTTCGGTCCGGTCGCCACGCCGGAGCCATCGTATCAAAGGAACCAGAATGCGAAAACGTATCCTCGTACTGGCGCTGCTGCTCGCGGCGACCGCGCCCGTCGTGGCGCAGGTCAGCATCGGCATCGCGATGCCCGGCGTCAGCATCGGCATCAACATGCCCGTGTACCCGCAACTCGTGCAGGTACCGGGCTACCCGGTCTACTACGCGCCGCAGTCACGGTCGAACTTCTTCTTCTACGATGGCATGTACTGGGTTTACCAGCGCGACAACTGGTACGCGAGTTCCTGGTACAACGGACCGTGGGGCATGGTGTCGCCCGGCGCGGTGCCGCTCTACATCCTGCGCGTGCCGGTGCGCTATTACCGCCAGCCGCCCACGTATTTCCGGGGCTGGCAGGCGAGCGCCCCGCCGCGCTGGGGCGAGCACTGGGGCAACTCGTGGGAGCAGAGCCACCGCGGCTGGAACGAATGGAACCGCAGTTCGGTGCCGGCGCCGGCGCCACTGCCCGTCTACCAGCGGCAGTACTCGGGCAGCCGCTATCCCGTGCAGCAGCAGCAGCAGCTGATCCAGGGCAGCCAATACCGCTACCAGCCGCAGGACGTCGTCGTGCAGCAGCACTACGAGGCGCAGCGCGTGCAGGCCACCTCGGCGCCGCCGCAACCGCAGCCGCACCAGCAGCCCAAGCAGCAGCAACCGCAGCAACCGCAGCAACCGCAGCAACCGCAGCAGCAGCCTCAACAGCGACAGCAGCAACAGCAGCCCAAGCAGCAGCAACAACTGCAACCGCAGCAGCAGCCTCAACAGCAGCCGCAGCAACGGCAGCAGCAGGAGCAGCAGGCACCGCATTCACAGCCGCAAGGCGGGATGCAGCCGCGGCCGGACTCCCGTGGCCAGGACAAGGGCGGGCAGGATAGTGGCGGGCAGGACAGGGGTGGGCAGGACAGGGGCGGGCAGGGCAAGGGCGGCGGGCAACCCCCGAAGCAGGGGCACGACAAGGGCGACGATCAGGGCAACGACAAGGGCGGCGGCCGCAACAAGTAACGTCGCATGGCGTCGCGCGCCTCGCCACGCGGGCTGCTAGCCGGGCGGCGCGGCCCGGATGACGCGGTCGTGTTCGGCCACGGCGAGAAAGACGTGGTAGAGGATGCGGGACGGGGCGGCGCGCTGGCTCGGCCGGCCCTCGCGCGTCAACTGGTTCACCCACCGCACCTGGTCCCGGTCGAAATAGGCGCGGCGCATCGTCTCGTACGCGGCCGATCCCGCGGCGCGGGCGCCGGCGTCGCCTTGCATTTCCGCCCGGACGGCGCAGGCCTTGATGAATTCCGTCTGCGGCCAGAGCAGCTTGGTATCGGCCCGGATCGTGCCGTCGGCGTCGACGCCGTCGAAGGCGAGCCCAAGGGGAGCCACGTCGCGCTCGATGCCGAACCGCGTCCCGAACTGCCATAGCGCTTCCGCGCGGGCGTCGAGCGACGGCCGGTGTTCGTGCCGCCCGTATGCATCCAGCAGCCAGACCCACTCGAACTGGTGCCCGGGCTCGCGCCAGCGGCCGTCGGCGCCGGCGGCGGGCGACCAGTCCGGTGCGAAGTATTCGATCAGCGACCCCGTTGCGGGGTCGAAGAAGTGGCGCTCGAACAGGTCGACGATCGCCCGGGCATCCGCCAGCCACGGGCCGACGGCATCGACGGCATGCCACGCGAGGCAGGCTTCCAAGAGGTGCATGTGCGGGTTCTGCCGGCGGAACGCCGGCGGGGGCCTGGGCCCGGCTCCGCATTCCTCCCGGAAGCCGCCGTGCGCCGGGTCGGCGAGGCGCGCCGCCATGAACGCGCGCGTGTCCGCCGCCAGCGCGCGGCAGGATTCGTCGCCGGTGGCGCGGTACAGCCATGCCAGCGCAAACAGCACGAAGGCGTGGTCGTAGGCATCGTGCACCGGATCGGCGGCGCCCGCCGCGTCGATGGCACGGTACCAGCCGCCGGTGCGCGGGTCGCGGCAGCGGGCCTCGAGAAAGTCGCGGCCGTGGCGCGCGGCGCGCAGCATCGACTCGTCGCCCGTGGCCACTGCCGCGTGGCTGAACACGTACACGAGCCGCGCCTGCGCGAGCGTCGTGCGCCGGGCACCGGTGACGACCGCGCCGTTGGCGTCGAGCCCTTCGAAGTAGCCGCCGCCAGCGTCGACGACGTGGTCGCGCCACCACGGCATCACCGTATGCAGCAGCCAGTCGCCGGGGGACCCGGTGGCCGCGGCGTTCACTGCATCACCTTCATGCCCGGCTCCGGCATTCGCATTCGGGGCGGCCCCTGGGGCGCCCGGCCATCCGCCGCGCGCGGTCAGACGACCGTCACGCCCTGCATCATCCCCAGATCTTCGTGCGCCAGCATGTGGCAGTGCATCACGTAGGGGCCGGTGTAGTGCAGGAAGCGCATCCGGAAGGTGATCGACGTGGGCTGCGTGACGCTTCCGCCGGGAGGCATCGGCACCGTGTCGGCCCAGTACGGCTCGACGGGCTGGCCGTTGATCTTCACCACGTACATCGGGTTGACGTGGATGTGGAACGGATGGCGGACGTTGTTCATGTTGAAAATTGTCCATTCCTCGACGCTGTCGAGCGCAACCGTCTGCGTCAGCGCGCGCTTCGACTGGAACGGGATGTACTCGTCCGGGTTGCCGAACACCGTCGGCGGCGTTACGGGGTTCGACGACGCCGTGGTGGCCGGCGAGCCGATCGCGTAGACGTTGTCGGCGACGGTGGTGTTCCCGGTCTCGTAGACCCAGTCGTTGAGCTCGGCGCCGGGGTGGACGATCTGGTTGGCGGGGGCGGCGGTGATCGGCGCCGGCGTCCCCGGCACCCCGGGGAACGGATTGGCAACCGCGCGCATCACGATGCTGCGCTTCAGGCCGCCGTGCGCGGCGAGCTCGGCATCTGTGATCGGCGCGAGCATCGGCGAGACCGGGAACGGCGGACGCGGCAGTTCCATCGGCAGCGGCGGGTCCTCGACGACGATCTCTGCCAGGACATCCTCCGGCAGCACGTTGCCCGCATTGCCCATCTGCACCGGCATCGTGCGCAGGTAGTACGTGCCGGGGGCGAGCGCCTTGACCATCACCGACGCGCGGTTGGCGGGGGCGAGCACGATCCCCATCGGCAGCTTCGGATCGTTCGGCGGCACGGGCGGCGACGGCTTGTAGTCGGGCAGCGGGTTGCCGTCGCTGCTGTAGCGATAGAGGACGTGCCCGTCGAGCGACAGGTTCAGCAGGTTGAAGATGCCGGCATTGAGCAGGCGCCAGTTCTGCACTTCGCCCGTCCGCATCAGGAGGCGGGGGCGCCGCACGCCGTTGATCATCCACGGCTTGGCGTTGGTCGTCGGATTGTTGGCCACCGTGGCGAAGCTCTCGAGCCGGCCGGCCGCGTCGTAGATCGGCGCCTGGAAGACGAACACGCGTTCCTTCGCGGCGGCGAACTCGGGAATCTGGTCGATCGGCCCGGTGATGATCAGCGCGCCCGCCATCCAGCTCGCGACCTGCATCGCCGACGAGCCGTGCACGTGCGGGTGGTACCAGTACATCCCCGTCGGATGATCGTCGCGCAGCCGGTACTCGTACTGCCGGCTCTGCCCCGGCACCACGCCGCCGTCCGACGGGTCCAGCACGTAGTCGCCGTACAGCCCGGGCACGCCTTCGCTGTAGACGCCCGGGTACACGTGCAGCCCGTGCGTGTGCATGTTCGTGTTGTTGTGGTAGCGCATGTGCTCCATCGGCTCCGGGTCCGGCGGATTCGGCGGCAGCTCGTTGATCACCTTGATGCGCAGCGTGTCGCCGACGTTGACGATCAGCGTCGGGCCCGTGACGTCGCCGTACGAGCGCAGCAAGGTCTTCTGGCCGTTGATCTCCTTCGCGAAATACGAGACCAGCAGCGTGACGTCGAGCCGGCCGCCCACCGACCGGATCACCTGCGGTTGCAGGAACGTCTCGGCAGGGCCGGACGGACCCGGATCCCCGCTGGGATCGCGGCAGCCGTAGAGCACCGGCGGCACCACCGCGCCGCAGCCGATGGTGACGCCCAGCCGGAGGAAATCGCGGCGCGAGAATTCGTGGTGCGGGATCTTTGCCATGGGGGTCTCGTGGGAAGCGTCAGCCAAGGTCGAGGAGCGTCGTCGGTCGGCGCTGCTCGCGGTCGGCGGCGCCCAGCTGGCCGGCGGCGTTGCTGCCCCAGCCGTGGAGATGGCCATCGGCAAGCGCGACCGCATGTGCCTGGCCGGCGGCGATCGCCCGCACGCCCGACAGGGCGGCGATCCGCATCGGCTGGCGGTGGTCGGCGCGGTCGTCGGCGGCGAGCTGGCCAAGGCCGTTCCAGCCCCAGGCGTAGACGTTGCCGGTCGTCGAAAGCGCCAGCGAGAAGTGCATCCCCGCGGCGACCGCGCGGATGCGTTCCGGCAGCGCCACCGGCAACGGCACGGTCGAGTAGGCGGCCTTGCCCGTCCCGAGCTGGCCGCGATGATTGCTGCCCCACGCGAACACCTCGCCGCGGGTCGACACGGCCAGCGCGTGGGTCGACCCCGCAGCGACGGACTCGAACCGCGCCGGCGACGCCAGCATTCGCGGTGCGGCGACGGTGGCGAGGTGCCCGAGCCCGAGCTGTCCCGCCGCATTGCTGCCCCAGCCGTGGAGCGTGCCGTCGTGGGCGACGGCCAGCATGAAACCCTGCCCGATGGCGACGCGCGTGACCGGCGGCAGGCCGGCAACCGCGCCGGGCAGCGCGTTGCGCTGGGCGCTCGACCTGCCCAGCGCGCCGTCGACGTCGAGGCCCCAGGTGCGCACGACGCCGTCGCGATCGATCGCGGCGAACTGGAACTCGCCGGCGACGGCACTCCGCGCGGCCGGCAGCGCGGCGAGCGGCTGCGGCATCCCGGCGGCGATGGATTCCATCCGGCCGCCGATGCCGGCGGCGCAGTGGCCCCAGACCGCGACCTCGTCGCGCTCGGTGATGCCGAGGCTGACGCCGTAGCCCGCGGCGATCGAGACCAGCCTCGGCCGCAGCTTCACCTCGACGGCGCGCGTCGGCGCACCCCACGCGGTGCAGACATCGGGGCTGCCGGGGGCCACGCGCCCGCTGCCGTCGCCGCCCCAGCCCATTGCCTTGCCGTTGGCCTGCAGCGCAAGCGTATGGTCGCGGCCGCAACAGACGGCGGTCACGACGTAGGTATCGGTCACGGTTGCATTCATGGAGGTCATTGGTCCCCGGTCGGTTGGGCCGGCGGGAGATGCCCCGGCGACGGCGTTGCGACGCGTGAGATTAGCACGGGGCGGCGCGGAAGTTGCGCCGTCGCGGCAATGCGACGGGTACCGCGCCAGCGCTCGGTACCGCGCGGGAGGCGGCCCCGGATGCGATAGACTGCGGCCGACATCGGCTCCGGAACCCATGACCATGCGCGTCACCCGCCTCTGCATCGTTCGCCACGGCGAAACCGACTGGAATGCCGAGGGCCGCGTCCAGGGCCAGCTCGACATTCCGCTCAATGCCGTCGGGCACGCGCAGGCGCGCGCGGTCGCGGCGGCGCTCGCGGGGCACGAGTTCGCGGCCATCCACGGCAGCGATCTCGCGCGCGTGCGCGAAACCGCGGCGCCGGCTGCGGCGGCGCTCGCGCTGCCGGTGTCCTGCGCCGCGGCGTTGCGGGAGCGCCACTACGGCAGCTTCGAGGCCCTCACCTACAAGGAAGCGCGCGAGCGGTTTCCCGACGCCTATGCGCGCTTCGGGCGCCGGGACCCGGATTTCGATTGCGGGAGTGGCGAGAGCCTGCGCGCGTTCAACGCGCGGGCGCTCGACGCGGTGCGCGGACTGGCCGAGCGCCACGCGGGAGAGTCGATCCTCGTGTTCACGCACGGCGGCGTGCTGGAGATGGTCCACCGGCATGCCAGGGCGATGGAGTTGTCCGCGCCGCGGGAGTTCGAGATTCCCAACGCGGGCATCAACTGGATCGAGGTCCGCGCCGGAAAGTGGTCGATCCTGTCGTGGGCGGACGTGGCCCATCTCGCGGCCGCACGGGACGAGCTGCCCGGCTAGGCTACATCCGGTCGCAGGGCGGTCGCGCCGGTCCGGCGCCGCCGCCGGTCCGAAAGAATTTCTCGCGGCGATGTATTTCGTGGCGGCGACCCGGCTCTGTCGGATGTCGCGCGCTGCCGGACATCCCTTCCGGCGTCGGCGGCCAGGGTTCCAGCCCCAACACCACGAACGGGAGTCCGCCAGATGAAGACCATCATTGCCACCACCATCAGTTGCCTGTTCGCAGGCGCCACGCTGGCCGCCGGCGACGTCGCGGCCTCGACCTGCACGACCGGGGCGAAGGCGCCGTCGGCAATGGCATCGTCCGCCGGCGCCCGATACTTCGACGCCATCGTCGCCGACAGCCGGCAGGGGCGCGGCCGGGACGACGGCGTCGCCGCCAAGCGGCAGGGTCCCGACGACGCCACGGCGCAGTCGCGCCGGGGTCGCGGCGCCGACGACGGCACCGCCCGCGTGCGGCACGGCGCCGACGATCCGGCGGGAACCGGGCGCGGCCCGCGCGGCATGGGCGACCGCCTGTCGACGAAGCGGCAGGGCGCGGATGACCCACCCGGTGAAATCCATGGCGGCAGCGGCAGCGGCAGCGGCAGCGGCAGCGGCAGCGGCAGCGGCAGCAGCGGCAGCAGTGGCAGCAGCGGCAGTGGCAGCAGTGGCGGCAGTGGCAGCAGTGGCAGCAGTGGCGGCAGTGGCGGCAGTGGCGGCAGTGGCAGCAGCAGCGGCAGCAGCGGCAGCAGCAGCGGTGGTGCGACGTCGGGCGGGCATGGTACCGACGATCTGACGCCCGAGGTCCGCCAGGGTCGCGGCACCGACGACGGCACGGCGTTGGGCGGCCAGGGCG
>CALQLA020000001.1 GCA_943331295.2 Bordetella parapertussis | reverse complement strand
CGCCCTCCTCGGCGCCGACGGCGGTGGCCGTGACGGCGAGGGAGATGAAGCATGCCCCCGCCAGTCCGCGGGACAGGTGTCGCATCTTGGATTGAATCTTGCCCATTGTCGCGTCCTCGAAGTTTGTCTCTCGGTGAAAGGTGTGATGCCCTGTGGTGCCGAATGTTGCGCTGCGTCTTCTACCGCGGTTGCTGCCGGGCGCGCCGGGGAAATCGCCCGGCTTCACTCCGGCTTGATGTTTGCCGTCCGGATCACGACGGCCCATTTCTCCGTTTCGGCCTTCATCCGGGCGCCGAAGGCGTCCGGCGTACCGCCGATGGGGACACTGGCGAGGCCCTGCAGCCGCTCGCGGACCTCGGGCACCGCCAGCGCCTTCACTGCCGCGGCATTGAGCGCGTCCACGACGTCCCGCGGCGTGCCTGCCGGCGCGACCAGCCCGATTGCGCTGCCTACCTCGTATCCCGGCACCCCGGATTCACTGATCGTCGGCACGTCGGGCAGCCCGTCGAAGCGGGTGAGCGAACCGACGCCCAGCGCCTTCATCTTGCCGGCCTTGATGAACGGGAGTGCCGCCGAGATGTCGCTGAACATCACGTTGATCTGGCCGCTGAGGAGGTCGGTCTGCGCCGGCGCCGTACCCTTGTACGGCACGTGGGTCAGGTTGACGCCGGCCTTCGTCTTGAAGAGCTCGCCCCACAGGTGCGCCGAGCTGCCGATGCCTGACGAGCCATAGGTGATCTGCCCCGGCTTGGCCTTGGCGAGCGCGATCAGCTCGGGCACGTTCGACGCGGGGAACCCGGGATATGCCACCAGCACGCTCTGGTTCCAGGTGATCTGCACCACCGGCGTGAAATCGCGCACCACGTCCCAGGTCAGGTTGGGCGTCAGCGTGCTGTTGATGGTCGTGGCGCCGGTTGCGACGAGCAGCGTGTAGCCGTCCGCCGGCGACCGCGCGACGATTTCGGTGCCGATGTTGCCACCGGCGCCGCCGCGGTTGTCGACGACGATCGTGGCGTTCATTATCGTCGCCATCTGCTGCGTGACGATCCGCGCCACGACGTCGGTGCCGCCGCCCGCCGGGAACGGCACGATTACCTTGATCGGGCGATTGGGATAGGCCTGCGCGGAGGCGCCGGCCGTGACCAGCAAGAGGCAAGCGCAGGCGAGTAGGCGAATGGTCATGGCAGTCCTCATGGCGGGTCCGGCGTCAATCCTGCATCAGGTGGTCGATGCGGTAGAACTTCATCACTTCCTCGATCCGCTTCGCGGACGGTGCGGCATTGTGCCACCCGTGCCGGCTCACCGTCAGGCCGCTGGTCCGGCGCAGGTCGACCATCATTTCCGCCATTTTGATCGTTGCGGCGAGGCCGTCAACAATAGGCACGTTGTCGACGCGGCTTATTCCGTGGCTCGCGAGCAGCACGGACAGCGGCATCGAGCCGCCGATGATGACGTCGGCGCCGGTGCTCTTCACCATCGCGCGGGCGGCGGCCTGGAAGCGCTCGATCAGCGGGCCCGGGTCCGAATAGCCGGCCAGCACGTCGTGGAAGGTGAAGCCCGTGTGGGCGACGCCCGCCAGGCGCTCCGACAGGCCGTAGGACCGGAACCGCTCCTGGTAGAGCGGCACCAGCGCCTCGATGAACGTCAGGACGCCGAAACGCTGGCCGAGCAGGCAGGCGACGTGCGCGGCCGATTCGCCGTAGCCCGTCACCGGGATGTCGACCAGCGTCCGGATCTCGCGGATCATCGGGTTGGGCATCGTGCACATCGCGTAGGCGTCGAAGCCCTGCTGCTGCGCCTTCAGCGCGCCGGCGACCCACTGGTTGCCGTGCGCCCCGTAGAGGTAGCTGTAGGCGAGGTCGTCGCCGGGATACTCCGACGGATACGTGCCCCTGCGCTGGCCGTGCATGACGACCTCGGTGCCCGGGCGCGCGATCTTCGCGATGTGCTTCTTCAGCGTATCCGCGTAGGCGGGGAGATCTTGCAGGACGGTGAAGCTCTGGTGCCAGATGCGCATGGTCTTTCCCTCGGGTTCGGTGCTGCTGCGTGTATCCGGCGCGATCGCGCCGGTGCTGTCGTGCTAGCGCGCGAGCCGGCGCTTCGCCGGCGCGCGTTTTCCTGCCGTCTTCGTGGCGGTGGCGACCTTCCCGCGGCGCTTCCGCGCCGTCGCGGCCACGTCGATCTCGAGGCGCTTCGAGTCGATCACCACGCCATAGTCCTTCGCGGCGCCCTCGATGCTGACGAAGCCGTTGCGGACGTCGCGCAGCACGGCCTCGGGCTTGCGCGCATGGGGGTTGCCGACACCGCCCGCGCCGGCGGTACGCCAGCTGATCAGGTCGTTCGTCGCCAGCCGGTACGTGCCCTTGGAGTGCAGCGCCTGCGCGGTGCGGCGATCGTGGTTGAGCGTCGTCGAGCCGAGCCGGCCGGGCTTGCCGCCGGACAGGCCGTACGGCGGGAACACGTGCCGGTCGCCCAGGTTGTAGAGCGTGACGCGGTCCGCCAGCACGCGCAGGTCCTTCCTGATCCCGCAGCCGCCGCGGAACTCGCCGGGCCCGGCCGAGTCCTGGATCAGCTCGACCCGCTCGATCATCACCGGGTTGCGGCTCTCCTGGATCTCGACGGGAACGTTGGTGCCGTTCCACGGCGACGACGTCGCCTCGACACCGTCCTTCGTCGCCCGGGCGCCGATGCCGCCGATCACCGACTCCCAGCAGATGAACTGCCGGCCGGTCTTCGGGTGGGTGCCGCCGATGTTCGGGTTGAAGAAGTGCGAGGTCGCGGCGATCGCGCGATCCGGCACTGCCTTCGCGAGCGCGCCCATGGCGACTTCGTAGATCCGGTGCGACGTCACCGCGCGGCCGCCGCACGGCGCCGGGCGCGTGGGATTGAAGAACGACCCGGGCGGCGCCTTGACCTCGATGGTCCGGATGATCCCCTCGTTCTGCGGCGCCTGCGGCAGCGTCACGCTCTTCACCGCGGCGATCGAGTAGGCGGCCGTGTAGTGGAGGTAGCTGTTGAGGCCGGCTTCGCGCTGCGGGCCGCTGCCGGCCCAGTCGAGCACCACGCGGCCGTTGCCGATGGTGACGGTGACGCAGGCTTCGACGGGCTCGGTGTCGGGGCCGACGTCGTCCATCCGGTCGTTGAAGCGGTAGACGCCGGCGGGCAGCGCGTTGATCGCGGCGCGCATCTTCGCCTCGCTCTCGGTGATCAGCTGGTCCATCGCCTGCCGCAGCACCGCGGTGCCGTAGCGGCGCGCGAGGTCCTCGATCCGGCGGGCGCCCGTCATGTTCGCCGTGTACTGGGCGCGGATGTCGCCCAGCACCTCCGGCACGCGGACGTTCGCCTCGATCACGCGGAAGATGTCCCGGACCGGCTCGCCCGCGGCCACCGCGAGCGTCGGCAGGAACCGCAGGCCCTCCTGGTAGTTGTCGAGGATGCCGGTGATCGTCTGCGATCCCGCGCCCGAGCCGCCGATGTCGATCTGGTGCGCGATGTTGACCGCGAACGCGAGCAGCTCGCCGTCGTGGAACACCGGGCACATCATGTAGAGGTCGGGCAGGTGGCCGGCGCCGATGCCGGGATCGTTGCAGATGATTGCATCGCCCGGCCGCAGCGACGCGGCGGGGTAATCCTCCAGCATCCGGCGCACGCAGTAGGCCATCGAGCCCAGGTGGCCGGGGCTGTAGTCGCCCTGCGCGACCATGTAGCCGTCGGCGTTGAACACGCCGGTCGAGAAGTCCGAGCCTTCGCGGACGGCGACCGAGTAGGCGGTGCGGGTCAGCGTGACGCCCATCTCGGCAGCGGTCGAGATGAGGCCGCCCCAGATGACCGAGAACGTGACGGGGTCGATCGCCTTGCGGGAGATTGGCGTGCTCATGGGCTGGCGTCCTTCGTGGCGTCGAGGTCGACGACGATGTTGCCGTCGCGGTCGACCCGCGCGCGGCTTCCGGGGATGATGACGACCGTCGACTCGCGTTCCTCGACCAGCGCCGGGCCGTCGAAGCGGTCGCCGGCGCGCAGCAGGTAGCGGTCGTAGACGGGGCAGTCGACGAAGCCCAGCGTCTCGGGGAAGTAGACGGAGCGGTGCCCTTTCAGCGCGGCCTCCGCGCTGCCGTTGCCGTCGGCGACGCCGGACAGCGCCATCGGCGTCACCGGGCTCGACGCGGTCATCCGGAAGTGCACGAGCTCGACGGCGTCGGCACGGTTGAACGCCCGGTCGCCGTACGTCGCCGCATACGCGTCGAAGAACGCGTCGCGCAGCTTCGTCACGTCGCCGGCGGCGTAGGGGCCGGCGGGCAGGTCGACCGAGATCTCGTAGCCCTGGCCGGCGAAGCGCATGTCGGCGCTGCGGCGATAGCGGCCGCCCGACCGGATGCCGCAGGCGGCGAGCTGCTTCCTGCCCTGCGTCTCGAGCTCGCGGTAGATCGTGTTGACGGTGCCCATGGTCTTCGGGTCGAGCACGGTGATCCGCGTCCGCGCGAGGTCGAAGGCGGGCTCGGCCATCAGCAGGCCGATCGCGGACTCGACGCCGGCGCCGTGCGGGAACACGATCCGCGGGCAGCCCAGCATCCGCGCGAGGCGGGCGCCGTGCACGGGCCCCGCGCCGCCGAACGGGATGAACGCGAACTGCCGGGGGTCCTTGCCCATGCTGACCGACACGACGCGGGCCGCCTGCGCCATCGTCGCGGTGACGACCTCGTGGATGCCCCACGCCGCGGCGACGACGTCGAGGCCGAGCGGTTTCGCCACGTGCGTCGCGATGCCGGCCCTGGCGCCGTCGAGGTCGAGCTGCATCTGGCCGCCCAGGAAGTAGTCGGCGTTGAGATAGCCCAGCACGAGGTCGGCGTCGGTGACGGTCGGCAGCGTGCCGCCGCGGCCGTAGCAGATCGGGCCGGGGTCCGAGCCGGCGCTTTCGGGGCCGACGGCGATCGCGCCCATCTCGACCCGGGCGATGCTGCCGCCGCCGGAGCCGATCTCGACCAGGTCGATCGCCGAGATGTTGATCGGCAGCCCGCTGTTCTTCTTGAGGTGGACCATGTCGACCTCGAACTGGCCCGTGAGCGACGGCCGTCCGTTCTCGATCAGGCACAGCTTGGCGGTGGTGCCGCCCATGTCGAACGACAGGATGTTGTCGGTGCCGGCGGCCTCCGCATAGCGGACCGCGGTGATCACGCCGGCCGCGGGCCCGCTCTCGATGATCCGGATCGGGAACTGCTCGACGATGTCCGGCGTGGCGACGCCGCCGTTGGACTGCATGATGAACAGCTTGCGCTTGAACTTCCGTTCGGCCAGGCCCTGCTCGATCCGCCGCACGTAGGCGCCGACCACCGGCATCAGGTACGCGTTGAGCGTCGTCGTGCTGGCGCGCTCGTACTCGCGGTAGATCGGCGCCACCTCGGAGGACAGCGTCAGCAGCATCCCGGGCGCCGCCGCGCGCATGATCTCCGCGGCGCGGCGCTCGTGCGCCGGATTGGCGTACGAATGGAGGAAGCAGATCGCGACGGTGCCGATGCCCGCCGCCTTCATTTCGCGCGCTGCCTTCCGGATCGCCTTCTCGTCGAGCGGCGCGTGCTCGCTGCCGTCGTGCAGCAGCCGGCCGCCCACCTCCCAGATGTGCTCGCGCGGCACCACTGCCACCGGCTTGTCGATGTAGTTGTCGTAGAGCTCCCAGCGCTTCTGGCGGCCGATGACCAGCACGTCGCGGAAGCCCTTGGTGGTGAGCAGCGCGGTCTTCGGCCCCTTGCGCTGAATGACGGTGTTGGTCGCGACCGTCGTGGCGTGGATCGCCGCCGTCAGCGCGGACACCGCGATGCCGGCGTCCTTCACGATCTCGTCCAGCCCGCCCAGCACGGCGATCGAAGGATCGTGGCCGGTGGTGAGAACCTTGCGGATCGAGAGCGTCCGTGTCGTCTCGTCGTACAGCGCGAAGTCCGTGAACGTGCCGCCGACGTCTATGCCTACCCGATAGCTCATGCGCCTGTCCCTGTGTTGCCGGTTTGTACAGCGAACGAACGGAGGCGTCCCGGCGGGCAGCCTGCGCTCTTCGAATTGCGGATTTCGCCGACGCGGCGGCCCTTGTTGTTCACTGGACTACCTTCGTGCTTCGCACTCCGGTATTCGCCCTCGGGGCGGCCCGTCGGGCTCACTGGACTACCTTCGTGCTTCGCACTCCGGTATTCGCCCTCGGGGCGGCCCGTCGGGCTCACTGGACTACCTTCGTGCTTCGCACTCCGGTATTCGCCCTCGGGGCGGCCCTTCCGGCTCATGCGCGCGCCTCCCGGCCCTTGCGCGGCTCCTGGAACAGCTCGACGAAGAGGCCGCGCAGCCACTGGAGCGGCGGATCCTCGCGGAACCGCGGATGCCAGTAGACCGCAACGTCGAAGCTCGGGATGTCGAACGGCAGCGGATGCAGGCGCACCTTCACCAGCGTGGCGAACGTGGTCGCGACGCGGTTGGGTATGGTCACGATCCGGTCGGTGTTGGCGACGACCATCGGGATGACGAGGAAGTGCGGGACGCGCAGCGCGACGTCGCGCCGGATGCCGTGCTCGACCAGCTTGCGCTCGATCACCCGGTGGCCGGAGCCCATCGATTCGATCAGCACGTGCGATCCGTCGAGGAACTTTTTCAGCGTCATGCCGCCGTTGCGGTTGAACGGATGCGACTGCCGCGTCATGCAGACGTAGTGCTCGCGGAACAGCGGCAGGTTCTCGACGTTCTTCGACAGGCTCGGCAGGTAGCCGACGGCGAGGTCGATCTCGCCCGATTCCAGGCGCTCGGCGACGTCGGCCGATGCGAGCTGCGTGGTCTCGATGCGGACCGTGGCGCCCATCGCGTCGAGGTGCTTGACCAGCAGGGGCAGGAAGACCATCTCGCCGACGTCGGTCATGTGGATGCGGAACGTGCGCTTCGACTGCGCGGGGTCGAAGGTCTTGGTCTTCTGCGTGCAGGCGCGCACGAGGGCGAGCGCCTCCAGCAGCGACGGCGCGAGGTCGTGCGCGCGGGGCGTGGGCAGCATCCCGCTGCGCGTGCTGACGAAGAGCGGGTCGTCGAAGTGGAGCCGCAACCGGCCCAGCGCATTGCTCATCGCCGACTGCGTGAGGCCGTTGCGCGCGGCCGCCGCCGTCACGTTCTGCGTCTGCAGGATCGCTTCGAAGACCAGCAGGAGGTTGAGGTCGAGCACGGGCGGGCGGCGGGTGGCGAAGAGTGCTCGGTCTGGGATCGTGGCGTGGTGAACGGCGATTCATTTATGGATGGCGCAAATGCTAACACGAACCAAAATGGATTTGACAAATAGTATCGGCTTTCGTATTGTCGGGGCATGATGGCGGGCGCGGGCGGTACCTCGCACCGGGTCGCCGATCGCTGCCTGCGCCGGTTTTTCGTCGTCGTCCGTTCATCGCCGCCCGTTCATTGCCGCCCTTGCCGCCGCACCCCGGAATCCCGGCCCGGCCGCCCGAGAGGAGGAGTCGCCATGCGTCCGTGGGACCACATCATCAGCGAGGAAGAGCAGCGCGCGTACCACGCCGCCGGCTTCGGTCGATCGTCGGGCTTCGGCCGCCGCCCGGCGCTCCTCATCATCGACGTCCAGTACCGGACGGTCGGCACGACGCCGCTGCCGTTCTGGGAGTCGATCAAGGAGTTCTCGACGAGCTGCGGCGACGTCGGCTGGAACGCCGTGCGCCACATCGAGCCGCTGCTCGCGCAGTTTCGGCAGAACAACTGGCCCGTGCTCTATCCGCACGTGGCGCCGAAGAAGAGCACCGACGGCGGCCGGCTGGCGCAGAAGGTGCCGTCGATCATGAACGTCGCGGACAAGGGCTACGAGTTCGTGCGCGAGGTCGGTCCGGCGCCCGGCGACGTGCTGCTGCCCAAGAAGCACCCGAGCGCGTTCTTCGGCACGCCGCTCGTGAGCCACCTGATCGACCTCGAGGCCGACACGCTGGTCGTCACCGGATGCACGACGAGCGGCTGCGTCCGCGGCACCGTCGTCGACGCGTTTGCCTACAATTTCCGCGTCGTCGTGCCGCAGGAGTGCGTCTACGACCGCAGCGCGACCTCGCATGCCGTGAACCTGTTCGACATGGCGTCGAAGTACGCCGACGTGGCGCCCGTGGCCGAGGTGATGGCGCGGCTCGGCACGATCGCGCCGCGCGTGGCCTAGCCACAACGTCGCTGCCGGCGGGCAGGTCAGGCCCCGCGCGGCGGCGATCCGTCCACAACGAAGCGCGCGCCGCCCCGGCGCGGGCATTGCGACCAAGAAACCGGGGCCGAGGAGACGACCATGGCGTTGCCGAAGCGAATCACGATTCACGAGGTGGGCCCCCGCGAGGGGATGCAGATCGAGAAGACGCCCATCGCCACGTCGGAGAAGATCCGGCTGGTCGACATGCTGTCCGAATGCGGCTTCGCCGAGATCGAGGTCACGTCGTTCGTGAGCCCCAAGTGGGTGCCGCAGATGGCCGACGCCGAGGACGTCGTGGCCGGCATCACGAAGAAGCCAGGCACCAAGTACACCTGCGTCTACCTCAACAGCCAGGGCATGGCGCGGGCCGTGGGCACGCAGAAGCTCGACGTCGAGGGCAGCTTGAGCGTGACGGCGAGCGAGACGTTCTCGAAGAAGAACACCAACCGGTCGATCGACGAGACGTTCGCGGAGACCGAGCGGCGCATCGAGGCGCTGCGGCAGATGAAGGTGCCCATCGCCGAGATCAGCGTGATGGCCGCGTTCGGCTGCAACTACGAGGGCAACATCGACCCGCAGCACGTGGTGCGGCTGGTCGACCGGATGATGGGCGTGGCGCGCGACAACGGCATCGACATCGGGCTGATCCAGCTTGCCGACTCGATGGGCTGGGCCACGCCGGGGTCGGTGCGCCGGCTGGTCGGCATGGTCCAGGACCGGTGGCCGGCGCAGCGGATCAACCTGCACCTGCACGACACCCGCGGTCTCGCGATGTCGAATGCGCTGGTCGCGATGGAAATGGGCGTCGACGATTTCGATTCGGCGGTCGCCGGCCTCGGCGGCTGCCCGTACGCGGGCTTCAAGGACGCCCCTGGCAACATCGTGACCGAGGACCTCGTCCACATGTGCCAGGAACTGGGCGTCGAGACGGGCGTCGACCTCGCGCGGCTGATCGGCATCGCGCGCGAGGCCGAGGGCATCGTCGGGCATCCGCTGCCGGGCAAGGTGATGCGCGGCGGCGTGCTGGAGGACTACCGGCGGAAGGCGCGCGAGCAGGCGACCGCCGCGGCCTGACGATGAGCGCCCCCGAAATCGAGGTCAGCGCCGAGGACTTCGCGCGCTATGCCGGGATGACCGGCGAGACGATCGTCACGCCGACGCCGCTCGAGGCCGACGCGGTTCGGCGCTTCATCCAGGCCGTGATGGACACCGATCCGCACTACCACGACCCGGCGGTCGCCGCCGGCAGCAAGTTCGCCGCCGTGACGGCGCCGCCGCTGTATCCGGTCCATGCGTTCCGCACCCCGGCGGGGGCGCCCGATCCGCTCGCCGTTCTCGCCGACGACCCCGACGCCGACGGCTCGGCCGGCAACGACGGCATGTTCTTCGGCCTGACGCCGATCCCGACGCCGTTCAAGCGGCTGCTGAACGGGGGCAACGAGATCGAGTTCTACCGCAGCCTCGCGGTCGGCGAGACCTGCCGGGCGAAGGCGCGCTATGCCGACGTGCAGCTGAAGGAAGGCAAGAGCGGCAAGATGCTGCTCGTCACGATCGAGACCGAGTTCCGCACCGGCGACGGCGAACTGCTGCTGGTCAACCGCCAGACGCTGATCTGGAGATAGCGCGATGACCCCCCTTCACTACGACGACGTGCAGGTCGGCGCGACGCTCGCCACGCTGGACAAGGGCGTGATGTCGACCTCGCACATCATGCGCTGGTCGGCGGCCGTCGAGAACTTCCACCGGATCCACTACGACCACCCGTTCGCGACCGGCCACGACAAGCTGCCCAACGTGCTGATCAACGGCTCGTGGAAGCAGCACGTGCTGGTGCAGCTCGTCAAGGACGGGCTCGGTCCCGACGGCTGGCTGTGGAAGCTCCGGTTCCGCTACAGGAAGATGGACGTCGCCGGCGACACCATCCGGGCGCGCGCCGACGTGGTGGCCAAGGAGGTCGTCGACGGCCTCGGCTTCGTCACGCTGCGCGTCGTGATCACCGACCAGCACGACAAGGTATCGACGGCCGGCTACGCGATCGGCGTGCTGCCCCTGCGTGGCGGTCCGCCGGTGCCTTATCCGTTCGTCCGCCGGCCGGTGTTCGACGCCATCGCGATTCCCGCCGATGACTGATGCCCCGCGGCAGCCGGCGGGCGTGATCCTGGCCGATCTCGTCCGCCACGACGCGAGGCTGTTCCCGGGCAAGCCGGCAGTCCGCATCGACGGCAAGGCGATAACCTTCGCCGAGCTGGCGGCGCGGGTCGACGCCGTCGCGGCCATCCTGGGTCGCCACGTGCGGCCGGGCGACCGCGTCGGCCTGTGGATGCACAACTCGTTCGCATGGATCGCGACGTTCCTGGCGCTCGACGGGCTGGGCGCGGTGTCGGTGCCGGTCAACACCCGCCTGACCGCGGGCGAGCTCCGCGTGATCCTGCACGATGCCGGAGCGCGCGCGCTGGTGACGACGCCGCGCTACCGCGGCCGCGACTACCTCGACGAGGCGCTCGCCGCCACCCGCGGCGATGCAACCGGGTTGCTCGTGGTCGCGGCATCCGACGATTGCCCGCCCGAAGCGTGGCCGGTGCATCCGGGGCCCGGCGCGCCGCCGCCCGCGGCCCCCGTGGCCATCGACGACTTCTTCTGCATCCAGTACACCTCGGGCACCACGGCGACGCCGAAGGGCGTGATGCTCACCAACGCCGCGTACATCCGGACCGCGGCCTACACCGCGCGCTGCCAGCGGCTGACTCCGTCGTCGTCGTTCATCAGCGGCGCGCCGTTCTTCCATTGCAGCGGCACGATGCATGCGCTGACCACCTGCCTTCTCGCCGGCTGCACGCTGACGGCGATGTCGGCGTGGGATCCGGAGCGCTTCCTCGACGATGCGCACAGGTACCGGTGCGACGTCT
Source organism: Bordetella parapertussis (assembly GCA_943331295.2). GTDB lineage: Bacteria > Pseudomonadota > Gammaproteobacteria > Burkholderiales > Casimicrobiaceae > CAIWHR01. The sequence continues at coordinate 187,838 of CALQLA020000001.1, read as the reverse complement.
CGCACATGATCTACTTCCGCGACGTGCTGGCGCTTGGCGCCCCGGGCGCGCGGGACAAGCTCGCGTCGATGCGCGTGGCGCACGACCTCGGCACCCGCGACTACCTGGCGCGCATCCACGACGAGCTCGGCATCGACGGCATCTCCAACCTCTACGGGATGACCGAGACCGCCGGCCAGTACACGATGTGGTTCCCCGACGATCCGCTGGAAAAGCGGCTGTCGGGCAACGGGCGGACGCAGCCCGGCAACCGCATCCGGATCGGCTCGCCCGACACCGGCGCCGAACTTCCGCCCGGCGCCGTCGGCGAAATCCAGATGCGCGGCGTGACGATCACGCCCGGTTACTTCAATCGTCCCGCGGCCAACACGGACGCCTTCACCGCCGACGGCTGGCTGCGCTCCGGCGACCTCGGATCGATCAGCGACGAGGGCGAGCTCCGCTACATCGCCCGGCTGAAGGAACTCATCCGCACCGGCGGCGAGAACCTCGCCCCGGCCGAGGTCGAGCAGGCGCTGCGCGACGCGACCGGCGCGCAGCAGGTCTGCGTGGTGGGCATCCCCGACGCGCGGCTGGACGAAGTGCCGGCCGCAGTCGTCGTCGGCGCCCGCGACGCCGACTGGCCGGCCGTCATGGCCGTGCTGCGCGGACGGCTCGCCGGTTTCAAGATACCGAAGGCGGTCTATGCCGCCCGTGAATTGCCGCTGACGGCGACCAACCGGGTGCAGCGCGCGGTGCTGAAGGCGTGGATCGCCGATGGCCGGCTGGACCGGGTGGCGTGAACGCGGATTGGTTTTCCCGTCCGGCAGCGGACCCACAGGATCAAGGGAGGAGGACAGGATGAGCGCGATAGACGTCGTCGAACGCAAGGCCATCGACAGCGGGGCGTTCGTCGCCGCGCTGCGTGGAATCGTCGGCAGCGACGCGGTGCTGACGTCGTTCGAGGAGCGGCAGTATTTCTCGCTCGACTTCTCGGAGGAGGGCGGTGCCGTCGCGCTGGCCGTGGTCAAGCCGAGCACGGTGGAGCAGGTCAGCGCCGTCGTCGCCGCGGCCTCCGCCGCCGGCGTCGCCGTCAACACGCGCGGTGGCGGCATGTCATACACCAAGGGCCACGTCCCGGTGCGCGCCGAGACGATCATCGTCGACGCGACGGGCATGAACCGCGTGCTGGAGATCAACGTCGTCGACCGCTACGTGACGCTGGAGACCGGCGTGACCTGGGCCGAGCTGCGCGCGGCGCTGCGCGACACGGGCTTTCGCGTCCCGTACCTCGGCACGCTGTCCGGCAATTTCGCCACGGTCGGCGGCGGGCTGTCGCAGAACGCCACCGGCATGGGCCGGATGACGCTGGCCGAGCACGTGCTGGGGCTCGAGGTGGTGCTGGGCGACGGCGCGATCCTGAAGACCGGCTCGTGGGCCACCAAGGGCACCGCGCCGTTCTACCGCTACAACGGGCCCGACCTCACCGGCATGTTCCTGTGCGACTCCGGCGCTTTCGGCATCAAGACCAAGGTGCACCTCTTGCTGGAGCCCTGGCCGAAGATGGCTTTCGGCTGCGTGACGTTCAAGGACCGCATCGCGCTGGCCGAGGCGCAGGCGGCGATGGCGCAGACGGGGCTGCACACCGAGGCGTTCGCGTTCGACGGCTATTTCGTCAACGAATACGCGCAGCACCCCGCGCCGCCGGCGGCGGAAAAGAAGGAGATGGTCCGCCGCTACATGGCCGACAACCCGGACAAGCTCCGCGCCTGGCGGAACCTGCTGAAGGCCTGGCATCCGTCGGGGCTGGGGTTCCTGAAGGGGCTGCCGAACGCGATGTACTACATCGCCGAGGCCCACGACCAGGCCGCCGCCGACCGCACCGCGGCGCGGATCGCGAAGATCACCCAGCGGTTCGGCGGGCGCGCGCTGCCGACGACGATCCCGTTCGGGCTGCGCTATGGCCCGTACCTCAACGTCGGCGAGATCATGGCCAACCGCGACGGCGAGGTGAACTTCCCGATCAACGCCAAGTTCCCGGCGTCGCAGGCGGTGCCGGCGATGAAGGCGTTCGAGGCCTTCCTCGCCGAGAACAAGCCGCTCCTCGACCGGCACGGCATCCGCGTCGCATGCAACTCGCTGCTGCACGGCCATTTCTGGGGCATCGAGCCGGTCGTGTTCTGGAAGCGTCCGCTGGGGCCGTACCGGATGCACTACGCGACCGAGGACCGGCGCGAGCGCACGCGCGGCATCGACGAGAACGCCGAGCGCACCGCCGCGGCGATCGACTTCCGCTACCGGATGACGCGGATGTTCCGCAGCATGGGCTCGCTGCACGTGCAGTGGGCGAAGGCCTACCCGTTCGCCGAGGCGCTGGAAGGGGAGACCGCGTGGGCGTTCCTCGGCAAGCTGAAGGATGTCGCCGATCCGCGCCACACGCTGAACCCGGGCGTGCTGGGCCTCGGGCTCGAGCCCGGAGCCGGCGCGGAGCCGGCGCGATGACCTGGAGCATCGTCCCGCTCGACCTCGGTCAGGTGGACCTCAACCCGCGGCGGCTGGTGCCGAACCCCGGCGCCGTGCCGATGGTCCGGGTGCCCGTGCAGAGTTGGCTGCTCCGGTCGGCGCAGCATGCGGTGGTCATCGACACGGGCTTTCGCCATCCCGACATCCTGCTGCGCCTCGGCGACCGCGCGCGCGGCGTCGAGGTCCCGGCGCAGCGCCTCGCGGCGCAACTCGCCCGGCACGGCGTGGCGCCCGGCGACGTCCGCTATGTGCTGCATACGCACCTGCACATCGACCACGCCGGTCAGACGGACATCTTTCCGATGGCCACCACCGCGGTCGTCAACCGCCGCGAGCTCGAGTACGCGGTGTCGGGGCTGTCGGGGCCGTCGTACCCGCCGGAGGACATCAAGCACATGATCGACCGGCTGCACACGCGCGGCGCGCTGCGGCTGCTCGACCTCGAGCTGACCGGCGGCGAGGGCATCCTCGACGGCATTCGCTGCGTGGCGGCCGGCGCGCACACCGAGGGCTCGATGATCGTGTACGTGGATACCGCGGCCGGGCTTGCGTGCTTCTGCGGCGACCTCGTCTACAGCGTGAAGCACCAGCTGCTGACACCCGCGACGCTGGACGCCGATCCCGGCCTCACCGCCAACTACGTGGTGTCGCGGCGCTCGGAAAAGGCCGCGATGAAGCGGATGCTGCAGTCGGCGCCGCGCTTCACGCTGTACCCAAGCCACGACCGCTCGGTCGTAATCGACCACGGCCGCGTTGCCGACGACGGGCACGAGGGCGAAGGCTGCGGCGCCGGCGGCTGCTGGTGCCACCTCACCGAATCCGGCGGTGTCAGTGTCGGGGCCGGGGCGGCGGCGCCGGCAACGGCCGCGCCGCCCGCGGCGCATTGACGGGAGTCACGATGAAGATCTGGTACCAGAGTTCCTCCGCCTACCGCTTCGAGCCGGTGTGGGACGAGTACGGGAAGACGCTCGAGGCGCAGTGCCGCGCGATGCTGGGGACGGGAGGCGAGGTCTACGTGACCGGCATTCCCGTGATGGTCCGCGACATCGAGAACTGGAAGGTCATCCAGTACTACCAGAACGCGCAGGTGCTGGAGAACATGCGCCGGGCGCAGGCGGAAGGCTACGACGCGTTCGTCCTCGGCTGCACCCTGGACCCCGGCCTCGCCGAGGGCAAGAGCATGCTGGACATCCCAATCGTCGGCATCAGCGAGACGTCGTACCACATGGCGATGACGCTGGGCCGGCTGTGGGCCGTGGTGACGAGCTCGCCGGCGCTGTGGGAGGTCTACGGCGAGCAGGTCGAGCGCTACGGCGTGGCCGGCCGGTGCCTGCGCGGGCCGTACATCATGCACGCGTCGGAGGAGGAGATCGCCGTCGCGCTGGTCGATCCGCTGCCGATGATCGAGCAGTTCAAGGTCGCCGCGCGGCGCGCGGTCGCGGACGGCGCGTCGGTGATCGTGCCGGCGCCGGCGTTCCTCGCCACGCTCGCGCACCGCGCGGGGCTGACCGAAGTCGACGGCGCACCGGTGATCGACACGGTGTCGCTCGCCGTGAAGACCGCCGAGATGCTGGTGGGCCTGCGCCGGACCGGCCTCGCGCCGTCGCGGCGCATCGGCGTCTACTGCGGCCCGGATGCGCGGATGTGGGCCGACACCCAGGCGCGGATGCAGGACGTGTTCCGGATGACGTAGGCGCGGGCGAGGCCGGGCCTCGGCCCGGCACCGGCCGCCGTCAGTCCGCCGGCTGGCCGAGGAATTCCGCGACGGCGCGCGTGAACTCCGCGGGCCGCTCGACGGCGGAGATATGCGCGGTGTCGAGCACGGCGACCTTGGCGCCCGGGATCGCGGCGCGGATGGCGCGGCCGGCCTCCGGCGTCGTCGCGGGGTCGTTGGCGCCGATGATCACCAGGACCGGGTTGCGGATGCCCCGGATCGACTCGCGCTGGTCCATGTCGCGGATGGCCTCGCAGCAGCCGAGATAGCCTGGCAGCGGCGTGCCACGGATCATCGCGCGCATCCGGTCGATGGTTGCCGGTGCCGCCGCATGGAACGCTGCGGGAAACCAGCGCCTGACCGTCGGCTCGACGGTTGCCTCCATCCCGCCGTCGCGGGCCAGCGCAATGCGGCCGTTCCACAGCGACACCGGACCCATGTGCGGCGCGGTGTTGGCGAGCACCGCGCGCCCGATCCGCGCCGGGGCATGGGTCAGCAGCCACATGCCGACCATGCCGCCCATCGACAGCCCGCAGAAGTCGGCGCGGGGCACGGCCAGCGCGTCGAGCACGCCGACGGCGTCGCGGCCGAGCCGGTCGATCGTGTACGGCCCGGGGGGGGCCGCGCTCCGTCCGTGCCCGCGCGAGTCGTAGCGGATCACGCGGAAATCGCGGGCGAGGGCGGGCACCTGGTCGTCCCACATCGAGAGGTCGGAACTGAGCGAATTCGAGAACAGCAGCGGCGGGGCGCCCTCGGGGCCGTCGCAGCGCACGTGGAATTCGTCCCCTTCAATCCGGATCGTCGGCATCGGTGGCTCGTGGTCGGGTGGTGGCGGGCGGGACCCGGGGGTCCCCGATCGCGTATTATTACGCAGGCTGCACCGGCGCAACCGGCCCGCCCGGACGCCGGCGCCCGCGAGTCGCACCGACGTTCATTCCCCCCTTCCGCTCTTTTCAGCCGCCTCCGACCGCCACCCTCGCATGACTGCCCGCACCGTATTTCGCAATGCCACGCTGTTCGACAGCCCCACCGGGGAGCTGCGGCCGAATGCCACCGTCACCGTCGACGGCGACCGGATTGCCGGGGTTGACTTCGGTGCCGGACCGCCGGCCGGCGGGCGCGACGTCGACCTGGGCGGCAGGACGCTGCTGCCCGGCCTCATCGACGCCCACGTCCACGTGACGGCGACGATTCCCGACTTCTTCCGGCTCACGCTGATGCCGCAGTCGCTGATCACGGCGCAGGCGAAGGACATCCTCGGCGCGATGCTGATGCGCGGCTTCACGACGGTGCGCGACGCCGGCGGCGCCGACGCGGGCCTCGTGCAGGCGGTCGAGCGCGGGCATTTCGCCGGCCCCCGGCTCTTCATCGCCGGCCGCGCGATCACGCAGACCGGCGGGCACGGCGATTCGCGCCCGGCGTTCTTCCAGGGCAACGGCTGCGTCACCTGCGGCGCCGCCGGCATCCTCGGCAGCATCGCCGACGGCGTGGGCGGCGTGCGGCGTGCCGTGCGCGAGGAACTGCGCAACGGCGCCCACCACATCAAGGTGATGGCCGGCGGCGGCGTCGCGTCGCCGGCCGACCCGCTGATGGGAACGCAGTACTCGATCGAGGAAATGACCGCGATCGTCGAGGAAGCGCGCGCCGCCGGCACGTACGTGATGGCGCACGCCTATTCGCCGGCCGCGATCATCCGCGCCGTCCGCTGCGGCGTGCGCTCGATCGAGCACGGCAACCTGCTCGACGCCGAGTCCGCGGCGGTGATGGCCGGGCACGGCGCCTTCCTCGTCCCGACGCTCGCCACCTACGACGCGCTCTACCGCAACGGCGTGCGCCTCGGCTGGAGTCCCGAAATGATGGCGAAGCTGGAGTTGGTCCGGTCGCAGGGCGTCGATGCGATCCGTGTCGCGCGCGCCGCCGGCGTGAAGATCGCGTTCGGCACCGACCTGCTGGGCGAGATGCACGCCGACGAATCGCTCGAGTTCACGCTGCGCGCGCCGGCGATGCCGGCCGCGGCGATCCTGCAGAGCGCGACGCACGTCGCCGCCGAGCTGATCGGCCAGTCCGGGCGCCTCGGCGTGATCGCGCCGGGCGCGGTGGCCGACCTCGTCGTCGTCGACGGCAATCCGCTCGCCGACCTCTCGCTGCTGCAGGGCCAGGGCCGCCACCTGCCGCTGATCATGAAGGCCGGCGCCGTCTGCAAGGACACGCTCGGCGCCGCAGTCGCCTGATCGCGCCGCCCCCGTACCCGACACGCATCCCCTTTTCCTGTCCACCCGTCTCCGGAGACCTGCCATGTCCCAACGAATCACCCGCCGCGAAGTCATTCTTGCCGCCGCCTCGCTGGCCGCCGCGTCCATGCTGCCCGGCCGCGCGTTCGCGCAGGCCGCCGGCACGTTTCGCATCGGCTCGCTGACCCCGATCACCGGCGCCGGCAGCCCGTACGGCAGCGGCATGGCGAAGGCGATCGAGATCGCCACGGCCGAGGTCAACGCGGCCGGCGGCGCCGGCGGCAGCAAGCTCGAGATCTTCGCCGAGGACACGCAGACCAAGCCCGATGCCGCGGTGCTCGCGGCCAAGAAGCTGATCGAGGTGAACAAGGTGCAGGCGATCCTCGGGACGTGGTCGTCGGGGGTCACGCTGGCGGTGATGCCGCTGACCGACGCGGCGAACCTCATCCAGATGAACACGTCGGGCGCGCCGGCGATCTCGACCCTCGACACCAAGGATCTCGTGTGGCGGTTCCAGGCGACCAACGACCGCTTCGGCCAGGCGTTCGCGGTGATCGCCGAGAAGCGCGGCTTCAAGCGGCCGGCGACGATGGCGTTCAACAACGCCTCCGGCATCGGCAACGCGGAAGGGTTCAGGAAGGCGTGGGAGAAGAAGGGCGGCAAGATCGTCGCCAGCGTCGTCTACGAGCCGAACCGGCCGAGCTACCGCACCGAGCTGCAGCAGATCCTCGCCGCGAAGCCGGACGTGATCGTCACCGGCTCCTACCTGCCGGACACGACGATCATCCTGAAGGAGTGGTTCCAGGCAGGCCAGGACGTCAAGTGGATCATGCCCGGCTGGGCCGCCAACCCCGACCTCGTCAAGGCGCTCGGCAACGAGGTGGTCGAGGGCATCATCTCGGTCGACAGCGTCTCGAACGAGACCGCCGCGTCGTACAAGGCGCTCGACGCGTCGTTCACCAAGGCCACCGGCAAGTCGATCTCGACCAACGTCTACGCCGCGATGACCTACGACATGGTCGTGTGCCTCGCGCTGGCGATGGAAGCGGCCGGCCCCGGCGCCACGGTGCTCCAGGTCAACGCGAAGATCCGCGACGTCTCCAATCCGGAAGGCACCAAGGTGTACTCGTTCGCCGAAGGCAAGAAGCTCCTCGCCGAGAAGAAGAAGGTCAACTACGAAGGTGCGTCGAGCCGCCTCGACTTCGACCAGTACGGCGACGTGACGCCCGATTTCGGCGTCTTCGTCATCGAGAAGGGCCAGCTCGTCCGCCGCGACGTCGTCGCGATCTAGCCCGGGCCGGCAGCGCTTTTCGCCGCATCGGGCGCGCCTTCGGCGACGAGGGTGCGCCCGGCATTCTCCGCCGCAAACCCGTCGCCATGACCCTCGTCGATTTCTGCAACCTCCTCATCAACGGCACGATCGACGGCCTGCTGATCGCGCTGCCGGCGCTGGCGCTGACGCTGGTGATGGGCGTCGCGCGCTTTCCCAACGCCGCCACCGGCGACTACATGACGGTCGCGGCCTATGCCGGCATCGGCGTGCAGGCCATGGGGAGCACGTCGATCCTGCTCGATGGGATGGGCGCGATCCTGGCGGGCATCGCGGTGTCGCTCGTCTTCTACGTCTGGGTGTTCCGCGCGCTGCGCGGCCGGCCGCCGGTGGCGAGCCTCGTCGCGTCGATCGGCGTCGCATTCTTCGCGCGGTCGATGCTCACGGTGTTCACCGGCCACGACCAGCAGACGTTCGCGCTGCCGCTCGTCCGGGCGTGGAACTTCGGCGGGGTCCGGGTGCTCCCGACCGACCTCTACGTTGCCGCGGTCGCGCTCTCCGCGATGGCCGGGCTGTTCGCGCTCCTGCATTCCACGCCGATCGGGCGCCAGATGCGCGCGGTCGCCGACAATCCCGATCTCGCGCGCGCATGCGGCATCCGATCCGGCCGCGTGCTGCTCGCGACCTGGGCCGTCGTCGGCGTGCTGTGCGCGCTGGGCGGCATGATGTTCGGCGTCAAGGCGGTGGTGAGCCCCGACCTCGGCTGGGAGCTCCTCATTCCCGCGTTCGCGGCGATGATCGTCGGCGGCATCGGCAGCCCCGGCGGCGCCGTGCTGGGCGGCGTGCTGCTCGGCATCGCGTCGGAACTGTCGGTGCCGTTCGTCGGGCCGTCGTACAAGATCGCGGTGGCGTTCGCGCTGCTGCTCCTCGTGCTGCTGCTGCGCCCGCGCGGGCTGTTCGGCCGCGCCATCGCGACGAGATAGCCGATGACCGCCTACCTCGTCGCCGTCGGCATCGTCGCGCTGATCTACATGCTGCTGACGATCGGCCTCAACCTGCAGTACGGCTACACCGGACTCATCAACTTCGGCGTCGTCGCGTTTTTCGCGATCGGCGCGTACGCGTCGGCGCTGCTGTCGCTGGCCGGCTGGCCGCTCCTGCCGGCGTTCGCCGTGGCGATGCTCGCGGCGGGCCTCTCGGCGTGGCCGATCGGCCTCCTGTCGCTGCGGCTGTCCGACGACTACCTCGCGGTGGTGACGCTGGGCTTCGCCGAAGTGGTGCGGCTGGTGATCCAGGAGGAGCGCTGGCTGACGAAGGGCGTGCAGGGGCTGCCGGGGATTCCGCGCCTCTTCGGGTCGCTCGGTGTCGGCGACTATGCCGACCTCGCGACGCTGGCCGCGCTGGCGCTCGCCAACCTCGCCGCGATCGCGCTGATGCTGCACCTCGTGCGCAGCCCGTACGGACGGCTGATCCAGGCGATTCGCGACGACGAGGTCGCCGTCGAGGCGATCGGCAAGGACCCCCGCCGGCTCAAGGTGCAGGTGTTCATGCTGGGCGCCGGGCTCGCCGGGCTCGCCGGCGCGTTCTACGCCCATTTCATCACCTACCTGTCGCCGGACCAGTTCCTGCCGCTCGTCACGTTCTACGTCTGGATCGCGATGATCATCGGCGGCACCGGGCGCACGACCGGCGCGATCGCGGGCAGCGTGATCCTGATGGTGTTCATCGAAGGCTCGCGGTTCGCGCGCGACTGGGTTCCCGGCGTCTCCGAGGTGCAGATGGCGAGCGTCCGCCTCGCGCTGGTCGGCCTCGCGCTGATCCTGTTCACGCTTTACCGGCCGCAGGGAATCATGGGGGTGCGCCGGTGAGCGCGACCGCGCTGCTGCGCGCCGACGGCGTGACCAAGAGCTTCGACGGCTGCGTCGTGCTGGACGACGTGTCGTTCGCGGTCGCCGAGCGCGGCCTGACCGGCATCGTCGGCACCAACGGCGCGGGCAAGAGCACGCTGTTCGCCGTGGTCAGCGGGCAACTGGCGGCCGACCGCGGCAGCGTGCGGTTCGCAAACGCCGAGATCGGCGGCCTGCCGCCCCTGCGACGGGCCCGGCTGGGGCTCGGCCGCACGTTCCAGGTGCCGCGCGAATTCACGCACCTCACCGTCCGCGAGAACTTCCTGGTCGCGGCGCGGCGCGAGTACGGCGAGACGCTGCGCTCGGTGTTCGTCGGCTGGGGCCGCGTGCGGCGCGAGGAACGCGCGCTGGGCGAGCGGGCCGACGGCCTGATCGAGTTCCTGAACCTCCGCGCCGTCGCGCACGCGCCGGCCGGCACGCTGTCGGGCGGCCAGAAGAAGCTGCTGGAACTGGGCCGGATGCTGATGGGCGAGCCGCGCTGCATCCTGCTCGACGAGCCGTTCGCCGGCGTCAATCCGGTGCTGATCGAGGAGATCTCGACCCGGATCCGCGAGCTCAATGCGACGCGCGGCATCGCCTTCGTGATCATCGAGCATCACCTCGAGGCGCTGAAGGCGCTGGTGGCGCACCTGTACGTGATGGACCGGGGCCGCATCATCGCCGACGGCGAGCCCGCCGCGGTGCTGGCGCTGCCGCGGGTGCTCGAGGCCTACATGGGCGGCGTCATCTGATGCTGGCGCTCACGGGCATCGGCGGCGGCTACGGCGGCGTCGACATCCTGCACGGCGTCGACCTCGAGGTGGGCGCGCGCGAGATCGTCACGATCGCCGGCACCAACGGCGCCGGCAAGTCGACGCTGGCGAAGGCGGTCGTCGGGCTGCTGCCGCGGGTGTCCGGACGCATCGTGTTCGCGGGCCGCGACCTCACGGGGAGGGCGGTCGAGGACCGGATCGCCGCCGGAATGGCCTATGTGCCTCAGGTCGCCAACGTCTTTCCGTCGCTGACGGTCCACGAGAACCTGAAGGTGGTACCCAACGTCAACGGTGCCGCGGCCCGCATCGCCGCGCAGCTCGATCTTTTTCCGGCGCTGAAGCCGCGCCTCAAGCAGCGCGCGGCGACGCTGTCGGGCGGCGAGCGCCAGCAGCTCGCGTTCGCCCGTGCGCTGTTGACGCAGCCGTCGCTCATCGTGCTGGACGAGCCCACGGCCGCGCTCGCGCCGTCATTGGTCCAGCAGGTGTTCGACATGGTGGTCCGGCTGCCGGCACAGGGCGTGGCGGTGCTGATGGTCGAGCAGCGCGCGCGGCAGGCGCTGGCGATCAGCGACCGCGGCTGCATCCTCGACCAGGGCAAGGTGGTGCTGGCCGGCCCGGCCTCCGGATTGCTTGCCGACGACCGCATGGCGCAGCTCTACCTCGGCGCCGGACACTGACGGCCATGATCCCGCGCTGGACCACGGCCGCGTACCTTGCCTATCTCGCGATCCCGATCGTCCTGCTGTTCACGGGCTCGTTCGGCGAGCTTTGGCTCAACACGCTGCTGCCGACGGGAACCACCGTGCAATGGTACGTGGCGGTCGCCGCCGATCCCAGCTTCCGGCGCGCGTTCGGGGCCAGCCTGTTCGTCGCGACGACGACGTGCGTCGCCTGCGTGGCGATCGGGCTTCCGCTGGCCTACGCGGTGTTCCATGCGGAGAGCGCCAGGGTGCGCGCCGCCGCGCGCGTTCTCTACCAGCTGCCGGTGGCTCTGCCGGCGCTGGTGCTCGCATTCGGCTTCATTCTGGTGTTCTCGTCGGACACGCTGCCGTGGCTGGGCAGCATCTGGCTGCTGGTCGCGGGCCACGTCGTGATCGGCCTGCCGTACTTCCTGCAGACCGTCGTCGCCGACATGCAGCGGCTCGGGCTGCACGTTCTGGAGGACGCCGCGGAATCGCTCGGCAGCACCGGCCCGCAGCGCTTCCTGCACATCGTGCTCCCGGCACTGCGGCACTCGGTGCTGGCCGGGCTCATCATCGTCGCCGCGCTGTCGATCGGCGAGTTCCAGTTCTCGAACCTCGTGGCGGGATTCCTCAACCGGACCTATCCGGTCGTGCTGCTGCAGGCGTTCTACGGCGCCACCGGCTTCGCCTGTGCCGCCACGGTAATCCTGCTGACGCTGGCGCTGGTCGCGTCGGTGATGGGCGCGCTGTCGGCGCGCGGCGCGTCGCGGTTCGCGACGGGAGCGCCCGCCGCATGAAGGCGACGACCTCCGTCCGGCTGGACAACGTGAGCTTCCGCTACCCCGGCGCGGGTGCGGGCGTGTTCAACGTGACGCTCGACATCGCGCCGGGCGAGCTCGTCGTCTGCATCGGCCCCAGCGGCTGCGGCAAGACCACGCTGCTGAAGCTCATCGCGGGCTTTCTCCAGCCGGCGTCCGGGCGCATCCAGCTCTCCGGCGCCGACGTCACCGGCTCCAGCGTGCGCTCCCGCGAGTGCGGGATCGTGTTCCAGTCCTACGCGCTCTTCCCGCACATGGCGGTATGGGAGAACGTCGCGTATCCGCTGCGCGTGCGCGGGGTGCCGCTGGCCGAGCGCCGGCGGCGTGCCGACGCGATGCTCGAGCTGGTCGGCCTGACCGGCGTCGGGGGCCGGCTGCCCGCGGCGCTTTCCGGCGGGCAGCAGCAGCGCGTCGCGCTGGCGCGCGCGCTGGTGTTCGGCCCGCGCGCGCTGCTGCTCGACGAGCCGCTCTCCGCGCTCGACGCCGCGACCCGCGTCACGATGCGCGACGAGATCCGGCGCGTCCAGCGGCAGCAGAACATCGCGTCGCTGCTCATCACCCACGACCAGGACGAGGCGCTGTCGCTGGCCGACCGCATCGTCGTGCTGCGCGACGGGCGCGTGGTGCAGACCGGGACGCCCGAGGCGATCTACGACCGTCCCGCCGATGCGTTCGTCGCCGCGTTCGTCGGCCGCGCCAACCTGATCGACGGCGTCGCGGCGGGCGCGGACTGCGTCGACACGCCGGTCGGCCGAATCCTTACGCCGCGGCACGGCGCCGCGACCGGCGCTGCCTGCCGGCTGCTCGTGCGGCCCGAGAAGCTCGACCCCGCGCCGGCCGCGGGCGGCGAGAACGTCTTCGCCGCGCGCGTGGTGGAGGACCGTTTCTTCGGCGCCAACCGCGAAGTCGTGCTCGCGGTCGGCAATGCGAGCCTCAAGATCGAAACTTCCGTGCGCGGCGACATCGCGCACGTCCGCGTGCCGCGCGAAGCGGTGCAATTCCTGCCACCACCCTAGAACTCCGAAGGAGACTGCAATGAACGTCAAACGCTGGCTGCTCGCCGCGATAACCCTGGGGCTCGCCGCCGGCGCCGTCGCCCAGACGGTCGCCGATTCGCCCGAACTCTATCCCGGGGAGAAGGCGCTGTACGAGGCCGCGAAGAAGGAGGGGATGGTCGTGAGCTTCGACACCGGCCCGACATGGGCCAACTGGGCGGCGCAGTTCGCGGCGTTCAAGAAGCGCTATCCGGAAGTCGAGATCGTCTACAACGACCTGGGTTCCGGCGCCACCGTGGTCGCGCTGGATAAGGCGAAGAACCGCCCGCAGGCGGACACCGCCTACTACTTCGCGGCGTCCGCGGTCGACGCCGCGGCGAAAGGCCTCGTCGCGCCGTTCAAGCCGGTCAACTTCGACAAGCTGCCGGCGGTGTTCCGCGAGCCGGACGGCAAGTGGTTCACGATCCACTCGCTGACGGTCGCCTTCGTCGTCAACACCAAGCTCGTGAAGAACGTCCCGCAGTCGTGGGCCGACCTGATGAAGCCCGAGTACAAGAACTCCATCGTCTACCTCGACCCGCGCTCGACCGGGGTCGGACAGGTGCTGACATTCGCCGCGAATTTCGGCGCGGGCGGCGACATGAACAACGTCCAGCCGGGCCTCGATTACCTCGGCAAGCTGCAGAAGTCGGGCAACGTGCTGCGGGTGCTCGGCACCACGCCCTACGCGCAGTTCGTGAAGGGCGAGATCCCGATCTGGATCTCGTACGAGAACGACGGGCTGAAGGCGAAGTACACCGACGGGCTGGGCGACGCCGTCGCCGTCGTGATCCCGAAGGAGGCCTCGGCCGCCGCCCCGTACGGCATCAGCCTCGTCGAGAAGGCACCGAACCCCAACGCCGGCAAGCTGTGGCTCAACTTCATCATGACCGACTTCGGCCAGGGCATCTTCGCGCAGGGCTTCGTGCGGCCGTCGGTGCCGGGCGTCAAGCTGCCCGACACGGTCGCCGACAAGCTGCCCGCCGCGCCCCAGGTGCGTCCGCTCGACGTCCGCGCCGCCGCGGCGAAGAAGGCCGAGATCGACGCCGGCTGGGCCGCGGCGACGGGAACGAAGTAGGGGGCCGGGCGGGCCGGCGCGGCCACGCCTGCGGCAGCGGGACGCGATGCGAACGCGGACGCAACTCCTGCTCGCGGCGCCCGCCTGCGCGCTGCTGGCGGTGTTCTTCGCGCTGCCGGTGGCCGCGATCGCGGTCGACGCGCTGCGCGAAGGCACGCGCGCGTTCGGGCGCGTGCTGCTGCTGCCCGCGTTCTGGCCGGCGGTCGCGGGCAGCCTGCTGCTGACGGTGGTCGCGGCGTCGCTGTCGACGGTGGTCGGCGTCGCCGTCGCGCTGCACCTGTCGCGACTGCCCGAGCGGCAGCGCACCGCGCTGTCGTTCGTGATCGCGCTGCCGCTGACGTTCTCCGGCCTGATCGTCGCCTACGGGTTCATCCTGGGCTACGGTCGTGCCGGGTTCGTCACGCAGCTGCTGGGCTTCGCGGGGTTCGATCCGGCCGTGATCGGCAAGGCGCTGTTCACGCCGGTCGGCCTCGCGTTCGCGTCGTCGTACTACCTGATCCCGCGCGTCGTGATGGGCATCCTGCCGGTGCTGGTCAACTTCGACCGCGCGCAGCTCGCGGCGGCCGAGTCCTTGGGTGCGACGCCCGCGCAGGCGTTCGCGCAGGTGATGCTGCCGCAGGTGGCGGCGCCCGTCGGCGCCGCGTTCGCGCTGGTTGCCGCCGTCGTGTTCGGCGCGTACGGCACCGCGCTGGCCCTGGTGGGCACGCAGCTCGCGATCCTGCCGCTGCAGCTCTACAGCCTCGTCTCCGAGACGGGGTCGGATTTTCCTGCCGCCGCGGCGCTCGCGCTGCTGATCACGGCGGCGTGCTCGGCGATGATGACGACGGGCGAATGGTTCGGGAGCCGGCATGAGCGACACCTTTAGCCTCGACCGCGAACGCGGCGCGCTGTTCGACGCCGCCGGTTGCCGCTTCGACCCGCGCACGCGCACGTGGGTCTCGACCGCGGGCGCGACCGCGACCGGCGGCAGCGTCGACGCGATCGCCGCGGCGACGTGGCTGCAGCGCGAGGCCGGGCATCCGGTCCGGATCCCGGTGGGCGTGATCGGCCCCCGCGACGCGCCGGCATCGCAACTCGCGGCCGCCGAGGCCGTGGGCCGCGGGCTGGCGCAGATGGGCTTCGCCGTCGTCTGCGGCGGGCGGCAGGGCGTGATGGAGGCCGTCTGCCGCGGCGCGGCAGGCGCGGGCGGCACCACGATCGGCATCCTGCCGGACGCCGACCCGGCGCCGGCCAATCCGCACGTCGGCGTGATCATCGCCACCGGCATCGGCGAGGCGCGCAATGCGCTGATCGCGCGCGCGGCCCTGTGCCTCGTCGCGATCGGCGACAGCTACGGCACCCTGTCGGAGGTTGCGCTCGGCCGGCAATTCGGCAAGCGGGTGATCGGCCTCGAGGGCGCCGCGCGGGTCGACGGCGTCGTGCACGTCGCCACCGTCGCCGAGGCGCTCTCCGAGGTGGCGCTCGTCGCGCTGGGCGTCCCCGGGGCGGCGTAGCCCGGGTCGAGCAAACGCGAAACCCGGGTGGCCCGTGCCCGCCTGCACCTCCCCCGGGTTTCGCTGACGCTCAACCCGGGCTACGGCGTGGCAGGGCAGCGCGGCGTTGGCTGCCTACTCCGCGGTCATTTTCGCGGCCTTCGCCACCTTGCCGAGGCGTTCCTTCTCGCCCTCGAAGAACCTGACGAACTGGGCGGTGGTACCGCCCGCAGGTTCGATCCCGTTGGGAATAAGCTGGTCGCGGACTTCCTTGGTCTTCAGCGCCGCCTGCAGCGCGTTGTTCAGTTTCTCGATGATCGCCGGCGGCGTGCCTTTGGGCGCGAACAGGCCTGCCCAATGCCCGATCTGGACCGTCGGGAAACCCTCTTCCGCCGTGGTCGGGATCGACGGGTAGGCGCTGATCCGGGTCTGGTAGGTGGTCGCGATCGCCTTCAGCTTGCCGGCCTTGACCTGCGGCAGCGTGACGATGCTCGCCTCCGACGTGCCGGCGACGTTGTTCGACATCACGGCGACCATGCCTTCCGAGCCGCTCTTGTAGGGGACGATCACGAAATTGATGCCGGTCGCCTCCTTCAGCATCTCGCTGACGAAATGCGGCGTGCTGCCGCTGCCGGCGGTGGCGAATGTCACCCCCGCCGCGCCCTGCGCCTTCGCCCACGCGACGAACTCCTTCATGTTGTTCGCGGGGATGCCCGGCTGGATCACGATGACCGACGGCGCCACCGCGATCATTCCCACCGGCACGAGGTCGGAGTCCGCGTAGGGCATCTTGGCGTGGAGGAACCCGTTGGTGACGACGCCGACCGCGCCGACGAGGAACGTGTAGCCGTCCGGCTTCGCCTTGGCGACGTAATCGGTGCCGACCATCGCGCCGGCGCCCGGCTTGTTCTCGACGACGACCGGCTGCCCTAGCTGCCGGCTTACGCCCTCCGCCGCGACGCGACCCATCAGGTCGTTGGCGCCGCCGGTGGAGAACGGGACGATGAACCTGATCGGGCGGTCGGGCCAGGCCTGCGCCAGCACGGAGGAGGGCAGCGCGGAGGCGCCGACGGCGATGAGCGCCAGCGCGGCGGCGGCGTGGATGGACAGGCGACGTTTCATGCGGGATTCCTGGTCGGTGGGAAAGCGAAGTTGCGCGCGGGGCTCACCGGCACACGGTGCCCGGCGCGCGGAACACCTGCCGCGTCAGCGCCTTGTGCTGCGAGATGGGGCCGATGTCGTACGCGAACGTCGCGTTGTTGCCGTCGGCGAACACCAGGCTGGTCGTGCCCAGCACCTCCGGCTTGACCTTGGCGGGATCGAACGGCACCGCGTTGAACGCGGGGCCGAGGCCGGTGTAGAGGGTTCCCGAATAGGTCCTGGGCCCGGTCTTGTCCAATGCGGCGACGGCCCACTGCGGCTTGCCTTCGAGGTTGTAGGTGAACCACGTGGCGAAGATCGTGTCGCCCTGGTGATTGACGTTGATGCCCCAGCCGGATTCGGACGCGGCCGGCGCGGCCCACCACAGGTCCTGGTAGTTGGTCGCGAGCGCGAGGTTGGGTTCCTGGCCCCATGTGCAGACCGGCACCGATGCGCCGAAGACTTCGCGCACGATCGACTTGGACCCCGTGATGCCGTCGACGGTGTAGCCGAACGTCCCGTGGTCGAGGTCGGCGAACGAGAACGTGGCGGTTCCCACGGCGCCACCGGTGACCTTGCTGCCGTCGAACGGCACGGCGTTGAACGGCGGGCCGGACGTGGCGCGATAGAGCGAGCCGGCGTAGGTGCCGGGACCGGTCCGGTCCGCGGCGACCACGAGCCACATGGGTTCGCCGTACAGGCTGAAGGTGAACCAGCTCGCGAAGATCGTGTCGCCCTGGTGCGCGACATTGACGCCCCACCCGGACTCCGAGCCGGCCGGGGAATTCCACCACAGGCCCTGGTAGTTGGCCTGCACGCCGGTCAGCGTGACGCCGAGCGAGTCGCGACGGGTGACGTCGCGCGGCGGGTCGGTGCCGTCGGTCTCGACGACGTTGGCGCAGGGGCCGGTGCCGGTGTTCATGAAGACGGTGTCGCCGGGGCCCGAGACCAGTCGGTGGGAAAAGAAGAGCGCCGCGCCGGGCTTGGTCGTCGCGCCGGCAAAGTGGTAGACGGCCGGCGTCACTGCGGTGTTGCTGGCGTCGAGCGTGACCACGACCGATGCCTTGCCCACGACCGGTCCCTTGAACTGGTCGCGCGTCACCGTGAGCTCGATTTCGTACGCGCCAGCGGTCCGGGCCCCGTAGTGCAGCGTCGCCGTGTCGAGCGTGTAGGCGTCGTACTTGTCGACGTAGAAACCGCGGCCGACCTGGTCGCCGCCGCCGTCGTTGAAGGGGCACGACGCGGTCACCGCGGCCAAGGCAACTGCCGGGGCCAGCAGCAGGGTCGACAGGAAGGTGATTGCGGCACGACGCATGGCGGGGCTCCTGGCGGGGTGGGGGGCAGGCCGGAAAGGCCGCCGGCGCGGCGGCTGCGGATTCGCCGGTCCGGGCTGCCGCGCCGGTAGTTTTCGATGCTAGCGCACCTCCACCGGCGGGGCAAACCGCGGGGCGGGCGCGATCGGCCGGGGCCGCCGAAACCGGGCGATCAGCGTCGGTGATCGGGTCGATCGGATAATTTAATTTGATGGATGGACCGCTTAGTCATAAATTGGTGCGGTGCAATACATCCGATTGCACCGGTAAAGGAGTCGACCATGAGCACCCGAGCCAACACCACGCCCGACCCGATCGTCGCGCACATCGCCAACCTGCACATCGCCCGCAGCGAGCGGACCCACTTCATCGCCCACTACCGCGCCGCCGAGTCGATCGTCGACAGCATGCTCTACGTGGCGCGCGGCGTGCGCAGGATGCTGCACCTGCACTGATCGCCGGCTGCCGGCGGCAGGACCGGCCTCGCCGGCGCTAGAATGGACGCTGCGGACCGGCGCGCCCGAAGGGGTGCGCAGGCATCCCTGCCGCGCATTCCATTCCCATGAGGCAGTTCGTGGACACGTTTCCCGAGGACATCTACACCGAGCCGACCGGCATCGACTACAACACGCTGGCGAACCTCGGCCCGCTGGCGCCGCTCGCCGGCATCTGGACGGGCGATCGCGGCCTCGACGTGAAGCCCAAGGCCGAAGGGCCGAAGAAGCAGGCCTACGTCGAGCGGATGGAGATGCAGCCGATCGACCCGCAGACCAACGGCCCGCAGCTGTTCTACGGGCTGCGTTACTTGACCCACATCGTCAAGCCGGCGCAGGTCAAGACCTATCACGACCAGGTCGGCTACTGGCTGTGGGAGCCCGCCACCGGCACCGTGATCCAGACGCTGACGATTCCCCGCGCCCAGATCGTGATGGCGATGGGCAAGGCGGGGCCGGCCGACCGCAGCTTCGAACTCGTCGCCACCGCCGACGACACGTCGTTCGGCATCCGGTCGGCGCCGTTCCTCGAATATGCGTTCCGCACGATCGAGTACCGGATCCGCGTCACCGTCAACGGCGACGGCACCTGGGCTTACGACGAGGATACCGTGCTGATGATCCGCGGGCAGTCCGCGCCGTTCCACCACACCGACCGCAACACCCTCGTCAAGATCGCCGAGCCCACGCCGAACCCGATGCTGCGCTGACCCGCGCCCGCCTTATTGATAGGGCCATCAGCGGCCGGCCGGCGTTGTCCCCAGGGTTCGCCCGGCGTATCCTGTCCGCGCCTGCGGACTTCCCGCGGCCGCATTTATTGAATGCGCTATCAGCGATGCGGCGGACGCGGGGCCACCCGCCCCGGACCGCGACCGGACGGGGGCGCAATGAAACGCTACGAAATCGCCGTGGTGCATGGCGACGGCATCGGCGCCGAGGTGTGCCGGCCGACGGTCGACGTGATCCGGCACGCGCTCCCCGACGCGGGGCGCCTCGACTTCGTCGAATATCCCGCCGGCGCCGACCACTATCGCCGGACGGGCGATGCCTTTCCGAAGGAATCGCTCGAGGGCTGCCGGCGCGCCGACGCCGTCCTCCACGGCGCGGCCGGGCTGCCGGGGGTCACGTTTCCCGACGGCACCGAGGCGGGCGTCGAGTTCGGCCTGAAGCTCCGCGTCTCGCTCGACCTCTACGCCAATGTCCGCGCGATCCGGCTGCGGCCCGGTGTCGTCTCGCCGCTGCGCGGGGTCGAGGCGGGCGGGATCGACTACCTCATCGTCCGCGAGGGCAGCGAGGGGCTCTACGCGAGCAACGGCGCGGGCGCGGTGGTCCGCGACGAGGTCGCCGTCGACATGCAGGTGATCACGCGCAAGGGCGCCGAGCGCGTGTGCCGGACGGCCTTCGAGCTTGCCCGCGACAGCGGCGGCGCGCTGGCCGACGGCAGGCGGCGGGTCACCTGCTGCGACAAGTCCAACGTGCTGCGCAGCTTCGGCCTCTTCCGGCGCGTGTTCAACGAGGTGGCGGCGGACTTCCCGGACGTCGCGCCCGACTATTCGTACGCCGACGCGATGACCGTCCACCTGATCCAGCGGCCGCGCTTCTATAACGTGATCGTGGCGGAGAATTTCCTCGGCGACATCCTGTCCGACCTGGGCGCGGCGACGGTGGGTGGCATGGGCATGTCGCCGTCGGCGGAACTGGGCGCCGGGCACGGATTCTTCCAGGCCGCGCATGGCTCGGCGCCGGACATCGCGGGCAGGAACGTCGCGAACCCCTACGGGACCATCCTCTCGGGCGCCTGGATGCTGCGCTGGCTCGGCGAGCGCCACGGCGACGGGATGCTCCAGGCGGCCGGCCGCCGGATCGACGCCGCGGTCGATGCGGCGCTGCAAAGCGGCGTCCGCACGCGCGACATCGGCGGCAACGCGGCGACGACCGAGGCGGCGCAGGCGGTGATCGCCGCCCTGGGCTAGCGACCGCCGCCGCTGGCGAGGTTACCCAGCCGGTCGACCTCGATGCGGGCCGACAGCGGCGCGCGATCGAGCCATCGCGGCGGCACGATCGCTCCGGTGAGTACGACGTCGCCGGTGCGCAAGCGCAGGCCGGCGGCGGCGAGGGCGCCGGCGAGCCAGGCGACGGACGCGAGCGGATGACCCATCACCGTCGACGCGACGTCCTCGGCCACGAGCGTGCCGTCGATCCACATCCGGGCGCGCAGCGCATCCAGCGGGCCGGCATCCGCCAGCGGCCGCCAGTCGCCCAGCGCGTAGGCGGCATGCAGGAAATCGGCGGCGATCAGCGTCGGCAGGCCCGTCTGCAGCAGGTCGCCATACCGGTTGTGGACGATTTCCGCCGCGATCGCGCAGGACGAGATCCGGTCCCCGATCGTGGCGGCGGTCCAGGGCTGGCCGGGATCGACATCGCCGCCGATGCGCACCGCGATCTCGCACTCGAGCGCGAACCGGGTCGGGCATCGCGCGAGCGCGGCATCGAGACTCGGCGCGAACGTGTCGTCGAACATGCCGCCGTACGCCGGTCCTGTCGTGCCCATCGCCGCCTGCGTCGCGGCGGTGGTGCAGGCGACCTTGAAGCCGGTGCGCCGTCGGCCGCCGGCAACGATCGCGTCATGCACCCGTCGCTGGAGCGCGTAGCCTTCGGCGGCGGTCTGCGGGCGCGCATCCGCCGGCACCGCGAAGGGCAGGGGGCGCGCAGCGCGGGCCGCGACGAACGCGGCGACGCCGTCGTTCATCCCTTCGGTGCGCCCGGCCGGCCGCCCGCGGCACCGATGTCCACGGGTCGGTGCAGGATGTGCGAGGAATCAAGAAAGGCAACGTCGGCGCCGGACTCGGGCAATGCCGGCAGCGGCGGGCGGGATGCGGTTGCCCGCCGGCGACGCCACCACAGGATGCCGGCGACCATCGCGAGCAGCAGAACGCTCGCCCAGAGGACGAAGCTCGACAGATCGATGCGTCCGTTCATTGGCGCCCCTCGCGATCGTGATTGGAGGTTCCCGAAAGCATCATCCCGCCGCCGGCGCCCGGGGTCAACCCGGCTGTGCCGGCGCCGCGCGCGCGAAGCGCGCGGGGTCGACGAGGCCACGCGCCGGGTCGTCCGACCGGCGCCCCGCGATGAAGTCGGCCGCCATCCGGCCGACCGCGGGGCTCGACTGGATGCCGGTGCCACCCGTGCAGGCGACCCACAGGAAGCCTTCCCGCCGCGGGTCCCAGCCGATGACCGGCGCGCCGTCCGGCGAGAAGACGCGCAGCCCGGCCCAGCTCGAATCGAGCCGCCGGAACGCGAGCGTGGTGTTGCGCGCCAGCGCGTCGGCGGCGATCGCCAGCTGCAGTTCGTCGGTCGGGCACGCGCCGGGCGCGACGGGCTCGGCATCCATCGCGCTGGCGAGAATCTGCCCCGCCTCGGGGCGGAAGTAGAGCGGCATCGACGGGCAGCGGAAAAACGGCCAGCGCGCGCCGGCATGCTCGTCCGGCGTCCGTACGCAGATCACGTGGCGACGCTTCGGCTGGCAGCCGATGGGCAGGGCGTCGGCCAGTGCCGCGACCTCGCCGGCCCAGGCGCCCGCCGCGTTGACGACGACGTCGCATTCGATCGGCCCGGCATCGGTGTCGACGCCGGCGACGCGCGCGCCGCGGACCCGCACCCCGGTGACCCGGCGTTCGAGGGCGAAGCGCACGCCCGCGCGCCGGGCGTGGCCCATGTACGCCATCGACAGCGCGTTGGAATCGATCGCGCCGGCGCCGGGATAGAGCGCGGCCGCGACGAGGCCCGGCGCGCGAAGGATCGGAATGTGCGCCGCGATGCGCGCGGGGTCGATCTCCTCGACCGGAATCCCCAGCTCGCGCGCCGTCGCGACTTCTGCCCGGTGCGTCGCCTCGTGCGCAGCGTCCGTGGCGAGGATCGCCCCGCGGCGGTCGAGCAGCGGATGCGGCGTGAAGCCCGGCGGCGGCGACGCGAGGAACGGTTCCGCGATCCGGGCGAGGTGGGCGAGGAGCCGGGTCTCGTACATCGGCACGAAGTACGACGCGCTCCGGCCGCTGCTGTGGCGGTTGTATGCATCCTCGGCCTCCAGCACGACGACGTCGGACTCGCCGTCGCGGGCAAGGAAATACGCGGTCGCGGCGCCGCAGATTCCCGCGCCTATGATGACGATGCGTGCTCGTTCCATCGCGTTCCTGCCGCCCTCTGCGCGCGCGTTGCGGTACGTCGGCGGCGGATCCGCGGCGCGCCGCACCAGGCGACGCACCAACCAGGCTCCGTCCGGTTACCGGTTACCGGTTGACGACGCGAACCGCATAGTACATCCTCCGGCCACGATCCCAACCCTCCCGAGGTGCAATCATGATGAAGCTGCGTCACATTTCCGCCATCGCGGCCACCGCCGCGCTCGCGCTGATGCCGCTGGTCGCGCAGGCGCAGAACGCGCTCGAGCAGATCAAGCAGCGCGGCACGCTGATCGTCGGCGTCAAGGCCGACTACCGTCCGTACGGGTTCCGCGACCCGAGCGGCAAGATCGTCGGCATCGAGCCCGACCTCGCGCAGGACGTCGCGACCAAGCTCGGCGTCAAGCTCGAGCTGGTGCCGGTGGTGTCGTCGAACCGGATGCAGTTCCTCGACCAGGGCAAGATCGACCTGATGATCGCGACGATGAACGACAAGCCGGACCGCCGGAAGGTCGTCTACATCGTCGAGCCCAGCTACTACGCGTCGAGCGCGAACATCATTGCCCCGAAGTCGGCCAAGTTCAAGGAATGGACCGAGCTGAAGGGCAAGAACGTCTGCATGATCCAGGGCGCGTGGTACAACAAGGAGCTGCAGCAGACCTACGGGATGGAGGCGGTCGCCTTCAAGGGCACCTCGGAGGCCTTCTCGGCGCTGAAGAGCAACAACTGCGTCGCCTTCGCCTACGACGACACGCTGATCCTCGCGACGCTGCTCGAGACGGAGTGGAAGGACTACGAGATGCCGCTGAAGTCCGTGCTCGAGGACCCGTGGGGCCTCGCCGTCAAGCTGGGCGAGGACAAGTTCTACAAGCTGATGTCGGACATGGTCGTCGACTGGCACAAGACGGGCCGCATCGTCGAGCTGGAGAAGAAGTACGGCATGGCCAACACCGGCTACGCGCTGCAGATGCAGGCGAAGTACAACAAGAAGTAGCCGCGACGCGGGCGTCGAGCGGCGCCCCGCAGCCGGGGCGCAACGAGGAGCAGGGCGGATCGATTCCGCCCTGTCCGCTATTGGGGGTACGCGCAGCTTGGATGCGTTTTTCGAGTGGTTCCGCTGGTTGTACGACACCACCGGCATCAACCTCACCATCTTCTACGACCCGTTCGACCGCAAGCGCTTCATCGGCGGCTTCTTCACGACGGTCACGCTGGCGGGATCCTGCATCGTCCTTTCGGTCGTCATCGGGATCCTGGGCGCCTGGCTGCAGGGCTCGCGGCTGCGGCTCACGCGTCACGTCGTGTACTGGTACATCCAGTTCTTCCGCAACACGCCGCCGCTGGTCCAGCTCTACTTCCTCTATTTCGGCGTCGGCGCCTACCTGAAGACCAGCGCCGGCCAGCCGATGGTGTCGAACATCGTGTGGGCCATCCTGGGCCTCTCGATGTACGCCGGGGCGTTCAACGTCGAGATCTTCCGCTCGGGCATCGAGTCGGTGCCCAAGGCGACCGTCGAGGCCGCCGAGTCGTTCGGCTTCTCGCGCCTGCAGGCGTACCGGCACATCGTCCTGCCGCTGGCGTTCCGCGTGTGCCTGCCTGCGCTCAACAACAACCTCGTCAACCTGGTGAAGACCACCAGCATCTCGTTCGCGATCGCAGTGCCCGAAATGCTGTACGTATCGGCGCAGATCTGGTCGGACTCGACCAACGTCAAGGAGATGATGAACGTCCTGCTGCTCTGCTACGTGGGGCTGGTCGCGCTGTTCGTCCGCGCGATGCACCGCTGGGAGAAGGCGATGCACGTGCCGGGGTACGGCGGATGAGGGCGCGCGCCGGCACCCTGCAGGGCCTGCTGCGTCCGCTGCCGCGCGGCACCGACCTGCCGGTGCTGCTGCCGGCGGCGGCCCGCCTCGAGGCGCGCGTCGAGGCCGAGCGCGCCCGGGGCGGCCCGCGCCTGAAGCTCACTGCCCGGCACGGGGCGATGCTGATGCTCGCGTTCCTGCTTGCGGCCGGCTACGCGCAGGCGCAGACGCCCGCGGGGCACCCGGGCATCCTCGTGACGATCTGGAAGTGGACGCCGCTCCTCGCCAGGGGCTTCGCGTTCAACATCGCGATCAGCGCGCTGGCGATGGCGGTCGGCACCGCGCTCGGGCTGCTGCTGGGCCTGGGGCAGGTTTCGCGGCAGGAGGCGATCCGGCGGCCGTCGACGGTGGTCACGCATTTCTTCCGCAACGCGCCGTGGCTGGTGCTGCTCTTCTACTGCATGTTCCTGCTGCCGTTCAAGTTCACGCTGTTCGGCGTGGTGATCCCGCTGCCGGACTGGATCAAGGCGACGATCGGCCTGTCGCTGCCGGTGATGGCCAACATGTCCGAGATCGTCCGCGGCGCGGTGCGGTCGATCCCGACCGGCCAGTGGGAGTCGGCCGCGTCGTTCGCGTTCAGCCGGCGGCAGACGCTGTGGATGATCGTGCTGCCGCAGTGCATCAAGCGGATGCTGCCGCCGTGGATGAACCTCTACTCGATCCTCACCGTCGGCACGGTGCTGGTGTCGGTGGTCGGCGTGTCCGAGGTGATGACGCTGACCGGCGACGCGCTGGGCTCGGAGCACCGCCCCGAGCTGCTGATGCCGTTCTACCTGTACATCCTGGTGTGGTTCTTCCTGTACTGCTATCCGATCGCCCGCTGGACGGTGTATCTGGAGCGCAAGTACTCGGTCAATTTCTAGAGGGGCGCGCGGCGCGCGAGGGCAACGATGGCCGACCAACCGATCGTCAGCGTCAAAGACATCTACAAGTCCTTCGGCGCCGTCGAGGTGCTGAAGGGCATCTCGTTCGACGTCGCCAAGGGCGAGGTGGTCTGCATCATCGGCCCCTCGGGGTCCGGCAAGTCGACGGTGCTTCGCTGCATCAACGGCCTGATCCCGATCGACGGCGGCTCGATCCGCGTCGCGGACTTCCAGGTCGAGAAGCTGCGCAGCGACAGCGAGATCATCGCGCTGCGCAAGGAAGTGTCGATCGTGTTCCAGCAGTACAACCTCTACCCGCACAAGACCGCGCTGGCGAACATCATGATGGCGCCGGTGCACGTGCTGAAGGAGGACCCGCGCGAGGTCGAGGCGCGCGCGATCGCGCTGCTCGCCAAGGTCAGGCTGAAGGAAAAGGCGCTCGCCTATCCCGGCGAGCTGTCGGGCGGGCAGCAGCAGCGCGTCGCGATCGCGCGCGCGCTGGCGATGCGGCCGGAGATCATCCTGTTCGACGAGGTGACGGCGGCGCTCGACCCGGAGACCGTCAAGGAAGTGCTGGTGACGATCCGCGAGCTGGCCGACGACGGCCTCACCTGCATCCTCGTCACGCACGAGATGGGCTTCGCGCGCGAGGTCGCCGACCACATGTACTTCACCGACAAGGGCGTGATCGTCGAGGACGGCCCGCCGGCCGAGTTCTTCGCCAACCCCCGCCACGAGCGGACGCGCGCGTTCCTGTCGCAGATCCTCTAGCGCCGCAGCGGGGCGGCCGCCGTCATCGCCGCGCGGTGATCACCTTCCACGGCAGCCGCCAGGTGCGCGCGGGATCGTCGAGCGCGCCGTCCTCTTCCGCGAAGTCCTCGATCCGCACGTCGCGAAAGCCGGCACGCGTGTAGGCCGCCGTCGCGTCGATGCCGCCGTGGTCGAGCAGGAACGGCTCGTTGTTGCGCCGCGCGTGGCCGGCGAACAGCGCGCGCAGCAGGGGGTCCGCCGGGGCGATGAAATCGAGATGGATCGCCGTGCCCCCCGGTACCAGGAGCCGCGCGCTCTCGTCGATCAGCCGCAGCACCGCGTCCTCCGGCATTTCGTGCAGCAGCATCGTCGAGGTCACGACGTCGTAGCTTGCCGCCGGCAGGCCGGTCGCGGCCGCATCGGCCTGCCGGAACCGGATGCTCGGCGCGAGCGAGGCTGGCGTGGATTGCGCGGCGAGCCGCAGGCATGCCGCCGACGCGTCGATGCCGTCGACGGAGGCGGCCGGCGCCGCCCGCGCGAACGCGAACGCGGCGCGGCCGAAGCCGCAGCCGAGATCGGCGATCCGCCCGGCCTGCCGGTCGCGCATCGCCAGCGTCGCGAAGCGCTCGTGCAGTTGCGGCTTGCCGACGATGCCGTAGCCGACCGCCTCGCGATAAACGAAGCCGGCGAGTTCGTCGCCGTCGAGGCCGCCCGGATGCTGGTGGATGTCGAATTCACGGTAGTAGGCGGGCGGCTCGAAATCGGGATCGAGCATGAGCATCGCTTCGGGAAGGGGCGCGTCCAGCGTGGCAAGGAGCGACGCGCGGCGCTGCTCCAGCGTGGCGGCGATGCCCCAGCGGCCCGAGTACTTCATCCGTTGCAGGTGGCGTTCGAACCAGCCGAAGTACTGGTGCGTCGCCAGTCCGGCGAGGAATGCGTCGAAGGCCGGGCCGGACACGCGCAGCGCGGGGTTGCGGGCGGCGGCGGCGTCGACCTCCCGGCGCAGCGCCTGGAAGAGCGGCTCGGCCCAGTAGGCCCGGCACGCGCCGAGGAAGCGCAAATAGGCGCCGCCGGCGCGGTCATTGGGGATCGGCATCGGCGCTCCGCTTCGGATGGGACTGGAGGCGCGCGGGAATCGCGTCCCGCGCGAACAGGTCGTCCAGCGTCTCGCGGCGACGGATCACGTCGGCGCCGGTGGCGCAGACCAGTACCGTCGCCGGGCGCGGAACGCCGTTGAACTGGTTCGCGATGGCGTCGGCGTACATCCCGGCGTCGAGGATCGCGAGCGCGTCGCCGGCCCGCAGCGCGGGCATCATTCGATCCGCGCCCAGCACCGACGGGATGCACGTGCCCCCGACGACCTGCATCGCTTCGACATAGGGCGCGTCCATCCGCGACGCGGGCAGGATCGCGTGCCATGCCTGGCTGGTGTCGATGCGCATCAGGTGGTTCGTGCAGGCGTCGACATGGGCCCACGCGAATCCCGCGTCGCGCTTGATCGTGCCGACGGTCGCGAGCAGCAGCACGCCGTTGCCGACCAGATAGCGGCCGGGCTCGAGCCACAGCTCGGGCAGCGGCAGCCCGGCCGCGGTGCCGGAGGCGAGGGCCTCCGCCAGCGCTTCCGTCGTCGCGCCGGCATAGGCTTCGATCGGATGCGGATTCGGCGCCGGCGAGCGCGATTCCGGCTCGCGCTGCCGCGGCCAGCCGCCGCCCAGGTCGAGCATCCGCGGCCACGCGCCGGTGGCGGCATGCAGGCGGACCGCGGCTTCGCCGACGGCGCGGGCGACCAGCGCAAACGCATCGGGTTGCGCGGAAAAGCGGCCCACATGGCAGCTGTAGCCCAGGAAATCGAGGTGCGGGGACATGGACATCCGCGCCACCAGCGGCAACGCCGCCGCCTCGGTGAAACCCCACTTGGCGCGGCGCACGGCCGCCTGCATCGACTCGGCGGACTTGAAGAACTGGCCGCTGTACGCGTCGAGCGCCGGCGGCAGCACCTTGAGCCGCAGGTTGACGCGGGCGCGTCGGCCGGTCGCGGCGGCGCGCGCCTCGATCCGGTCGATCTCGTCGACAGCGTCGACGTTGACGATGATTCCGGCATCCACGGCGGCGGCGATCTCGGCGGACGACTTGTCGCTGCCGTTCATCACCATCCGCGCGGGGTCGGTGCCGCCGTCCAGCGAGGCGCGGAGTTCCCCCAGCCCGAAGCAGTCGCCGCCGGCGCCTTCCTGGCTCATCAGCGCGCGGATCGCCAGCGCGCTGTTCGCCTTGATCGCATACATCACGGTGACCGGCGCGGGCCAGCATCCGCCGAACGCCGCGGCGAGCCGCCGGTAGTTCGCGCGCAGCGTGTCCTCGACGGCGACATACAGCGGCGAGCCGAAACGCGCGAGCAGCGCGCGGGCGGCATGGCCGTCGATGGCGAGGCAGCCGTCGACGACGGCGAGGCGATCCGACGTTGTCGCGATGGACTGCAGCGTCGATCGCCCGGTCGCGGCGGTCATGCCTGCCGATCCTCGTGTCCGAACCGGCCGTCGGCTGGCGTGGCAGGCGCGGCGGCGGCGAGCCACGCCGGAATCCGGTGCTGCCGGAAAACGTCGGTGATCGTCTCGCGCTCCCTGATCGTGTCGACGCCGTGCGCGGAAACGAGCACTGCCGCGGGCCGGGGCACGCCGTTGAACTGGTTCGCGAACGCCTCGGCGTACATGCCGGCGTCGAGGATCGCGATCACGTCGCCGCGGGCAAGGTAGGGCATGGCGCGGCCGGCCCCCAGCACCGACCGGAAGCAGGTGCTGCCGACGATTTCCGCGGGCGTCGACGCCGGCGCGTGCATCCGGCTCGCCGGGAGCAGCGTGTAATGGAAGCGGCCCGACTCGATCCGCGGCAGCAGGTTGGTGCTGGCGTCGACGTGCAGCCACCGGTAGCCGGCGTCGCGCTTCACCGCGCCGACCGTCGCGAGCAGAACGACCGCGTTGGCGACGATGTAGCGGCCGGGCTCGAGCCACAACTCGGGCGGCGCCATGCCGGCCGGCAGCGTGCGCGCGAGCGCCGTCACCGTGGCTTCGGCATAGTCGTCGATCGTGTGCGGATGCGGTTCCTCGGCGCGGAACGAAGGGTCGCGCGTGGGCGCCCAGCCGCCGCCCAGGTTCAGCACGCGCGGGTGAAAGCCGGTGTCGGCCGCCAGCGCGGCGACCGCTTGGCCGAAGGCGCCGGCCACGGCGGCGAACGCGGCGGGCGCCTTCGACAGGTGGCCGATGTGGCAGCTGTAGCCGGCGAGATCGACGCCGTCGATCCGCTGCAGCGCCTCGATGCGAGGGCGCGCGGCCGCCACCGTGTAGCCCCACTTGCTGCGCGCCACGCCGGCGACGAAGCCGCGGTCGGTCCGGTGCAGCTCGCTGACGTGCGGGTCGAGGTCCGCCGGCAGCACCTTGAGGCGCAGGTTCACGCGGGCCCGCTTGCCCCAGCGGCGGCAGGCGCTGCGGAGGTACTCGGGTTCGTCGTCCCCGTCGACGTTGATGGTGATGCCGCAGTTGACTGCGGCATCGATCTCGGCCTGCGTCTTGTCGCTGCCGTTCATCACGACGCGCCGCGGGTCGGCGCCGCCGGCGAGCGTCGCATGGAGCTCGCCCAGGCCGAAGCAGTCGCCGCCGGCCCCCTCGGTGGAGAGGATCGCGCGGATCGCCAGCGTGTTGTTGGCCTTGATCGAGTACATCACGTTGATCGGCGCCGGCCACCGCGCCGCAAACGCATCTCGGATCGCGCGGTAGTTCGCCCGCAGCGTGTCCTCGACGACGACGAAGAGCGGCGAGCCGTGGGCTGCCAGCAGCGCATCGGCGCGCCGGCCGCCGATCGCGAGCATCCCGTCGGCGTCGACGTCCAGCCGGTCGCCGGGCATGCGGACCGCGTCGAGGTGGCCGGCGCCCGTGGCCGCGGTCATCGCACCGGCTCCGGTGCCACGGGCGCCCGCAGGAAATGCCGGAGGACGCTGGGCAGGATGCCGCCGGCCTCGATCAGCGCGCGCTCGGCGTCGGTCAGCAGGTCGGCGTGGACGGTGAAGCGGATGCGCGTGCCGCCGGCGTCCGCTTCGACGCCGATGGGCTCGCCGTGGCGCACGCCGAGACGCAGGTTCGACAGCGTGAACGCCTCGGTGCCGGTGAGCCCCAGCATGCGCCAGCCCTCGCCGGTCGCGAACCGGAGCGGCAGCACGCCCATGCCGGCGAGGTTCGCGCGGTGAATTCGCTCGAACGACTGCGCGATCACCGCCCGCACGCCCAGCAGCGCCGAGCCCTTGGCCGCCCAGTCGCGGCTGCTGCCGGTGCCGTATTCGGCGCCGGCGAGCACCAGCATCGGCGTGCCGCGTGCCCGGTACGCAGCCGCGGCATCGAAGATCGTCGTCGTCCCGCCGTCGGGAAAGAGCCGCGTCACGCCGCCCTCGACGCCGGGCAGCAGCGCGTTGCGGATCCGGATGTTGGCGAACGTCGCCCGCGCCATCACCTCGTGGTTGCAGCGGCGCGCCACGTACGAGTTGAAGTCGCGCGGCGCGACGCCGGCGGCCTGCAGGTAGCGGCCGGCCGGCGTGTCGGGCGGGATCTCGCCGCCGGGCGAGATGTGGTCGGTGGTCACCGAGTCGTCGAACGCCGCGAGCGCGCGGGCACCCGCCAGCGTGTCGGGAACGCGGTCGGCATCGTGCACTCCCGTGTCCTGCAGGAACGGCGGCTCGACCATGTACAGCGAACTTCGGTCCCAGGCGAAGCGGGCACCGCCCGGCGCTTCGAGCCGGGTCCAGAGTTCGGGCACCGCAGGCGCCTCCGTATAGATCGCGCGAAAGCGTGCCGGCGCGATGAATTCGGCGGCCAGCGCGTCGATCTCGGCGGCCGTGGGCCACAGGTCGCGCAGGTGGACCGGCGTGCCGGCGGCGCTCGTGCCGACCGGCTCGCGCGTCAGGTCGATGTCGATGCGGCCGGCGAGCGCGTAGAGCACCACCAGCGGCGGCGACATGATGTAGTTCGCGCGGACCAGGCGGTGGATGCGGCCCTCGAAATTGCGGTTGCCGGACAGCACCGCCGCGGCGACGAGGCCCTGCTGCTCGATCGCGGCGGCGACGCCGGGAGCGAGCGGCCCCGACTTGCCGCCGCAGGTGGTGCAGCCATAGCCGATCAGCTGGAAGCCGAGCCGGTCGAGCGACTCCTGCAGGCCGGCGCGTTGCAGGTAGTCGCTGACGACGCGCGAGCCGGGGGCCAGCGACGTCTTGACCCACGGGGGAGGGGCGAGCCCGAGCGCCGCGGCCCGCTGCGCGACGAGTCCCGCGGCGAGCATCACCGCCGGATTCGACGTGTTGGTGCACGACGTGATCGCGGCGATCGCGATCGCGCCGTGACCGAGGGCAGGGCGCCCGTCGTCGCCCGGCACCGGCGCGGCGGCGTTCGCGACGCCGAAGCCGCCGTCGGCCGCGGGCCGCGGCAGCCGCGCGCGAAAATCGGCGGCGACGGCCGCGAGGTCCTGCCGATCCTGCGGACGCCGCGGGCCGGCGACGGACGGCGTCACGAGGCCGAGGTCGATCTCGACGATGCGCGCATATTCGGGCCGCGGCGACAGCGGATCGCGGAACAGGCGGTTCGCCCGGCAGTATGCCTCGATCAGCGCGAGCTGCGCCGCGTCCCGGCCGGAGAGCCGCAGGTAATCGAGCGTGCGCTGGTCGACCGGAAAAAAGCCGCAGGTGGCGCCGTACTCGGGCGCCATGTTCGCGAGCGTCGCCCGCTCGGCGAGCGGCAGCGCGTCGACGCCGGGGCCGAGGAACTCGACCATGCGGCCCGCGACGCCGGCGCGCCGCAGCGTCTCTGTCACGAGCAGCGCGAGGTCGGTGGTGGTGGTCGTCGTGGGCAAGGTGCCGGCGAGGCGCACACCGACGACCTCGGGCACCGGGAAGACATAGGGCTGCCCGAGCATCGCGGCCTCGGCGTCGAGCCCGCCCACGCCCCAGCCCAGCACGCCCAGCGCGTTGACCATCGTGGTGTGCGAATCGCCGCCGAGGACGAAATCGGGGAACGCGATGCGGCCGTGCGGCGTGTCGCGCGCGGTGACGACGCTCGCCAGGAACTCGAGGTTGATCTGGTGGATGATGCCGGTGCCCGGCGGAAACACGCGCACGCCCCTGAAGGCGCCCTGCGCCCACTTGAGGAACCGGTAGCGCTCGGCGTTGCGCTCGAATTCGCGCGCGAGGTTGCGGGACACCGCGTCCGCCGTCCCGGCGACGTCGACCTGCAGCGAGTGATCGACGATCAGGTCGACCGGCACGCGCGAGTCGACGGCGAGCGGGTCGCCGCCGCGCGCGGCGACGGCGTCGCGCAGCGCGGCCAGGTCGAGCAGCACCGGCAGCCCGCTCGAGTCGGGCAGGATGATCCGCGCCACCGCCAGCGGCACGCCGACGCTCTTCCCCGCGGGTGCTGCCAGCAGGTTGGCGATGTCGGCGTCGGTGGCGGCGCCCGGTTCACCGAGCCAGCGGCTGCGACACAGGTTCTCGAGCAGCACGCGCAACACGAACGGCAGCGTGTCCACGTCGACGCCGTGGCGCGCGGCGGCGGCGCCGATGTCGCAGTAGCCGACGCTCCGGCCGTCGAGATCGAGCCAGCCGACGGCCTCCCCGGACGGCACGCTCATGGTGCGTCCCCGGTCGCCGCAAGGGCAGGGGACGCGGCACATCCGGGTCGACGTAGTGTCAACACAATGGCTCCAATTCGGCGCCCCACTCTGGATCGTGATGCGGTTTCGTGGTGCGGACCCGTTCTGGCGTCGATTATAGCGGCGAATTTCGACGCTGCGCATTAATCTGTTGACACTTTGCGGGGCGGCTGGCAACCTTTCACGCATGGCCCAGCAGCCCCTGTCGGACGAGGTTTTCGAGAACGTGCTCGCGCTGATCTACACCAGCGAGCTGTCGCCGGGCGCCGTCGTGAACGAGGCAGCGCTCGCGCAGCGGTTCGCGGTGAGCCGCGGTCCCGTCCGCGAGGCGGTGCGCCGGCTGCAGGGCATCCGCCTCGTCTCGCGCGAGCCCTACATGAAGGCGCGCGTGGTGAGCTTCTCGGGGGCGGCGGTCCGCGAGCTCTTCCAGGTCCGCGAAGCGCTGGAGGGAATGGCCTGCCGGCTTGCGGCCGATGCGATGTCCGAGGCCGAGCTCGCGCAACTGTCGACCGACCTCGAGGCGGCGCGCCGCAAGCGGCGCGACGGCGGGGACGCGGCGAATCCCGCCAAGGATTTCGATTTCCACGAGCGCATCGTCCACGGCTGCGGCAACAGCAGGATCGCCGAGACGCTGTGCGGCGACCTGTACCACCTGCTGCGCATCTACCGGCGCCGCTCGGGCGCGGTGCCCGAGCGCAAGGACGCCGCGTACGCGGAGCACTGGCAGATCGTCCGCGCGCTGAAGGCACGCGACGGCGAACTGGCCGAGTCGCTGATGCGCTCGCACATCTCGCGCGCGGCGCGGCATGTCGTCGACCGGCTGCTGGTGATGGACCGGGCGCCGGCGGATCCTGTGGCGGCGTCGGCGTGAGCGCAGCCGGCGCGTTCCGCAGGCTGCTGGCGAGCGGCGAGTTCATCGTCTCGCCCGGCGTCTACGACGGCTACAGCATCCGGCTGGTCGAGGCCGCCGGCTACAGGACCGCCTGCACCAGCGGCGCCGCCATCTCGAACTCGCTGCTGGGCGTCGCCGACATCGGCGTGATGGGGCTCACCGAGAACGTCGACCACTGCCGCAACCTTGCCCGAAGCGTCGCGATCCCGCTGACCGCCGACGCCGACACCGGCTACGGCAACGCCGTCAACGTCCACCACACGGTGCGGCTGTTCGAGGAGGCGGGCGTGGCCGGCGTCAACCTCGAGGACCAGGTCGCGCCCAAGCGCTGCGGCCACATGCCGGGCAAGGAAATCGTGCCGGCGGCGGAAATGGTGAAGAAGATCGAGGCGGCCTGCCTCGCGCGCCGCGACGACGATTTCGTGATCATCGCGCGCACCGACGCGCTGGCGATCGAGGGCATCGACGGCGCCGTCGCGCGGGCCCGGCAGTATGCGGCCGCCGGGGCCGACATGATCTTCCCCGACGCCGTGCGGACCGAGGACGAGATCCGCCGCATCGTCGACGCGGCGGGCATCCCGGTCACCGTGAACATGGGCTTCGGCATCCGCTCGCGGCCGACGACGCCGACGATGGCGCTGCCGCGCCTCAAGGCGCTCGGCGTGCGCCGGATCAGCCTGCCGAGGATGCTGCCCGCGGCGGCGATCAAGGCGATGGAAACCGCGCTGTCGATCATGCGCACCGTCATCGAGACGGGCGAGCCGGTCGACCGGCCCGACCTCCTCGCCGGCATCGACGACATCATGGCGCTGATGGGGTACCGCGAGGCGCGCGCCCTCGAGGTGCAGCTGCTTACCACCGACGTGCTGGCGGAGAAGTACGGCCGGCAGCCGCCGCCCGGAGGCGCGGCGTGATGCGCGCCGTCCATCGCCTTCGGCCATCCCTGCCATGACCCATCCCACCGCACCTGCGGCATCGCTGGAGCTGTCCGACATCCACCTGTCCTACGGCGGCGTCGAGGCGCTGAAGGGCATCGACCTCACCGTCGCGCGCGGCGAGTTCGTCGCGCTGCTGGGGCCCTCGGGCTGTGGCAAGACGTCGCTGCTGCGCTCGATCGCCGGCTTCGTCCACCCGCAGCGGGGCACCGTGCGCCTGAACGGCCGCGACGTCGCCGACCTGCCGCCGCGCGATCGCAACATCGGCCTCGTCTTCCAGAGTTACGCGCTGTTCCCGCACATGACGGTGCAGGCCAACGTGCTGTTCGGCCTCGAATGCCGCAACGTGGCGAAGGCCGACGCGCTGGCGCGGGTGAAGGAGACGCTGGCGCTGGTGGGGCTTTCCGGCCTCGCCGACCGGTACCCGAAGCAGCTCTCCGGCGGCCAGCAGCAGCGCGTGGCGCTCGCGCGCGCGCTGGTCATCGCGCCCGACCTGCTGCTGCTCGACGAGCCGCTGGGCGCGCTCGACAAGCAGCTGCGCGTGCAGATGCAGACGGAACTGAAGACGCTGCAGCGGCGGGTGGGCGTGACCGCGGTGTTCGTCACCCACGACCAGGAAGAGGCGATGTCGATGGCCGACCGGATCGTGGTGATCCGCGAGGGGACCATCGAGCAGATTGCCGCGCCGGAAGAGCTGTTCGCGAATCCCGCGTGCGCGTGGGTCTGCGATTTCATCGGCGCGGGCAACCTGCTGCGCGGCCCGCTGGTGCCCGTCGGCGCCGGCGCCTGCCGGATGGAGATCGGGCCGGGCTCGGTGTTCGAGGTCGATGCGCCGGCGCAGCCGGGCGAGGGCGTGCTGTTCGTCCCGTCCGACCGCGTGCGGCTGACGCCGGCGGCCGCCGGCCAGGGCCTCACCGTCACCGCGCGGCGCTATCTCGGGCTGTCGGTCGAGCTTCAGGTCGCGCATGCGCACGGCACGCTGACGACGCAGGTGGCGGTGGACCGGGCCGAGGCGTTTCCGGTCGGTGCCGTCGTCGCGGTCACCGCCGACCGCGCCGACTGCCGGCTGCTTCCCGACCGGTGAGCGCGATGGCCGGGCCGCAGCCGTTCCACGGACGATCGCGACCCGGCGCTGCGCGACGGCGCAAGCCCGAGGGAGCCGCGCGCTGAGATGGCTGCCGCGCTCGCCCTGCCGGCCGCCGCCGCTTCCGCGCGCGCGTTCGACGCGCGACAGGCGCGGCAGCGGCGGCTCGCGCTGACGGCGTTCCTCGGCCCGGTCACGCTGTTCTACGCGGCCTTCCTCGTCGTGCCGTACCTGTTCCTGTTCGAGATGAGCCTGTACAAGTTCAGCTCGCTCAAGCTCTACATCCCGCAGTTCACCGCCGCCAACTACATCGGCGTGCTGACCGACCCGTTCTACCTGGGGTTGATGGCGCGCACGGTCGGCCTGGGGCTCCTCGTCACCGTCATCACGCTGTTCCTGGGGTATCCGCTGGCGCTGAAGATCGTCGCGTCGACGCCGCGGATGAAGACCGCGCTGCTGGCGATCACGCTGTCGCCGCTGCTCATCAACCTCGTGGTGCGCACGTATGCGTGGCTGGTGCTGCTGGGCGACAAGGGCATCGTCAACAGCTGGCTGATGGCGATCGGGGTCATCGCGTCGCCGCTGCCGATCAACAACAACTACGTGTCGGTGACGATCGGCCTCGTCCACATCACGCTGCCGCTGATGGTGCTCTCGCTGGTCAGCGTCATCCAGAACATCGACCGCAACCTGGGCGAGGCGGCCGAGAGCCTCGGTGCGACGCCGGAGCGCGTGCTGCGCCGCATCGTGCTGCCGCTGTCGCTGCCCGGGATCGGCTCCGGCTCGCTGCTGGTCTTCTGCTTCACGATCAGCGCGTTCGTCACGCCGGCGCTCTTGGGCGGCAATCGGGTCGCGACCGTCAGCACGATGATCTACCAGAAGTTCACGTTCTCGGCGAACTGGCCGGTGGGGGCCACGCTGGTGTTCGTGCTGCTCGCGCTCAACTTCGCCGTCATCGCGCTGCACAGCCGCGTGTTCCGGGAGCACTGACGCGATGTTCCTGCGCTTCACCCATGGCTTCGCGTGGCTCGTGATCCTGTTCATCCTGAGCCCGCTGGTCATCATCATCGGCGGCTCGTTCACCGAGACCGCCTACGTCGCCTTTCCGCCGCAGGGCTTCACGCTGCGCTGGTACGAGCAGCTGATACACCGGCAGGACTTCCTCGAGGCGTTCCTGTTCAGCCTCGCGCTGGCCGCGCTGTGCGCCGCGGGCGCGATGGTGCTGGGCGTCCTGGCCGCGGTCGGACTGCACCGGCACGCGTTCTTCGCGCGCCCGCTGTTCCGGAGCTTCCTGATGTCGCCGCTGGTGCTGCCCACGATCGTCACCGGGGTCGCGCTGCTGCAGTTCTACTACATCATCGACCTCGGCGCGCCGATGCTGGGGCTCCTGATCGGCCACGTGCTGATCACCATCCCCTACGTGATCCGCACCGTCGGCGCGGGGCTGGTCGGGCTCGACGCGGCGATCGAGGAAGCGGCGATGAGCCTGGGCGCCGGCACGCTGCGGGTGCTGGCCCGGGTGACGCTGCCGGCGATCGCGCCGTCGATGGTCGCCGCGGCGATCTTCGTCTTCATCACGTCGTTCGACCAGGCGACCGTGTCCATCTTCCTCACCGGCCCCGGCGTGATGCCGCTGCCGATCCGGATCTATTCGTACATCGAGTTCGCCGTCGACCCGATGATCGCCGCCGTGTCGACGTTCCTGATCCTCTTCGCCTTCGCGATGATCGCGCTGTTGCAGAAGCTGCTGGGGCTCGACCGGGCCTTCGGCGGCGCGGCATGAACAACAACCGCATTCCGGACGGCCGGGTACCCGGCACCGTGCCGGCTGGTGCGCGCGTGGCAGCAAACCCCTGACGTCAACCCCAACAGGAGCCCGACCATGACCTCCCGCTTTTCCGCTTCCCGTCGCCGTGTGCTGGCCGCAGGCGTCGCCACCGGCCTCGTCCAGGCCTTCCCGGCACCCGCCATCGGCCAGGCCCGGCGTTCGCTCACCGTGCAGACCCTGGGCGGCGCGATCGAGAAGACGATGCGCGAGGAGATCGTGCCGGAGTTCCAGAAGGCGCACGGCATCGACGTCACGCTGGTCATCGAGGACGACGTGACGATCCTGCCGAAGCTGCGCGCCGCGCGCGGCAAGGCGCCGTTCGACGTCTGCACCTGCGACAACCCGATCGCGATCCTCGGCCAGGAGATGGAGGTCTGGGCGCCCGACCAGTCGGCGAAGCTCTCCAACATCGGCGCGATCTACAAGAGCAGCAGGCCGCCGATGACGGCCAACTACGGCTCGATCGTCTACGAGTACGCCTGCGTCTACAACACGAAGAAGATGAAGGCGCCCGCGTCGTGGAACGACCTCTGGGCGCCGGGCGTGATCGCCGGCGTGCCGCACATCTCGCAGGCCTATGGACTCACGTTCCTGTACATCGCGGCGCTCATGAACGGCGGCAGCGAGAAGAACCTCGACCCGGGCTTCGAGGCGATCAAGCGGCTGAAGAACTTCAAGGTCTACAAGAACGTCAGCCAGGGGCTGCAGCTCTTCCAGCAGAACGAGATCGACGTCGCGCTGTTCTACAGCCACCGCGCCCAGCAGATGACCGACATGGGCCTCCCGATCGCGAAGACCACGCCGAAGGAGGGCACGTGGGGGCAGCGCACCGGCACCCAGATCCCGAAGGCGGCCGCCAACATGGAAGAGGCGGTGCTGTGGGTGAACAACACGCTGTCGGTGCCCTACCAGACGGCATTCATGAAGTCGCTGTACAGCCCGACCAACCGCAACGTCGTCGTCCCCCCGGAACTGAAGGGGAAGATCCTGACCGGCGAGCAGTTCATCGACTCGATCCGCGAGGCCCCGTGGGCGGCGCTGCTGCCGCAGCGCGACGCGCTGCTCGAGAAGTGGACGCGCGAGTTCGGCGGCTGATGGCGCGGCACGGCCGGCGGGCGCGGCCGTGACGCCGGTCGCCGTCCGGCGCGGCTTCGTCGACGTTCCCGGCGGGCAGGTGCACTACCGCGAGGCGGGCGACGGCGGCGGTTCCGCCCTGCCGCTCGTCCTGCTGCACCCGTCGCCGGGATCGGGGAAGATGCTCTCGCCGCTGCTGCTGGAAATGGGGCGCACCCGGCGCGCGATCGCCCTCGACACGCGCGGCAATGGCGACTCGACGCCGCTGGCGGCCGGCGAGCCGGAGATCGCCGACTTCGCGGCGGCGACGCTGCAGGCGGTCGACGCACTCGGCATCGGCGAGTTCGACCTGTTCGGCTCGCACACGGGGGCCAGCATCGCCGTCGAGACCGCGATCCTCGCCCCGGCCCGGGTGCGGCACCTGATCGTCGACAGCATCGGGCTGTGGGACGCGGCGCGGCAGGCGGATTACCTCGCCCGCAACTCGCCGGTCGTGGCGCCCGACGCGATGGGCAGCCACTTCAACTGGGCGTGGAACTATTGCCGCGACCAGTACCTGTTCTGGCCGTGGTACGAGCGCACCGCCGCGGCCCGGCGGACGATCGACCTGCCCGCGCCGGAGGTGCTGCACGACCTCGTGCTGGAGGTGCTGAAGGCGCTCGGCACGTACCAGATGTCGTACCGCGCCGCGGCGCGCTATCCGAAGCGCGCGCGCCTGCCGCTGGTGCGGGTGCCGACCCTGGCGACCTCGTCGCCGACGGACTCGCTGATCCGGTACCTGGACGAGGTCGCAGCGCTCGTCCCGGGCGCCGCGAAGGACGTCGTCGAAGACCCCGAGACGCCCGCCGGCGCCGCCGTCGCCGCCGCGGCCTACGCGGCGTTCCTCGACCGGCCGGCCATCTCCGCCTTGGTCTCGGACAGTGCCTGATCGAAGATCGTCATCGCGAGGTCGATGTCCTCGCGCATGACGGTCAGTGGCGGCGCGATGCGCCACACTGCGCCGCGCTCGGGGCGGCGGCGGATGTTCATCGACAGGCCCAGCTCAAGGCAGCGCTTCGTCGTCAGCGCGCCGAGCTCGTGGTAGGGCTCGCGGGTCTCGCGGTCCTTGACGAGCTCGATGCCGCGCAGCAGGCCCATGCCGCGGACGTCGCCGATCTCCTCGTGCCGGCCCTGCAGGTCGCGGAGCTGCGCGGCGAGGTAGGCGCCCATCTCGGTGCTGCGCTCGAGCAGCCGCTCGCCGACGATCGTCTCCAGCACCGCGAGGCCGACGTTGGCGGGCAGCGGGTCGGACACGTGCGACGTGTAGAACGCGAAGCCGCGCTCGTGCAGCTTCGCCTCGATCGCGTCGCTGGTGATCACGCCGGCGAGCGGGACGCCGCCGCCCAGCGTCTTCGAGACCGTCATGATGTCCGGCGTCACCTTGAGGTGCGACGCGGCGAACCAGTGGCCGATGCGCCCGAATGCGGTCTGCGCCTCGTCGAAGATCAGCAGCATCCCGCGCTTGCCGGCCTCGGCTTTCAGCGCGTCGAAGTAGCCGTCGGGCGGCACGATGACGCCACCCGCGCTGATGATCGGCTCGGCGATGACGGCGGCGGGCGCGCCGGCCGACTGCATGTCGAACATCTCGAAGCCGATCTTCATGCACGTGCGGTCGCACTTGTCGCGGCAATGGCGGACCGGGCAGCGGTAGGCGTTGGGCTCGGGGATCGCGAAGCCGCCCGGCATGCCGGGGCCGTAGCCCTTGCGGTCGCTCGCGTACGACACGGCGCCGGCGTTGCCGGTGACGCCGTGCCACGACCCGCCGAGGCCGACGACCTCGAAGCCGCCGGTGGAGAGCTTGGCCATCTTGATCGCGGCGTCGTTGCTCTCGCTGCCGGTGTTGAGGAACAGCGAGCGCGAAAGCGGCTTCGGCAGGATCTTCGCCAGCGCGGCGGCGAGGTCGACGACGCTGCGCGGGATCATCCCGGAGAAAAGGTGCAGCGCCGTGTCGCAGCTGCGCTTGATCGCGGCGACGATGTTCGGATGGTTGTGGCCGACCGTCGCGCACATCTGGCCGGACGTGAAATCGAGCACCTTCCTGCCGTTCGCGTCCCAGACGTAGCAGCCCTGCGCCCGCTCGACGATCTCCGGGTAGAGATCGCCGCCGTAGCGGATGAGGTGCGCCTGGAAAGGGGCCGGCGGCTCGTTTGAAGCACCCATGCATCGCCTCCTGGATCGATCGCGCCGCGTGGTCGCTCGTCGCCGCGGCCGGCACCCGCCGCGGCGTTCCCGGCACGAGCGAAGCGCGCCCCGGACCCTCAATGGTACCGCCAATGCGACGCCGATCGGCTCCCTCGTCCCGGCGAGGGGAGTCGGCGCCGGGTGCGGATCAGCTCAGCGTGATGTTCGCCTCGCGTATCACCTCTCCGACGACCTCCCGCTGCCGCGCGAGCCAGGTGCCGAATTCCTCGCGCGACGGCGACACCAGCACCGTGCCGAGCGGGCCCATCTTCGCGACCAGTTCCGGGTCGCGGCAGGCCTGGCCGACGGCCGCATGCAGCCGGGGCACGATCGCGGCCGGCATGCCGGCCGGGCCGAAGAGGCCGTTCCAGTCGTCCATGTCGTAGCCCGGGAAGCCGCTTTCGGCGATCGTCGGCACGTCGGGGTAGACGGGGCTGCGCTGGGCGCTGGTGAGCGCCATCAGCCGCACCTTGCCCGCCTGGAGCGGCGGCCGGATGGTCGACGTCGTGAGCAGCACGGCGTCGATCTGCCCGCCCATCACGTCGCGCACGGCGTCGGGTCCGCCGCGATAGGGCGCGTGGATCAGGCGGATGCCGGCGCGCCGCTGCAGCAGTTCCAGCGCGAGGTGTCCCATGCCGCCCGACGGCGGCGTGCCGACCGAGACCTTGCCCGGGTTGGCGCGAACGTACTCGAGGAAGCCTTCGAAGTTCTTCGCGGGAAAGTCGACGCGGACGGCGAGCACCTGCGGGAACCGCGCGGTCATCGCGATCGGGACGAAGGCGGTGCGGTAGTCGAACTGCAGGTTCTTGATCAGCAGTGCATTGCTGACCTGGTTGTTGCCGTCCCACAGGTACGTGTAGCCGTCGTTCGGGGGCTGCAGCACGGCGGTCGCCGCGACCACCGCGTTGCCGCCCGTGCGGTTCTCCACCACCACGGTCTGGCCGAGAAGTTCGGATGCCTTCGCTGCGACGGCGCGGGCGACCGTGTCGCCACCGCCGCCGGGCGGGAAGGGAATCAGGAAGCGGACCGGCCGTGTCGGCCAGTCCGGCGCCGCAGGCGTCTGCGCCTGTCCGGTGCGCGACAGGACCAGCGTGCCGAGGCCGAGGCCCAGGATGTCGCGCCGTGTGGTTCCAGCCATGGCCAAGCCCTCCAGTGCGGGGGCGCCTTCGGGCATGCTCCCCGGTCGGTTCTGTTACCTTGTCGATGTGAACTTCCGCCGGCACCGGCTGCACGGGTTGCGGCGGGCGCCGGCTTCCGGCCTAATTATACGGTTATAACGTACTCCGGCTTACTTCCGCATGCAACCCACCCGCCGCCCGCTCGTCGTCTTCACCGACGACACGATCCGACCCGAGGCCGCCGCGCTGCTCGCCGGCACCTGCGACGTGCGCACGCTCGACGCGTACCCGGCCGAGCGCGAGCTCGCCGCGGCCTGCGTCGACGCCACGGCAATCCTCGCCCGCCTGGGCACCGTCACCGCGGGCGTGATCGCGGCGGCGCCGAAGCTGCGCATCGTCGCCCGCCACGGCGCCGGCGTGGACGCGGTCGACCTCGACGCCGCCACCGCGCGCGGCGTGATCGTCACCACCACCGGCGCCGGTAACGCCGCGGCGGTCGCCGAGTATTCGTTCGCGCTGCTGCTGGCGCTGGCGCGCAAGCTGCCCGGCGCCGACGCCGGCATGCGCGCCGGCGGCTGGCTGCGCGCGCCGCAGGTGGGGATCGAGCTCGACGGCGGGACCCTCGGCATCGTCGGGCTGGGTGCGATCGGGCGACGCGTTGCGCGGCAGGCCCTGGGGTTCGGCATGCGCGTCGTCGCGTTCGACCCCGCGCTTGCCGCGACCCCAGACCCGGCGATCGCGCTGGTGTCGTTCGACGCGCTGCTGGCCGCGGCCGACGTTGTCAGCGTGCACGCGCGGCTCACGCCCGCCACGGCCAGGCTGTTCGATGCCCGCGCGTTCGCGGCGATGAAGCCGACGGCGCTCTTCGTCAACACCGCGCGCGGCGAGATCGTCGACGAGGGCGCGCTCGTCGCCGCGCTGGCCGGCGGCACCCTGGCCGGCGCGGCGCTCGACACCTATGCGGTCGAGCCGCTCCCGGCGGATTCGCCGCTGCGCACGTTTCCGAATGTGGTGTTGTCGCCGCACGTCGCCGGGCAGACCGGCGCCGCGCTGACGCGGGTGGCGGTCTGCGCCGCGCAATCGATCCTGGACGAGCTGGCCGGGCGGCGGCCGGAATTCGTCTACAACCCCGAAGCCTATGCCGTGCGGGCGCGCGGCGAGGGTCCGGCAGCCTGACCGGAGGCGCGCGGCCGCGCCTTGCGCGGGGCAGCCGCGGGCGGCGCCTGCAGCAGCGCGCGCGCGCCCAGCAGGAAGAGGTCGACCTTGAGGTCGATCAGCGCGTCGATGTCCATCCGCAGCGGCTCGCTGTGGATCCAGCGCCGGAAGCAGATCTGGTACACCGCCGCGTGCAGCGACTGCGCGATCTCGAGCTCGCGCGCGGTGATCGGCTTGCGGGAAGCCGCGGCGCCCGGCCCGGCGGCGTCGGCGCGCAGCGCGCGGACGATGCGGGTGAAGATCCGCTGCGTGAGGATCGAGTAGTACCGGGCGTTGTAGGTGAAGTTGCCGAGGCCGCTGAACAGGAACAGCCGCACGTGCTCGTAGGTCAGCACCAGCTTGGCATAGTCCTTGTAGAACCGCTTCAGGCGGTCGGGCAGCGGCAGCGACCTGTCGTCGAGCAGGTCCTCCCAGCGCGGATCCCAGTGCCCCGGAAAGAGGCCCTCGAACACCCGTTCGATCATCGCCTCCTTGGTCGGGAAGTACTTGTAGAGCAGCGGCTGCGTGATGTCCATCCGCCGCGCGAGCTCCAGCGTGCCGCCGTTCAAGCCCACCTCCGCGAAGTAGCGGGTGGCTTCCTTGATGATCATCCGCTCCCGGTCCTCGGGCTGCATTCGCTGCCGCGGCTTCGGCGCGGGGGCGGCGGTCCTGGTCTTCTTTCGTG
The DNA here is from genome assembly GCA_943331295.2 of Bordetella parapertussis. GTDB lineage: Bacteria > Pseudomonadota > Gammaproteobacteria > Burkholderiales > Casimicrobiaceae > CAIWHR01. Next base: position 144,069 of record CALQLA020000001.1, on the reverse strand, counting down.
CAGCGGGGCTGGCCTTCGGGCGGCGGGTCGGGGGCATTGCGAGGGTCTCGGGTCGCGCGGTTTTGTGGCTCGGGGCCGTGGATACCGCTTTACGCCGGAGGACGCAACCTCCCGGCGCGGCTCAGGTGGCGAAACGGTACAGCATTGCCGGGTTGTCGACCAGAACCTTGTGCCTCAGGGCGGCGTCCGGTGCCCAGTCGGCGAGCAGATCGAGCAGGTCGCCGTCGTCGGGCATGTAGCCCTCCAGGTTGGTGTGCGGCCAGTCCGACCCCCACACGCAGCGATCGGGCGCGTGGCTGAGGAACAGGCGCGCGAGCGCCGCCACGTCGGCGTAGGGTGGCCCGGCCCGCGACGGGCGGTAGCCGGTCAGCTTCGTCCAGCAGCGGCCCGACTCGAGCAGCGACAGGATGCGCCGGAAGACGGGGTCGTCGACGGGGGTGTCGGCCATCATCCCGCCCATGTGGTCGAAGACCACCGGCACGGGAAGTGCCGCCACCACCGGCAGCACGGCGGGCCAGACCGCCGGCGGCACGTACATCTCGATGTGCCAGCCGAACGGGGCGACCTTCCGCGCCACCTCGGGCAGCTGGTCGAGCGTGGGCCCGCCCTTGGCGGTGGTGATGAAGCGGGTCGCCCGGATGCCGGCGTCGTCGAGGCGGCGCAGCTCTGCGGCGGTGACCGCGGCGCCGACCATCGCGACCCCGCAGGCGCGCTTCGGTCCCAGCTCCGCCACGGCGGCGACGGCGCGGTCGTTGTTCTCGCCGTAGCAGCTCGCCTGCACGACGACCATCCGCTCGATGCCGAGCGTCCCAAGCATCCGCAGGTACGAGGAGGGCACCGCGTCGGGCGGCGTGTAGCTGCGATCGGGGACGTACGGGAAGCGCTCCGGCGGCCCGAGGATGTGCGCGTGCGTGTCGCAGGCGAGCGGGGGAACCTTCAGCCTGGGGGTGTTGATCTCCGCGCGCGGCGGCTGGCACAGCTCCATCGGGATGCCTCCTGTGGCTACGTTGTCCGGCCGGAGCGTTCCGGGCCGGCGGCAGGGGTCGCGCACCGGCCTTTTATTGAGTATTCTATGAATAAAAATGGGCGTCAAGCGCCGGCACGAAGCCGGCGTGCGTGCAGGACGATTTCCAAACCACGAGGAGCGACACGAGATGAGCGAACCGAGGAGTGACAGGCGGCCGGTTTCCCGGCGCGCGTTCGTAGCCGGCATCGGAGCGGGAGCGGCGCTCGCCGCGGCCCCGGGACGCGCGCTGGCGGCAGACCCGATCGTGCTGAAGCTCGCGACCAACGACACGACGCAGGACGTCTCGTACACGGTGGGCCAGCGCTTCGGCGACGACGTCGCCAAGCGCACCAACGGCAAGTACCGGGTGCAGGTGTTCATCGGCGGCTCGCTCGGCAGCGGCGTCAACGTCGTCTCGAGCCTGCAGACCGGGATCATCGACGCGGCGATCGTCACCACCGGGTTCCTCGAGTCGTTCGTCCCGTCGATCCAGGTCGTCGACCTGCCGTTCCTGTTCAAGGACGCGGCGTCGGCGGAGAAGATCCTCGACGGCGAAGTCGGGCGCCGGCTGTTCGTCGACATGGAGGCCAAGAACATGATCGGCCTCACCTGGGGCTGGTACGGGTGGCGGCAGGTGGAGACGCGGGAGAAGGTGGTGCGCGTACCCGACGACCTGCGCGGCGTGAAGATGCGCATCCAGCCGGCGCCGGTGTTCGCCGCCATGTTCAAGGCGGTCGGGGCGATCCCGGTCGTGATGGACGGCAGCGAGGTGTACCTCGCGCTGTCGCAGAAGACGATCGACGGCGTCGAGTTCCCCTTGCCGACCGTCGTCACGTTCAAGATGTTCGAGGTGAACAAGTTCGTGGCGCTCACCAACCACGTCTACAACGCCGGGGTGCTGGTGGTGAGCAAGGCGCGCTGGGCGCAGATGACGGAAGCCGACCGCGACGCGTTCCGCGCCGCCGCGAAGTCGATCCAGCCGTACTGGCGCACCGAGATCGGCGCCGCGTCGGAGCGCGCCGCCCAGTTCTGCAAGGACAAGGGCCTGCAGTTCAGCGACACCGACTTCAGGGCGTTCCAGGCGAAGATGGAACCCGTGTACACGGAGTTCAAGCCGAAGTACCAGGAACTCTTCAACATGATCATGGCGCAGCAGTAGCGGCGGAACGCCACAGGGAGAACGGAGCATGCCGAAGAAGGTGGACGAACCCAAAGGACTGCTGCTGGCGACGATGGAGCCGCCGCCGGCGATGGAGGAAGAGTTCCAGGAGTGGTACGACACCGAGCATTTTCCGGAGCGGGAAGGCTGCGAAGGCTTCGAGACCGCCGCGCGCTTCATCTGCATCGACGGCTGGCCGAGGTACCTCGCCGCCTACGACCTGACGACGCCCGGCGTGCTCGACGGACCCGCGTACGCGGCGATCGCGGGCGCGCGGTACTCGCGCTGGACCCACCGGATCATGGGCAAGGTCTGGGGGCAGTACCGGGCGGCGGGCCACCAGATCTATCCCGGGAACGCGCTTCTGGGCGACCAGGGCGGCTACTCCCGGCTGGTCGTCTGGCGGTTCCGGCAGGTGCCGCAGGCGCTGGAGGCGGTCGTCGTCAAGGGCATGCGCAAGCTCTACGAAGGGCACCCGGAGGTCGCGCAGGTGCGGGTGTTCAGGTCGCCGCAGGCGGACGGCACCGATTGCCTGGGACTGGTCGAAGTGCGCGGCACCGGGCCGACCGCGACGGCGGACATCGCGGTGTTCGGCGCGGCGGCCTCGCACGTCGACACGGTCAACGTCTACGCGCTCTATCGCCGGCAGAACGCGGGATCGTTCCCGACGAAGCGGTGAGCGGGGACGGGAGTCGCGGCGGGCGCCGCACGGCCGCGGCGGCTGTCCGCGGGCACATCGCGCATCCGGCACGACGATGAGCGTCGCGGCGCGCGCGGATGCACCGGGCGGGCTCTCCGGGCTCGACCGGGCCGTGGACATCCTCGTCGGAGGGGCGCTGCTGGGCGAACTCTGCGTCGTGATCGGCAACGTCCTCGGTCGCGCACTGTTCGACGCGCCGTTCCTGTGGGCCGACGAGGTCTCCGGACTCGCGCTGTCGGTGATCGCGTTTCTCGGGGGCGGCATCGCCTACCGCCGGGACCAGCACATCTCGGTCCGCACGATCGTCAACGCACTGCCGGCCCCCGCGCGCCTCGCCTGCTACGCGGCGGTCGACTGGCTGGTGCTCGCGATGGCCGCGGTCACCGGCTGGCAGGCGACGCAGCTGCTGCGGATTCGCTGGGATGAGACGACGCCGATCCTCGGCATGAGCGCGACGTGGCTGGCCGTGCCGATCGCCGGCTCGATGGCGGTGCTCGCGGTATATGCGGTGGACCGGCTGCGGCAGGCCTCGCCGCGCTCGGCCCTGCTGGGCGGCGCCGGAGTCGCCGTGCTGGTCCTGTGCGTCGTCGGCCTCCGCTTCGCGCTGGGGCCGCAGGTCTCGGCCACGGTCAACATCTCGCTCGCCGTCGCGTCGGTGCTGCTGACCACCGTGCTGGGCCTGCCGATCGCGTTCGCGCTGATCCTCGGCACGCTGCAGTTCCTGTTCGTCGGCGGCACCGTGTCGCTCGTCGCCCTCCCGCAGAACATGGTCGACGGCACCAGCCGCTTCGTGCTGCTGGCGCTGCCGTTCTTCATCTTCGCCGGCATCGTGATGGAGCGGGGCGGCATCTCGCGCCGGCTGGTCGCGTTCGTCGCGGCACTGGTGGGCGGGCTTCGCGGCGGCCTGCAGCAGGTGATGGTCGTCAGCGTCTACATCGTCTCGGGCATCTCCGGCTCCAAGGCGGCCGACGTCGCCGCCGTGGGCATGGTGATGCGCGACATGCTGAACAAGGAGAAGTACGACATCGACGACTCGGCGGCACTGCTTGCCGCGTCGGCGGCGATGGGCGAGTGCATTCCGCCGAGCCTCGCGATGCTGGTCCTGGGCTCGGTGACGTCGCTGTCCGTCGCCGCGCTGTTCGCCGCCGGACTCGTGCCGGCCGCGGTGATCGCCCTCTGCCTGATGGCACTGATCTACGTCCGGGCCGCGCGGCGCGCTCCATCGACGCTGACGCGCCGGCAGCTCGGCCGCCTGGCGCTGGGCGCGATCGTTCCGCTGTCGATGCCCGTGCTGCTGTTCGCCGGCATCCTGCTCGGGTTTGCGACGCCGACCGAGGTTTCGGCGTTCGCGGTGGCCTACGGCCTCGTGATCGCGCTGCTGGTCTATCGCGAGCTCGGCCGGGGCGACTTCGCGCGAATGGTCGCCGAGGCGTCGACGATCTCCGGGATGGTGCTGTTCACGCTGGCCGCGGCGCAGAGCTTCTCGTGGACGCTGTCGGCGGCCGAGCTGCCGCAGCGGCTGGCCGAGCTCGTCACCAGCGGCGTCGCCGGGCCCGCCGCCTTCCTTCTCGTCTCGATCGTCGCGCTGATCGTGCTGGGCTCGCTGCTCGAGGGCCTGCCGGCCATCCTGATCCTCGCGCCGCTCCTCGTGCCGCTCGCGCCGCAGGCGGGCGTCGACCCGCTGCACTACGGCATCGTCCTGCTGGTCGCGATGGGCATCGGGGCCTTCCTGCCGCCGCTCGGCGTCGGCTTCTACATCGCGTGCGCCGTCGTCCGCGCGGACGTCGATCGCGCGACGCGGGCGATGGTCCCGTATTTCCTGGTACTCGTGCTCGGCACGGTCGTGGTCGCCTTCGTGCCGTGGTTCACGCTGGCGGTGCCGCACCTGCTGCACCTCGCCAAGTAGGCGCGGACGCGGTCAGACGAAGAGCCGGTGCTCCGCGATCAGCTCGCGCGTGAGGTCCACCAGCACCTTCAGCCCCGGCCCGAACTCGCTGCTCTGGTAGCAGATCGAGACGCGGTGCGCCGGCACGTCGGGCGCCACCAGGATTCGCTTCGCGCGGCGCCGCTCGATCTCGTCGTCCATCACGCGGACGGGCACGAGTCCGATCGCCGTCCCGTGGCGGATCGCGAGGATCGTCGCCGACAGGCTGTTGCAGGTGCTGACGCGCAGGGGCGTGGCCCCGGCGTCGGCGAACCACTTGCTGACGGTCGAGTGCAGCTTCGCCGTCGGCGGGCTCACGATCAGGTGGAACTGGCACAGGTCCGCCGGCGAAAGCACGCCGCGCGCAAGCTCGAACCCGGTTCCGGCGAACCAGCCCAGCCGGTTGATGCCCAAGGGCTCATGCAGCACGCCGGCGCCGACGCTGGGCTCGGACACGATCGCGATGTCGAGCTCCTTCTCGTCGAGGCGGCGGCTGACGAGCCCCGTGTCGCCGACGAACACCGAAGTCTTGATGCCGGGATAGCGCTGCTCGAGCCGGCGCAGCAGCTCGGGCAGGCAGATGAGGGCGAAGCTCTCGTTGAGACCGAGCCGCAGCATCCCCTTCAGCGGATCGCGGGTGCGGAAGCGCTCGATCATTTCGCCCGCGGTGCCGAGCAGCCGGTCCGCGTACTCCATCAGCGCGTGCCCTTCGGCAGTGAGGCTGATCCGGGGCCCGCGCCGGATGAACAAAGGCGTCGCCAGCGCGGCTTCGAGCTCGCGGATGCGCTGCGAGACGCTGGGCTGGCTCAAGCGCAGCTCGCGCGCCGCGGCGTGGAAGCTGCCGAGCCGCACGATCCGCTCGAAGGCCTTCAGCTGGCTCAGGGTGACGTTCATGCGCTCGAGGGATGCCGCCGGGCCCGGCGCGGCAAGGGCAGTGGATAGGCGGGTAGTTGATAGGCAATGACGATCATAATACTCCACAAAAATAAGCTTTTCTTTGCGATGGCCGACCGCTAAGCTTCGGCATCATCGGAGGCTCCAGAACCATGAAGATCAGCAATGCCGTCAAGGAAGCTGCGGCGTCGGGCCGGCGCGTGCGTGGCGTTCACTTCACGTTCCCCGCGCCGACCGCGATCGAAGTGCTGGCGAAGGCCGACCTCCAGTTCATCTACATCGACGGCGAGCACGGCTCCTTCGACTGGCGCGACATCGAGCAGGCCTGCCTCGCCGCCGAGAGCCGCGGCCTGACGCCCATCGCGCGCATCCCGGACATCTCGACCGGCACGATCACGCGCTTCCTCGACCGTGGCGTCCGCGGCATCGTCGCGCCGCACATCGAAACGCTCGCCGACGCGCGGGCAGTGATCGATGCCGCCTGCTTCGCGCCCGTCGGCAACCGCTCCTACGGCGCGGGCCGCCCCGAGTACGGCCTGCACATCGACAGCCGCCCCGGCTACATGACGGCTGCCAATGCCGGGCTGTCGATCTGCCTGATGATCGAGAGCAAGGCGGGGCTCGACCTGGCCGGCGACCTCGCCGCGCTGCCGGAAGTCGACTACCTCAGCTTCGGGATGCTCGACCTCGCGCAATCGCTGGGCCATCCGGGTGACTCCGCCCATCCGGACGTGATCGCCGCGGCCGAGGACGCCGCGCGGCGGATTCGCGCCGCCGGCAAGCGCATCCGCGAGGACTTCATGCACTATGCGTGGATCAACGACTTGTTGGTGGCGGGCGCCCGCGCGCTGCTGCCGCAGTCGGCCACATGACCGGCGCGCGCATCGCCGCCGGCCGCCCGGAGACGAGAACATGATCGAGAACGACGTTGTCATCACCACCAAGTACGGCCGCCAGCCCGCGTTCGCCGCCTGCCCCGACCGCCCCGGGCAGTTCCCGCCGGTCATCCTGTACATGGATGCGCCGGGCTTCCGCGAGGAGCTGCGCAACATGGGCCGCCGGATCGCGAACCAGGGGTTCTACTGCCTGGTGCCCGACCTCTATTACCGGCTCGGCACGCTGCGCTTCGACATCCCGCGCCGCAACGACGCGATGTCGGTCGTGATCCGCGGCGCGATGAAGAGCCTCACCATCGCCGCGGTGATGGACGACACCGCCGGGATGATCGGGTTCCTCGACGCGCAGGACAAGGTGAAGCCGGGCCCGCTCGGCTGCGTCGGTCACTGCATGAGCGGGCCGTTCGCGATCGCCGCCGCCGCACATTTCCCGCGGATGAAGGCGGCCGCGTCGCTCTACGGCGTGGATCTCGTGACCGACCAGCCGGATTCGCCGCACCTGATGCTCGATCGCGTCGGCGGCGAGCTCTACATCGGTTTCGCCGAGGTCGATCCGTCGGTGCCGGCCACCATCGTCCCGGCGCTGCAGGCGGCGCTGGCCAAGGCGGGCACGCGGCACAGGATGGAGACGTTCGCGGGCAGCCACCACGGCTTCTGTTTTCCGGCGCGCAACGACTACCAGGCGATCGCGGCCGAAGCGAGCTTCGCGACGATCCTCGACATGTGGAACCGCAACCTGGCGTAGCGCCGGGCGTCTCGCCTTCGCCTTCGCCACCGCCCCGACCCGTCCCGAGCCCAACCGACGCATCATGGCCTTTCTTCCGATCGACAATGGCGAGCTGTATTTCGAGGATCACGGCAACGGCTACCCGATCCTGCTGTTCGCGCCGGGATTCCTCAGTTCGCGGATCGAGCGCTGGCGGACCAACCCGGCGCGCCCGGGCGTCGCGCAGGACTGGCTCGACCCGATCGCCGCGCTGTCGTCGCGCTTCCGGCTGATCGCGCTCGACGTGCGCAATGCGGGGCAGTCGCGCGCCGGCGTGCGCGCGACCGACGACTGGACGAACTACACCGGCGACCACCTGGCGCTGCTCGACCACCTCGGCATCGACCGGTGCCACGTGATGGGCGCGTGCATCGGCGTGTCGTTCGCGCTGGCGCTGGCCGCGGCGCGTCCGGGCCTCGTCAGCGCGCTCATCCTCCAGAACCCGATCGGCCTCGCCGACAATCGCGTCGCGATCGACAACGAATTCAGCCTGTGGGCCGACGAGATCGCCAGGCGGCCCGACGCCGACCCGGCAGTGCTCGCCGCCTTCGGCCGCCGGATGTTCGGCGGCGAGTTCATCTTCAGCGTCACGCGGGAGTTCGTCCGCGCCTGCGCGATCCCGACGCTGCTGATGCCGGGCGACGACACGATGCATCCCGCCGCCGTCTCGGCCGGCCTGGCCGAGGCGCGCAATGTCGAGATCATCGCCCCGTGGAAAGGGGCGGCGAACAGGGACGGCGCGATGGCGCGCGTCCGCGACTTCTGCATCGCACACGAGCCGGCGCAATGAGCGCGAAGGGCCGCCCCGCGGGCGAACGCCCGGGCGCGCAGCGCAACCGGCTTGCCGGAGGCCGGTGATGGCCGCCGCCTCCCTCGAGGACTGGTTCGCGATCAACAGCCTGTTCGTCCGCTACGCTACCGCGCTCGACGCCTGCGCCGTCGACGACGTGGTCGACTGCTTCACCGCCGATGCCGTGCTGGAGAGCCCGATCCTCGGCCGGTTCGAGGGCCACGCGGGCATCCGCGCCTTCGCCGAGCGCACGGCAGCGCAGAAGCGCGAGCAGGGCATCCAGTTCCGGCACGTGGTGTCCAACCTGCGGGCCGATGTCGACGGCGACCGGGCGCGCGCCACCTGCTACCTGCTCGACTTCCTCACGCGTGACGGCACGACCGAACTGCTGTCGCCGGGCGAGTACACCTGCGACCTCGTGCGGCAGGGCGGGCAGTGGCGGTTCGCTTACCGGCTGGTCACGATGGACCGGATGTTCGCGATCGCCGACAAATAACGAGCGTCCGCGGCCTTGCCGCCGGACACGCTGTCAACGAGGAGAGGGACGTGCTGAAGATCTGGGGGAGCAAGGGCTCGAGCAACGTGCAGAAGGTGTCGTGGTGCTGCGGCGAGCTGGGCCTGCCTTTCGAGCAGGGGGACATCGCCGGTGCGTTCGGCGGCCTCAAGTCGGCAGGGTACCTCGAGCGCAACCCCAACGGCCTGATGCCGACGATCGACGACGACGGATTCGTCCTGTGGGAATCGAACGTGATCGTCCGCTATCTCGCGGCGAAGCACGGCGCGGGAACGCTCTATCCGACCGATCCCGTCGCGCGGGCGCAGGCGGACCGCTGGATGGACTGGCAGCAGACGACGCTGGTGCCGCAGATGGGACCGCTCTTCCGCGGCCACCTCAAGTCGCCGCCGGATGCGATCGACCCCGGCGTGATGGCTCTCGCGCGCGACAAGGCTGCGGCGGCGTGGGCGATCCTCGACGCGGCCCTGGCCGCGCAGCCGTATGTCGGCGGCGACCGGCTGACGATGGGCGACATCGCGCTCGGCAGCGCGGTCCACCGCTGGTTCCGGCTGCCGGTGGAGCGCCCGCCGATGCCCAATCTCGAGGCCTGGTACGCGCGGCTCTCGGCGCGGCCCGAGTACCGCAAGCACGTCCTCGGCCTGTAACACGGATGCGCACGCGATGACGCTACCCGCCAACCCGGCCGAGGAGCCGGCCCCGCCGGCGGTCGACCTGCTCGACTCGATGGAGCACGCTGGCGCGCGGAAGGTCGCGGCGCAGCAGTCGGTGCTGCCGCCCGGCTGGCGCGCGGCCGATCGCGCGATCGTGCGGACCACCGAGTGGGGGCTGTTCGCGATCGGCGCGACGTTCACGCTGATGATCACGCTCGAGGTGATCTCGCGCTACGTGTTCAGCTTCTCGATCTTCTTCGTCAACGCCGCGGCCAGGCTCCTGCTGGTGTGGTTCTTCCTGATGGGTGCCGGGATTGCACTGCGCCACGGCGCGCACGTGGGCTTCGAGCTGTTGCTGACGTCGGTGTCGGCCCGGCGACGGCGGGCGATCGTTCTGGTCGGTTCGGTGCTCGGCCTCGTCTTCTTCACCGAGATGCTGTGGGGCGGTCTGTATGCGCTGGGGCCGGCGTGGCGGCAGATCGAGCCGGGGCTCGGCATCAGCCTCGTCTGGCCGTTCCTCGCGATTCCCGTGGGGTTCGCGCTGATGATCTACCACATGGTCGTGCTGATCTACGTCGAAGTGCGGCAGGCGCCGGACGGGAGGGCGCGGTCATGATGCTCTCGGTCATCGGCATCATCTTCTTCGGCACCATCATCATCGGCGTGCCGGTCGCGTTCGGCATGGGACTCGCCGGCGCGAGCTGGATCCTGTTCTTCGAGGGCATCGAGCCGACGATCCTCGCCCGACGCTTCTACTACGCGCTGGGCTCGTTCCCGCTGCTCGCGATCCCGCTGTTCGTGATGCTCGGCATCCTCGCCGACCGCGCCGGCATGCTGCCGCGGATGGTCGTCTGGCTGCAGATGCTGTTCGGGCGCACCCGCGGCGGCATGGCCTACATCAACGTCGTCGCGGCGATGCTGTTCGCCGGCATCAGCGGCACCGCGGTGTCGGACATCGCGAGCCTCGGCCGGGTGCTGATCCAGCTGATGACGCGTGCCGGCTACCCGCTGGTCTACAGCGCGGCGCTGACCGCAGCCACGTCGATCATCGGCCCGATCATCCCGCCGAGCGTCGCGATGATCATCTACGCGCTGTCCGTGGGCAACGTGTCGGTGGGTGCGATGTTCGCCGGCGGTGCCATTCCGGGCGTTCTTTTCGGCGGCGGCTTCCTGGTGATGGCCTGGTATGCCACGTGGCGCGGCAAGTACGGCGTCGTCCGCGAGTGGCCGCCGCTGCGCGAGATCGGGCGCCAGACGCTCATCGTGCTGCCGCTGCTCGTGCTGCCGCTGATCATCATCGGCGGCATCCTGAGCGGCGTGTTCACGGTCACCGAGTCGGCCGCGATCGGCGTCGCCTACACGGCATTGATCGGCTTCCTGTCGACGCCCCGGCTGCGGTTGCGCGACGTCTACGATGCCACGATCTACGCGGCGATCATCAGCGCGGTGGCCGGGATGCTGCTGGGCGTGGGCGCGATCGTATCGTGGATCCTGACGCTGAACCAGGTGACGCAGCACCTTTCCGACCTGCTGGTGGCGACGACGGCGAGCCCGCTGGTGTTCATGCTGCTGGTCGCGTTTGCCCTGTTCATCCTCGGCATGCTGATGGACGCGGTGCCGATCATGATCGCGCTGGCGCCGCTGCTGGCGCCGATCGCGAAGCAGTACGGGATCGACGACGTGCAGTTCGGCCTCGTCTTCGTCGTCACCTGCATGATCGGGCTGGTTACGCCGCCGGTCGGCATCATCCTGTTCATGACCTCGAACATCGCGGGCGTCAAGCTCGAGCGGCTGTCGCTCGCCGTTGCCCCGTTCGTGATCTGGATGGTGACGGTCGTCATCCTGATGATCTTCTTTCCGGCGATCACGCTGTGGCTTCCCCGGCTCGTGGGGTTGTGACGGCGCACCGGGCCGAAAACACGCCGGGGCACGGCTGCGCAGATCACCCCCCGGTGGAAAATCTGATCTGCATTGAACCGCAGGACCGAGGAGGAAACACATGACGAACGACAGCGGCAAGGGCGTGCAGCGGCGGGACTTCCTGAAGCGCACCGTCGCGGCAGGCGCCGCGGCGGCCATCGGCGGCGGCCTGTCCGCGCCGGCGATCGGGCAGACGGCGCGGGTGATCAAGTTCGGCCACATGCTGCCGCCCAACCAGATCCACAGCCAGGCGGTCCAGCTGTTCGCGACCGAGCTCGCGAAGCTCTCGTCGAACAAGATGAAGGTCGAGATCTTTCCCAGCTCGCAGCTCGGCAGCATCTCCGAGATGCTGCAGTCGGTGCAGGCGGGATCGCTGACGATGACGATGGCCGTTCCCGCGTGGTACGGCAACTTCATGAAGCCGCTCGACGCGTTCACGCTGCCGTACCTCGTCAGCTCGTCGGACAAGCTGCGGCCGGCGCTCGAAGGCGCGATCGGCAAGGAGATCGAGCAGTACGCCGACGGCGCGGGCTTCAAGGTCTTCGGCTACTGGCTGCTCGGCGGCCGGCACATCGTCAACAAGGTCCGCCCGGTGCAGAAGCCGGCCGATTGCGCCGGCCTCAAGATTCGCGTGATCAACAGCCCGGTGTACCTGGCGACGTTCCGGGCCCTGGGCGCCAACCCGGTGGCGATGGATCCGTCGGAACTCTACCTCGCGCTGCAGCAGGGCGTGGTCGACGGCTTCGAGTTCCCGCTGCCGGACCTGGTCGCGCAGAAGCTCTATGAAGTCGCCAAGTTCGTCTCGCTCGACCAGCACACGACGGACTTCTTCATCGTGTCGACCAACAAGGCGATCTGGGCCGGCATGAACAACGACGAGCGCGGCATGGTCAACGCGGCGATGAAGACGGCGATGGACTGGCAGTGGAAGGAACAGCCGGCGGCAATTGCCGACGCGCTCGCCAAGCTCAAGGCCACCGTCGCCGTCAACGAGATCACGCCCGAGAACAAGAAGCTGTTCGTCGCCGCGACGCGCCCGGTCTACGCGCAGTTCGAGGGCTCGATCGGCAAGCCGTTCCTCGACCTCGCGATCAAGGAACTCGGCTGACCGCCGATGCCGGTGCAGGGAAACGGCGCGCGCGTGTCCCGCGCGCCGGCTCCCTGCGGATGACAATGCACAGCAAGGAAACGCCATGACCCCCCATGCCGCAGCCGACCCGGCCGCCCGGAGCGAAGTGATCGACGCCGAGAAGGCGCTATACCGGGCGATGATCGGCCGGGACTTTCCCGCGCTCGAGGCGATGCTGCGCCCGGACCTGATCTACATCCACTCGACTGCGGTGGCCGAGTCGCGGGAGGCCTATCTCGCCGGCGTCGCACAGGGGCTCTACGAGTACGGGAGCATCGCAAGCCGCGACGTCCGCATCCGGATCGACGGCGATACCGCAGTGATGGACGGCGTCGTCGACATGTCGGTCGCGGCGGCCGGCGCGCCGAAGGAGATGACGCACCTGCTGTTCGCGCTGGTCTGGGTGCGCGAGGGCGGCAAGTGGCGCCTCTATTTCCGGCAGGCGACGCGGATCCACGGATGAACCCGGCGGGTTGCACGGCGGACGAGCGCAGGACGGCAAAGCACGAAGTTCATACGCCGGACGCCGCGGCGCGGGTCCGTCCGCCTGCCGTCTCCTCATACGAAAGGTGACACCATGGAACAATCCGCCATCGCCGCCGCTGCCGCGGCACTGATCTCCGCCCGCAGCACCGGCCGCCTGCTCGACGGCCTCGACGCGGCCCACAAGCCGGCGACCGTCCACGATGCGCTCGCGATACAGGATGCCACCGTCCGGGCGCTCGGCGACGACGTGGCCGGGTGGAAGGTCGGATCGGTGCTCGACGGGAAACTGGTGCGGGGCGTGCTGCTGCGCTCCCGGGTGTTCGCGAGCCCGGCGACGATTCCGGCGCGCCTCGTCCCGCTGCTCGGAGTCGAGGCCGAGATCGCGTTCCGGTTCGACCGCGCCCTGCCGCCGCGCGACCGCGACTACACGTACGACGAGGTGGCCGCGGCCGTCACCGCGATGGTGGCCATCGAGGTCGTCGACACGCGCTACAGAGACTACCGCGCGGCGCCCATGATCGAGCGCGTCGCCGACTGCGTCTCCAACGGGGCCTTCGTCGAAGGAACGATTCGGCCGGGCTGGCGCGACGTCGACCTGTCGCGGCTCAATGTGGAACTGATCGTCGACGGCGTCGCCATCGTCGCGCAGGCCAGCAGCCATCCGGCCGGGGACCCGCTGCTGCCGGCCGTGGCGCTGGTCAACGACCTGCGCGCAGGCGAAGGCGTGGCGGCCGGACAGGTGATGACGACGGGCACCTGCTCGGGTCTCAACTTCGTCAAGCCCGGGCAATCCGTGATCGCGAAATTCGCGGAGTTCGGGACCGCGGAAGTTACCTTCCCGGCATAGTGCTGCCGTGACCGGCCCATCGCGAGCGCCCGGCAGGCGGGCGCTCGCGGCGGACGCGTTGCCGGGAGACCGCGGTCAGGCCGGCGTTGACCGCGCGATCTTCACCAGTTCCGGCAGGAACAGGTCGGGATACTTCTCGATCACCGAGCCGGTCGCCACGCGGAACGATTCGATGTCCGGCGTCAGGTTCACCTGCATCCCCTTGTCCTTGAGGAAGGTGAAGGCTTCCTGCTCGTCCTTCTCGGTGACGCCGCGCAGGTAGGCATCGGACTCCTTCGCCGCCTCGACGAATGCCTTCTGCTCGTCCGCGGTGAGGCCGGCGAATGCCTGCGGGTTCACCACCACGTAGGCGATCGTCAGCACGTGGTCGGTCTTCGAGATGAACTTCTGCACCTCGAAGTACTTGTTCGACTTGACGACCGGCGTCGGCGTGTCCTGGCCATCCGCCACGCCCTGCGACAGCGCAAGGTAGAGCTCGGACAGGTCGATCGCGACGGTCGAAGCGCCCATCGCCTGCATCATCGCGATGTACGCCTTCGAATTGGGCACCCGCATCTTGAGCCCGACCATGTCCTTCGCCGAGTTGATCGGGCGCTTGTTGTTGGTCATGCTGCGGAAGCCCAAGTCGGTCCAGCCGACGAGCTTGAACCCCTTGTCGAGCGACCGCTTGCGCAGGTCGTCGCCAAAGCCGCTTTCGATCGCGCGCCAGGCCTGCGCGCGGCTCTTCCACAGGAAGGGCGCGTCGGTGACCGACATCTCCGGCACCCAGTTCATCAGCCCGACGCCGATCGCGCCCATCTCGATGGAGCCGATGCGCACGGCCTGTGCCGTGTCGCGCTCGTTGCCCATCTGCGCGTTCGGGAAGATCTGCACCTGCACCTTGCCGCCGGTCTTCGCCTCCATCGCCTTCTTGAAATTCTCGGCCCAGAGGTTCCAGCCGTGGGCGGCCGGCGCCGGGTGGGCGAAGCGCAGGCGCTTCACGCCCGGTTGCTGCGCGAACGCGGTCGGGGCCGCTGCCAGCACGGTCGCCGCGCCGCCCAGCCTCAGGAAATCGCGCCGCGTGGCGCGCCGTGCCTTGCCTTGGTGGTCCATTGTCGTTTCCTCCTTGGGGTCAACTCTTGAAATTGAACATCGCGGGAAGGACCGTGGTGATCCACGGGATCCACGCCACCAGCATCAGTCCGACGAACATCACTGCCAGGTACCACAGCAACGGGGTGGCGGCACGCTCCACCTTCGCGCCGCAGATGGCGCAGGACACGTAGAGCGCGATGCCGATGGGGGGCAGGATCGAGCCGATGCCGAAGGCCTCGACCAGGATGATCCCGTACTGCAGCGGATCGATGTGCAGCGCCAGCGCGACCGGAAGCAGGATCGGGCCGAGGATGATGATCGTCACGAAGCTCTCGAGGACCGCGCCCAGCAGCACGGTGATGAGGATCACCGCCGGCAGGAACGCGTTCGGGCCGAGCATGCTCATGCCCTTGGCGATCGCGCCGGTCATGCCTTCCAGCGTCAGCGCCCAGGAGAACACGGTGGCTGCGGCGACGGTGAAGAAGATCATCCCGTTCAGCATCGACGCGTCGGTCAGCACCTGCCACAGGTTGCGGCCGTTGATGTTCCGGTAGTAGAGGCCGAGTCCCAGCCCGTACACCACGGCGAAGGTCGACACCTCGGTCGGCGTGCCGATGCCGCCGACGATGCCGCCGACCATCAGCACGGGCATCATGAGGGGAAGGATCGCCGCCTTGCCGCTGCGCAGGATCTCGCGCCGCGGCGCGCGCGGGCTCGCCGGCCAGGCGGACATCCGCGCCCGCACGTAGACCAGCAGCATCAGGCAAGCGCCGACGGTGGCGGCGGGCAGGAACCCGGCGAGGAACAGCGCCCCGGTCGATACCGACGTGACCGAGCCGAGGATGATGATCGCGATGCTGGGCGGGACCGATTCGCCCATCGCGGCGGCTGCCGCAAGCAGCGCCGCGCGCTCGTGCGGGGGGTACCCGCGGTCGCCCAGCAGCTTGTTCATCGGGATGCCGATCGTCGCCATGTCGGCGGCCTTCGAGCCCGAGATGCCCGACGAGATGTAGACGCCGACGATCATCACCTGCATCAGGCCGCCGCGGACGTGCCCGATCAGCGACGCGACGAAGTTGACCAGCCGCGACCCGATCTCCGCCCGGTCCATGATGAAGCCGGCGAGGATGAAGAACGGCAGCGCGAGGAAGATGAAGCCGCCGGTGCCGCGCTGCGCGTTCATCACCACCGCCATCATGTTGCCGGACCCGATCTCGTGCACGCAGACGATGCCCACGACGGCCAGGACGAAGCCGATCGGCAGGCCGATCGCGATCTGCGCGAAGAACAGCGCGGCGAGCGCCGCGTAGAACCAGGGCGTGAAGATCCAGGCCGCCTGCGACGACAGCGTGATCATCAGGGCGAACGCGCCGACGGCGATGCCGCCGCCGAGCGCGAAGCGCAGGGGCATCCGCCACAGGGCCAGGCCGGCGTGGAGGACGAACAGCGCGGAGCCGACGACGATCGGCAGCGTCATCCACAGGTAGTGGATGCCCAGCAGCAGCGTCTTCTCCTCGAGGTTGGAGAGGAACAGGGGGATCGCCCACCCGCCGAACAGCAGCGAGATCGCGATGACGATCCACTCGACCATCGCGGCGAGGAACTTCCGCCACGCGGCCGGCAGCCGTTCGACCACCATCATGATCGCGATGAACTCGCCGCGTCCGTACGACACGGCACCGCCCATGAACGCGACCACGACGAGGTACAGGTACGCCGTCTCGTCGATCCCCATCAGCACCGACGACTGGAACAGCGCGCGCGCGATCGTGCTCGCGAACACCAGCACGACCTCGATGACGAGCCCGATGTTGAGGAGCGCGATGACGACGGCGTCGATCGAGGCGAGCCATCCCGGCAGCGCCGGCCGGGAGGCGAGCACCGGCGCGAGCAGGAGGTCGGGACTGGCGGGGGCGGCCGGCGCGCTGGCATGCATCTGGTGCGTCTCCTCCGCCGTCCCGGCCGGCCGTCGAGGTGGCGACGGATCGAGGTGCGGCAGCTGTCGGTTCCGGATCCGTCGCGGTCGATCGGCCGGTCGCCTTGGTCCCCCGCGAGCGCGGCCGGACGGCGTATTGATTACTTAATAAACGAGAAGCGGCGCGCTGTCTAGTCCATAATCGCGGTCACGGCGAAGGCGCCCGCGGCGGTGGCCCGGGCCATCGCTCCGGCGGGCAATTGAGACGGGGGCCCCGGGCCTCTTTGCCGCCATTCGAAGCATCCGACAAAGAGGAGCCAAATGAAGAAACTCATCAACCTGCCGGCCGATTACGTCGACGAATCGCTCGACGGGCTGTGCTCGGCGTTTGCAGGCTATAAACGGACCGGAAGAGGCGGGCGCGTGGTCGTCCGCAGCGCGGGGGCGGCGAAAGGGCGCGTCGGGGTCGTCACCGGCGGCGGCTTCGGCCACCTGCCGGTGTTCGCCGGCTACGTCGCCGAAGGGCTGCTGACGTCGTGCGCCGTCGGCAACGTGTTCGCCGGGCCGCCGGCCGACATCTGCGGCGAGGCGATCCGCGCCGCCGACGGCGGCGCCGGCGTGCTGTGCGTGCTCGGCAACTACGGCGGCGACCGGATGAGCTTCGGCGCGGCATGCGACGAGTTCGGCGACGACGGCGGCACGACGGCCACCGTGATCGTCGCGGACGATATCGCCAGCGCGCCGCCGGCCGAGCGGCAGAAGCGGCGCGGGGTGGCCGGGATGATCTACGCGTTCAAGGCGGCGGGCGCGGCCGCGGCGCGCGGCGACGCGCTCGCCGCCGTTGCCGCCATCGCCGCGCGGACGGCCGAGCGCACGCGCTCGATCGGCATCGCGGTGTCGCCGTGCCTGATCCCCGGCGCCGCCGCGCCGGGCTTCACGGTGCCCGACGGACAGGTCGAGATCGGGATGGGCATCCACGGCGAACCGGGCATCGAGCAGCGGGCGCTGCCGTCGGCCGACGATGCCGCCGCCGCGATGATCGGGCGCCTCCTGGCCGACGGTGCCGGCGAAGGCGGCGGACGCGTCGCGCTGCTGGTCAACAGCCTCGGCGCCACGCCGCTCGAGGAACTGCTGATCGTCTACCGGAAGGCGGCGCTGTTGCTCGCCGCGGCCGGCGTCGACATTGCGGTGCGCCACGTCGGGCACTTCGCGACGTCGATGGAGATGGCCGGATGCTCGATTTCGCTGGTCGACCTCGATGCCGAGCTCGAGGCCCTGCTCGCTGCGCCGACGGCCTGCCCGTTCTGGCCGAGGTAGCCGATGCCGACGGCGAACGACCTCGCGCAGGCGATCGAGCGGATCGCCGGGCGCATCGATCCGATCCGCGACGAGCTCAACGCCGCCGACCGGCACCTGGGCGACGGCGACACGGGGATGACGGTCGCCGACGTGGTTGCGGCGTGGCAGGCGGCCGCGCCCGCGCTGCCGCCGGACGTAGGCGCCGCGCTGCTGGCCCTGGGGCGTGAAACCAGCCGCGCCACCGGATCCAGCCTCGGCGCCGTGCTGGCGATGGGGCTGTCGGCGGCCGGGCGCAGCGTGCGTGGAAAAGACGCGCTGGCCGTGCCCGACATCCGGGTCGCGCTCGCGGCGGCCACGGCGGCGATCACCGGGCGGTCGGGCGCCGCCGGCGGCGACAAGACCATCCTCGATTCGCTGCTGCAGATAGAAGCGGGGCTCGCGGCGGCGGATCCGGCTGCGACTGCCGATCCGCTCGCGGTGGCGACAGGCGCCGCCGAAGCCGCGCTGTCCGAGTTCCGGCCGCGGGAGGCGAGGATCGGGCGCGCGCGGATGTACGGCGCGAAGTCGGCCGGCCACGACGATCCCGGCATGCTCGCCGCCTGCCTGCTTCTGCGCGCGGCGGCGCCGGGCTGAACCGGCGTCGTCGGCAGGTGCCGCCGCCGGTTCGACGCCCCAGCGGGCGGACTACGCCTTGCGGCGGTCGAGGAGCCGCTTGATCTTCGACGTCTGCGACGTGCCCGTCAGCGGATCGAGCGCGCCGCGGTCGACCGGGGTGACGGCAACCTTCACGCCCAGCACCTCCTTCAGGCGGCGCTCGAGATCGCTCTTGACGAGGCTCCGGTCGGCGGCGGCGTCGATCACCTCGACGCGCACTTCCATCTGGTCCACGCCCGCTTCGCCGACGCGCTCGACGACGCAGAAGAATTCGCCGTTGGTGCGGCGGTCCTCGGCCACCGCGGCGCCCACGGCCTCGGGGAACACGTTGACGCCCCGCAGCTTGATCATGTTGTCGTTGCGGCCGTAGATCCGGTCGAGGCGGCGCATCGTGCTGCCGCACGGGCACGTGTCGGTGCGGTACGCGCTGATGTCGTTGACATTGAAGCGGATCTGCGGCGCCCCGTACTTGTAGAGCGTCGTGATGTAGATCGTTCCCTTCTCGCCGTCGGCCAGCAGGGCGCCCGTCCCGGGATCGGCGATCTCGAGGATGAAGGCGTCCTCCATCACGTGCATGCCGGTCCGGTGCGTGCATTCGGCGCCCATCATCCCGCTTTCGTGGGTGCCGTACATGTCGTGCGCCGGCGCGTTCCACAGCGCCTCGATCTCGGCGCGGTTGTCCATGCCGAGGTGCGTGCCGAGCAGGCGGATGCCGAGGCTGTGCGGGTCGATCCCCATCTCGTCGCGCGCCACCAGCGCCATGTGGCGCAGGTACGACGGGAAGCCGAGGATCACCTTGACGCCCCAGGCCTTGACGATCTCGATCTGCCGGCGCGTCGGCGTGTTGGCACCGCTGCCGGTCATCACCGGCACCGCGCCGGTGTAGCGCCACAGCGCCTCGCGCGGGGCCATGCCGCCGTTGCCGAGGCCGAGCGAGTAGGTGACGAGCACCATGTCGCCGGGGCGGATGCCGTGCAGCGCGAAGCGCCGGCCGCCGAGGATCGCCATCGTCTCGCGGTCCTGCGGCGAATAGAGCATCGGTCGCGGCAGGCCGGTCGTGCCGCCGCTCGTCTGCAGCACCAGCGGCATCCGCTTGCCGTCTTCGGGCGAGATGCCCATGAAGTCGCCGAACGGCGGATTGCGGTCGATGCTCTCGCGGATCTCCGCCACGCCGTAGGGCGGGATCGACGGCAGGTCCGCGAGCGAGCGGACCGAGCCCTCGTCCATGCCGGCCGCGCGCCAGTGCCGCTGGAAGAACGGAATCTCCCAGCCGCGCTGCACGGTGGCGAGGAAGCGCCTCTCCTGCAGCGCGTGCAGTTCGTCGCGCGACATCCGGAACGTGGTCCGGAAGTAGTCGGGCGGCGGCGGGTAGTCTCGGGCGAGTTGCGCGAAGTCGAGGGAATTCCAGTACCAGGGCACGGTGTCCGGATAATCGTCGTAGGTCATAGCAGGCTCGCTCGGCGGCCACCGTCGACGTGGAAGACGCTCCCGGTGATGTAGGCGGCGTGCGGCGACGCCAGGAAGGCAACGAGGCCGGCGATTTCGTCGGGCGTGCCGACCCGTTGCATCGGGATGGCCTTCGCCATCTCGGCCTGCAGCGCCGCATCGGCCGCAGGTTCGTGGTCGGCGGCGCCGAAGACCTTGGCAAGGCGCCCGGTCGCGATGCGGCCGGGACAGATGGTGTTGATCGTGATGCCCTGTGCCGCGACTTCGAGCGACAGCGTCTTGGCATAGCCCAGCACGCCGGCCCAGGTGGCGACTGCGAGGCCGAAGCGCGGCATCGGCTGCAGCGTGGAGAGCGCCGTGATGTTGACGATCCGGCCGGCGCCGGCCTTCGCCATTTCCGGCAGCGCGAGGCGCGAGAGGCGCACGACGCTCATCAGGTTCTGCTGGACCGCACGGTCCCAGGCGGCGTCGTCGAACGACTGCAGTTCGCCCAGCGGCGGCGCGCCGTCGTTGTTGACGAGGACGTCGAGGCGGCCGAGGCCGGCGACGGCTTCCTCGATGATCCGCGTGCAGTCCGCCGCCTTCCGGATGTCGGCAGCGATCGCGATGGCATGGCTGCCGGTCTCCTCGCGCACGCGCCGGACGGCCGCCTCCAGCGGCTCGCTGCGGCGCGCGACCATCGCGACGGCGGCGCCTTCCGCCGCCAGCATCCGCGCGATCGCGTAACCGATGCCCTGGCTCGCGCCGCCGACGACCGCGGCCTTTCCCGCAAGGGAGAGGTCCACGGCGTCAGGCCGCCGCGCCGGCAACGCCGAACAGCGCCTCGGCGTTGCGGTGGAACGCGCGCGCGAGGATGGCGTCGTCGTAGCCGAGCTCGCGCCAGTCGGCGACGAGGCGCTCGTAGCGGAACAGCGGGTAGTCGGCGCCGAACATGACGCGGTCCTTCAGCCGGCCGCGGATTTCGCGCTTCAGCGCATCGGTGAAGTACTTCGGCGACCAGCCGTGCAGTTCGGACCAGACGTTGGGCTTGTGCAGCAGCACCGAGATCATCTCGTCCTGCCACGGCCACGCCGGCCGGCCGGAGATGATGTTCATGTCCGGGTAGGCGATCGCCAGCTCGTCGACGTAACGCGGGTGGCAGAGGTCGAGCTTGACGCCGCCACCGCCGGGAAGGCCGGCGCCGGATCCCGTGTGGCCGACCAGCACGAGCACCGGCCGGTTCGCCGCCCGTGCCACCTCGTAGAACGGGCCGTAGATCGGGTCGCTCGCCGCGAAGCCCGTCCCGGAGGCCGACACGCAATAGCTCGCGAAGCCGGCGCCGGCGTCGATGACGCGCTGGAGTTCGTCGGCGCCGCGCCGGCCGAGGCGCGGATCGATCTGGAGCCAGTGGCCGTGGATCACGTCCGGATAGCGCCGCTGCACGTCGATCGCGTAGTCGTGCAGCGGGACCAGCTCGTCCACCGGCAACGATTTCGTGAACCCGAAGTCGAGGATCGCGCGGACGTCGTTGGCGCGGAAGTACGCCGCCATCTCGTCCTCGGTGTCGTAGCGCGGCGTCGAGTTCCAGGTCGTCTTCTGCAGGGCGAGCGCCTCGGGCGAGCGCAGCACGTAGCCGCGCTCGGTGCCCCAGTGCGAGTGGACGTCGAAGAGGCGCATCGTCATTCCGCCTTGATGCCGGCCTTGCGGATCAGGTTGCCCCACTGCGTGATCTCGCTCTGCAGGAACGACTCGGCCTGCTCCGGCGTGCCGCCGACGAACGTGACGCCCTGCGCGCCCATCCGCTTGACGACCTCCGGATCGGCGATCGCCGCATTGAGCGCCACGTTGAGCTTGGTGATGATCTCCTTCGGCGTCTTCTTCGGGATGAACAGCATGTACCACGCGCTGATCTCGAAGGTCGGCAGCCCGGCCTCGATCATCGTCGGCAGGTCGGGCGCGAGCGGCGAGCGCTTGGCCCCGGTGGTGGCAAGGCCCTTCAGCTTGCCGGCCTTCACGTGCGGCAGCGACGTGGTGATCGTGTCGAACATGATCTGCACGTGGCCGCCGAGGACGTCGTTCAATGCCGGCGCGTTGCCCTTGTACGGGACGTGGGCGATGTCGACGCCGGCGAGGCTCTTGAAGAGCTCGCCCGACAGGTGCGCGCCCGCGCCGGCACCGCCCGACGCGTAGGACAGCTGGCCGGGCTTGGCCTTCGCGAGCGCGATCAGCTCCTTGACGCTGTTGGCCGGGAACGACGGCTGCGTGACGAGGATCAGCGGGATGTAGCCCACGTTCATCACCGGCGTGAGGTCGCGGTCGAGGTCGTAGGGCAGCGAAGCCTGCAGGAAGCGGTTGGTCGCGAGCACCGAATAGCCCATCAGCATCGTGTAGCCGTCCGGCGCGCTCTTGGCGACGTAGTCGGTGCCGACCACCGCGCTGGCGCCGGCCTTGTTCTCGACGACCACCGATACGCCCAGGCTCTCGGTCAGCTTCTGCGCGAGCGCGCGCGACAGGATGTCGACGCCGCCGCCCGGCGGCACCGGCGCGACGATCCGGATCGTCTGCGTGGGCCAGGTCTCTCCGTATGCCGCAGCGCCCAACAGCAGCGCCGGTCCCGCGAGCAGCGCGCTGCACAATGCGCGCGACCACGACCTCAGCTTCGGTTTCATCGCTGGTCCTCTCCCCTTGCTGGCGTGACGCGATCCCGGTCCGGGTCGTCAAACGCACGCAATTTTCCATCTTCGCGCGCGGCGCGTCCATCGCTGATTCGCGGCGAACGCGGCGTTGCGCCATGCATTACACTCTCTCGGGCAGAAAAGCGTGCCGGCATCGGCGCGCGTGCCGGATGCGACGCCACCGCTCCGCCGCGCGCGCGGCGCCGAAGCACGCCGTCGGAGGCAGCGCACCGCCCGGTTTCCGGGCGTCGTGTCGGGAGGGGAGGATGGAATCAGATTCGGATGCGGCAATTCCCGCCGCGGCGATGCCGTCGGCCATCGTCGACGCGCACCAGCATTTCTGGGAGCCGCAGCGCAATTATTACCCGTGGCTCTGCGACGAGCCGCCGGTTCCGTTCCGGTACGGCGACTACCGGGCGATCCGCCGTTCGTACCTGCCGCCGGACTATCTTGCCGACGCGGCACCGTTTCGCGTCGTGCGGACCGTCTACGTCGAGGCCGAATGGGATCCGGGCGATCCCGTCGGCGAGATGCGCTACATCGACGGCATGCGGCGCGAATACGGGCTGCCTACCGTCGCCGTGGCGCAAGCGTGGCTCGACGCCGACGATGCGCCGCGCGTGCTGGAGGCGCAGGCGGCATTCCCGTTCGTGCGCAGCGTCCGGCACAAGCCGCGCGCCAACCGCGCGCCCGGCGACGCCGCGCCGGGCGGGATGACCGATGCCCGCTGGCGCCGCGGCTTCGCCGAGCTGGCGACCAGCGGCCTCCGCTTCGACCTCCAGACGCCGTGGTGGCACTTGGGCGAAGCAGGCCGCCTGGCGGCGGACTTTGGGCAGACGCAGATCATCCTCAACCACACGGGCCTGCCGTCCGACCGCAGCGCGGAAGGCCTCGCCGGCTGGCGGCGGGCCATGGCGGCATTTGCCCGCCACCCCAACGTCGCGGTCAAGATCTCGGGCCTTGGCCAGCCGGGCGCCGCGTGGACCGTGGCGGCCAACGGCGACATCGTGCGGACGGTGATCGATCTCTTCGGCCCGTCGCGCTGCATGTTCGGCAGCAATTTCCCGGTCGACAGCGTCTGCGCGAGCCTGCCGACCATCTTCGGCGGCTTTGCCGCGATCGTGGCGGATCTCGCACCGGACGAGCGGCGCGGCCTGTTCCACGACAATGCGATCCGCATCTACGCGATGCAGTGAAGGGTGACGCGTCCACGCTTCGGTTCGTGGAGGCGCCGGAATGCTGGCGACGCTGCTCCTGATCACCTATATTCCGGGTCTGACGACCTGGATTCCGCGCCTTGCCGTCGGTCCCTGACCCGGGGCCTCTTTTTCGCCGGGACCCGCACATCGGACGCCCGTGCCCAACTCCTGGAGACCGCAGTGAACACAGATGCAGCCAACAAGCCGGTGATCGCACTGGCGATGGGCGATCCCGCGGGAATCAGCCCCGAGCTGACCGCGAAGGTCGCCGCGATGGACGAGATCCGGGCGGCAGCCCATCTCGTCGTGATCGGCGACAGGCGGGTCTTCGACGAAGGAGCGCGGGTGGCCGGCGTGACGCCCGACGTCGAAGTGATCGCCGCCGCCGACCCGGTCCCCGGCCAGCGCGAGCGGCCCGTCTTCGTCGACCTGCAGCACCTCGACCCGGCCAGCATCGAGCGCGCTGTCGCGACGCGGGCGGGCGGCGCGTTCGCGCTCGCCAACTACCGCCACGCGCTGAAGCTCGTGCAGTCGGGGCAGGCGCATGCAGTCTGCTTCACGCCGTTCAACAAGCAGGCGATGCGGCTCGCGCTGGCGTCGTACGACGACGAGATCCGCTTCACCGCCGACGCGCTGGGCACTGCGACGGCAGCCACCGAGTTCAACATCCTCGACCGGATCTGGAACGCCCGCGTCACGTCGCACGTGCCCCTGTCGGCGGTATCGAAGCTCATCACCGTCGACGCGATCGTCAACGCGCTGGCGCTGGCCGCGGAATCGCTGCGCGCGGCCGGCTTCGACCCGCCGCGGATCGCCGTGGCCGCGCTGAACCCGCACGCCGGCGACGGCGGCAATTTCGGACGGGAGGAGATCGACGTGATCGCGCCGGCCGTGGCGCGGGCGCGCTCGCAGGGCATCCCGGCCGACGGGCCGTATCCGGCCGACACGGTGTTCGTCCGGGCGAGGAGCGGCGCCTTCGACGCGGTGCTGACGATGTACCACGACCAGGGGCAGATCGCGATGAAGCTGATGGGCTTCGACCGCGGTGTCACGCTGCTCGGCGGCTTTCCGTTCCCGATCTGCACGCCCGCGCACGGCACCGCCTACGAGATCGCCGGCAAGGGCGTGGCCAACATCGGCGCCACCCGCGCGGCCGTGCTGCTGGCGGCGGAGATGGCCGGACGCGTCGCGCACTGATTTTTCCGCCGCTCGTGCATTATGGCGTTGGCATGCACCGTATAATCGGGGACATCCCGACTGCCGATGCCGCCGATGCGCTGCCGTATTGCCGTCCTGCTGCTTGGACTCTGCTCGATGCTGGGCGGAGGGTCCGGCTTGGCGCAGCAGGGGTTCCGGTTCTCGCAACCCGAGCCTGACGAGGCCGCCGCCGACGCGGCCCGGCAGCGGCAGGTCGCGCAGCAACTGTCGACCCCGTGCCGCGCCGAACTGAAGAACAGGAAGATCGTCGTCATCATCGGCGAGCGACAGGGCAACGGCTACATCGACGCCCGGCAGCAGAACTACGGCCCGCACTTCCAGGCAATCAACGGCCGCCTGCGCGCGCTGGGTCTCGCCACCTATACGCCCGAGGATATCCGCAAGCAGATCGCGCAGGCGGAGATCGACGCGTATTTCCGGAACGACCCCGACGCCGCGCTGGCCGCGGCCAAGCGGCTGGGCGCCAGCTTCGTGCTGCGCGGGCTGATCACCGCGGATGCGACCGTCAACCCGGTGATGCGGGTCAACCAGGTCGCGGTCACGATGGGCTTCACGCTGTCGGAGGCCGGCGGGCGCGTCATCTCCGACGCGTCGGCCCATTCCGCCTCGTACTCGGGCGCCGACGTAGCGGCGATGGCGCTGACGCTGGTCAACGAGAACGCCGACGACGTCGTCGCCAGGCTCTATGCCGACTATTGCACGGGCGCCGGCCTCGCGCCGGCTGGCCGCCCACGGGGAAAGTAGCGCGGCGCGCGCGGGTTCGACTCACAAAGGAGCAAAGGCCATGCAAGTCAACTACCTTCGCACGCTGATGCGTGCCTCGCTCGGCATCGCGTTCGCCGCCTCGGCGGCGGCCGCGCTCGCGCAGCCCAAGTGGGGCGCCGAGAGCAGTCCGTCGCCCAACACCGGCGGCACGACGTCGCAGAAGGCCAACGAGGCCGCCGACCGCGCCGCCTATCGGCCGGTCGAGTACACCAATGCGAACAAGAAGGGGCCGGCGCTGATCGTGCTGCCCGGCGAGATCAAGAGCAGCAACGCCACGTTCAACCAGAAGTTCACCAGCAACAACATCGCCGACTTCGCGGAGATCGAACTGTCTGCCGCCAACTTTCCGGTGCTCGAACGCTCGAACCTGGGGCCGATCCTCAACGAGTTCACGCTGGCCTACAACCTGGGCGACCCGGAAGCGGCGCGCAAGTTCCTGCGCATGGGCAAGCTGAAGAGCACCAAGTACATCATCAAGTTCGACATCCTGAAGACCGAGCAGGTGGCGGCGGCGCAGTCGGGGTTCGACGGCCGCGCGCTGGGCCAGATGGCGGGGCTCCTCGGGGTCTTCAGCGGCTCCCGCGGCGGCGCGCAGGCCGGGACGGTCGCCGGCGCCGGGATCGGCTCGGTGCAGACCGGCGAGTCGAGCGGCGTCTGGATCATCGGCATGCGCTACAAGGTGATCAACGCCGAGACCACCGAGCAGGTCGCGACCGGCTATACCGAGGAGAAGATGGAGGTCGGCGCCACGGCGACGGCAGTGCTCGGCGTCCACAACTCGCAGCAGGGCGGCGTTTCACTGGACACGATGGTGCAGCGGCTGATCCAGAAGTCGGTGTGGGAGATCGACAACAAGTACAAGTGAGCCGCCAACGATGATTCCGGAGCGGCTCGGCAAGTACGAAATCCGGCGCGAGCTGGGGCAGGGCGCCATGGGCGTGGTCTACGAAGGCTACGACCCGATGATCCAGCGCGTCGTCGCGCTGAAGACGATCCGCGCCGACCAGTTGCAGGGCGACGCCGCGGCGGAGATCATCGCCCGCTTCCGGCGCGAGGCGCAGGCCGCGGGCCGCCTGTCGCACCCCAACGTCGTCGCGATCCACGAATTCGGCGAGGACGCGGGCACCTGGTTCATCGCGATGGAGTTCGTCGCCGGCCGGTCGCTCAAGGATTGCTTCGACGCCGGCCAGCGCTTCCGGCCGCGCGAGGTGCTCTCCATCATGGCGCAGATCCTCGCCGCGCTCGGCTACTCGCACCGGCAGGGCGTGGTGCACCGGGACATCAAGCCCGCCAACGTGATCCTGCTTCCGGACGGCGCGGTGAAGGTTGCCGACTTCGGCATCGCGCACGTCGAAGCGTCGGAGTTGACGCAGGTCGGCACCGTGCTCGGCACGCCGAGCTACATGGCGCCCGAGCAGATCCTGGGCCTGCCCGTCGATGGCCGCGCGGATCTCTTTTCCGCCGGCGTGGTCCTCTACCAGTTCCTGACCGGCGACCGGCCGTTCTCCGGCACGGCCACGACCACGGTGCAGAAGGTGCTGAAGGAGGAGCCGCTGCCGCCGTCGGCGCTCAACCCGCAGGTGACCGAGGCGTTCGATGCGGTGATCCGGCGCGCGCTCGCGAAGCGCCCGGAGGACCGCTACCCGACGGCGGAAGCGTTCGCCGGGGCGCTTGCCGCGGCGGGCGCGAGCGACGCGGCCGCCGGCACCGACGTCACGCGGATCGACGTCGCGGCCGCCGCGTCGGCAGGGGCAGAAGGCGGCGTGCCGCCGAAGCGCCGCGCGACCGCCGGCATCGCGGTTGCGGCGGGCGTGGTCGCGATCGGGCTCGTCGCCGCCGCGTGGTTCGCCGTCCACCGGGCGCCCGATGCCGCGGCGCCGGCGGCCGTTTCCGCGAAGGCACAGACCACCGCGCCCGTCGCGGTGGCCGGCGGCAGCGCCGCGCCGCCGGCGGCAACTGCGGCAGCGCCCGCACCCGCGGCCGCCGAGCCCGGCACCGTCACCGTCGCCGCCGTCGGCCTCATCGATCCGAACGACGCCCGGTTCCACGGCGACGATGCGCAGCGGCAGGCCGGCCTGCGCGCAGCGTCGAACCGGCAGGTCGTCCTGAAGGCGCTCGGGCTGATGGTCGACGACAAGTCGCTCGCCCGCAACTACGACGCGGTCAGCGACCGGCTGCTCGCCAACAGCGACCGCTTCATCACCCGTGTCGTTGCACAGGGCACGCCGCAACTCGGCAAGGACGGGCTGATGTCGATCACCACCGAGGCGGTGGTCAACGTCAAGGCGCTGCAGAAGTCGCTCAACCAGATGTCGCGCGACGAGCGCATCGAATTCATCCGCGCGCAGGGCGACCCGAAGGTGTCGGTGCGGATCCTCGTTCGCGCCGCCGACGCGCCCGACGCGCCCCCGCGGGCATCGCCGGTAGCCGAGAACGTCATCAAGGAGCACATCCGGTCGTTCGGCTTTCGCACCTGGTCCGAGGACGGCGCGCCGACGGACGCCGGACGCAAGGGGGCTGATTTCGCCGTTCAGGGCGAAGTGATGTTCCGTCGGCTGTCGACGCGGCTGGAAGCCTCCGGCCTCGTCATCACCAAGTTCGCGCTGACGTCGTGGACGATCAAGTGCATCGACCGCGAGACGGGCGAGGAGATCTACTTCGACACGACGCTGCCGAAGGCCGCCGGCAGCTGGGCGTCCGAGGAGGAGGCGCTGAAGGCGGTCGGCGGCCGCATCGCCGACGCGTTCTCGCGCGAATTCTTCTTGCGCCATCTCGTGGTTGCCGGCCTGCCGGTGCGCGTGACCATCGACGGGCTGCCCGACGCGGCGACCGAGGCGCTGTTGCGCCGCGAGATCATCGGTCTGCCCGCGGTGATCGCGCTGGCGCCGCGCTGGCCGGAAGCCGGCAAGGCGGTCGACCTGACGCTGGCGGGGTCCGGGCCGGCCGGCGAGCGCGTCGCCAGTGGCGTGCTGAAGCCGTTGAACGACAAGCTCGGCCAGGCGTGCTTCGCGCTCGGCGCTGTCACCGGCGGCGACGTCGCGGTGACGTTCGCGGGTGCCTGCGACGTCCCCGCCGTCAGGGAGCGGTTCGAGACCTATCCGCCGGCGTCGCTCTACGCTGCGCCGCCGTCGCGGCAGCGGGCGGTCACGACCAATCCCGAGCTGCTGCGCAAGCTGACGATCTGACGCCTTGCCCGGTCGCGGCGCGGGCGTGCTTCGCCCGCCGGCAATGCGCGCGCGGAAGCCGTCAATGCGTGCTGTCCGCGCCCTCGGGTGGCGCGGCCAGCATCTCGCGCAGGCGGGGAAGGATCGCCTCGGTCGCGCGCGCGCCTTCCTCCACGATGTACGGGATCTTGGCGGCGTCGAACAGCTTGATGTGTTCCTTGAAGTGCGGAATGACCGGGATCACCTCGCTGTAGCGCGCGAGATGGTGCATCGCGTACCGCGAGCGCATCAGGTTGTTGGTCATGATCGACGACAATTGGAACGCAAAGCGTATCGGCGAGTGCACCTGCTCCTGGCGCGGGCTCTCGAAGCCCATCGCGATCACGATATCGGCGCCCTCGCTGATCGCGACGTTGACGGGCAGCGGGTCGGACACGAAGCCGTCGACGCAGAGCCTGCCGTCGATGTCCCAGGGCTTGAAGATGAACGGAATCGAGATGCTCGCCCGGATCGCGTTGATCAGGCTGCCCTCGCCGAACACCACCTGCTCGCCGCTGTGGAAATCGGTCGCCGTCAATCGCAGCGGCACGCGCATTTCCTCCAGGCGGGCTTCGCCGAAGGCGTCGCGCAGGCGGCCCATCACCTGGTTGTCGCGGCGCAGCCCGAAGTGCTCGTTGAAGCCGAACATCCGCGGCATCAGCGCGGAAAGGAGCGCGCGGTGATCGCGGCCGGAGGTGAGGTCGTGCGTCCACAGCCGCGAGGCCATGTCGGCTGCGACCTCGCTGTTGTGCCCGATCGCGGTCAGTGCGGTGAAGATGCTGCCGGCGCTGCATCCCACCAGCAGGTCGATCGCGACGTTCTCGCGCGCGAGCACGTGCGCGAGGCCGATCGCAGCTGCGCACTTGACGCTGCCGGCGCCGATCACGACGGCCACGCGCTTCCTGCTGCCGGTGGGTGTTTCCATGGTGCCTCGCTCCGTGGCCGCGCCGGATCGCATCGGTTCCGGCGGGTAAAGAGAATACCGCATTCGTCGCTGGCGGTGTCCCGCGGCCGGCGCCGCGCCCGGACCATGCCCGCGGAGGAGGATGCTGCGGCGCAGATGGCCCGATCGGCGCCGATCGCCTAAGATGCAGGGATGATGCTTCGCGTTGCCGTCGTGCTGCTGTCGCTGTCGTTTGCGTTGGCCCCCGCCGCCCGGGCGGCGGCGCCGTCCAGCGTGTACCTCGAGGACTTCACCTGGACCGAGCTCCGCGACCAGGTCCGGGCCGGCAAGACCACGATCATCGTCCCCGTCGGCGGCACCGAGCAGAACGGACCCCACATGGTGCTGGGCAAGCACAACGCCCGGTCGCGCTTTCTCGCCGGGAAAATCGCCCTGGCGCTCGGCAACGCGCTGGTGGCGCCCGTCGTCGCCTATGTGCCCGAGGGCGGGCTTTCCCCGCCGCAGGCCCACCTGCGCTACCCCGGCACGATCACCGTCCCCGACGACGTGTTCGAGAAGACGCTCGAAAGCGCGGCGCGCAGCTTCAAGCTGCACGGCTTCCGCGACGTCGTGTTCCTCGGCGATCACGGCGGCTACCAGAAGAACGACCGCGCCGTCGCGAAGCGCCTCAACCGCGAATGGGCGGCCACACCGGTGCGCGCGCACGCGATCGACGAGTACTACACCGCGGTCGACGTCGACTATCCCGCGGCGCTCAAGAGCCGCGGCATACGGCCCGCCGAGATCGGCACCCACGCCGGGCTCGCCGATACGTCGCTCGCGATGGCGGTCGATCCGTCGCTCGTGCGCCGCGAGATGCTGGGCGGTGCCGCACGTCTCGCCGACGCCGACGGTGTCCACGGCGACCCGGCGCGCTCGAGCGCCGAGCTGGGGCAGCTCGGCGTCGCCGCGATCGTCGCCCGCACCGTCGACGCCATACGCAAGGCTGCCGTACGATAGAGCCGGCCCTTACAGGATCATGATGCCGACACCAGGAGTGAACGTGAACCACCGCCGCACGCGTCCCTATCTTCTTTCCGCCCTCGGGGTGGCCTTTGCCCTCGCGCTGCCGGGACTGGCCCAGGTCGCGACCGGGCAGGCGCCGGGCGCGCCGCCGGCCCCCGCGGTGGCGACCGTCCCCGGCATGCCGCCGGTGATCGACCCGGCGAACCTCTACAGCGAAGCCGCCGCCGGCAAGGTCAGCGCCGCGGTGGCGGGCGACCTGGCACGCGTCTACGTGCCGCACCTCCAGACGAACGACGTCTACGTCATCGATCCGGCCACGCTCAAGGTGGTCGACAAGTTCAAGGTCGGCATCAATCCGCAGCACGTCGTGCCGTCGTGGGACATGCGCACGCTTTGGGTCGCCAACAACGCCGAGGGCCGCAAGGACGGGAGCATGACCCCGGTCGACCCGCGCACCGGCAAGCCCGGCAAGGCCGTTCCCGTCGACGACCCGTACAACGTGTACAGCACGCCCGACGGCAAGTCGGTGATCGTCGTCGCCGAAGCGCTGAAGCGGCTCGACTTCCGCGACCCGGCGACGCTCGCGCTGCAGGGCTCGCTGGCGGTTCCGCGCTGCGGCGGCATCAACCACGCGGACTTCTCGATCGACGGCCGGTTCGCGATCTTCACCTGCGAGTTCGACGGCACGGTGGCCAAGATCGACATGGTCGAGCGCAAGGTCCTGGGCTACATCCAGCTCATCAAGCCCGGCGTCAAGACGACCACCGTGAAGGGGATCGACGGCCGCGACGAGACGATCTGCACCACCTGGAAGGGCATGCCGCAGGACATCCGCGTCTCGCCCGACGGCAAGCTCTTCTACGTCGCCGACATGATGTCGAACGGCGTGCACGTTGTCGACGGTGCGACGTTCCGGCAGGTCGGCTTCATCCCGACGGGCGTCGGCGCGCACGGCCTCTACCCAAGCCGCGACGGCAGGAAGCTCTACGTCGCGAACCGCGGCTCGAACAAGATCCACGGCCCGCCAAAGGGCAAGGGCAGCGTGTCGGTGCTCGACTTCGCGACGCAGAAGATCGACGTCACATGGCCGATCCCCGGTGGCGGCAGTCCCGACATGGGCAACGTCAGCGCCGACGGCAAGATGCTGTGGCTTTCGGGCCGCTACGACAACGTCGTCTACGCGATCGACACCGCGACCGGCAGCGTCACCAACATCCCGGTCGGGAAGGAGCCGCACGGGCTGACGGTGTGGCCGCAGCCGGGCCGCTACTCGCTGGGCCACACGGGAAACACGCGCTAGGAGGCGGTGCCATGGGGATCGATCCTCTGCTCTCGTACCATACCAGCGACGACGACGACCGGATGATCGCCGCCGCCACCGCCGTGCTGCAGCGCCGCCTCGACGGCGATCCGCACCGCAGCGCAGTGCTGCGGGTCTGCGCCAGCCACGCGCTGTCGCGGGCCGAGGTCGACCGCTCGTGGTCGACGCGACGGCGCGATGCGCTGGCCATGCTGACGCTGGGCCGCGTCGTCGATGCCTGCCCGTGGAACGAGACCGAGGTGAAGCGCCTCGCCCGGATTTTTTCCGGTCGCCTGCTGCCCGCCGCCGACGCGCCGGGCGACGCCGCCGGCGAACCCGCGTCGGCCTGACGCCATGGCCGCATCCGTCGTCGTCACCGTCATCGGCCCCGACCGCCCCGGGCTGGTCAGCCTGCTGTCCGAATGCGGCAAGGCCCACGGCGCCAGCTGGGCCGAGAGCCGGATGGCAAGCCTCGCCGGGCAATTCGCGGGAATGGTCCGCTTCGAGGTCGCGGCGGAAAAGGCGCAGCCGCTCGCCGCGGCGCTGGCCGCGCTGGAGTCGCCGGGCCTCTCCGTCGTCATCGCCGCCGGCCGCGATGTGCCGGCGCCCGTCGCCGGCCGGATGCTGGAGCTCGACCTCGTCGGCCTCGACCGGCCCGGCATCGTCCGCGACATCTCGCGCGCGCTCGCCGATGCCGGAATCAGCATCGACGAGCTGCAGACCGAGATCGTCAGCGGCGCGATGTCGGGCGAGTCGATGTTCCAGGCCCGGGCGCGGTTGAGCGTGCCCGCCGGCGTGGCGACCGACGACCTGCGCCGCGTGCTGGAATCGCTGGCGAACGAGTTGATGGTCGACATCACGCTCGGGGATGCCGTCTCGCCGCGCACCGGCGCCTGATCACGCCCGACCGCCGATGCCGCATAGCGCTCTGCCGACGATCCTCTTCTACAACGACGACTGGAGCTGTGCGCCGCAACCCCGCGATGACGCCGCCCCGGCGTGCCGGCTGACGTTCGACAAGGCCCTCGTTCCCGAGGCCGATGTGGTCGTGTTCCACATCCCGACGCTGGGCGGCGTGGCCGGAATCCGCAAGCGCGCCGGCCAGCGCTGGGTCGCGTGGTCGATGGAAAGCGCGGTCAACTACCCTCAGCTTGCGCATCCCGTGTACATGCGTCAGTTCGATTTCACGATGGGCTACCGGCGCGATGCCGACATCTGGACGCCGTACCTGGACACCGGACTCCTGGCCGCGCTCGTCGAACCGCCGCAGCCCAAGACCGAAGCAGCGCTCGCCGTCTACTTCGCATCCAATCGCCACGACCACAGCGGCCGCCATGACCTCGTGGCGGCGCTGATGCGGCACATGAACGTGGATTCGTACGGGCGATGCCTGCGCAACCGGACGCTGCCTGGCGACGCCGGCCGGTCGACGAAGCTGGCGACGATAGCCCGGTACAAGTTCACGCTGGCGTTCGAGAACTCGATCGCGCCGGACTACGTGACAGAGAAGTTCTTCGATCCCCTGGTCGCGGGATCGGTGCCGGTCTACCTCGGCGCTCCCGAGGTTGCCGCATTTGCGCCGGGCCCGCGGTGCTTCATCGACGCCACCGATTTCGACGGCCCCGCAGCGCTGGCCCGCCACCTGCAGCGTGTCGCGGCCGATGAGGACGCGTATGCCCGGCTGCTGGCGTGGAAGACGGACGGCCCCGACGCGGCATTCCGCGAGTTGGTGGCGCGCACGGCGCCGGACCTGTTGCGCCGGCTGGCGGCGCTGGCGGGTTAGCCGCGGGCCGCAAGGCCCTGCGCACGCAACTGGTCGAGCGTCGCGTTCATCGTGAGCGCCTGCGGATCGAGCTTCAGGTGCAGCAGTGCCGGCCGGCCGGCGGCCTGCGCCCGCTCGAAGGCCGGCGCGAATTCGGCGGTGGCGACGACCGTCTCGCCGTGCGCGCCGTAGGCCCGCGCGAGTGCCGCGAAATCGGGGTTGCGCAAGGCGGTGCCCTCGACGCGGGCCGGGTAGTTGCGCTCCTGATGCATCCGGATGGTCCCGTACATGCCGTTGTCGACGACGACGAAGATCACGGCGAGGTCGTACTGGACGGCGGTGGCGAGCTCCTGCCCGTTCATCAGGAAGCAGCCGTCGCCGTTCCACGAGACGACGACGCGCTGCGGGTAGAGCGCCTTGGCGGCGATCGCTGCCGGCACGCCGTAGCCCATCGCACCGGAGTAGGGGGCAAGCTGCGTCCGGAACCCGCGATACCGGAACAGGCGATGCATCCACACCGAATAGTTGCCGGCGCCGTTGGTGACGACCGCATCGTCCGGTAGTGTCTCGTCGAGCCACGTCACGACCTGCCACAGGTCGAGCGGGCCGGGTACCGGCCGCGGCGCGCGCCACGCGCGATAGTCGGCATTGGCGAGGGCGGCATCGTCTCCGTTGCGGGTGCCGGCACGGGGCGCCGCGTTCATCGCCGCGAAGAAACTGCCGGGCGTCGCCGCGATCGCCACCGCTGGCTGGTAGACGCGGCCGAGCTCGCCGGCATCCGGATGGACGTGGATCAGCGCCTGCCTGGGCACCGGCGCCTGCAGCAGCGCATAGCCGCCGGTGGTCATCTCGCCCAGGCGCTCGCCGATCACGAGCAGCACGTCGGCGTCGCGCACCCGCGCCGCGAGCTTCGGATTGATGCCGATGCCCACGTCGCCGGCGTACTGCGGGTGGCGGTTGTCGAAGAGGTCCTGGCTGCGGAACGCGCAGGCTACCGGCAGCCCGGCGGCCTCGGCAAAGCGGACGAGCGCCCCGCAGGCCTCCGCGTTCCAGCGCGGCCCGCCGACGATCGCGAGCGGTCTCCGCGCACCGGCCAGCAGGCGGCAGGCCGCCGCCACGCCGGTCGCATCGGCGCCGCTCTCCACCGGCTCGACCGGCCCGACGTCGTCGCACGCGGCGCGCGCGGTCAGCATGTCCTCGGGCAGCGCCAGCACCACCGGGCCGGGCCGGCCGGACATCGCCACGCGGAACGCCCGCGCCACGTATTCGGGAATCCGTTCCGGCCGGTCGATCTGCGCCACCCACTTGGCGATGCTGCCGTACATTCGGCGGTAGTCCACTTCCTGGAACGCCTCGCGGTCGGCGAAATCGCTGCCAACCTGGCCGACGAAGACGATCATCGGCGACGAATCCTGCGCCGCCGTGTGGATGCCGATCGCGGCGTTCGACGCGCCTGGCCCTCGGGTGACGAACGCGATGCCGGGCCGGCCGGTCATCTTGCCGACGGCCTCCGCCATGAACGCGACGCCACCTTCCTGCCGGCAGACGACGAGTCGCAGCCTGTCGCGCACGTCGTGGAGCGCATCGAGCACGGCGAGGAAGCTCTCGCCGGGCACGCAGAACGCATGCGTGGCGCCCTGGAGGACGAGGTTGGCGACGAGGATCTCGCCGCCGGTGCGGGGTTTTGCCAAGGGAATTCCCGGAAGATCGGCGCGGCGCGGGTCGCGGGGCGCCGTATCAGCGCGCCTCGACGAGGTCCTCGCGCTTCACGAGCAGCACGTTGTCGGAGGTGGTGGCGGTTTCGAGCCAGATGAACGGCAGCCGCGGAAAGGCCTCTTCGGCCGCCGAGCGATTGTCGCCGATCTCGATGACCAGCGTGCCGCCCGGGGCGAGGAACCGCGGCGCATCCATCAGGATCGTGCGCACGGCGTCGAGGCCGTCCTCGCCGCCCGCCAGCGCCAGCTCGGGCTCCTTGCGGTACTCGGGCGGCAGTGCTTCCATCGACAGCGACTTCACGTAGGGCGGGTTGCTGATGATGAGGTCGTAGTTCTTCTTGGGCAGGTTGCCGAAGAGGTCCGACCGGATCAGGTTGATCCGGTCGGCGAGGCCGTAGTCGGACACGTTGCGCTGGGCGACGGTCAGCGCGTCGGACGAGATGTCGACGGCGTCGATGTCGGCCATCGGATAGGCATGCGCGAGCAGGACGGCCAGGCAGCCCGAGCCGGTGCACATGTCGAGTGCCGACGTCACGAGATCAGGATCGCCGACGTAGGGCTCGAGGGCGTCGGGGACCAGCTCGGCGATGAACGAGCGCGGAATGATCACCCGCTCGTCGACGTAGAACCGGAAGTCGCCGAGCCACGCCTCGCGCGTGATGTAGGCGGCCGGGATTCGCTGGTCGATCCGCCGGTCGAGCAGCTGCGCGACCTGCGCGCGTTCGGCCTGCGTCAGTCGGGCGTCGAGAAACGGCTCGAGCCGGTCGAGCGGCAGGTGCAGCGCGTGCAGCAGCAGGTAGGCCGCCTCGTCGTAGCCGTTGGTCGTGCCGTGGCCGAACGACAGCTTCGCCTCGCCGAAGCGCGTGACGGCGTAGCGCAGCCAGTCGCGCAGCGTCTCGAGGTCCTGCAGCACGGTGCTCATCGTTGCTCTCCGGCGATCAGCAGGCGCTCGAGCAGGCGCCGGTAGATCGTCGCCAGCGCGTCGAGGTCGGCGATGTTCACGCGCTCGTCGATCTTGTGGATCGAGGCGTTGACCGGCCCCAGCTCGACGACCTCCTCCGCGATCGCGGCGATGAAGCGGCCATCGGACGTTCCGCCGGTGCAGGAGAGCGCCGCGTCGACGCCGGCGACCTCCCGGATCGCCGCCGTGGCAGCATCAACCAGGCGGCCCCGGGGCGTCAGGAACGGCGCGCCCTGGCCGGTCCACGCGATGCTGTAGTCGAGGCCGTGGCGGTCGAGGACCGCGGCGAGGCGCTCGCGCAGCGACTGCGCGCTGCTGGCCGTCGCGTGCCGGAAGTTGAACTGCACGTCGAGCGCGCCGGGAATCACGTTGGTGGCGCCCGTGCCCGCGTGGATGTTGGAACACTGCCACGTCGTCGGCGGGAAATACTCGTTGCCGTCGTCCCAGCGCGTCGCCGCGAGCTCGGCGATGACGGGCGCCGCGAGGTGGATGGGATTGCGCGCGAGGTCGGGGTAGGCGATGTGCCCCTGCACGCCGCGGACCGTCAGCGTGCCCGACAGCGAGCCGCGCCGGCCGTTCTTGATCATGTCGCCCAGCCGGTCGACCGACGACGGCTCGCCGACGATGCAGTAGTCGATCGTCTCTCCTGCCGCCTGCAGCCGCTCGACCACGCGCACGGTGCCGTCGACGGACGGGCCTTCCTCATCCGACGTGATGAGCAGCGCGAGCGAGCCGGGCGCGGCCGGGTGGACGGCGACGAAGGCCTCGACCGCGGTGACGAACGCGGCGATCGAGCCCTTCATGTCGGCCGCGCCGCGGCCGTACAGCCAGCCGTCGCGCTCGGTCGGCAGGAACGGGTCGCTCGCCCATTGGTCGAGGGGCCCGGTTGGCACCACGTCGGTATGCCCGGCGAAGCAGACCACCGGGTGGCTCGCGCCGCGCCGCGCCCAGAGGTTGGTCACGCCGTTGCACGCGATCGTCTCGCAGACGAAGCCGAGCGGCGCCAGCCGTTCCGCCAGCAGCGCCTGGCAGCCGGCGTCGTCCGGCGTGAGCGACCGGCGCGCGATCAGGGTCCGGGTGAGTTCTAGTGTCGCCGAGGGCGTGCTGGCAGCCATGTGCGTGGGTTAGGGGTGAGGCGCCTGGAAGGGAGTCGCCCGCGAACTCGGTGCCGCGGCAGGACGCGCGCGGCGGGCAAGGCAGCCGGCGACAGGCGGTCAGTAGGGGCGGTCGAGCATCTCGGGCTGGATGTGCAGCGCGGTGAAGTCGCTGGAGAGGCGCTTGCCGGCCGGCTTCCCGTCGGTCTTCTGCACCGCTTCGACCCGGGCCGTCGGCGAGTTCTGGTTTATCAGCCAGGCGAGGTTGGTCGGCGAGTCGGATGCGGTCATCGCCTCGTCGTAGTTGATCTGGTTGTCGTGGTAGGCCCGGCACAGCGCCTGCTCGAACGTCTGCGAGCCCGGATAGAGCGACTGCTCCATCGCTTCCTTGATCTGCGTGATCTCGCCGCTCTTGACGAGCTCGGCGATCAGCGAGGTATTGAGCAGGATCTCGACCATCGGCTGCTGCCCCCCCTGCCGGTTGCGGACCAGCCGCTGGCAGATGATGGCGCGCAGCCCGATCGACAGGTCGGACAAGAGGCCCGAGCGCGCCTCGTAGTTGAACATGTTGATGATCCGCGACAGCGCGTGGTAGCTGTTGTTCGCGTGCAGCGTGGCGAGGCACAGGTGGCCGGTCAGCGTGTGCAGCAGGGCGCTCTGCATCGTCTCGCGGTCGCGGATCTCGCCGATCATGATGAGGTCGGGCGCCTCGCGCAGCGCGTTGACCAGGGCATTCTGGTAGGAGAGCGTGTCGACGCCGATCTCGCGCTGGCTCACGAGGCTCTGCCGGTGCCCGAAGATGTACTCGATCGGGTCCTCGATCGTCAGGATGTGGCCGGTCCGGTTGGCGCTGCGGTGGTCGATCATCGCCGCCAGCGTCGTCGACTTGCCCGAGCCCGTGGCGCCGGCGATCAGCACCATGCCGCGCTTTTCCATGACGAGGTTGAGCAGCACCGAGGGCAGCCGCAGTTCCTCGAACGCCGGGATCACGGTGCGGATGTAGCGGATCGCCATTGCGATCGTCCCGCGCTGGCGGAAGATGTTGATGCGGAAGTTGCCGACGTCGCGGTCGAAGTGCGACAGGTTCATCTCGAACTCGCGGTCGAAGACGAGCGCCTGCTCCTTCGACATCAGCTCGAGCGCGATGCGGCGGATGGTCTCGGCGTCCATCGGCACCGAGGAAATCGGCGCGACGACGCCGTTGACCTTGATGTTGATCGGCGCGTCGCAGGAAACGAACAGGTCGGAGGCCTGTTTTTCCGCCATCAGCTTGAAGAGTCGGTCGAGGTACATGGAATCCCGCGCTAGAATGGCGGCCACGAGCTTGCCGGCGCGCCTTTAGCAGATACCGCAAGGTTCTACGATAATGTCATGAATCGGCGAAGAGTTCCACCCGGGGATCCGGGCGCCGCCCGCCCGGCACCGCCGGCGCGACCCGTCCCCGCAGCTTCGCCGGCGTCCCTCCTGAGGCTTCGAACATGCTCGCAATCATCGGTGGCAGCGGCCTGGCCAAGCTGTCGACACTTGCCGTCGCCCGCCGCGAAGTGGTGCGC
The DNA here is from genome assembly GCA_943331295.2 of Bordetella parapertussis. Classification (GTDB taxonomy): domain Bacteria; phylum Pseudomonadota; class Gammaproteobacteria; order Burkholderiales; family Casimicrobiaceae; genus CAIWHR01. The sequence continues at coordinate 104,664 of CALQLA020000001.1, read as the reverse complement.
ACGCCGTACGGCGAGCCGTCGTCGGCCCTCGTCTTCGGGCAGATCGCCGGCCGCGACGCGCTCTTTCTGGCGCGCCACGGGCACGGGCACACGATCCCGCCGCACCGCGTCAACTATCGCGCCAACCTGTGGGCGCTGAAAGAGGCCGGCGCGACGGAGGTCCTGGCCGTGGCGTCCGTCGGCGGCATCCGCGGCGCGCTGCCCGGCGATCTGCTGCTGCCGCACCAGCTCATCGACTACACGCACGGCCGCGAAGCGACGTTCTTCGACGGCGGCGACCAGCAGGTGGTCCACGTCGATTTCACGCACCCCTACGCGCCGGCGCTGCGCGCGAAGTGCCTGGCTGCCGCCGCCGCCGCCGGCATCGCGCTGGCCGACGGCGGCGTCTACGCCTCGGTGCAGGGACCGCGGCTCGAGACGGTTGCGGAAATCGACCGCCTGGAGCGCGACGGCGCGACGCTCGTCGGGATGACCGGCATGCCCGAGGCCGGGCTGGCGCGCGAGCTCGAGTTGCCCTATGCGGCGATCGCGGTGGTCGTCAACCACGCCGCCGGGCGCGGCGATTCGGCGATGGCGATCTCGATGGACGGGATCGTCGTCGTGCTGGAATCGGCGATGGACCGCGTGCGGACGCTGCTCGAGCACGTCGCGCCGCTGATCTGACGCCGCCCCGCATCTTTCGAGGAGAAGCCGTGATTCGCGACGTACTGAGGATGGGCGACCCCCGGCTGTGGCAGCCGTCGGCGCCGGTGGAGCGTTTCGGCACCGCGGAACTCGCCGCGCTGCTCGCGGACCTGCGCGACACGATGGCCGCGCGGAACGGCGCCGGGCTCGCGGCGCCGCAGATCGGCGTGCCGCTGCAGGTGGTGATCTTCGGCGTCGACCACAGCCCGCGCTACCCGGATGCGGACCCGGTGCCCTACACCGAACTCGTCAATCCGGTGCTGACGCCGCTGTCGCGGGACATGGAGGACGACTGGGAAGGGTGCGTGTCCGTGCCGGGCCTGCGCGGCATCGTGCCGAGGTACACGGTCCTCCGCTACGAAGGCTTCGATCCGCAGGGAACGCCGATCCGGCGCGACGTCACCGGCTTCCACGCGCGCGTGGTGCAGCACGAGTGCGATCACCTTATGGGCGTGCTCTATCCGATGAGGATGCGCGACTTCTCGCGCTTCGGCTTCACCGACGTGCTGTTCCCGGACGGGGGCGTCGCGGCCGACGAATAGGGCGCGCGCATCCGGCGAGCCGGCGGTTTCGTGGTTTCGTAGCCCCGGTTGAGCGCCAGCGAAACCCGGGGCAATCGCGCAACAAGGCACGGCCCCCCGGGTTTCGCGTACGCTTGCTCAACCCGGGCTACGACGGTCGGGGATGCGCTCCGCTAGTGCAGCCGGAGCTGGTCGTAAAGCGCGGTTTCCAGCCGCAGCAACGCCTGCGCGTCGTGCAGCCGGGCGCCGTCGATCAGGAAGACGTCCTCGGCACGCTCGCCCAGCGTGATGATCTTGGCGCTGGCCACGTTGATGTTCGACGTCGCCAGCGTGTAGGCGATCTGCGCCAGCAGGCCGGGGCGGTCTCCGGCGACGATCTCCAGGATGTAGTGCAGTTCCTTGTCGTCGGGAAAGATGCGAATCTCGGGCGACAGCGGAAAATGCCGCGCCCGGCGGCTCACACGCCCGACGGGCGGCGGCTGCAGCGGCCGCTGCTCCTCGAGGAGCTGCTTCAGCTCGTACTCGACCAGCTGGATCGTGTCGCGGTACGACGCATTGCGCCGGAACGGATCGTGGACCGCGAACGTGTCGAGCGCATAGCCGTGGCGCGTCGTGTGCACCTTGGCCTCCAGGATGGACAGCCCGGCCCGCCCGAAGAAGCCGCAGACCCGCGCGAACAGGTCCTTCTGGTCCGGCAGGTAGACGAGCACCTGCAGCCCCGCGTCGCCGCGCGAAAGCCGCGCGCGCACCACCGGCGCGGTGCCGTCGACGCGGAAATAGAGATGGCGCGTGTGCCAGGCGATCTCGTCCGCCGAGTGGCGTTGGAAATAGACCGCGTCGAGCCGCGACCACAGCGCCTCCTCGGCGCCCTCGGCGATCGCGTAGAGCCGCAGCAGCCGGCGCGCTTCCTTCTGGCGCTCCTGCAGGCTGTCGGCGAGCGTCGGCGCGCCGCTCGCGTCCGCCAGCCGCGATCGCGTCGCCTGGAAGAGATCCTCGAGCAGCTTCGCCTTCCACGCATTCCATACCTTCGGGCTCGTCCCGCGGATGTCGGCGACGGTGAAGAGGTAGAGCGCGGCCAGCCGCCGGTCGGTCTCGACCACGCCGGCGAACGCGGCGACGACGTCGGGATCGGTGATGTCCTGCTTCTGCGCCACGGCCGACATGCACAGGTGGTGCTCGACCAGCCACGCGACGAGGTCGACGTCCTCGGCGGACAGCCCGTGCTCGCGGCAGAACCGGCGCGCGTCGCGCTCGCCCAGCCTGGAATGGTCGCCGCCGCGGCCCTTGGCGATGTCGTGGAAGAGGCCGGCGAGGTAGAGCACTTCCTTGCGTGCGAAGTCCGCCATCAGCCGCGAGCAGAGCGGGTATTCGTGCGCGTGCTGCGCCTCGCAGAACCGGCGCAGGTTGCGGATCACCATCAGGATGTGCTCGTCGACGGTGTAGACGTGGAACAGGTCGTGCTGCATCTGCCCGACGATCCGCCCGAACGCCGGCAGGTAGGTGCCGAGGATGCCGTACAGGTTCATCCGCCGCAGCTCGTGGGTGATCCCGTAGGATTCGCGGAAGACCTGGACGAACCGCGCACGGTTCGCAGGGTCGCGGCGGAACGCGGCGTCGATCCGCTTGTGGTTGCGCCACAGCGCGCGCAGCGTCCGCGCCGACATGCCCTTCAGCGCAGGTTGCTTCTGGATCGCGAGGAAGGCGTCGAGCATCGCCGCCGGACGCCGCTCGAACAGGTCCTCGCTGCGCACGTCGAGCAGCTCGTCGACGACCTGGAAGTCGGCGTCGAGCGGCGTCGGCTTGGCCATGACAGGGAAGATCCGCGCGTGCAGGTTCTGCAGCAGGATCACGTTGACCTGCCGGACCAGCTTGGCGGCGCGGTAGTAGCGCTGCATCAGCTGCTCGCTCGCGCGCTTCGTCGGCGTGTCGACCATGCCGAGCTGCCGCGCCAGCGCGTTCTGCTGGTCGAACACGAGCCGGTCCTCGCGGCGCCCGGTGAGGTAGTGCAGCCGGACGCGCAGCCCGCCGATGAAGCGCTCCATGCGCATCACCGTCCGCGCCTCGTCGAGGGTGATGAGGCCGGCGTGGGCCAGCGCGCTCCAGGTGTGGCCGAGGCCCGCGGCGCGCGCGATCCACATCACCGACTGCAGGTCGCGCAGGCCCCCGGGGCTCTCCTTGATGTTCGGCTCGAGGTTGTAGGCGGTGTCGTGGTACTTGAGGTGCCGCTGCTGTTGCTCGAGCGTCTTGGCGTCGTAGAAGGTGCGGAAGTCCATCGCAAGCGCGAACCCGCGCCGGAACTCGGCGAACAGCGCGCGCGGGCCTGCCAGCAGCCGGTGCTCGAGCAGGCTCGTCCGGACCGTGACGTCGGCGGCCATCTCCGCCTGGCAGTCGGCCAGCGTCCGGACGCTGTGCCCGATCTCCAGGCCGAGGTCCCACATCGCGCCGATGTAGCGCTCGACGAACCCGGTGCTCCCGGCGTCGAGCGCGCGCGGCAGCAGGATCAGGACGTCGACATCGGAATGCGGGAACAACTGGCCGCGCCCGTAGCCGCCGACGGCCACGAGCGCGATGTCGGCGGGCGCCTGCTGGTCCGCCCACGCGCCCCTCAGTACGCGATCGACGAGCCGCGCGTGGCCGGTGAGCAGCGCTTGGGTGTTGGGTCGCGCGAGGAACGACGCCTGCAGCGCCTTGCGCCCGGCCTGGAGTTCCTCGCGCCAGCGCCGCGTCGAGGCGGCCGGGCCCTGGGCGGCCGGATCCGGTGCCGCGGAACGGGGCGGTTCGGGCGCGGCGGCCGTCGGGTTCGACATCTAGGCGGGCGGCGGCGGCGACCCGGCGGAGACGGTCAGCACCTCGAACCCTTCGTGCGTCACCAGCACCGTGTGCTCCCACTGCGCCGACAGCGAGTGGTCGGCGGTGACGATCGTCCAGCCATCGGCGAGGCCGCGGATCGCGGCGCGACCCGCATTGACCATCGGCTCGATCGTGAACGTCATGCCGGCCTGCAGCTTGAGGCCGGTGCCGGGCCGGCCGTAGTGCAGCACCTGCGGTTCCTCGTGGAACTCGCGGCCGATCCCGTGGCCGCAGAACTCGCGGACGATCGTGAAGCCGCGGCCCTCGGCGTACTTCTGGACCGTGCTGCCGATGTCGCCCAGGTGCGCGCCGGCGCGTACCGCGCGGATGCCCTGCCACATCGCCTCGTAGGTCGTCTCGACGAGCCGCCGCGCCTGGATCGACGGCGGCCCGACGCAGAACATGCGGCTCGTGTCGCCGTGGAAGCCGTCCTTGATCACCGTGATGTCGAGGTTGATGATGTCGCCGGACTTCAGCCGCTTGTCGCCCGGGATGCCGTGGCAGACCACATGGTTGACCGACGTGCAGATCGACGCCGGGTAGGGCACGTGGCCGGGCGGCGCGTAGTTGAGCGGTGCGGGGATCGTCTGCTGCGTCGCCACCATGTAGTCGTGGCACAACCGGTCGAGCTCGCCGGTGGTGACGCCGGGCTGGACGTGCGGCGTGATGAAATCGAGGACTTCCGACGCGAGGCGCCCGGCGACGCGCATCTTCTCGACGTCGGAGGCGGATTTGATGTTGACGGACATATCCTGGGTTCGCGTTAGCACGTTGGGCTCCGGAAGGCGTCGCGGGATGGGGGAGCGCCGGCGCAGCACGCCTCGCTCACGACCGCAGCAGTTCGTTGATGCTCGTCTTCGACCGCGTCTTCGCGTCGACCTGCTTCACGATGACCGCGCAGTAGAGGTGGCAGTTCCCTTCGCCCGACGGCAGGCTGCCGGCGACCACCACCGATCCCGACGGGACGCGGCCGTAGCTGACCTCGCCGGTGGCGCGGTTGTAGATCTTGGTGCTCTGGCCGATGAACACGCCCATCCCGAGCACCGAGTTCTCCTCGACGATGACACCCTCGACCACCTCCGAGCGCGCGCCGATGAAGCAGTTGTCCTCGATGATCGTCGGGTTGGCCTGCAGCGGCTCCAGCACGCCCCCGATGCCGACGCCGCCGGATAGGTGCACGTTGCGGCCGATCTGCGCGCAGGAGCCGACCGTGGCCCAGGTGTCGACCATCGTGCCCTCGTCGATGTAGGCGCCGATGTTGACGTACGACGGCATCAGCACGACGTTCTTCGCGATGAATGCGCCACGGCGCGCCGTGGCCGGCGGCACCACGCGAATGCCGGCGGCGGCGAACTGGTCGGGCGAATAGTCGGCGAACTTGGTCGCCACCTTGTCGTAGAACTGCAGCGGCGCCAGCCCGTGGCTGCCGCCGCCGAAGGTCATCGGCGCGTTGTCCGAGAGGCGGAACGACAGCAGCACGGCCTTCTTCAGCCACTGGTGCGTGATCCATGCGCCATCGCGTTTCTCCGCGACGCGCACGCGGCCGGCGTCGAGTTCTCCGATCACGTGGCCGACGGCGTCGCGCACGGCGGCCGGGGTGCTGGCGGGATCGAGCGCGGCGCGCGTCTCCCATGCGGCTTCGATGGTTTGCTGCAGGTCGGACATCGCTAGGCTCACGGCAAAAGCGTTCATTTTACCGCGAATCGCGTCCAACCCGCGATATCTGCCGGCCCCGCGGGCACCTACATCGACTTGAACCGCGCCGCGAACGAGCGGCTGACCGTCAGCTTTTCCGGGCGGTCCTTCAGCACGACCACGGGCTGGTCGCGCCAGTCGCGGTCGACGCGGCCGACCGCGCGCAGGTTGACGATCGTGCCGCGGTGAATCTGCCAAAACACGTCGGGATCGAGTTCCTCGTACAGCTCGCGGATCGACTTGCGGATCAGCGCGTCGCCGCCCGCGGTGACGACCTTCGTGTACTTGTCCTCGGCCTGGAAGTAGATCACGTCGTCGACGGCGATGAGGCGCAGCGATGCGCCGAGCGAGGCGCGGATCCATTTCAGCGGCGCCGCGGGGGCGAGCCCCTCGCGCGCCGCGAGTTGCGCGAGCAGCGCCCTGAGGCTCGCCGGATCGGACGGATCGGACGGCTCGGCAGCGAGCCGCGACTTGAGTCGGGCGACCACCTTGGCGATGCGCTCGGCGGCCGGCGGCTTAAGCAGGTAGTCGACGGCACCCGCATCGAATGCGGCGACCGCGTATTCGTCGTAGGCAGTGACGAACACGATGTGGCACGCCCCGGCGATCTCGCGGGCGACCTCGAGCCCGCTCCTGACGGGCATCCGGATGTCGAGGAACACGATGTCCGGCTGCTGCGACGCGAACAGGGCCAGCGCCTCGCCGCCGTTGCCGGCAAGGGCGACGACGTCGAGCTCGGGCCAGGCTTCCGCGAGCCGCGTCTGCAGCAGCGCGCGCAGCAGCGGCTCGTCCTCGGCGATCAGTGCGGTCGGGCCGCGGCGGGCGAAGGCGGTCATGGCAGGCAGCGGGTCAGCCGGCCTGGAAAGGCAGTTCGATCGTCGCGCGGGCGCCGTGCGGCCCGTGGTTCTCCAGCGTGAACCGGCCGCCTGCGCCGTACATCGTCCGCAACCGGTCGCGCAGGTTCGCGATTCCCACGCCGTGGCCGGGCCGGGCCGGCGCGTCCGCCTCGAGGCCGTCGCCGGTGTCGGTCACGCGGATCACCAGCGACTCGCCCTCGCGGCGGGCGGCGAGCGTCACGCTGCCGCCGTCGGCCCGCGGCTCCAGCCCGTGCTCGATGGCGTTCTCGATCACCGACATCAGCAGCATCGGCGGCAGCGGGTGCGCGCGCAACTCGTCCGGCACGTCGATCGCGAAGGCGAGCCGTTCGCCCATGCGGATCTTCAGGATGCTGAGGTATGCCTCGGCCAGCTCGATTTCGCGGCCCAGCGTGGTGCCGGAGGCGCGCAGCTGCGGCACCGCGGTGCGCAGGTAGGCGAGCAGGTGGCCGAGCAGCCGGCCGGCCTGCGGCGGATCGGTCTCGGTGAGGTACTGCACCGAGGCGAGCGTGTTGAACAGGAAATGCGGCTCGATCTGCGCCTGCATCAGCTTCAGCTCGGACTCGACCGCCTGCTTCGACAGCAGCAGCCGCTCCGCCTCGGCCCGGTGCAGCGCGGTCGCCGCCCGCGCCTCGCGGAACTTGAACAGGAAGAACAGGCTGACGAACAGCCCGTTGAAGAATCCCGTCACCAGCGTCAGCGCGAACAGGCTCGCGTTGCCCGCGAGGTACGACGCGGAATAGCCCTTGACGAGGATCACGACCACGAGCCCGATCACGCTGCCGGCGGCAACGGCGGCGACGAGCCGCGCGACCGGCCAGGATTTTTCCCACGGCGAGGCGACGTTGACGCAGTAGGCGATCGCGAAGCCGATGCACTGCGCGGAGACCAGCGGATGCCAGAACGGCCGCGTGTCCTCGATCCACAGGAGGCCCGCCACGCCGGTGTTGATCGCGGCGATCAGCAGCACGGTGGGCCACGTGACCCGGAGGCCGGCAGCGAGCGGGGCGAGGCGGGGAGGCAGCGTCAGGGTCGTCATGACCGGCGATTGTAGTACCGGCGGCCGCCACGGTCCCCGGAACGCGACGAAGCGCGGCGGGCGCCGACGAAGCGTCGCCGGCATGCGCCGGGACTGAAGCGGCTAGAGCGCCCGCGCCAGCGCGACGATCCGGTCCACGCCTTCCGCGCACTCGCCGGCGTCGGCGACCAGCGCGATCCGGACGTGGCCGCGTCCCGGGTTGGCGCCGTGCGCGTCGCGTGCGATGTAGCTGCCCGGCAGCACGGTGACCGCCTGCTCGGCGTAGAGGCGCCGGGCGAAGTCCGCGTCGTCGATGGGCACCGGCGCCCACAGGTAGAACGCGGCCTCCGGCATCGACACCGGCAGCACCGCCGCGAGCCTGGGATGCAGCGCCGCGAACTTGGCCGCGTAGAGAACGCGGTTCGCGCGCACGTGCGCTTCGTCGTCCCAAGCGGCGATGCTCGCGGCCTCCACCGCCGGCGACATGGCCGACCCGTGGTAGGTCCGGTAGAGCAGGAACGCCTTGATCAGCGCGGCGTCCCCGGCGACGTAGCCCGAGCGCAGCCCGGGGGCGTTCGAGCGCTTCGACAGGCTGCCGAACGACACGAGGCGCGGGTAGCCGCCGCGGCCGAGTTCCCGCGCGGCCGCCAGCGCGCCCAGCGGCGGGTGCGCCTCGTCGAAGTAGATCTCCGAATAGCATTCGTCGGCGGCGATGACGAAGCCGTGGCGGTCGGAAAGCTCGAACAGGTGCCGCCAGTCCGCGAGCGTCGTCACGCGGCCGGTCGGGTTGTCGGGCGAGCAGACGTAGCAGAGCTGCGTCCGCGCCCACACCGCGTCGGGAACGTCGCGCCACTGCGGGGCGAATCCGGCGGCCGCGGCGGCATTGACGCAATACGGCTCCGCGCCGGCGAGGAGCGCGGCGCCCTCGTAGATCTGGTAGAACGGGTTCGGCATCACCACGGTGGCGCCCGGGCGCGTGCCGTCGACCACCGTCTGCGCGAACGCGAACAGCGCCTCGCGGCTGCCCAGGACCGGCAGCACCTGGGTTGCCGGATCGAGCGGCGCGAGCCCGTGGCGACGGCCGAGCCACGCCGCCATCGCTTCGCGCAGCGCGGACGAACCGATCGTCATGGGATAATGCGACAGGCCACCGCCGCCGGCCGCGAGCGCGTCGAGGATCAGCGGCGGCGTCGGGTGCTTCGGCTCACCGATGGACAGGCTGATCGGACGCAGCGCGGGATTGGGCGCAACATCGGCGAACAACTGCCGCAGCCGCTGGAACGGATACGGCTGCAGGCGCGAAAGACGAGGGTTCAATGGAGGCGGGCAGACAGCGGATGGGAGACCGATTATACGGCAGCACGGGCACGCGCCCGTCGGCGTCCGCCGCGGCGCCGCGCCGCGCGCATTGACCACGATCCGACGGGCGAACAGCGAAATGGCGACAGCCGCTGCTGCAGGTCCTTCCGTCACCGGCCGCGATGCCTGGGCGTGGCGCGCGGCCGTGCTCGCTGCGATGCTCGCGGCCGGCGCGGTTCTCGCGCTGGTCATCGCCTACTGGGGGTGGCGGGCGTTCGGGCCCGCCGCGATGGCACCGTCGGCCCAGCCCACGGCGTTGCCGGAGGCCGCGGGGAAGGCGATCATCGCCGCCGCGCCGTTCGGCCGGGCGCCGCCTGCCCCCGTGGACGCAGCCGCCGCCGGCGGCGCCACAACCGGCAGCGGCCTGCAGGCGGACGCACGCCTCCTCGGCGTATTCGCGGCGCGCGACGGCACCGGCTACGCGCTGTTGCGGTTCCCCGACCGGGGTGCCGTGCTGGTGGCGAGCGGGCAGGACATCGCCCCTGACGTGAAGCTCGAGGCGGTCCGTCCCGACGGCATCCGCATTCGCGATCGGGGGACGTCGCGCGACATCCCACTCCGGTCGTCGACGCCGCCGCCCGCCGCCGCGCCCGCGACCAGCCCACCGTCGACCCGCCGCACCATCGGCTCGGCCAGCGCTGCCGCGGCCGCGGCACCCGCGGCGACGCCGACCGTGGCAGCCGCCGGCGCGTCGCGTGCCGGTTGTGCGTTGCCGGCCGGATTTTCCGGGCCGGTCTACCGCCTCAACGCGGAACTCCTGACCGGCATGGCCGCGCAGCCCGCGAGCTGGGGCGCGCTGCTGGCACCCGCGAACGGCGCGCTCATCGTCCGCGACGCGACAGGACTCGCGACGATGCTGGGGATGAAGACCGGCGACCGGATGCTGCAGGCGAACGGCATCGCCCTGGCGGCGATCGACGACATGCTGTCCGCCGTCGTCAAGCCGCTGGTCGCGAGCCAGCCGGTCCGCGTTTCCGGCACGCGCGACGGCAAGCCCCGCGAGTGGCTGTTCCTGAACGCGGGCGCCTGCCCGTCCTGACCGGCGTCCGCATCCGGCGGCTCACCGCCCCGGGCCGGCGGGCAGCCAGCGCAGCAGCGCCCCGGGCGTGTCGATCCCGCCGTCGGCGGGCCATTCCTCCGGCGCGTCCTGAGGCTCGATGTAGCCGTAGTGCGCGATGATCGTCCGCATGCCGGCGGCGACTCCCGCAAGGATGTCGCGCTCGGCATCCCCCACGTAGACGCAGCGCGACGGCGGCACGCCGAGCCGCTCGGCGGCCAGCAGCAGCGGTGCCGGGTGGGGCTTGGCGTGGGGCGTGGTGTCGCCGCAGACGACGACGCCGGCGCGCCGTGACAGCGCCAGTGCCTCGAGCACCGGCGTGGTGAAGCGCGTCGCCTTGTTGGTGACGATTCCCCACGGCAGCGCGCGCGCCTCGATGCCGTCGAGCAGCGCGGCGACCTCGTCGAACAGCGTCGTGTCAACCGAGAGCGCCGCCGCGTAGTGATCGAGGAAGACGTCGCGCAGCGCGATGTAGCCGTCCTCCTCGGGCGTGATGCCCATGCCGGCGCCGAGCAGGCCGCGCGCGCCGTGCGACGCGTACGGCCGCAGTTGTGACAGCGGCATCTCCGGCAGCCCGCGGTCGCGCCGCACGCGATTGAGCGCCGCGGCGAGATCCGGCGCCGTGTCGGCCAGCGTGCCGTCGAGGTCGAACAGCACCGCGTCGACCGGCAGCGCGCCGGAGGGTACCGGCCGCACGACGGCGTCAGGCATCGGCCGGCCGGCGCAGCGCCATCAGGTAGTTGACCGCGGTGCCGGGCCCGAGCCGGAAGGCCTGCGTCAGCGGGTTGTAGTGCATCCCGGTGATCGTCGCCGGCGCGAGGCCGGCCTGCCGCGCGTACGTGGAGAGCTCGGCCGGCGTCACGAACTTCGCATAGTCGTGCGTGCCGCGCGGCAGCAGCCGGAGCAAGTACTCGGCGCCGAGCACCGCGAACAGGTAGGACTTCGGATTGCGATTGATCGTCGAGAACACGACGGTGCCGCCCGGCCGGGCAAGCGCCGCGCACGCGGCGACTGTCGACGCCGGGTCCGGGACGTGCTCCAGCATTTCCATGCAGGTGACGACGTCGAACGCGGCGGGTGACTCGGCGGCGAACGCTTCGGCCGACACCAGCCGGTAGTCGACGGCGGCGCCCGATTCGAGCTTGTGCAGCCGGGCGACGCCCAGCGCCTTTTCCCCGAGGTCGATGCCGGTGACATCGGCGCCCCACGTCGCCATCGACTCGGACAGGATGCCACCGCCGCAGCCGACGTCGAGCACGCGCTTGCCGGCGAGTCCGCCGGCGACCTCGTCGATCCAGGCGAGGCGCAGCGGGTTGATCCGGTGCAGCGGGCCGAACATCTCGCTGCCGGGATCCCACCAGTGATGCGCCAGCGTGGCGAATTTTTCGAGCTCGGCGGCGTCGGCATTGGGTGCCGAGGCCGGCGCGACGGGCGTGTTCGCGTTCATTGCATGCGCTCCTGCCAGACGCGGGCACGGGCCGCGATGGCAGCCTCGTCCGCGGTCGTCAAATTGCGGCCCGCCACCACCCGCACGCCGGCGACCCACACGTCGGTCACGCACTCGCGCCCCGCGACGTGGACGAGGTGGGAGACCGGATCGTAGCAGGGCAGGGACGTGGTCGCCGCGAGGTCCACCGCCACGAGGTCCGCGGCCTTGCCGGCGACGATCGATCCGATCTCGGCGTCGAGCCCCAGCGCGCGCGCGCCGCCCAGCGTTGCCATCTGCAGCACCTGCTGCGCGGGCAGCACGGCGGGATCGTGGCCCGCGACCTTCGCGAGCAGCGACGCGATCTTCATCTCGCCGGCGATGTCGAGCCGGTTGTTGGACGCGGCGCCGTCGGTGCCGAGCGCGACGTTGATGCCGCGCGCGAGCAGGCGGGCGACCGGAGCGATGCCGCTGCCGAGTTTCATGTTCGAGATCGGGCAATGCACCACGTGCCCGCCATGCACCGCCAGGAGATCGATGTCCTCGTCGGCCAGGTGGACGCCGTGGATGCCGATGAAGCCGGGGCCCGTGGCGCCCAGCCGGTGCAATCGCGCGAGCGGCGTGGCGCCGTGCTGCGCGCGGCTCTCCGCGACCTCGTGGGCGGACTCCGACACGTGGGTCTGGATCGGCAGGTCGAGTTGCCGCGCGAACATGACGATCTTTTCCCAGGTCGCGTCGCCGACCGTGTACGGCGCGTGGGGCGCGAACGAGAACGACAGCCGGGGCGCATGCTTGTACGTGTCGCGCAGCGCCATGCCCTGCTGCAGGTACCCGTCGGGGTCGGCGGCGTAGGGTGTCGGGAAATCCAGCACGACCAGGCCCAGCATCGCGCGGATTCCGAGCTCGAGGCTGGCGCGGGCTGTCGCGTCCGGGAAGAAGTACATGTCGTTGAAGCAGGTGATGCCGCCCTTCAGCATCTCCACCACGGCGAGGCAGGTGCCGTCGTGGACGAATTCGGTGCCGACGAAGCGGTTCTCGCGCGGCCAGATGTGCTCCTCCAGCCACACCCGCAATGGCACGTCGTCGGCGATGCCCCGAAACAGGGTCATCGCCGCATGCGTATGCGCGTTGACGAGCCCGGGGATCAGGGCGTGACCGGGCAGCGCGACGCGCTCGCGCGGCGCGAATGCGGCATCGGCAGCGGGAGCCGGCAACACCGCGACGATCCTCCCGGCATCGACGATGACCGCGTGGCCGGCCAGCGCGCCGGAAGGTTCGATCGGCACGACCCAGCCCGGGTCTAGCCGCAGATCAATGGTCTGCATGGCATGAGGATAGCGGAAGCGGCGCCGCCGGTGGCGGACTCGCGAGGTGGGGACGAAAAAAAGCCCCGCCGGAGCGGGGCTTTTCTCGAAGCTTCGAAGCTTATTTCTTGACGATGATCTCGCCCTTGACTTCGACTTCGACGCGACGGTTCGGCGCGAGGCAGGCGATCAGTTCCTTGTGGTTCTTCTGCTCGCACTTGACTCCCGGCAGCGGCTGGGTCTTGCCCATGCCGAGCGTCTCGATCTTGTCCTTGGCCACGCCCTTGCTGACGAGGTAGTTGCGGACGGCATCGGCACGACGCTCCGAGAGCTTCTGGTTGTAGGCCTGGGTACCGATACGATCGGTATGGCCGGTGACCAGCACCAGTTCAAGCTTCTGCACGCCCTTCAGTTTCTCGATGATCTCGGTATCGATTGCCTTCATGCCTTCGGGCTTCAGCACGGCCTTGTCGAAGTCGAACAGCGCCTTCGAGGCAAGGGTGATCTTCTGCACCCCAGGCGCAGCGGGCGCCGGGGCGGGAGCAGGAGCAGGTGCCGGGGCGGGTGCGGGTGCAGGTGCTGCGGCGGGAGCAGGTGCCGGCGCCGGGGCGGGTGCGGGCTTCGGCACCAGATCCGGGTCGCACTGCTCGATGGCCATGCTGGGCGCCCAGTAGCCGGTGCGATAGCACAGGCCGCCGGAGAGGCCCTTGGTGCCGTTGTAGACACCACTCTTGACGATGCCGTCGGTGGGCGTCGGATAGGCGTTCAGCACGTATCCGCTGGTTCCTGCGGGCGCAGTACCGGGTGCTGCGGCCGTGCCGGGCACGTAGCCCTTCGGATCGGCAGTCTGCGCGGCAACGCTGCCGGCGAACACGGTCGCGAGCGCTGCGACGAGACAACCGGAGACGAGACGTCGAGTCATTGTTTCACCCCTTTGGCTTTGGTTTTGAACACGTTTTTGCGAACTCTGCATATCCCCGACCGGGTACCCCAGGCAGCGGGAGCACCAGAGCGTCGAATTCTTTCTTTCTGCGAGAAATATAGCACAGGCCCTTGGGGGGTGCAAAAAAAACCGTGATTTTTGCAACACCGTGGCGGCAAGTGTCGCGGCATTGCAACGACGTGATAAAATTGCACGTATTCAAGGCTCTCCAACGCCACCGGCCACCTGTTTCTGGGGCCGGCAGACCCGTGCGTCGTCCGGAAACTGGCATTCCGGGCCGCCTGGGGGCGGCGAGCGCCGGCAATCCCGTCCCAGGCACGGTTTCCGGCCTGTAGCCCCTGCCGCCCAACGACCACCTCACATTGCCGAACACGCCCATGGAGCAGTTTGCTAAAGAAACCCTTCCGGTCAGTCTGGAAGCCGAAATGCGCCATTCCTACCTCGATTATGCGATGAGCGTGATCGTGGGGCGCGCGCTGCCCGACGCGCGGGACGGACTCAAGCCGGTGCACCGCCGCGTCCTTTATGCGATGCACGAGGCGAACACGGTGTGGAACCGGCCGTACGTGAAGTGCGCCCGGGTCGTCGGCGAAGTCATGGGCAAGTTCCATCCGCACGGCGACATGGCGATCTACGACGCCCTGGTCCGGATGGCGCAGGACTTCTCGCTGCGCTACCCGCTGGTCGACGGGCAGGGCAACTTCGGGTCGGTCGACGGCGACAACGCCGCGGCGATGCGCTACACCGAGTGCCGGCTGCAGAAGATCGCCAACGAGCTCCTGGCCGACATCGACCGCGAGACGGTCGACTTCGCGCCGAACTACGACGGCAAGGAACTCGAGCCGACGGTGCTGCCGTCGCGGATCCCGAACCTGCTCGTCAACGGCTCTTCGGGAATCGCCGTCGGGATGGCGACCAACATCCCGCCGCACAACCTGACGGAAGTCGTCGACGCCTGCCTCGCGCTGCTGGGCAACCCGGCGCTGACGATCGACGAGCTGATCGAGATCGTCCCGGCGCCCGACTTCCCGACCGCCGGCATCATCTACGGCCTGGAGGGCGTCCGCGAGGGCTACCGCACCGGCCGCGGCCGCGTCGTGATCCGCGCGCGGACCCACTTCGAGGACATCGGCAAGGGCGAGCGGCAGGCGATAATCGTCGACGAGATCCCCTACCAGGTCAACAAGGCGAACCTGCTGATCCGGATCGGCGAGCTCGTCCGCGACAAGAAGCTCGAGGGCATCTCGGACCTGCGCGACGAGTCGGACAAGTCCGGCATGCGCGTCGTGATCGAGCTGAAGCGCGGCGAAGTCCCGGAAATCGTCGTCAACAATCTGTACAAGCTGACCCAGCTCCAGGACAGCTTCGGGATGAACATGGTCGCGCTGGTCGACAACCAGCCGCGCCTGCTCAACCTCAAGCAGTTCCTCGAGTACTTCCTGCAGCACCGGCGCGAAGTCGTCGTGCGCCGCACCCGCTTCGAGCTGCGCAAGGCGCGCGAGCGCGGTCACATACTGGAAGGTCTCGCCGTTGCGCTGTCGAACGTCGACGAGATCATCGCGCTGATCAAGGCCGCGCCCACGCCGCCCGAAGCCAAGGTCGCGCTGATGCAGAAGGTCTGGCGCTCGGCGCTGGTCGAAGAGATGCTGGTCCGCGCCGCGGCCGACGCCGCGCGGCCGGAAGGTCTGCCGGTCGAGTTCGGCTGGCACCCCGCCACGGGCTACCACCTGTCCGACGCCCAGGCGCAGGCGATCCTCGAGCTGCGCCTGCAGCGGCTCACCGGCCTCGAGCAGGACAAGATCTTCGGCGAGTACAAGGACGTGATGGCGCAGATCGTCGACCTGCTGGACATCCTGGCGAAGCCCTCGCGCGTCACGACGATCGTCGGCGACGAGCTGCGCGGCATTCGCGACCAGTTCGGCGACCAGCGCCGGTCCGAGATCGTCGCGCAGAGCACGGACCTGTCGCTGGAAGACCTGATCGCGCCGGCCGAGATGGTCGTGACGCTCTCGCACGGCGGCTACATGAAGGCGCAGCTGGTCGCCGAATACCGCGCCCAGAAGCGGGGCGGCCGCGGCCGGCAGGCGACGGCGACCAAGGAAGACGACTTCATCGACCAGCTGTTCATCGCCAACACGCACGACTACATCCTCTGCTTCTCGAACCGCGGCCGGGTGTACTGGCTCAAGGTCTACAACGTGCCCCAGGGCACGCGCGTCGCGCGCGGCAAGCCGGTCATCAACCTGGTCCCGCTCGGGGAAGGCGAGAAGATCACGGCGATCCTGCCGGTCAAGGAGTTCACCGAGACGCAATTCGTGTTCATGGCGACCGTCATGGGCACCGTGAAGAAGACGCCGCTGTCGGAGTTCTCGCGGCCGCGTGCGTCCGGCATCATCGCCGTCGACCTGACCGACGGCGACCAGCTGATCGGCGTCGCGCTGACCGACGGCAAGCACGACGTCATGCTGTTCAGTTCGGGCGGCAAGGCGGTGCGCTTCGACGAGAACGACGTGCGGCCGATGGGCCGCAACGCGCACGGCGTGCGCGGGATGGCGCTCCCCGGCAAGCAGCGGCTGATCTCGATGCTGGTGGCCGAGGACGAGCAGCAGTCGGTGCTGACGGCCACGGAGCACGGCTACGGCAAGCGCACGCCGATCGTCGAGTACACGCGGCACGGCCGCGGCACCAAGGGCATGATCGCGATCCAGCAGACCGAGCGCAACGGGCAGGTCGTCGCCGCCGCGCTGGTGCGGCCGGAGGACGAGGTGATGCTGATCTCGACCGGCGGCGTGCTGATCCGGACCAAGGTGAAGTCGATCCGCGAGATGGGCCGCTCGACGCAGGGCGTCACGCTGATCAACCTCGGCAAGGGCGAGAAGCTCGCCGGGCTCGAGCGGGTCGTCGAGCCGGAAGACGACGACGTCGAGGGCTGACACCCCATGGCCGACATCCCGAACGACGCGGACCAGGCGGCCGCGCTGCGCCGGCACCGCGACGCCATCGACGCGCTCGACCGCGAGATCCTCGCGCGGCTCGGTGCGCGGGCGGGTCATGCCAGGGCGATCGGCGAGCTGAAGGGCGGCCGCACCGCCTACCGGCCCGAGCGCGAGTCGCAGGTGCTGCGGCGGATCCAGGCGGAGAACCCCGGCCCGCTGTCGGACGAGGCGGTTGCGATCATCTTCCGGCAGGTCATGTCGGCGTGCCTCGCGCTGGAGCAGCCGCTGCGGATCGCCTACCTCGGGCCGCCGGGGACGTTCTCGCACGCTGCCGTCACCAAGCATTTCGGCGCGTTCGTCGAGGCGAGCCCCTGCGCCACGATCGACGCCGTGTTCCGCGCCGCCGAGAGCGGCCAGGACGACTACGCCGTGGTCCCGGTCGAGAACTCCACCGAGGGCGTGGTCGGCCGGACGCTCGACCTCATGTGCCAGACGCCGCTGCGCGTCTGCGGCGAGATCAAGCTGCGCGTCGCGCAGAACCTCCTCGGCAACGTCGCCGCGATCGGCGACGTCCGCAAGGTGTACTCGCACGCGCAGTCGCTCGCGCAATGCGCGCAGTGGCTCGCGACCAGCCTGCCGGCCGCCGACCGCGTGCCGGTGGCCAGCAATGCGGAGGCGGCGCGGCTGGCCGCGACCGAGCCGGGCGCCGCCGCCATTGCCGGCGAGATCGCCGCGACGATCTACGGCCTCCGGGTGCTGGCGCCCCACATCGAGGACGAGCCCAACAACACCACGCGCTTCTGGGTGCTGGGGGCGCAGGACGTCCCGCCGTCGGGCAAGGACGAGACATCGCTCGTGATGTCGGCGCCCAACCGGCCGGGCGCCGTGTATGCGCTGCTCGAGCCGCTCGCCAAGCACGGCGTGTCGATGTCGCGGCTGGAGTCGCGACCGTCCCGCACCGAGCTGTGGGAATACCAGTTCTTCGTCGACCTCGAAGGCCACGCGAACGACCCGCCGGTGGCTGCCGCGCTGGCCGAACTGCGCGAAAAGGCGCGCTCCCTCAAGCTGCTGGGATCCTATCCGGCCGCCGTCTACTAGCATCGGAACCGTCATGACCAGCCATGCCCACACCGCCGTCCATCACCGCGACCCGGGAGCGCTCGCGCCCGAATACGTGCGCCGGATCACGCGCTACCTTCCCGGCAAGCCGATCGACGAGCTGGCGCGCGAATTCGGCCTCGACGAGGCCAGCATCGTCAAGCTCGCGTCGAACGAGAATCCGCGCGGCCCCAGCCCGGCGGTCCGCGCCGCGATCGCCGCCGCCACCGAGGAATTGTGCCGCTACCCGGACGGCAACGGCTTCGCGCTGAAGGCGGCGCTGGCGGCGCGCTACGCCGTCGACGCCGAGCAGATCGTCCTCGGCAACGGCAGCAACGACATCCTCGAGCTCGTGACGCAGGCCTTCCTGCAGCCCGGCGACCACGCGGTGTATTCGCGCCACGCCTTCGCCGTGTACCCGCTGGCCACGCAGGCGCGCGGCGCGATCGGCATCGAGGTCGCCGCGCGCGACTTCGGCCACGACCTGCCGGCGATGGCCAGGGCGATCACGGCCTCGACCCGCGTCGTGTTCGTCGCCAACCCCAACAACCCGACCGGGACCTGGCTCGCGCCGGAGGCGCTCGAGGCGTTCATCGCCGGCGTGCCGGAAAACACGCTGGTGGTGCTGGACGAGGCGTACAACGAGTACCTGCCGCCGACGCATCACGCACCCTCGGCGGCGTGGGTCGGCAAGTACCCGAACCTCATCGTCTCGCGCACGTTCTCGAAGGCGTTCGGCCTGGCCGCGCTGCGCGTCGGCTACGGGATCATGCACGCGAAGGTCGCCGACATGATGAATCGGGTCCGCCAGCCGTTCAACGTCAACGCGCTGGCGCAGGCCGCGGCGGTGGCGGCGCTCGCCGACACCGCCTACGTCGACGAAAGCCGCGCGCTCAACGATGCCGGCAAGCGCACCCTCGAGACGGAGCTCGCGGCCGCGGGCGTCGGCTTCGTCCCTTCGCACGGCAACTTCATGCTGGTCAAGGTGGGCGATGCCGGCCGCGTCTACCAGCGGCTGCTGCAGCAGGGCGTCATCGTGCGCCCCGTGGCCAACTACGGCCTGCCCGAGTACCTGCGGGTCACCATCGGGCTGCCGGAGGAGAACCGCCGCTTCCTGGCTGCGCTGAAGGTCGCGCTTGACGGCTGAGTCGCCGGTGCGGCCGGCCGCGCCCGCCGCCGGCGTCGGCAAGCTGGTGGTGATCGGCGTCGGCCTGATCGGCGGCTCCCTGGCGCTGGCGCTGCGCGCTGCGGGCGCCGTCGGCGAGGTGGTCGGCGTCGGGCGCGGCCGCGCCAATCTCGACACCGCGCGCGAGCTCGCGATCATCGACCGGCAGGTGCCGCTGGCCGGGGACTGGACCGCCGAGCTCGCGGATGCCGACGTCGTGCTGCTCGCTGCGCCGGTGGCGCAGTATCCGGCGCTGTTCGCCGCGATGGCGGGGCGGCTCGGGCCGCGGACGATCGTCACCGACGCCGGCAGCACCAAGCAGGACGTCATCGCCGCGGCACGCGCCACCCTCGGCGCCGCGCTGCCCCGGTTCGTCCCCGCGCATCCGATCGCCGGCACCGAGCATTCCGGCGCCGCCGCGGCCTTCGCCACCCTGTTCCAGCAGCGCAACGTGGTGCTGACGCCGTCGCCGGAGACCAACCCGGACGCCGTGGCGCGCGTGGGCGCGATGTGGGAGCTCTGCGGCAGCCGCGTGCGCCGGCTCGACGCCGCGACGCACGACCGCGTGTTTGCCGCCGTCTCCCACCTGCCGCACCTGCTGGCGTTCGGTCTGGTCGACGTCTTCGCGGCCCGGCCTGACGCGGAGGAAATATTCCGTTTCGCGGCGAGCGGATTCCGCGACTTCACCCGGATCGCCGCGAGCTCGCCGGAAATGTGGCGCGACATTTCGCTCGCCAACCGCGATGCGCTGCTCTCCGAGATCGCCGCATATCGCGCCCAGCTCGACCGCCTCGCGGCGATGGTCGCGGCGCGCGACGGCGACGCGCTGGGCGCGGTCTTCGCGCGGGCTCAAAGCGCGCGCCGCGACTGGGAAGCGCAGCACAACGCGGCGAAGGCCGCCCCCGAGGACGGTCCGCGTGAGTCCTGAGTCCGCGTCGCCCGCAACGTCCGCCCCGGGCGCCATCGCCTGCCTCGACCTCGCGCCGGTCGCCCGCGTCGAAGGCGTGGTGGCGCTGCCCGGATCGAAGAGCATCTCCAACCGTACGCTGCTGCTCGCGGCGCTCGCCACCGGCGACACGCGCGTCCTCGGGCTGCTGGATGCCGACGACGTCGACCGGATGCGCGAGGCGCTGGCGGCGCTGGGCGTGCGCATCGACGCCGGCGCCGCACCCGGCGAATTCGTCGTTCACGGCACCGGCGCCACGTTCCCGGTGAAGGACGCGAACCTCTTCCTCGGCAACGCCGGCACCGCGTTCCGGCCGCTGACCGCGGCGCTGGCCGTCGCCGGCGGGCACTATCGGCTGTCCGGCGTTCCGCGGATGCACGAGCGGCCGATCGGCGACCTCGTCGACGCGCTGCGCCGCCTCGGCGCGGACGTCCGGTACCTCGCCAACGACGGGTTTCCGCCGCTTGCGATCGGACCCGGCAGGGCGCTTGCCGGCGCAACCGCCGACCGCGTCGCCGTGCGCGGCGACGTGTCGAGCCAGTTCCTGTCGGCGCTGCTGATGGCGCTGCCGCAGGTCACCGCGCGCACCGGCCGCGCGATCACCGTCGACGTGATCGGCGAGCTGATCTCGCGGCCCTACGTGGCGATCACCACCAACCTGATGGCGCGCTTCGGCGTCGCCGTCGCCGCGCCCGACGACCGGACGTTCCGCGTCGACGGAGGCGCCGCGTACGCGAGCCCCGGCACGATCCACGTCGAGGGCGACGCCTCGGCCGCCTCGTATTTCCTGGCGACCGGCGCCATCGGCGGCGGGCCGGTGCGCGTGACGGGCGTGGGCCGCGGGTCGATCCAGGGCGACGTCGCGTTCGCGGCGGAGCTCGCGCGGATGGGCGCCGTGGTCGATGCCGGCGACGACTGGATCGAGGCCCGGTCGGGCGGGCCCCTCACCGGCATCGACGTCGATTGCGTCGCGATTCCCGATGCCGCGATGACGCTCGCCGTGGTCGCGCTGTTCGCGCGCGGGCCCACCACGCTGCGCGGCATCGCGAGCTGGCGGGTGAAGGAGACCGACCGCATCGCGGCGATGGCCGCCGAACTCGCGAAGCTCGGCGCGCGCGTGGAGTCCGGGCCCGATTTTCTGCGCGTCTTCCCGCCGGCGCGGCTCGTCGCGGCGACCATCGACACCTACGACGATCACCGGATCGCGATGTGCTTCTCGCTGGCGGCGCTGGGCGGCGTGACGGTCCGCATCAACGACCCGGAATGCGTGCGCAAGACGTTCCCCGACTACTTCGCCGTGTTCGGCGCGATCGCGCGGGGGCCCGCCGCGTGAGCCGCGCGGCCGACATTCCGGTGATCGCCGTCGATGGGCCGGCCGCATCGGGCAAGGGAACCGTGGCCGCCGGCGTCGCCGCGGAACTGGGGTTCCATCTCCTCGACAGCGGCGCGCTCTATCGTCTGGTCGCGTTCGCGGCGCTGCAAGGCGCCATACCGCTCGACGCCGAAGCCCGACTCGCCGCCGCCGCCGCCGCGCTCGACGTGGTCTTCACCGCCGCCGGCGTCCGGCTCGCGGGGCAGGACGTCACCGCAGCGATCAGGTCCGAGGCCGTCGGCGCCGGGGCGTCGCGGGTGGCAGCGCTGCCCGCCGTGCGCGCCGCCCTCTTCGAGCGGCAGCGGGCGTTCCGGCAGATGCCCGGGCTGGTTGCCGACGGCCGCGACATGGGCACGGTCGTGTTCCCCGATGCCGTGGTCAAGGTGTTCGTGACGGCCACGCCCGAGGAACGGGCGCGGCGCCGCCATAAGCAGTTGATCGAAAAAGGAAACTCCGTTACAATCGACAGTCTTTTGCGTGACATTCGGGAGCGCGACGCGCGCGACGCCGGGAGAGCGGCAGCGCCGCTCAAGCCGGCCGCCGACGCCGCGATCCTCGATACGACGCAAATGACGATCGCGGCTGCCGTCGCGTTCGTGCTCGCGCGTTACCGGGCGGCGGCAGGGAGTATGCCGCCGCCGTAGTTGTCCCCCGTTTTCGATTTGGCACGCACCGGCCGATACCCCGCAGCAAAGGGTAGCTGCAGGCGACGCGCGCAGTTGTTTCGTGTTTCAGGCAGGGAACGCAGGTCGTCCGCGGCAACGCGGCCGGCGCGCGTGCAAGGTCCCGCGGGAAGCGCTTTAGCCGGTGCAACCCGCGGATATCCCCCATCAGCCCGTCGCGCGAGAAATAGGGTTCTCGTTCCCGGCGGCTCTTTTTTGACAGAAGGATCCAACCCACCATGGCTAACGCCACCCAGATCGCCACCGCAGCCCCGATGGATAGCTTCGCCGCGCTGTTCGAGGAAAGCCTCAGCCGGCAGGAGATGCGGCAGGGCGAGCTCATCACCGCCGAAGTCGTCCGCGTCGACTACAACATCGTCGTCGTGAACGCGGGCCTCAAGTCCGAAAGCTTCATCCCGATCGAAGAGTTCAAGAACGACAAGGGCGAGCTCGAAGTCAAGCCCGGCGACTTCGTCACCGTCGCCATCGAAAGCCTGGAAGACGGCTACGGCGAGACCAAGCTCTCGCGCGACAAGGCCAAGCGCCTCAAGGCCTGGCACGACCTCGAAGCGGCGATGGAGCAGGGCGTCATCGTCTCCGGCCTCGTGACCGGCAAGGTCAAGGGCGGCCTCACCGTGATGGTCAACGGCATCCGCGCGTTCCTGCCCGGCTCGCTGGTCGACATCCGTCCGGTCAAGGACACCACGCCGTACGAAGGCAAGCCCCTCGAATTCAAGGTCATCAAGCTCGACCGCAAGCGCAACAACGTGGTCGTGTCGCGCCGCGCCGTGCTCGAAGCGAGCCTGGGCGAAGAGCGCGAGAAGCTCCTGTCGACGCTGCAGGAAGGCGCGATCGTCAAGGGCATCGTCAAGAACATCACCGACTACGGCGCGTTCGTGGATCTGGGCGGCATCGACGGCCTGCTGCACATCACCGACCTCGCCTGGCGCCGGGTCAAGCACCCGTCGGAAGTGCTCGCGGTCGGCGACGAAGTCACCGCCAAGATCCTCAAGTTCGACCAGGAAAAGAACCGCGTCTCGCTCGGCATGAAGCAGCTGGGCGAAGATCCGTGGGTGGGCCTGTCGCGCCGCTACCCGACGTCCACGCGCCTGTTCGGCAAGGTCACCAACATCACCGACTACGGCGCGTTCGTGGAGATCGAGGCCGGCATCGAGGGCCTGGTGCACGTGTCTGAAATGGACTGGACCAACAAGAACATCCACCCGACCAAGGTCGTCCAGCTGGGCGATGAAGTCGAGGTGATGATCCTCGAGATCGACGAGGAGCGCCGCCGCATCTCGCTCGGCATGAAGCAGTGCATGTCGAACCCGTGGGACGACTTCGCGATGAACCACAAGAAGGGCGACAAGGTTGGCGGCCAGATCAAGTCGATCACCGACTTCGGCGTGTTCGTCGGCCTGCCCGGCGGCATCGACGGCCTCGTGCACCTGTCCGACCTGTCGTGGACGCTCGCCGGCGAAGCCGCGGTGCGCGACTACAAGAAGGGCCAGGAAGTCGAGGCCGTGGTGCTGGCGATCGACGTCGAGCGCGAGCGCATCTCGCTCGGCATCAAGCAGCTCGACGGCGACCCGTTCACCAACTACGTCGCGATGCACGACAAGGGCAACCTCGTCACCGGCACCGTGAAGTCGCTGGACGCCAAGGGCGCGGTCATCGCGCTCGACGGCGAGGTCGAGGGCTACCTGCGCGCCTCCGAAGTGGCGCGGGACCGCGTCGAGGACATCCGCACGCACCTGAAGGAAGGCGATTCGGTGAATGCGATGATCATCAACATCGACCGCAAGAACCGTTCGATCAACCTCTCGATCAAGGCCAAGGACCACGCCGAGGAAAGCGAGGCGATGCAGGCGATCAAGGCGGACACGGCCGGCACCACGACGGGCACGACCAACCTCGGTGCGCTGCTTCGCGCCAAGATGGACAACAAGAGCAGCGAGTAAGCGGGCCGCATGATGACCAAATCGGAGCTGATCGACCGCCTGGCGGCGCAGTTTCCGCAGCTGGTCGCCAAGGATGCCGAACTCGCGGTGAAGATGGTGCTCGACGCCATGGCCGAAAGCCTGGCCAAGGGCGAGCGCATCGAGATCCGCGGGTTCGGCAGCTTTGGCCTCAATTACCGGCCGCCGCGTACCGGGCGCAACCCGAAATCCGGCGAGAAGGTGCAGGTGCCGCAGAAACACGTGCCGCACTTCAAGGCGGGCAAGGAGTTGCGGGAACGCGTCGATTTCAAGAAGGCATGAATACCGCGGGGCCAAGGCTTGACCCCGGTGCGGGCGGCATCCGCCGCGATCGCGACGATCCGTCGCGCGTCGCGGTGACGCCGCCCGTTCCTTTTTCCGGAGCCATCGATGAAAACCGTGCGCTGGATCGTCGGTGCCGTGCTGTTCTTCTTCCTGCTGTCGGTCGCGCTGCAGAACAACGAGGCGGTGACCTTCAAGTATTTCAACTGGTGGAACGTGCAGGCGCCGCTGATCTTCGTGGTGCTGATCGCGTTCGCCGCGGGTGTCGCCGCCGGCCTGCTGGCCGGCGTCGTGCGCACGGCGCGACTCAAGCGGCAGCTCTCCCGGCTGCGCCGCGAGCGGCCGGAGCGGATTCCGGAGCCCGGCCCGCACGGTGCCGTGCCGGCGGACGACCGGCCGGCGCGGTGACGCCGGCGCAAGCTCGCGCGGACGCCGCGCGACCGCAACCCTAGGCGCGCTTCCGCACGTGGATTTCGATCTCTGGTGGCTGCTCCCGATTCCGGCGGTGTTCTTCGCCCTGGGGTGGATCGCCGCGCGCATCGACATCAAGCACCTGCTGCGCGAGTCGCGCGCGCTGCCGCTGTCCTACTTCCGCGGCCTCAATTTCCTGCTGAACGAGCAACCCGACAAGGCGATCGAGTCGTTCATCGAAGTGGTCAAGGTCGACCCGCAGACGATCGACCTGCACTTCGCGCTGGGCAGCCTGTTCCGCCGGCAGGGCGAGATCGACCGCGCGATCCGGATGCACCAGAACCTGCTCGATCGCTCCGACCTTGCCGCCGACAAGCGCCAGGCGGCGACGTTCGAGCTCGCGCAGGATTTTCACCGCGCCGGCCTGCTCGACCGGGCAGAGGAGATGTTCGCCCGGCTCGGAGGCTCGCCGTTCGAGCACCCGTCGCTCGGGTTCCTGCTGTCGATCTACGAGCAGGAGAAGGACTGGCCCAAGGCGATCGCGGTGACGCGGCGGATGGAGGCCATTGCCAAGCAGCCGTACTTCAAGGAAATCGCCCACTATGACTGCGAGCTGGCGCAGGCCGCGCTGCTGAAGGGCGAGTTCGACGCCGCGCAGGGCTACGTCGAGCAGGCGCTGGCCGAGTACAAGGCCTGCGCGCGGGCGACGATGATCCTGGGCGACCTCGAGGCGCAACGGGGCCGGACGGAGGACGCGATCGCGGCCTGGCAGCGCGTCGAGACGCAGAACCCGGCCTTCCTGTCGCTGGTGGCCGAGCGCCTCGCCGACGCCTACCGCAAGACGGGCCACGCGGCGCAGGGGCTGCGCGTGCTGAAGTCCTACCAGGCCCAGTACCCGTCGCTCGACCTGCTCAACACGGTCTTCGCGCTGACGCTGGCCCAGGACGGCCCGGCGGCGGCGGGGACGCTGATCAAGGAAGAGCTGGCACGGAATCCCACGCTGCTCGGCCTCGACCGCCTGCTGGAGGCGCAGCTGCTGGCGGCGCCCGCCGAGCGCCGGCACGACCTCGAGCTCGTCAAGCAGCTGGTCGGCCAGCACATCAAGCGGCTCGGCATGTACAAGTGCGACCACTGCGGATTCCGGGCCAAGCAGTACTACTGGCGTTGCCCGGGCTGCGGCAAGTGGGAAACCTATTCGCCCCGGCGGACGGAGACGCCCGACGGGTATGCCTGACCCTCAAGACCGCGCCGAACGCGCCCGAGCCCTCACCGTGAATCCTCCCGATCCCCGCATCATCGTCGCCCTCGATTTCGCCAACCCGATGCACGCGCTGGCGCTGGCGGACCGCCTCGATCCCGCCTCGTGCGCGCTCAAGGTGGGCAAGGAGATGTTCGTCGTCGCCGGGCCGGAGCCGGTACGCTGGATGATTGCGCGCGGCTTCCGGGTCTTCCTCGACCTCAAGTTCCACGACATTCCCAATACCGTCGCCCAGGCCTGCGCCGCGGCGACCCGCCTGGGTGTCTGGATGCTCAACGTCCACGCCGCCGGCGGGCGCGCGATGATGGAAGCCGCCCGCGACGCCGTGGTCGCCGCGGCGCTGGAGCGCGACGCCCCGTGCCCGCTGCTGATCGCCGTCACCGTCCTCACGAGCCTTGCGGACGCCGACCTGCCCGCGACCGGCATCCACGTTCCCGCCGCCGACCAGGCGCTGCGCCTCGCCCGGCTCACGGCCGAGGCAGGGCTGGATGGCGTGGTCTGCTCGGCGGTCGAGGCGCCGGCGCTGCGCGCGGCGCTGCCGGCGGCCTTCAAGCTGGTCACGCCGGGCATCCGGCCGGCCGGCAGCGGCAAGGACGACCAGACGCGGATCATCACGCCCGAGGCTGCCGTCGCCAACGGCGCCGACTACCTGGTGATAGGCCGTCCGATCACGCAGGCCGCCGATCCGCTCGCCGCGCTGTCGGCGATCAACGCATCCCTTGGAGCACGCACGTGAGAATCACGATGATCGGGACCGGCTACGTCGGTCTCGTGACCGGCGCCTGTTTCGCCGAAGTCGGCAACGACGTCCTCTGCCTCGACGTCGACGCGCGCAAGATCGACATCCTCAACGCGGGCGGCGTCCCGATCCACGAGCCCGGCCTCGAGGCGATGATCCGGCGCAACGTCGCCGCCGGCCGGCTGCGCTTCACCACCGACATCGACGCCGCGGTCGCCCACGGCACGCTGCAGTTCATCGCCGTCGGCACGCCGCCCGACGAGGATGGGTCCGCGGACATGCAGTACGTGCTCGCGGCGGCGCGCAACATCGGCTCCCGCATGACCGAGTACAAGATCGTCGTCGACAAGTCCACGGTGCCCGTGGGCACGGCCGACCGGGTGCGGGAGACGATCGCCGCGGAGCTCGCCGCGCGTGGCTCGGACCTGGGGTTCGCCGTCGTGTCCAACCCGGAGGTCCTGAAGGAAGGCGCCGCCGTCGAGGACTTCATGCGCCCCGACCGCGTCGTGATCGGCGCCAGCGACGAGCGCGCGATCACCGCGATGCGCGCCGTGTACGCGCCGTTCCAACGCAACCACGAGCGGCTGCTGGTGATGGACGTCCGCTCGGCCGAGCTCACCAAGTACGCCGCCAACGCGATGCTCGCGACGCGGATCTCGTTCATGAACGAGCTCGCCAACCTGGCCGACGGCCTCGGCGCCGACATCGAGCACGTGCGGCAGGGCATCGGCTCCGATTCCCGCATCGGCTACTACTTCCTGTACCCCGGCGTCGGCTACGGCGGCTCCTGCTTCCCCAAGGACGTCAAGGCGCTGCAGCACACGGCGACCGAGCTCGGCCGGCCGCTGCGCATCCTCGACGCGGTCGAGGCCGTCAACGAGGCGCAGAAGCTGCGGCTGGTCGAGAAGATCGTCGCCCGCATGGGCGAGAATCTCGCCGGCCGCACGTTCGCGCTGTGGGGGCTGGCGTTCAAGCCGAACACCGACGACATGCGCGAGGCGCCGGCCCTCGAGATCGTCGCCGCGCTTGCCGCGCGCGGCGCGCGCGTCGTGGCCTACGATCCCGTCGCGATGACCGAGGCGAAGCGCGTCTTCGGCGCGGCGCCGCACGTCGCCTACGCGAGTTCGCCGATGGCCGCGCTCGCGGGGGCCGACGCCCTGGTGGTCGTGACCGAGTGGAAGGAGTTTCGCAGCCCCGATTTCGACGCGATCCGCGCCCAGCTGAAGTCGCCGCTGGTCTTCGACGGCCGCAACCTCTACGATCCGGCGCAGGTTCGCGCGGCGGGCCTCGAGTACTTCGGCATCGGCCGCCGCTAGCCGCCGGCCCGGCTGCCCGCCATGACCCCGCCTTCCTCCCCATCGCCGCGCTTCGCCGATTTTCGCGCGCAGGTCGCCCGTACCCGGCTCCTGGTCGTGGGCGACGTGATGCTCGACCGCTACTGGTTCGGCGACGTCGACCGGATCTCGCCCGAGGCGCCGGTGCCCGTGGTGCGGGTGCTGCGCACCGACGAGCGGCCGGGCGGGGCCGCGAACGTGGCCCGCAACGCCGCGGCGCTGGGCGCGCCGGTCACGCTCCTTTCGGTGACGGGCGACGACGAGGCCGGCACCACGCTGGAGCGGCTGCTCGAGGCCGATGGCATCGCGACATCGTTCCACCGCGACCGGACGCTGCCGACGACGGTCAAGCTGCGCGTGATCAGCCGCCAGCAGCAGCTGCTGCGCATCGATTTCGAGACCGCGCCGTCGGTCGAGGTGCTGGCGACCAAGCTCGCCGACTTCGACCGGCTGCTCCCCGGCTGCGACGTCGTGATCCTGTCCGACTACGGCAAGGGCAGCCTCGCGCACATCGCGACGATGATCGAGGCCGCGCGCGCGGCGGGCAAGCCGGTGCTGGTCGATCCCAAGGGCGACGACTGGGCACGCTACGCCGGCGCCACGCTGATCACGCCCAACCGCGGCGAATTCCGGCAGGTCGCCGGCCGCTGGGCGGACGAAGCCGGGATGACGGCGAAGGCCGAGGCGTTGCGGGCCAGGCTGCGGATCGACGCGCTGCTGGTCACGCGGTCCGAGGAGGGGATGTCGCTGTACACCCCCGGCGCGGCGCAGCATTTTCCGGCGCATGCGCGCGAGGTCTACGACGTGTCCGGCGCCGGCGACACCGTCATCGCGACGATGGGCGTGCTGATCGGCGCCGGCGCGCCGCTGGCGGTGGCCACGCGCATCGCCAACGAGGCTGCCAGCGTCGTTGTCGGCAAGCTCGGCACCGCCGTCGTCACGCCGGAAGAGCTGGCATGACGGCGGGCGCAGCCGCCCGCGTCCCGCGCAGCCCGGGTTGAGCGTGAGCGAAACCCGGGCGACGATTTCGCGGCCTTCGGAATCCAGGCGAGGCAGGCCAGCGTCCTGCGGTCGACCGGGCGGGCGCTGACATGGCCAAGGCGAAGACGGTCTACAGCTGCACTGAATGCGGGGGCATGAGCCCCAAGTGGCAGGGCCAGTGCCCGCAGTGCGGCGTCTGGAACACGCTGGTCGAAACGGTGGCGGCGCCGCCGGCGACGCGCTTTCGCAGCGTGGCCGGCAAGTCGTCGCCGGTGCGCACGCTGGGATCGATCGATCCCCGCGCGAGCCCGCGCTTCCCGACCGGGGTCGAGGAGTTCGACCGCGTGCTCGGCGGCGGGCTCGTCCCGGGCGGGGTAATCCTCCTGGGCGGCGATCCGGGCATCGGCAAGTCGACGCTGCTGCTGCAGGCGATGGCCGCGATCGGCGCCGCGAGGAAGGCGCTCTACGTCACCGGCGAGGAATCGGTCGAGCAGGTGGCGCTGCGCGCCCAGCGACTGGGACTCATCAACGCGCCGGTGTCGATCCTGGCCGAAGTGCAGCTCGAGGCGATCCTCGCGACCGTCGGCGCCGAAGCGCCCGAAGTGGTCGTCGTCGACTCGATCCAGACCGCATACACCGAGGCGCTGACCTCCGCGCCCGGGAGTGTCGCCCAGGTGCGCGAATGCGCGGCGCAGCTGACGCGGATGGCGAAGGAGCAGGGCGTCGTCGTGATCCTCGTCGGCCACGTGACGAAGGACGGCGCGATCGCCGGCCCGCGCGTGCTGGAACACATCGTCGACACGGTGCTCTACTTCGAGGGCGATACGCACTCCAGCTTCCGCCTCGTCCGGGCGATCAAGAACCGGTTCGGTGCCGCCAACGAGCTCGGCGTGTTCGCGATGACCGAGAAGGGCCTGAAGGGCGTCACCAACCCGTCGGCGCTGTTCCTGTCGCAGCACGCGGAGTCGGTGCCTGGCTCCGCGATCGTCGCCACGCTGGAGGGCACCCGGCCGCTGCTGGTCGAGATCCAGGCGCTGGTGGACCCGGTGCAGGGCGCGATGCCGAAGCGGCTGTCGGTCGGCCTCGACCCGCAGCGGCTCGCGCTGCTGCTCGCCGTGCTGCACCGGCACGGCGGCGTGCAGACGGCCGGCTACGACGTCTTCGTCAACGCGGTGGGTGGCGTCAGGATCAACGAGCCGGCCGCCGACCTCGCGATCCTGCTCGCCGTGCAATCGTCGCTGCGCAACCTGCCGCTGCCGCCCAAGACGCTGGTGTTCGGCGAAGTCGGGCTGGCCGGCGAGATCCGGCCGGTGCAGCGAGGGCAGGAGCGGATCAAGGAAGCGGCCAAGCTGGGCTTCCGGAATTTCCTCATACCCAACGCGAACAAGCCAAAGCAAGCCATTGACGGAGTTAAGATTATCGGTGTCGGCCGGGTCGACGAGGCGGTCGCCTTCCTGCGCGACTGAACCCTGCCGGATCGACATGGCAGGCGGGATCGACAGCGTCCCGTGCCGTGGGAGGTTGCGGCGGGCGGCGAGGCGACGTCAGGCGCTGCGGTCGCCGGCGTCCTCGATCCGGATCGGCGCGCGCGTCCCCGCGCGGTACTGCCGGGCCATGTCGTCGTAGGCAGCCTCGAGTGCGCGCGCCGACTTCGCGACGTCGAACAGCGGGCTCGCCCGGCCGGCGTCCAGCAATCGCGACCGACAGGCCTGCCGGCGCCCGGCGTCCGCCGCAAGGCCGCTCGCCAGCGCGACATACCCGGCGCGGTCCGGGGCGACCAGTTCCGGCAGGCCGACGGCGCGCAGCAGGCTCGCGCCGACACGGCCGGCGAACGTCTCGCCGCGCCAGGTCACGACCGGGCAACCCATCCACAGCGCGTCGCTGGCCGTCGTGTGGGCGTTGTACGGCCACGTGTCGAGGAACAGGTCGGCGTGCGCGTAGAGCGCGAGGTATTCGGGTTGCGGGCGGCGCGTCGCGAAGACCAGGCGGGCGCCGTCGATGCCGCGGGCCGCGAATTCGCGCCGCAGGTTGGCCGCGGCGGGATCGTCGTCGCCGCCCGCGAGGAGCCACAGCACCGCGTCCGGCTGCGCGCGCAGAATCTCCGCCCAGGCATCGGCGACGTCGGGGTTGAGCTTCCATGCGGCGTTGAAGCAGCACAGCACCACCGCGCCGTCGGGCAGGCCAAGTTCCGCGCGCGAGGGGGCCGCGGCGGGCGCGCGGCTGCGGTCGTTGACCTGGTAGCTGCCGGGCAGCTGGACCAGCGTCTCGGCGTAGTCGGCCGCGTCGGCGAACGGGGTCACGTCCGCGTCGCCGATCAGGTAGTCGATGGCGGGGCTGCCCGACGTGCCGGGATAGCCGAGGAAGTGGACCTGCACGGCCGCCGGTCGCAGCGCGAGCGCCGCCGTCGGCGCGCCCTCGGTGTGGCCCTTGAGGTCGACGAGGATGTCGACGGCGTCGCTGCGAATCCGCTGCGCGAGCTGTTCCGGGCTCCACCCGCCGGCGTCGACAAACCGGTCGCACGCAGCCGCCACCCGGGCGCGCAGCGCACTGCCGTCGTCCGGACCGGTGGAATAACCGACGATCTCGACCCGGCTGCGATCGTGCTGCTCCAGCAGGCCGGCGACCAGCACCGCCGTCGGATGGTCGTAGAAGTCGGCCGACACGTAGCCGACCCGCAGCCGGCTGCCGCTCGCGAACGCTCGCGGCGCAGGCGGCGCTTCGGCCGGGGTGAACCGCGCGCTCCACAGCGTCGCGCACCTGCGCTGCAGCGCGCGGCTGGACGGGTCGCTCAGCAGCGAAAACGGCGTGAGCCAGCCGATGCCGGCGTCCACGCCGGCGCGAAACCGCGCCTGCAGCGGCGCGAGGTCCAGCCAGTCGCACAGGCGCTTTTTCAGGAACAGGAGCTGCGACAGCGACCCGCCGTCGTCCGCCGCGAGCCGGACGGCGTTGCCATAGGCCTTCACGGCGGCAGGCAGGTCGCCCATCCGTTCGGCCAGGTGGCCGGCCTGGCTGTGCAGCGGCGCCAGCGTCGGCCAGCGGGCCAGCGCGCCGTCGAGCGTCTTCTTCGCCGCCGGGTACTGGCCGAGGTCTTCCTGCAACTGCGCGCGGCAGCCGACCACGGCGAATTCGTCCGGGGCGAGCGCCGCGGCGCGATTGACGGCATCGAGCGCCTCGAGCACCCGTCCCTGCGGCTGCAGCACCAATGCGAGGTTGTGCCAGCCATGCGCGTATCTCGGATCGGCGGCGATCGCGCGGCGCGCGGACGCCTCGGCCTCCGCGTGCCGGCCCAGCGCCAGCTCCGCCGCCGCCAGGTTGCTCCAGATCGCCGGCTCATGCGGCGCACGGCGGGCCGCCTCCTTGAGCGCATTGACCGCCGCCTCCGGGCGGTTCACCGCCTCGAGCGCCTGCGCGAGATTGGACCAGGGCTCGGCCGGCCCCGGATCGGCGGCGATCGATTGCCGGATGAGGTCGACGGCGCCGGACGGGTCGCCCGACTGGTACATCACCACCCCGGCGTAGTGCAGCGCGTCCGGATTGGCGGGATGCTCGGCGAGGATCGCGCGGTAGCACAGGGCCGCGTCGCGCAGGCGGCCCGCGCGATGCAGGCGCAACGCTTCGTCGAGGGCCGCGGCGGGTGGCGTCGCCATGTCGGCTCCGGTCGGGGTGGGCTGGGCCGACGCCGGGCTAGCGGCCGGGCCCGAGCACGACGGTGCCGGACACCGTGACCGTGACGGCGTTCTTGCCGCCTTCGGCCGGAACCGGTGGCGCCGGCGAGGCGTCAGCCATCGCCATCGCCATCGGCGCACCGCGGAACGCGACCGGCGACACCCCCGGCCCGTCGCTGCGGACGGCCACCTGGCCGAGCGTGAAGCCGGGGAAGCCCAATGTCTTCGCGATCACGCCGGCCTTTTCCTGGTACTTGGTCAGGGCCTCGGTCAGCAGCGCGGCTTCGGCCTTCTCGCGCGCGCCGCGTGACAGCGAAAAGATCATCTGCGAAAGCTTCATCGCGGGCTGCAACCGCCCCGCGAGCGCGCTGGCAGCCTTGAAGTCGCGGCTTTCCATCGTCAGTTCGGCACGAATCCGCCATCCGTTGATCTGGTTGGCGCGGTCGTAGACCGGGTTGGTCTGGTAGTTGCCCGAACGGGTCTGCACCGCGGCATCCCCCTTGGCCTTCGCCAGCGCCTGCTCGAGCCGGGCATTGATCCGCGTGGACAACTCGGCCGGGTCCGGCCCCTGTTCCTCGGTGAACAGCGTGATCGTCAGGGTGTCGGTCGGGACGTCGGCAGTGGCGCTTGCTTCGAGTGCGACGACGTTGAAGAACGGCTGCTGGCTCGTCTGCGCCAAGGCGGCGAAGGGCAGCGACAACAGCAGCAGCAGGAACCAGAAACGGGACGGCATGGCAGGCCTCGACGCAGGGGAACAGCGCACAGTATAAGGGCGCCGGCGCGTCCGGTCGGTCGGCATCCGCGCCGGGTCGGCCGCAGGCGGCCTATGCCGGCGCGTCAGATCCGTCGAAGGGCGGCACCGGCGCGGCGTCTGGCTATGAACGCCGGGGCGGCCCGAACGGGGTCAACCATAATGCGGAATCCAGGGCGCCGCGCGGTCGGCGGCGCGGATGCGGCACTCGAGGTCGGCGCAGTCGGTGGCGGCCGCAAGGTAGGCGTCGTGCTCGTGCTGCTGCGCGTGCTCGACGCGGTTTTCCAGCGATATCAGGGCGTTGGCGAGGAGATTGAAGAGAAGCATGATTCGAATCCGTCTATTGCAGGGGTTGAGGAAGTGCTTCGGAACGGGCCGCGCCGCCGGCATCGGGCGGAAACGCGAACGCGAGGTGCCCGTAGCGTTGGCCGAAACGGTTGGCGACATCGGCCAGGGTGTCGGCCCAAGCCACCTGAAAGCGGGCGGTGGCGAGGACGGCATCGCGCAACGGGCCGCCGGGCAGGCTGCGCGCGCCGGCATCAGCCAGCGCCTGCGCCTGCTCGCGGGCAAGGTCGGCCCACGCATGCGTCGCGACGATCTGCTGGGTGATCGCGGCGTTGGCCTGCCACGCGGCCGTGGCCCGCGTCGCGGGCCCGGGATAGGCGGGGGGGTCTGGCGGGAGGCGAAAGACGGGGTGTGCTATTGCAGCGATCAGCGCGTCCCAGGGATAAGGGGCGGCGCCACCGACCCCGCCCAACCCCGGATAGGGATGTGCATTCATCGGATGACTCCAGGCTGAGCTTGTGTGTTGCAGTGCAGCATACGCCCGTCTAACGTCGATGCCCACCCGGGCGTTGACTGCGCAGGCTGCGACTTCTTAATTCAGATCAATTATACGATTTAAAGCATTGTTATTGCAATCTATTCGTCTCATGGCGCCGGCAACGTGAGCGTGAGGTTGGTCGCGACGCCGAGCTTGTCCGCGAGTGAAATCGTGCCGCTCGCGTTGACATCCATCCGGTAGTTCGATGCCGCGACGTCCTGCGAGAGCATCCCGTTGACCGCCATCAGGTCGGACAGCGTGACGCTCCGGTTGCCGTTGATGTCGCCGCCCAGGAAGCCGATGCGCACGCTGCCGGTGCCGCCGCTGTTTCCGCTCGTGCCCGTGACGTTGATCAGGCCAATCGTCAGGTACTGGGCGTTGGCCACGTTGGAGAGCGTCACGGTCGCGGTGTTTCCCGCCGCCACGACCCCGCCGAGCGTCGCGCTGCCCTCGGTCAGTGCGACGGCGGCGCTGGCAACCGGCTGGTCGAACGTGACCACGACCGTTACCGTCGGCGAGATTCGCGGTTCCGTGGTCGGATTGCCGGAGGCCAGCGACAACGGCAGGTCGAAGGTCCCGGCGGCGCCGTGAACCTTGCGCGAAACCGCGCCGGTGAGCGCCGGTGCCGGCGTGGTGTTGATCGCCTGCGCCAGCGTGGTGCTGCCAGACGCGAGGTTGCCCGCGTCGCCGCCATAGGTCGCGACGAGGTTGTGCGGGCCGGCCGCGAGGCTGCCGGTGGAGCAGGTGGCGGTATGGACGTTGCCGCTGCCGGCAAGCGCGACCGTCGCGCAGCCGGCAAGCGCCGTCGCGCCCTCGGCGAATCGCACCGTACCGGTCGGCGCGTTGCCGGTGACCGTGGCCGTCAGCAGGACTGTGGCGCCGGCGAGGGCCGGGTTTGCCGACGACGCCAGCGCCGTCGTGGTCGCCGCCGGGCTTGGCTGCGAGCAGTTGCCGCCGACGCCGCCGGTGCCGTCCAGCCGGAACGTCGCGGTCGCCGCGCAGCCGGCGACGATGGTGACCGCTTGTGGCTGGCTTGCCCCCAGCGCCACCGGCGTGATCGGGTGCGGCGCCTGGAACGAGAGGCCGGCGCTCGTGCCCGAGTAGGGGCCGACGCCTGACCCGCTGGTGAAGCGCGCATCGATCGACTCGGCATGCAGCGTATAGATGCCCGGCGGGAGGTAGAGCCGGAAATAGCCGGTGCCCTGCATCAGGTAGTCCGAAACGACGCTGTACACCTTGAGTGTCGTGCTTTCCTTCGCCCAGATGTTGGCGCCGAGGATCGGCGTTCCGCCGGCGGTCGTGAACGTGCCGGAAATCTGCCCGTAGGCGGTGGCCGCGCTCGCCGCGGGGTACAGCGCCGTCACGGCGGCGGCGTCGTCCTCGTGCAGCGACAGCAGCGACCGGTAGGCGATCGGATACATCAGCACGTAGTTGCCGGAGGCGAGCCCCTGCGAGCTGTCGAGCTGCGCGTGATCGAGTCCGAAGTAGTGGCCGATCTCGTGGGCGAAGACAACCGTCCACGTCGCGTCCGGAATGCTGATCGAGCCGTTGAGCACCGCCTCGCCTTCGATGTAGTTGCCGGCGGACGGGCCCGTGTTCCAGTACGCCGATCCGGCGAACCCGAGGACGCTCGCCTTGGCGCCCGCGCCGAAGATGAGGTCGGTGATCGAGCCGTCGGTATCGAAAATGACCGGGTTGACGCCGTCCGTGTAGTTGTCGTGGACCGTCGTGTAGTTGGTGGACGTGTAGTCGACCGGGAGCGGCGTGCCGATGGCGAGCCGCAGCGTCGAGGTGCCGACGCCGTTCCACAGGCCGATCGCCGCCTGCATGAGCGCCCGCGCCTGCGCATTCGTACGGCTGCCGAGCGGTCCCTGGTCGACATTGAGCGTCAGCGACGTGCCGCCGTTGGCGTAGACGACCGGCTGCTGGTTGACGACGTCGAGCGGGCCGCCGGCAAGTGCCGGCAGGCCGGCAGCCAGCGCGAACGCCGTCGCGGCCACGATGCGGGCGCACACGCGGAACGCGCGGGCCCGGCGCGCCGACGACATCAGCGGCTCCCCGCCCTGGCGCGGACGAGCGTCATGAATTCGCCCAGCGCCATTCGGTTGTTCGCGGCCGGCCCTGCGGCGGGCGCGGCGATGCCCGGGGCGCGGCTGCCGGGCAGGAGCTCGGCGAAGTCGCGACCGTTGCCGACATCCTTGCCCGCAGCGCTCGCGCGCACGCTGAACGCGCCCTGCGCCAGACCCACCGGGGACGCAAGGCCGGCGCGGGACGGTACCGGCATGAACAGCACGTATTCCTCGCCCGGCGTGAACTTGGGCACCCGGTAATTGACGACGACGCCGCCGAGCGCCCCGCCCGCCTGCCGGATCGTCAGCGTCGAGTTCGCATTGCCCTTGGCGCGGTCGAGGACGACGAACGTGGAGAGCGTGGCGACGCCGACGGTCGTGTCGGGCACCGACTCGTTGGCGAGGCAGCGGACATGGACGATCTCGGCGGCACCGGCGACGATCTGGTCGAGGTCGAGCGGCAGCACCGTGGTGGCCGTGGCCTGGCCGGCGCACAGGCATGCGGCTGCCAGCCCCAGCGTCGCCAGGCGGCGCAGGAGCCGGAGGGGATGGACGGGCATCGGGTACATTCCGGTCGCGGCGCGGGGGCGCCTCCTTGGGTGGGTACAACGGTCGTGGCGCCGGTTCGGCGTCGTGCCGGCATGTCCTGCGCCGCAACCACACCCTATGACGTTAGCATGAATCGTGCCGCGCCGCCAGCCAACCCTGCGGCTCGTGCCCGCCGCCGCCCGGTCATAGGGCGAACAGCGAGCTGCAGACGCCCTCGCGCTCGCCCGGCGAGAGTCGGCGAAGGCGGGAATGCCGTGGCGCAGGGCCGCCTGCAAGGGGGCGGGAATCGCGGCCCGCGAACGGGCGAGGTCCTCCGCCCAAGCGGCCTCGGCCGACTTCGCGAAGACGCCGGCCGCCAGCGCGATGATCGCGCGCCGGCCGGCAACGCGGATCAGCTCGGCAATCGCCGGCGCGCGGCTCGCAGACGGCAGGCTCTGCAGCCCGTCGGCCCAGACCGCGTCATCGAAGGCGGCGGCGGCGAAGGGCAGCCGGGTCGCCGCGGCCACGACCGGCGCGCGCCCGACGGCCGGGGGCTGTGCAGCCGCCGTGTCGACGCAGGTGACAGCGCGTTGCAGGTAACCCGCGAGCCCCGTCGCGCCGCCGTCGATTTCCAGGACGCGGCGGGACGCATCGCGCAGCTCGGGATGGCGGGCTACGATTTCGACGTAACGGATTCTCGGTGCGAGCAAGGTGCGAGGGGTGCTTCGGCGGGGTGGAAACGGTGCCGAGCGTAGCATTCGCCCGTCCTGCGCGGCGGCTGGCGGCGTCACGCGAGGGCCGGCCGGCCTGTCCGAAAGGCGTCGCGTTCGCTATATTGCGGACTTTGCCCTGGAGCGTCACACGATGACTGACAACATAGCGGCATCCGCCGGCCAAGGCGGGGCCGTTCCGACGATTCCGGTCGCCGTCTGGGACTGGCCGGTACGCGCTTTCCACTGGGCGCTGGTGGCGCTGATCGTCGCGGCGGTCGTCACGGTGAAGATCGGCGGCAACGCGATGGAGTGGCACATGCGCGCGGGCCAGGCGATCCTGGCGCTGGTGCTGTTCCGCATCCTGTGGGGCTTCGCCGGCAACCGGCACGCGCGGTTCTCCGGCTTTGTCCGCCATCCGCGCACCGTGCTGGCTTACGCGCGGTCGGTGCTCACGCGTCGGCACGAGGTTTACGTCGGGCACAACCCCGCCGGCGGCTGGTCGGTGATCGCGCTGCTGCTGGTGCTGCTCGCGCAGGCGGCGTCCGGGCTCTTCGCCAACGACGACATCGCCACCGACGG
Source organism: Bordetella parapertussis (assembly GCA_943331295.2). Classification (GTDB taxonomy): domain Bacteria; phylum Pseudomonadota; class Gammaproteobacteria; order Burkholderiales; family Casimicrobiaceae; genus CAIWHR01. The sequence continues at coordinate 66,641 of CALQLA020000001.1, read as the reverse complement.
GCCGCTGGTGCGCCTCGTCACCAAGGAGCGGTCGGACGCCATCACGTCATTTCATCGGCTCAACATCTGGCTGCTGGCGGCGCTGGTGGCGACGCACATCGGCGCCGTCCTGTTCCACCTCGTCGTGTTCAAGGAAAACCTGGTCCGGGCGATGGTCCGCGGCCGGAAGGTGCTGCCCGTCGAGCACGCGAAGGCGGCGGCGGGGCCGACGCGCACCCTGCGCGCGTTGGTGCTGCTGGCGCTGGCCGCGCTCGCCGTCTGGTGGATCGTCAGGAAGCCCTGACCGGCGACGCGGGCGAGGCCCGGCCGCCGCCGGTGCCGGAAACGAAAAAAGCCAGGCTTCGGCCTGGCTTTTCGGGCGACGGCCGGAGCCGGCGCGGTGATTACTTGGCGCGGAAATCGTCGTGGCAGGTGCCGCAGGCCTTGCCGACGGCGCCGAACGGGCCCTTGACGGCGTCGAGCGTGCCGACTTTCGCCGCGGCGACCAGCTTGACCGTTTCGGCCTGCAGCGCGTCCTGGTACTGCTTGAACTTCGCCGCATCCTTCCAGATTTCCGGCTTCGCCTTGGTCGGCGCGCCGGCGTCGGTGCCCGGGCCGAAGCCTTCCCACGGGGTGGTCGCCGCGTGCTCGACGTTCATCGCGCGTTTCAGGAACTCGTCCTTGTCGTAGGGCTTTTCGCCCTTGACCATTGCGGCCATGGGGCCCATGTTCCAGGCCATCACGGTGAAGGCGGCCTGCCGGTACTTGATGGCGCGGTCGGCGGGAACCTGCGCGAATACCGTCGTGGCGACGGTCGCGGCGAGCGCGAATCCCAGTCCGCATTTCATGATGTTCTGCATGGGTAACTCCTTGGATTGCAACAGGATGCGTGGGTGAGAGGGTGTTTTCCCGCGGACTGCCGGGAGGCGACGAAGCCAAGCTAGGTGCGCGGCCGCCATTGAAACGGAAACCGGGCGCCGGCGCAAGCCGATTGGGAGAACAGGCCCGCGCAACAGTTATTCCACCGGCGTGCGGGATCGCCTTTGCGCCTGCCGGGACGGCGTGGATGCCGTCGGCCCCGGGTTGCGTTCAATTCGAATAGAGGCCGGGCAGCACCATGACGAGTTGCGGCCATACCGCGATGATCGCGATCAGCAGGATCATGAGCAGGAAGAACGGCAGCGACATCCAGCCCAGCGTGAACACGTTTCGGCCGGTCATGTTCTGCAGCACGAACAGGTTGAACCCGACCGGTGGCGAGATCGCGCCCATCTCGATGACGACGACGAGGAACACGCCGAACCAGATCGGATCGAACCCCGCTCCAGTGACCATCGGCAGCGCGACGGGCAGCGTCAGCAGAACCATGGAGACCCCGTCCAGGAACATGCCGAGCACGGTATAGACCACGACGAGCAGCGCAATGAGGGCAAGCGGGGCAAGTTGCAGCGCGCCGATGGCCCCCGCGACGGCCTTGGGAATGCCGGCGACGGCCATGAACGACGACATCACCCCGGCGGCGGCCACGAGGATGATGATCATGACGCTGGTGCGCACTGCCGCGCGGACGCTCTCCTTGAACGACGCCCAGTTGAACGTGCCCGAGTGAATGGCGACCAGGATCGCGCCGAGGACACCCCATGCGGCGCACTCGGTGGCCGTGACCCAGCCAGCGAACAGCGCGCCGAAGATGAACGTCATCAGCGCAATGACCGGACCGAGGTGGGCGAGTGCCCGGAAGCGCTCGGAGAACGGCATGTCGATGCTGCCATCGGGCACCTTCGAGGGATTCAGCAGCGACCAGACGACAATGAACCCCGAGAACAGCAGCATCAGCGCGATGCCGGGCAGGATGCCCGCGATGAACAGCTTGATCAGCGAGACCTCGGCAGCCACCGCGTAGATGACCATGATCACCGACGGCGGGATCAGGATGCCGAGCGTTCCGCCCGCGCACAGTGCGCCGATCGAGAGTCCTTCGTCATAGCCTCGCCGCTTCAGTTCCGGCAACGCGATCTTGGAGATCGTCGCGCAGGTCGCGGTCGACGAGCCGCAGACGGCGCCGAACGCGCCGCAGGCGACGATAACCACATGCAGCAGCCGCCCGGGCAGCCAGCCCAGCCAGGGTGCCAGGCCGAGGAAAATCTGCTCCGACAAGCGCGTCCGGAAGAGGATCTCGCCCATCAGGACGAACAACGGCAGCGCCGCGAGCTCGAAGCTCGTCATCGCGCGCCACTGCACCGAAGTCATCAGCGCGCCGATGCGCAGGAACGAGTAGTCGTTGAGGATGAACAGGCCGCCGATGCTGATGACCAGCATCGAGGCGAAGATCCAGACGCCGGATGCCAGGAGCAGCAGCAGGCTCGCGACGATCAGCAGGGAGGTGACGAAGGCGCTTTCCATCGCGGGCTCGTCAGAGCGCTTCCGGCGATTCGTCGGCCAATCGCCGGCCGCGGACGACCACCAGTGCCATCTGCAGAACCATGTCGAGCAGGAAGATCGTCATGCCTATGAGCATCCCCAGCGGCGGCAGCCACAGCGGCACGGGCACCAGGCTGTCGGTCTCATACCCGCGGGTGTAGCTGCGCAGGATGTCGAGCCAGACGAAACGCGCGGCAAGGCCGATGACGGCAATGCCGCACAGCAGGCAGAAAGCGTCGAGCACCCGCCGGACGCGCGGCGGGACGAAATGCAGGATGACGTTGACGCGGATCATCCCGCCTTCCCGCATCGCCTGTGCGGCACCGAGAAATGTCATCGTCGCGAGGCCGTAGCCGACGAATTCGACCAGCACGTTCGAGCCTGAGCCCAGCACCGAACGGCGCGCGATCTCGACGACCGTGAAGCCTGCCATCGCGACCAGCACGACGCCGGCCAGCGCTGCCGAGATTCGGGCGATCGCCGCGGCAATCCGTTCGAGCATGATTCCTCCGTGGTCGCGGCGCCTGGCGCTTTCCGCCACCCGGCGGAAAGCGTCGCAGACGCCGTCGTCGCGACGCGGCAGGGCATGAGGCCCGTCCCGCGCCGCACGCATTGTCGCCTCAGTTGACCTGTTTCTTTTCCTGTTCGAATGCGGCGAGGATCTTCGCCGACGTATCCGGCCCGACTTTCTTCTTCCAGTCATCCATGAGGAAGCTGCCTGCCTTGATCAACTGTCCGCGGAACTCGGGCTGCAGCGCGTCGACGACGATCACGCCGTTGGCCTTCATTGTCTTTGTATTCTCGTCGAGCCGCGCCATCGTGCGGATCAGCGCGCGGGCGCGCGCTTCGGCGGCGGCCTCCAGCACGGCGCGCTTCAGGTCCGGCGGCAGCTTGTCCAGGGTGGGCTTGTGCATGTGAACCATGAAGACGCCGATCTCGATGTCGAGCCGCGTGTAGTACTTCATCTGCTCGTAGAAACGGGCCGAGACACCGCTTTCGCAGGAGGTGATCACGGAGTCGATCACGCCGGTGGACAGCGCCGCCGGAACGTCGCCCCAGGACAGGAAGGTCGGCGAGGCGCCGGCGTTCTGGAACGTCTTGGTCGTGTTCGGGTTGTTGGTGCGCAGCTTCAATGTCTTCAGCGCCGTCACGTCCTGAACCGGCTTCTTCGACCACATGCCGACGGGCAGGCCGAAGCTTTCGAACAGCAGCACCTGGTCGAGCTTGCCGAGGTTCGCCTCGATGAACGGGCGCTCGGCGTACCAGATCGCGCGGCCATCCTTCATGCTGCCCGCCATGAATGGAATGAATTGGACGCTCGCGAGTGGCATCGTCGTGAGCACCTTGTCGAGGATCGTCGACGACAGCGGCACCACTCCCTGTTCGATCGCGGTCAGAATGTCCTTTTCGCCGAGCCCCAGCGAGCCGCTGTAGTGGACGTTGATCTCGATCCGGCCGGCGGATTTCTCCTGCACCAGCCGCGCGAAGTCGCCCGCGGCCTGGCCCGACAGCGAGGTTGCCGGAAACGACTCCGCCATGTCCCACTTGATGGTCTGGGCGACAACCGACGTGCTGGCCGCGAACAGCGCCCCGACCGCGAGCGACGCCAGCCTCGAAACGAAAGCATTGATGCGCATGTGCAACCTCCTTGGGGTGGGCGCGGTCGCCGGTGCCGGTGCCGCGAGATCTGTAACTACCAGTGCAATTCCATCGGAAACTGATCGAGTGCTTCCACGCCGCCCGCCTTCAGGCAGACGATCCGCTCGGTGCGCAGGCCGCCGACACCGGGCACGGTGATCGTCGATTTCAGCGTGAAGACCATGTTCTCCTGCAGGATGGTCGTGTTGCCCGGACCGATCCACGGCGCCTCTTCCTCCGGATCCATCCCGGTGCCGTGGCCGGTGCCGTGGCCGCGGGCCTCGCTCGAATACTGCTCGTAGCCAGATTCCACGAGCGCCTGCTGGATCACGCCGTTCAATTCCGTGGCCGCGATGCCGGGTCGCGCGGCGGCGAGCCCGGCCTCGACCGCACGTGCCGCCGCGGCGACGATCGCCATCTTCTCGGCGGTGGCCGGTCCGTAAGTGAAGCCGCGACCGCCATCGGCAACATACCCCCGATACCGCGCGCCGATGTCGGTCATCACGAGGTCGCCGGGCTGCAGGATGCGATCCGTCGGCCGCGCGAGATTGTACGCGGAGCGCGGTCCGGCCTGGACCATCGAATCGAACGCCGTGCGGTCGGCGCCGCCCGCAAGCATCGCTCGATCCGCGAGCCAGGCGAGTTCGCGCTCCGAGTGCGGCTTGCCATCGGCGAGTGCGTCGCGGATCGCGGCCATCGCCGAGTCGGTCAGCGCCGCTGCCTTGCGCATCAGGCGGACCTCGGCATCGCTCTTGACCGCCTTGATTTCCGCGAGCAGCGGCGTTGCCTCCAGTACCAGGTCGCCCAGCCCATCCTTGATCCGGGCCAGGACGCCGGCCGGGATGTACGCCTGACCGGCGAGACCGACGGTGCCGGCCCGATGGGCGTCCGCGAACTTGCGCAGCCGCGCGCCCATCTCGCGGAAGCTCACCACCGTGAAGGTGGTGGCGCTCGCGGCGTACATCAGGCACTGGTCGGAGACGAAGAGCAGCGGCTCGCCGTCGATATCGATCAGCAGCACCGCGTTGGCGATGTCGGACACGCCGTCAAGCGGACGAAACGCCGTGAAGTAGGTGATGTTGGCGCCGCGCCAGCAGTCGCCGAACGCGACCAGGCCGACGAGCCCGGCGCGGGCGACTTCGGCCCGCACATTCGCCAGGCGTGCGCGGAATTCCTCAGCGGTGATGTCGTCGGCCGCGCCGCCGTCGATCGCCCCGAGACGCGCGGGCGAATTCCGGACCTGCTCTGCAACGTCGAATGTCATGCGTTCTGCCTCCGGGTATCGGGTCCTCCGCACGGCGGCACCCTGGGTGTCGCCGATCGTGACCGCGTTGCCGAGGAGACTACGACGCAACAATATTCCTTACAAATGAATTAATTGTACTTTGGTATATGATTACGTTATACATGCTGCCAAGATTCCGGAGAGTCGATGCCGAATTCCGCGGTCGCCGCGCGCCTTCCTTCGAGGCTGAAGACACGGCAACTCACGCTGCTGCTGCACCTCTCTGCGCAGCGTTCGATCCTGCGCGCTGCCGAGGCGGCCAACATGACGCAACCGGCGGCGTCGAAGTTGCTCGCGGAACTCGAGGACACCATCGGCGCGCCGCTGTTCGTTCGGCATGCGCGCGGCGTGGAACCCACGCAGTACGGAGAGGTACTGGTCCGTCACGCACGAAACGCGCTGATGGCGCTGCAGCAGGCACAGGAGGAGATCGCCGACCTGCAGTCCGGGCTCACCGGCCATGCGTCGATCGGGACTGTCGTGACCTCCGCGACGAGCCTGGTGCCGATGGCGGTTGCCGAGCTGAAGGCACGGAATCCGGGCGTGCTGGTCAACATCGAGATGGATTTCAGCGAGGTCCTCGTGCGGCAACTGCTGGCCGGAACATTCGACATGGTCGTCGCCCGGCTCTATCGCCCTGACGGACTCGCCGACCTGAGCTTTGAGGGATTCGGCGAGGAACCGCATGCGATGTACGCGCGCGCCAATCATCCGATGGGGCGCAAGCGGGGACTGGGCCTCGGGAATCTGGTGGACCATACCTGGGTGCTGCCGCCGCCCGGCAATGTCCTGCGCGAGCGGCTCAATGTCCTGTTCCTCGGCGAGCGGCTGGAGCTTCCGAAGAAGGTCGTCGAGACGGCATCCCTGCCGGTGATCATCAGCCTGCTCCAGATGAGCGAGATGGTCTCGGCGCTTCCGTCCGAGGTGGTCCGTCCCTATTGCGAGGCGGGAGTGCTGAAGCGGCTGCCGATCAGCCTCGATCTGCGGCTGGGTGAGGCCGGTATCATCACTCGCCGCGACCGGCCGCTGTCACCTGGCGCATTGGCGATGCTGGCCGCATTGCGTGCCGCTGCGGCGCGTCTCTATCCCCGCTCGCCGTCGAGGGCGACCTGAGCGGGCGAGGAACGCTGGGGCAACGCCCCCGATCCGGACCAGTGGCTCCCGCGCGGGAAATGCCTCGATGTTGACCAGGATCAGCCTGCGATGCGCGTTGCATTGATCCAATGGCAGGAGCCCCCGAGTTGATCGGCGCCGGTCGTCGCGGCTCCGGCCGCGGCTGCGGCGGCATCCCCGCAACCTGTCCCCTGCCATGATCGAAACGCTGCTTGCCCACTCGTCGGATGCCAACATCGTGCTCGCGATGTTCACGTGCTTCGCGCTCGCGGGCATGGCGGTCTCGGCGGTCTCGTTCCGGCTGTTCGGGCGGCGCCTCGCCGTCGACTACACGGATCTCGTCGACAGCGTCGAGAAGAGCATCTTCGCGTTCATCGTCTTCCTGCTGGCGCTGACGCTCGCCGACGTGCGCAGCAACTTCGGGAAGGCGGGTGACAGCGTGATCGCCGAGGCCTTTGCGATCCGGCAGTTCTCTGCCGACCTGGAGTTGGAGCCCGGCCCCCGGGCCACCCTCGAACAGGCGGTGCTCATCGCGTACGCGCAAGCCGTGATCGACGACGAATGGCTGACGCTGGGGGCGCCCGTCCCGGCGCTGTCGCCGGTCGCCGGTGCGCGCCTCGACGAACTGCGTGCCCTGATTCGCGCCGATGCCGCCGCGATCGGGCGCACGCTGCAGATCGACCGCGTATGGCTGGCGGTCGGGCAACTCGAAAACAACCGCCAGCTGCGCCTGCAGCAGGCGACCGCGTCGGCGCCCGCGGCCTTCTGGGTGGTGTCGCTGCTGCTGATCGCCATCGGTGCCGTGATGACCGGGCGGGCGCCGCTCGACTGGCGGCGTGCCGTCGTGCTCTCCGGGTACTTCGGCGCGCTCGGCGTCATCGTGGCGCTGATCCTGATCCTGGACCGGCCGTTTCGCGGGGATACCCGCGTGTCGGCGGAGCCGATCCGCGCCGTCATCACGCGACTGCGGTAGCGGCACCGCCGGCTGGCGCTTGAAGCCAGGGCTGCGGCGGCGCTAGCGGCTGCGTTGACGCATGGCGGCTGCCGGCAAGGTCGCGATCACTGCAGCCACCGCGCGCACACCCTCCCGGATCTGATCAACCGTCAGGCTGGCGTAACCGAGGATCAGCCCTGCCTGCCCGGGTCGGGTGCGCGCCCGCGGACCGGCAAACAGCGGCGACACGGGGTACAGGCCCACGCCGCGGGCGCGCGCCGCGGCCACCAGCACCGCCTCTTCCCGTTGTTGGAGGAACGGCAGCCACAGCACCACGTGCAGGCCGGCCGCCGTGCCGTCGACGCGGGCATCCGGGGGCAGGTGATCCGCGATGGCGTCGAGCAGTGCCGTGCGCCGGTGCTCGTTTTCGCGCCGGATTCGCCGCACGTGACGCTCGTAGGCGCCGTTGTCGATCAGCGAAGCCAGCGCGCGCTGCTCCAGCACTGGCGCATGACGGTCGGTCAGCCGCTTGGCCTGCCGGAACACGGGCACCAGCTCGGGCGGCAGCACGAGGTAGCCCAGGCGGAGTTGCGGCGAGAGCGCCTTGGAAAAGGTGCCGACGTAGATCACGCGGCCGTCGCTGTCGATGGACTGCAATGCGTCGATCGGCCGCTGGCCATAGCGAAACTCGCCGTCATAGTCGTCCTCGATGATCCAGGCTCGGTGCTGCCTTGCCCATCGCAGCAACGCCTGGCGCCGGCCGACGGACAGCACGCCACCCAGCGGAAACTGGTGCGACGGCGTCACATAGGCGAGGCGTACCCTGTCGTGCCGCGGCAAACGTGCGGTATCGAGGCCGTGCGCGTCCACCGGCACGGTGAGCAGCGTGGCCCCCGTGGCCTCGAAACAGCGCCGCGCCATGAGGTAGCCGGGATCCTCGAACGCGAAGGCGTCCCGCGGATCCAGCAGCACCCCGTGGCTCATAAGGAGGGTCAAATACCGGCCCTTCCGTTTGTGCCGGTTTTGACCGATAGTGCATAGCCACCACGCCAACCTGAGGCCCTGCTGTCCATCATGTACATCCCGCCGCACTTCGCCCTGACCCAGCCGCAGGACCTGCACCGGATCATCCGCGACCACCCGCTCGGTGTGCTCGTGAGCGGCGGCCCCGCGAGCCTGGACGCCGACCATGTTCCGTTCGAACTCGACCCCGCTGCGGGGCCTCTGGGCACGCTCTCGGCTCACGTCGCCCGCGCCAACACGCTGTGGCAGCGGTGCCCGTCGGGCACGACGGTCATGGTGATCTTTCGCGGCGCCGAGGCTTACGTTTCACCCAACTGGTACCCGAGCAAGCACGAGGCGCACCGCCAGGTGCCGACGTGGAACTACGAGGTCGTGCACGCGCACGGCGTGCTCACGGTGCGTGACGACGAGCGCTTCGTGCGCGGACTCGTCGCGCGCCTGACGCGGCACCACGAGCGATCCGAACCGCGACCCTGGAAGATGGGCGAATCCGCGCCCGATTTCATCGAAGGCATGCTGCGCCAGGTGGTGGGCATCGAGATCGCGATCACGTCGCTGACCGGCAAGGCGAAGCTCAGCCAGAACAAGGAAGCGCGCGATCGACTCAACGCCGCCGACACCCTGGCGGCCCGCGGGTGGGGGGAACTGGCGCAGTCGATGCGCGAGGCTGGCTGAGCGCCCGCTGCCCTTCGCCGCCGCAACGCGCCGATGCACCCTGTCGTTCCTCGCCTTCCCGGTTGCCCGGTCGGCCGTGGCGCTCGACGCAGTCAAGTACCCGGGGGCGGCCTGTCTGGCCGACGTCGGTCCGCGCCTTGCGACCTCACTCCGGCAGCTCGATGCGATTCGCGCGCGCCGCGGCCTGGATCGTGTTGACGAGCAGCATGGTGACGGTCATCGGTCCGACGCCGCCCGGCACGGGCGTGATGTACGACGCCTTCTTGCGCACGGCGTCGAAATCGACGTCGCCGACGAGGCGCCCGTCGGGCAGCCGGTTGATGCCGACGTCGATCACCACGGCGCCGGTGCGCACCATCGGCGCCGTGATCAGGTTCGGCTTGCCCGCGGCTACCACCAGGATGTCGGCGAGGATCGTGAACTGCGCGAGGTCGCGGGTCTTGAGGTGGGTGATGCTGACGGTTGCCTCGCGCTTCATCAGCATCATCGCCATCGGCTTGCCCACGATGTTGCTGGCGCCGACCACGACCACGTTCTGGCCCGTGATCGGGATGCCCGAGTACTCGAGCAGGCAGACCACGCCGAACGGCGTGCAGGGCGGGAACACCGTGTCGTCGGCGACCAGCGCGCCGACGTTGTAGAGGTTGAAGCCGTCGACGTCCTTCTCCACGGCGATCGCCTCGATGACGCGGCGCGTGTTGAACGCCGGCGGCAGCGGCAGCTGCACGAGGATGCCGTGGATCGCGGGGTCCGCGTTCAGTACCGCGAGCCGGCGGACAACGTCGGCCTCGGAGGAATCGGCCGCGAACACGTGCTTGACGGAGTGGATGCCGACGTCCTCGCAGGCCTTCGTCTTGCGCCGGACGTACACGTGCGACGCCGGGTCGTCGCCCACCATCACGACCGCGAGGCCGGGAACCACGCCGCGCGCGGCCAGGAATTCGACGCGATGCCGCCATTCCTGCCGCACCTGGTGGGCGATCGCGTTGCCGTCGATGATCTTTGCTGTCATGGGATGTCGTTCGTGTTGGCGCTGGAGTGCGCCGGAATGATCGTCTCGCCGAGTGGCGGCGACCCCGTACTTTACGCCATGAACGAACCCGCGACCGCGGCCGATGGCGCGAAACGTCCTGTCGACGCCGACGCGCCGTCCTTGGCCGGCATCGGTATGCTGTCGGATTCGCGGAGATAAACACATGTCGTCAGCAGGCGCTGCCGTGCCGGGGCAAACCGGGCCGGCCGGAATCGAATCGGGGAACGACGACCGGATCACGCTCGACGACGCGGCGCGGCTGTTGTTCGTGTTGCGGCGCCATGCCGTCGAATTGCTGGCGCCGGACCGGAACGGCCCCGCGGATGGCGCCCGGCAACCGTCCAGCGTCTTCAGGGCGGACGTCCTGCGCTGCCGGGACGGATTGCGGGCGCGGCAGCAGGCGGCGCTGGCCGAACTGGTCCGGACGTCCGAGGTGCTTCGCCTCTACGACGCGAAGCCCGGCACGCCGCCGGAGCCCGGACGATGATGGCGAAGCCGGCGGCGCGCGGGGCAGGGACCGGCATGCCGGGCGTTGCCCGCGCTGTGCTCGCCGATGCCAACATCTTCTTCGGCGGCCTGCGCGACATCTTCCTGTGGCTGCGCTGCCGCGACATCATCCACCTGCACTGGACGCGCGAGATCGAGGACGAGTGGGTGCGCAATCTCGCCCGCAAGCGCGGCATCGACCCCGGCCGCCTGATGGACGGCGTGGCGGCGCTGATGCGCACCGCGGTGCCCGACTGGGAGGTCCCCGGCTACGAAAAGCTCATCGGCCGGTTCGACGGCGTGCACGAGGGCGACCAGCACGTCGCGGCGGCGGCGCTGACGCTGGCCCAGGACGATTATCCCGGCGAGCGCGTGGCGCTGGTGACCCGCAACATCAGGGACTTCAAGCAGTCGGCTTTCGCCGGCACCTCGGTCGCGCGCTACGAGCCCGACGACTACCTGACGCGGCTGATGAGCGAGTCGCCGGTCGAGGTGGCGGCCGCCTGCGACCAGGCGCGGGCGCTGCGCACCGCGCCGCCCTGGTCGCGCGCGGAGTTCCTCGTCAATCTCCGCAACGCGCAGAACTGCGGCAAATTCGCGACGCAACTGGCGGCGCAGTGGCGGCGCGAGGGGAAGTAGGCGCGGGGAAGCAGGGCAGGGCGGGAAAGTTCGACGCCGCGCACGCGACCGGCCTGCACCGGACCGGTACCCGCCGGGACGCGGCCGTCGAGCCGCGCGGCGTTGCCCTTTCAGCATGCTGAACACTGTGCCGCACCGGGCACGTTGCGTGCGAGAATGCGTTCCGGCACGGCCCCCCGCGGGCAGCCGCGCATCACGGGTTCGCACGCGGCGCCGCGCACCGCCAACTTTTCACGGGAGGTTCGATCATCGATGCTCGACTGTTCATCCGGGTTCTCGCGCTTGGCGCCGCGCTGGTCCTGCCGACGTCAATCGCGACCGCGCAACCCGCCCCGCAGGAGGGCGCCGCGGTGTGGCAGTACCTCGCGGGCCTGCCGCGCGACCAGCGCCTCGCCGTGATGGAGCGCGAGGCCAAGCGCGAGGGCGGCATCACGATCTACGGCGCGGTCGGCATCGACCGCGGCCAGATCCTCGGCAAGGTCTTCAACGAACGCTATCCCGACATCAAGGTCAACTACGTCCGCCTGACGGAGGCCGACCTCACCGACAAGGTGCTGCTCGAGGAGCGGACCAATCGCGTCAACTCCGACCTCGCGCTGTCCACCGTCGCCTGGATGGGACTGCTGTCGAAGGCACTGGCGCCGTACGAGCCGACGACCTGGGACGAGTTCGATCCGCGCTTCCGGCTCGGCAGCATGAAGGACGGTTGGACGGCCGTGGTCTACGAGTCGCTGCCGTCGACGATCGCGTGGCGCACCGATCGCGTGAAGCGCGAGGAGGCGCCGAAGACACTGAAGCAGGTCGCCGACCCGAAGTGGGCAGGCCGCATCGGCACGACGACCCATCTCGAGAACCTGATGAACGGGATGATCCAGGCAATGGGCGAGCCCGCCGCGATGGAATTGCTGAAGCAGTTGTCCGCGAACAAGCCGCGGCTGTACAGCTCGACCGCGGCGCTGTCGCAGGGCATCGCGGCCGGCGAGATCGATGTCGCGTTCGATTTCAGCGCCCATCGACCATTCCTGCTGAGGCAGCAGGGCGCGCCGGTCGACTTCGTGTTCCAGGACCCGCTGTTCGCGACCGGCATCACGTTCTCGGTCGTCAAGGGCGCGAAGCATCCGTACGGCGCGGCGCTGTACATGGACTACCTGACGCAGGCCAGGCAGCTCGAGGCGCTGGACAAGGCGGAGGGCGGGCGCTTCTTCGGCAACACGAAGGGCACGTTCACGAACCGGCTCGCGGACTATCCGAAGCTCGCCGCGTACACGCCAATCCCCCCCGATCGCTTCAGGCAACTGAACCGGATCGCGGAAGACCTCTTCGTGCGGAGATGACCATGAATCTCGCGAGTTACCTTGCCGGGGGCGGTCCGCGCATCGGCGTCGCCGATGGTGCCGACCTGTGGGACCTGCGCCGCGTCGTGGCGCTGTGGCTGTTCGAGATGGAGCGCACGAGCCGCGCCCGGGACCTCGCCGCTGCGCTGGTGCCGCACGACATGGCGCTGTTCATCCGCCAGCATCACGGCAGCCTCGCGCAGTTTCGCGACGCCCTCGCCTGGGCGCGCGAGAACCGCGACCATTGCGTGGGTTCCGCCGCGCCGGGGCGGCCGCTGTTGCTGCCGGTGGGCGAAGTGCGCCTGCTGCCTCCCGTCGTCCAGCCGTCCAAGGTCATCTGCGCCGGCAATTCCTACGCCCGCTACCTCGTCGACCAGAAGCTGCCGCCGGACGAGTGGCCCAAAGACGTCAAGATCTCGTTCCTGAAGTCGCCGACGGCGCTCATCGGCCACAACGAGCCGATCCGGTTCCCGCCGGACTCGCGCGAGTGGGACTACGAGATCGAGCTCACCATCGTGGTTGGGCGCACCTGCCGCGACGTCTCGCCGGCGGACGCCGACCGGTACATCTTCGGCTACACGATCCTGAACGATGCGTGCGTGCGCGACGTGCCCAAGTGGTCGGGGCGCTACGACAGCCCGCGCGGCAAGGCCTGCGACACCTTCGCGCCCTGCGGCCCGTGGGTGGTGCCGACCGAGGACCTCGCGGGCGACCCGAACGACCTTTCGCTGCGAACGTGGGTCGACGGCGAGCTGCGCCAGGACGTCCGGTCGTCGGGCCTGCTGTGGCCCGTGCAGCGCATCCTCGCGTACGTGTCGCGCTACATCACGCTTGCCCCGGGCGACCTCATCTCCACCGGCAGCGGCAGCGGGAACGCGCTGACCGGCCCCGGCGACTGGATGCAGCCGGGGCAGACGGTACGCTGCGAGGCCGAAGGCATCGGCACGCTGTCCAACCCGGTCGGCTTCCGGGAGTGGCGCTCGGAGCTGCCGCCGCTGCCGGCGCCGGGCTGAGCAACGCCCCGGCATCCCGGCTCACCCAGGTGACGGCAACGCGGGAAGGCGCGGCATCGGCCGCGCGGCCGCGCCGTGGCATTCGCGGCATCGCGTCGGCGACGTGGCTCGTCGCGCTGCTGGCGCTGGCCACGGGCTGGCTGATCGTGCCGCCACTCGCGATCCTCGTCTACGGCAGCGTGACCGACACGCCGCCCGCCGTCGTGCCGAACTTCACGCTCGAGACGCTCGAGGCCGCCTTCGGCCGCGCGCGGATCTGGACCGCGCTGCTGCGCTCGGCGCTCTACGCGGCGGTCACCGCGACGCTCGTCCTGGTCATCGGCGGTTTTCTCGCCTGGCTGGTCGAGCGCACCGATTCGCGCGTCCGTAAGTTCGCGGACCTGTTCGCGCTGGCGCCGGTGCTGATGCCGTCGGTGCTGATGATCAGCGGCTGGATCCTGCTGCTTGGCCCGAAGAGCGGGATGATCAACCTGATCGCCCGCGACTGGTTCGGACGGACCGAGCCGCTGCTCGACATCTACTCGTTCTGGGGGATGGTCTGGGTCGGCACCCTGCAGGAGCTGCCCCTGGCATTCCTGTGGCTGTGGCCGGCCTTTCGCGCGATGAATCCGGACCTGGAGGAGGCCGCCCGCGTCGCCGGCGCCGGATTCGTCACCACGATGCGCCGGATCACGCTGCCGATCCTGCGGCCGACGATCCTGGGGGCGTGGATCATCTTCTTCGTCTACTCGCTCGGTGCGCTGTCGGTGCCGCTCTTGATCGGGCTCCCGGCGAAGATCTTCCTGTACTCGACCGAGATCTATCTCGCCTACCGCCGCGTGCCTTCGGACCTCAACATCGCCAGCGCCTACAGCCTGCTGTTCCTGCTGGTGACGGTGGCAAGCCTGTGGGCGTACCGGCGCGCCACCGCCGACTCGGCGCGGTACGTCACGGTCACCGGCAAGGCGTACCGTCCCCGCGTGATCCGGCTGGGTCGCTGGCAGGCCGCCGGCGCGACCGGCATCGGCGTCGTGGTGCTGCTGCTCGTGGCCGGCCTGCCGCTCTTCGTGCTGGTATGGAATGCGTTCCTTCCGTATCCGCAGGCGCCGTCGCTGGCGAGCATCAAGCTGCTGACCGTGAAGAACTTCGCCGCCGCACTCGACTACGAGCCCGCCAAGCGCGCGGTGTGGAACAGCGTGCTGCTCGGCATTTCGTCCGGCGTGATCGCCACGGCGCTGGGCGGGCTCATCGCGTGGTGCGGCCTCCGGCTGAAGACGGGCCGACGGTGGCTCGGCTGGATCGAGCAGCTGGCGACGGCGCCGCTCGCGATTCCCGGCATGATATTCGGTGTCGGCCTCGCCTGGATCTACCTGCTGCTGCCGGTGCCGGTGTACGGCACGCGGGCGATCCTGCTGCTCGCGTACGTCGCGATCCACCTGCCCTTCGCGGTGCGCATCTGCACGTCGGGCCTCTCGCAACTGCACCCCGAGCTCGAGGAAGCGGCGGCGGTGGCCGGCGCGGGCTGGGCGACGCGCTGCGCGCGCATCGTGCTGCGGCTGGCCGCGCCGAGCCTCGTCGCGTCGGTGCTCTACGTCGGGCTGCGCTCGTTCCGCGAATACGCGGCGTCGATCTTCCTCACTGCCCCGGGCACCGAGGTGTTCGCGGTGCTGGTGCTCGACATGTGGGAGGGCGGCAATTCCAACATACTTTCGGCGTATGTCACCATGGTCATGGCGCTGATATCGGCGGGCGCGGTGCTCGCGAGCTGGATGGGCAGGCGGATGGGGGTGAGGGCGTGATCGGAGTGCAGTCGCTGCGAAAGGACTTCGCCGGAGGGAAGGAGAGCGTCCACGCGCTCGCCGACATCGGCTTCGAGGTCGAGAGTCACACGTTCTTCACGCTGCTGGGGCCGAGCGGCTGCGGCAAGAGCACGCTGCTGCGCTGCGTCGCGGGTCTCGAGACGCCGGACGCCGGCGAGATCCGCATCGGCGCCGGCACCGTGTTCTCGTCCTCCCGGGGCCTCAACCTGCCGCCCGACCGGCGGCGGATCGGCATGGTGTTCCAGTCGTACGCGATCTGGCCGCACCTGACGGTGCTGCAGAACGTCGCGTTTCCGCTCGAGGTGCAGCGGCAGCGCGACGTGGTCCGCCGCGCCAAGGCGGCCCTGGAACTGGTCGGGCTGGGCGCGCTGGCCGATCGGTATGCCTCGCGGCTGTCCGGCGGCCAGCAGCAGCGCGTGGCGTTCGCGCGCGCGATCGTCGCCGAGCCCGAGGTGCTGCTGCTGGACGAGCCGCTGTCGAATCTCGATGCGGCGCTGCGCGAGCAGATGTGCGCCGAGTTGCGCCGGCTGCACGAGCGGGTCCGCCTCACCACGCTGTATGTCACGCACGACCAGGGCGAGGCCTTGTCGCTGTCCGACAGGATCGCCGTGATGCGCGACGGCCGCTTCGTCGAGGTCGGCACGCCCGAGGCGCTGTGGAACCATCCGCGCACGGTCTTTGCGGCGCAGTTCCTGGGCGGCGCCAACATCATCGCCGGCGTCGCGCAGGCGGAGGAGGGCGGGGCGGCCGTCGCGACGGGCTTCGGCGTACTGCACACCGTGCGCGCCGCGGCCGGGCCCGTCCAGTTGTTCGTGCGGCCCGAGCATGTCGCGCTCGTCCCGCCGGGCCCGGGTCACAACCGGATCGCCTGCCGCGTGCTCTCGCAGCGGTTCTTAGGCGACGTCCGGCACCTGGAACTGCGGGTGGAGGGCGACGGCACGGTGCTGGGCTGCAAGACGCGCACCGGCCCGCTGCCCCACGACGGCGCGGTGACCGCCTACGTCGACCCGTCCGCGGTCGAAATCCTGCGCGACGACGCGGCGTGATGCGCCGGCCCGACGATCCGGAATCCCCATGAAGATCAAGAAAGCGAGTCCCGGCCTCGACCAGCGCAACCGCCTCGGACTTACCCTCGGCGAGGGCTTCGTGGTCGAGGACTACGACGCCGCGCGCCCCCTCGCGGCACAGGTCGGCGACGCCGACGTGCTGCTGGTGCGCGACGTCCCCATCACGCGGGAGGTGATCGATGCCGCGCCGCGCCTGAAGCTCATCCAGCGACCGGGCGACCACCTGCCGCGCATCGACCTCGCGCATGCAGCAGCCAAAGGCATCCTCGTCTCCCGCTTCCCCGCGCGGATCCAGGGCTCGCCCGCGCGCGCCGTGGCGGAGCACGCGTTCCACCTGCTGCTGATGCTGGCGAAGCAGCAATGGCTGGCGCGCGCCGGCGTCAAGGCGCGCCGCACCGGATTGCCGAAGACCGTGTCGGTCCAGGGCAAGACGCTGGGCCTGGTCGGGCTCGGCAGCACGGGCGAGGCGCTCGCGAAGCTGGCGGTGCCGTTCGGCATGCGGGTGGTCGCGGTCAAGCGCAGCGCCGACGCCGCGCTGGGCCGCGAACTGGGCCTCGATTGGCTCGCGACAATGGATCGCCTGCCGGAACTGCTCGCGCAGGCCGACTTCATCTCGCTGCACCTGCCGCAGACACCGGAAACCGTGGACTTCATCGGCGCGCGGGAACTGGCGCTGCTGAAGCGGGGCGCGTTCCTGGTCAACATCGCGCGTGCGCCGATGCTGAACCGGCACGCGCTGCGCGCGGCGCTCGAATCGGGGCAGGTCGGCGGCGCCGCGCTCGACGTCTGGTGGGAGGAGCCGGCCGATCCGGCCGACCCGCTGCTCATGCTCCCGCAGGTGATCCTGACGCCGCACATCGCCGGGGACACCGCCGAGGCCGAGCAGCGCCTCGCGGAGCTGACTGCGGAAAACCTGCGGCGGCTCGCGCGGGGCGAGGCGCCGCAGTACGTGGTAGGCGTGGACGTCGACGCCGGCAGCTAGCCGCGGCGCAGGGCGCCGCCGGCCGTCAGTCCAACACGATGTCGGGCAGCACCGCGAGGGTCGTGATCTCGCCGTCCGGCGTTTCGGGAATGCGCTCGGGCGGCTGGCCGAACCGGTTGCACCAGACCACACGGAA
Organism: Bordetella parapertussis; assembly: GCA_943331295.2. Taxonomy (GTDB): domain Bacteria; phylum Pseudomonadota; class Gammaproteobacteria; order Burkholderiales; family Casimicrobiaceae; genus CAIWHR01. The sequence goes on along the minus strand of CALQLA020000001.1, from coordinate 49,084 downwards.
CCCGAACGCCTTGGCGGCGCAGGCATCCCAGCCGTTCGACGACACGAAGCAGATCCGGTCCGGGGCAAGCCGCAGGCGATTCGCGGCCAAGCGGTAGACGAACGGGTGGGGCTTGAACACGCCCACCTCTTCGACGGACAGCACGTGGTCGAGCAGGTCCGCGATGCCCGAATGGGACACCGCCGACGCAAGCATGTCCGGCGTGCCGTTGGACAGGATCGCCAGTCGCCTGCCGCCCGCCTTGAGGCGGCGTAGCGCGTCGGCGACGTCGGGATAGGCGTCGAGCGACGAGTAGAGCGTCATCAGCCGCGGGGGGAGCGTCGCGTCGTCGATCTTCAGCGCGTCGAGCGCGAAGTCCAGCGCGTCGGCGGTCACCTTCCGGAAATCCGCGTGACGGCCGCCGAGGCCGCGCAGCCACGTGTATTGCAGCTGCTTGGTTCGCCACAACTCGGCGAGCGGTTGCCAGCGGGGGCCGAGTTCGTCCTGCAGGCTGCGCGCCGCGCTCGACACGTCGAACAGCGTGCCGTAGGCGTCGAAGACGCAGGCCTCGATGCCCGGCAGCCGCAGTTGCGCCGTCATCTCATTGCCGTTTCTTCTTTCCGGCGACGGGAGAGAACTCGCGGCGCAGCGTCGGCAGACCGACGCCCAGCGCGTCGAAGCCGCCGTCGGCCGCCAGCGTCTGGCCGTTGACGTAGCTGGCGTCCTTGCTGCAGAGGAAGTAGACCGTCGCCGCGATCTCCTCCGGCGTGCCATAGCGGTTGAGCGGGATCGTGTCGTGGTAGTCCTGCCGGATCGCAGGGCTGTGCACGCGCTTCGCCATCTCGGTGTCCACGGGACCCGGCGCGACGCAATTCACGCGGATGCCGACGGTGCCGAGCTCGGCCGCGTATTGCTTCGTCAGGTGGATCAGCGCCGCCTTGCTGGTGCCGTAGGCGACGCGCAGCGTGCTGGCGCGCAGCCCGGAGATCGACGCGATGTTCACGACGGCGCCGCCGCCGCCCTTCAGCATGACGGGCGCGCAGGCATGGGTGCAGATGAACGCGCCGTCCAGGTTGACCGCGAGCACCCGCCGCCACTCCGCCACCGAGGTCTTCAGCACCGGCTTGAATACCGCGATGCCGGCGTTGTTCACCAGCGCATCGATGCGGCCGAACTGCTTTGCGACGGCCTTGATCGCGGGATTGACCTGCTTCGGATCGGACACGTCGCACACCAGGGCCAGCACGCGGTCGGTATCGTTGAGGCGCTTGGCGGTGGCGAGCAGCGTCCTGCGGTCGATGTCGAGCAGCGCGACGCGATAGCCTTCGGCGAGGAAGCGCTCGGCGATGGCGAGGCCGATGCCGCGGGCGCCGCCGGTGATGACGGCGACCGGCGCCGCGGATTTCAGTTGTCGTGACATGAGGGATGGCCGGGTTGTGTCGTCGGAATATAGCACCGGCAGCGGTGTCGCCGCGGCGACCCTGTCGCGCAACGACCGGCGTCGTCTACGACCCGCGCAGCGTGGCAGCACCTCGCGTCGAAGCGTGCGGCGCAGGGCCGCGCACCCGGTCTACGGCGCAGGTTCGAAGCAGGGCAGGTCCCGGTCGCCGATTCGCGCCAACGTCCAGCGTACTCGCATGTCGCACTGCAGTCCCTCCGGCGCGCAGTTGACCAATCGCGTCAGCATCCGCGGCCCCTCGTCCAGCACGACGATGGCCAGCGTATAGGGCAACTGGTCGTTGAAGCCGCCCGGGGCGTTGCGGTAGACGGTGCAGAACGTGTAGAGCGTCCCTGCGCCGAGAACAGGCGCAACCCCCATGGCGGCGGAGCCGCACGCGACGCACCGGCGGCGCGGATAGAGCTGGAGGGCGCCGCACGATTCACATTGCTGCGCGACGCACTCGCCCGCGCGCACTCGCGCCCACCACTCGGTGGCGTAATCGCGTTCGACGGCTGAGAGGTTCATCGCGGCTCCCGGGCAAGAATGGTGATGTGGGCATCGGCATAGGCGCCGCCGGCCGACGTCTTGAGCACGATCGAGGCGTCGGGTACCTGCCGCTTTCCGGCCTTCCCCATGAGCTGCCGCACGCTTTCGACGAGCGTCGCCACGCCGACGCCGGCACCGATGTGGCCGTACGACATCGCGTCGCCGTTGGTGGAGACCGGCAGGGCGCCACCTGGGCACGTGGCGCCGGACCGGTACAGCTCCGCGGCCCGACCCCGCTCGCAGAATCCCATCTCTTCCAGCAGCACGAGGTGAAAGATCGGGTAGGCCATGTAGATCTCGACGATGTCGACGTCGGACGGCGCGATGCGCGCCTGCCCGAACGCCTCCCTCGCCACCTGCGCCCAGTTCATCCGCGTGATGTCCGCATGCTGGGCGAAGGAATACGTGTTGACGATGTCCCCTTCGCCCCAGATGTGCACCGGCGTGGTCGTGGCATCCCTCGCGCGCTCGGCGGTGGTGACGACGAAGGCCGAGCCGCCGTCGCCCAGCATGTTCAGCATCAACGCGTGCATCGGCGACACGATGACCCTCGATGCGAGCACGGCCTCGATCGAGAGGGGCTCGCGGAACATCGCGTTCGGATGCAGCGATGCCCACGCGCGGCAGGAGACCGTCACCGCCGCGAGGTCGTGGGCGGTGGCCCCGGTCTCGTGCATGTAGCGCTGGGCCACGAACGCGGGCATCGCGTTGTAGACCATCCCGAAGGGCGCCTCGAAGTCACGCTCGATCCCGGCCTTGGCGAAGAAGTCGAACCCCTCCTGGCCGGTCAGGTTGGTGAATTTCTCGGTGTGCAGGCACAGGACCGCCTCCGACTGCCCGGACGCGACCATCGCAGTGGCGGTCTTCAGCAGCGCGGTCCCGGTCGCCCCGCCGGCACTCAGGTGGGCGTTCAGCCGGACCGACTCGCGCATGCCCAGCTCGTCGACCATCCGTGCGAATCCGAGGTCGGTGTTGAACCACGGATCGGCGAAGCACGGCGCGCACAGGATCGTGTCGATGTCCCGCCGATCGAGGCCGCTGTCGGCGATCGCCTGCTCGGAAACGTCGATGGCGACGTCGAGGGGCATCCGGTTCGGGTACTTGCCGCACGGCACCTCGCCGATGCCGGCAATGACGGCTTCTCGATTCATTGGTTCCCCTCCCGATGGATTTTCACGATTGCCGGAACGCGCGTCACGTCAGGCGTCCTGGCCTTGCCTCGTTGCCGCGAGCGCGTTCCGCTCCGCGAGCGTCATCGGCGCCCGCGGTCCGCATCCGGGCGCCGGCCGCACGGGGAAGCCGGTCTGTTCCTGGATGCCGGCTGCCGACATTCCCGGGCTGTAGGCCAGCAAGTCAAGCCCGTCCTCGGTGGCCTGGAACGACGCGAGCGGGGTGATGACCTGCTGCAGCGCGGCGTCGGGAAGACCGAGCTCGCGCCGTGCACGCCGATCGCCGAGCACGGAGATCCGGTCGACCCGGCCGACCAGCGTGTGCCGCGTGTGCCGTTGCAGCGCGATGAAAAAGCGCTCGCTGTGCGAAGTGAGCGTGGGCAAGCCGCCGCTGCCCGGGCCGCGAACCGGCTTCCCGTCCCTGGTGAAGCCGATCAGGTTCGCGTTTCCCGCCATGTCCACCTGCAGGGCGCCGGCGAACACGACGCGGGACCGCAGGAGATCGTCGAACACGCGCGACTGCGTGAAGGTGGCCTGCCTGGCCGCGATCACGTCCCTGGCGTACGTCCTCGACTTCATCAGCGCGGTGTCCGTCTGCCGGCCGCTGCCGAGACGATAGGTGCCCGCGGCAACGACACGCAGGTTCGGTGCCCACAGTTGCTTCGCGACTTCCGCGGCCTGCCATACCTCGAGCTGCGACGCGCCGACGTGGAGGATGTCGTGATCGCGCATCTGGCGCGCCAGCGTGACGACGTAGAGATCGGCAAGATCGATCATGCCAGCAGTGCCCGCAGCCGCGGGAGGCCGATCGACGCGAGAAACGCATCGTCATCGCCGTTGAGCCGCAGCAACGTGTCCAGCGCAGGCCGGACGTCGGCCCAGACCCCTGACTGGTGCAGGCGCGCCATTGCTGCCACGTAGGACGCCAGCCATTCGGTGTCGTCATTCAGCACCGAACTCGTGAACGGGTAGGTGCCGAGCGGGGCGGCGACGACGACGTCCGCCTGCCACGGGTCGACGCGATCGGGCGCGGCGTGCAGCGCCTCGGTGGCGACGATCCGCTCGACCTGCACGATGCGCAGGCGGGCCGCATCGGTGAAGCCGGTGTCGCCGAAGTCGGGTCCCCAGCGCAGCACGTTGCCGTCGCGATCGGCGGCTTCCGCCCAGACCAGGCTCACGTCGAGTTCGATGGGACGAACCTTGAGATAGGACATGCCGGTCGCCGCGTCGACCGCCTGCTCGACCAGCGGATTCCTCGCCGCGTCGGTACCAAGGCCCGCCCGCCAGGTGATGTAGGGAAGCCGCTGCGCGGCCGCGCGCAGCGATGCCAGCAGGATTCCCTCGTCGATGTCCCACGCCTCGACGATCCCGAGCTCGCACGCCCAGCGCACCAGCGGCGGCAGGCCCGGCACGCCCTCGGCACCGATGAACGCAGCGATGAGGCGCTGGACGATGCCGGCGCCGACAAGCATGTCGATTTCCATGCCCCCGAAGCCGCTGACGACGACGAGATCCCTGACGTTCCGCTGCATCAGTGCGCGCACCAGCGCCATCGGGTGCCCCGCGTTGAGGGCGCCACCGATGCCGATGGTCATGCCGTCGCGGACGTCGGCAAGCGCGTCCAGGGTGTCCGCCGCGATTCGCGCGGCGCCTGAACGTCCCGTCATGGCCGGGCCTTGCCGCGGGCGCGCTCGACCCATTGCCCGACGCGCTCGGCGACGGCGGAGGTGCCGAACAGCCCGCCGGCGAGCGATCCCTCGAGGGCGAGCGACGCATCGACGCCGGAACCGCCGTCGACCGCCGCAAGGACCGCCTTGGCGGCCTGGATGGCGAGGGGGGGCTGTCCCGCGATGCGCGCTGCCAGTTCGATCGCGCGCACGAGGGCCTGGTCGTCGGCGAGGACTTCGTTGACCAGACCGAGGTCTCTGGCGCGGTCGGCGGTCAGTCGCTCGCAGGTCATGACCAGCTGCCGGGCGACGCGTATCGGCACGGCGCGACCGATCCGCACGGTGCCGCCCCAACCGGGAATGAGACCCAGGTCGACTTCGGCGAGGCCGAACTTCGCGGACGCCCCGGCAATGATGAAGTCGCAGGCGAGCGCGATCTCGAGGCCACCCGCGAGGCAGTAGCCGTTCACGGCGGCCACCACGGGTTTGCGTCCGGTCTCCAGCGGACGCAGCAGGTCGTAGCCGCGGCGCGTGAAATCCCAGGCCGTATCCGCGGTGATGGAAAGGAACATGTCGATGTCGCCGCCGGCGCAAAACGCCTCCTCCGTGCCGGTCAGGACGGCCGCGCGAATGTCGTCGGCCCGTTCCAGCCAGGCCAGTGCCTCGCCGAGGGCAGCGATCTGCTCCGCATCGAGGGCGTTGCGCCTCTCGGGCCGGTTCATCCGGATCACGGCGACGCGATCGCGCGTGTAGACCTCGACCCTGCCTTCGACCAGCCGCGTAAACGATGCAAGTGGCACGGTTCCTCCAAGTGGTGGGCAGCGGGGCCGGCGCGCCTTCCGGCGCAACGTCCGGCGGGGTAGCGGACTCCGTGTCCTCCGCAGGCCGCCGTCGCCGCTGCCGCGCCCCGTCAATACGACTTCGGCAATCCCAGTGCCCGCTCCGCGATGTAGCAAAGCACGAGCTCCTGGCTGACGGGTGCGATCGTCGTCAGGATGCTCTCCCGGAAATAGCGCTCGACGTGAAATTCCCTCGCCACGCCCATGCCCCCGTGCGTCCTGACGGCGCGCGTCGCGCACTTGAAATAGGCTTCCGCCGACAGGTACTTCGCCGCATTGCATTCGAGCCCGCAGGACTTGCCGGCGTCGTAGAGCGTGGCGGCCTTCATGAGCAGCAATTCCGCGGCGCGAAGCTCCGCCCACACTTCGGCCAGCGGATGCTGGATGGCCTGGTTCGCGCCGATGGGCCGGTCGAAGACGACGCGGTCCCGCGCGTACTTCGCGGTCGTCTCCAGCACGCGCTGCGTCGCGCCCTGGATGCCGGCCGAAACCACGATCCGCTCGGGATTGATGCTGTGCAACAGGTACTCGAAGCCGCGGCCTTCCTCGCCGATCCGGTCCTCGACCGGAATCTCCAGGTTGTCGATGAACAGTTCGCTGGAATCGACGGCCGCGCGCATCATCTTGTCGATCTTCCGGGCCTCGATGCGGGAGCGGTCGAAGTCCGTGTAGAAGAGCGTCATGCCGTCGGTCGGCTTCGCGACGTCCGTTATCCGCTGCGTGCGCGTGAGGAGGATGATCTTGTTCGCCTGCTGCGCATTCGACGTCCAGAGCTTGCGGCCGTTGACGACGTAGCGGTCCCCGTGCCGCTGCGCGAACGTGCTGATGTGGGTGGTGTTCAACCCGGCGTCCGGCTCCGTGACCGAAAAGCTCGCGCGGTCCGTCCCGGCGACGAGGCGCGGCAGCGTGCGTGCCTTGAGCTCGGGCGAGCCGAACATCACGAGCGGATGGGGGCCGAAGATGTTGATGTGGACGGACGTGGTCGCGGCGCCGCCGAGCCGTCCGATCTCGCGCATGATGAGCGCGGCTTCCAGCATCCCGAGCCCTGCACCGCCATACTCGGTTGGTATCGTCGCCCCGAACCAGCCGCCGGCGGCGACCGCCGCCACGAACGCCTCCGGGAACTGTCCGTCGCGATCGCGATCGAGCCAATAGCGCTCCGGGAAGCCGGCGCAGAGGTCTCCGACGGCCGCCTGGATTGCCTGTTGCTCTCTTGTCAGCTCGAAATCCATCGCAGGTTCCTGTCGTTGTGTGGCATTGCGCCCGTCAATCGCGCTGCGGGGTGGCGCCGTCCGTCCGGAGTTGCGACGGACCTGCCGGCGGGCGCGGCAGCACGGCGCGCAGCGCGGCGACGGCTTCGCCCATCTCGGTGACGCATTCGTGCCCGCGCGACCTCAGCTCCGCGCGCGCTTCGTCGAACGTCATTTCGCGCTCGGCCGCGGCCGCGCAGATGAGCCCCACGACGAGCGGACGGGGAGGGGGGGCCGCGTCGAGCAGGCGGAACAGCCCGGACAGCACGCTCTTGATCGACGTCGCGGTCAGGACGAAGAAGAACAGGATGGCCTCGACGCCGGGCATGCGGGCGCGCTCGAACACGATTTCCGCCATATCGGCCCATTTGTCGACGCCGCCGCCGCCCGACGCGTCGCTGAAGTTGGCGGCGGGCATTCCCGCGTCCGCGAGGACGTCGACCAGGCACATTCCCAGGCCTGCGCCGGCGGAGAACAGAGCCACGCGACCGTCGAGTTCGACGAACGTGAAGCCCGCCCGCATTGCCTTGCGTTCCAGCGCGGTCACAGCATTGACCTGCAGCAATGCCGACGGGAGTTCGGCCCAGTCGAGATGGCGGGGCGCGGCGCTGTCGTCCACCACCAGCTTGGCATCGACGGCGACGGCGCGGCCGTTTGCCGTCACCGCGAGCGGGTTGATCTCCAGCAGCACGGCGTCTTCGTCCCGGAAGGCCTCGTACAGGCCCACCGCGTACCGCGCGACGGGGCCGACGTGTGCCGGCGGCACGCCGGCATCCCGAAGAAACGGCAGCAGATGGTGCGGCTGCAACTCAACCAGAGGCGGCTTGCCGTAGGTCACGATCCCATCGGCACGCGACTCGATGCCGGTGCCGCCACGAGCGCCGAACAGCATCACCGCCTGCTGCCGAAGGTCATCGATGCGCCATGCGACGTAATACTCGGCGTCGATGGCCACCTGGCCTTCCACGAGCACGAGGGGCAGGGCGCCCGACCTTGCCATCGCGTCCACAATCCGCTCGACCGTCGCACCGACCTGGGCGCCCGGCACCAGGGAAACCAGACCGGCTTCGGCCCGGCTGCCGTGCAGGACCTGCGCCTTCACCGCGGCGGGTCCCGCGTGGCTCGCGACCGGGTCGCCCGCGCGGTACAGGCGGCCCTCCGCCGGCACTGCGAGGCCGCGCCGCCAGAGCATGCGCTTGGCATCGGCCTCGATCACGCGCATCGGGTCATTTCCTTGACGCGGGCGACGAGCGCCATCGGCGAATCGCAGACGATCGCGCCGGCTGCGGCCAGTGCCTGCCGCTTGGCGTCTGCCGCCTCGCGCCCGGACTCGACGAGCGCACCTGCGTGTCCCATGCGCTTCTCCGCCGGCGCATGGCGGCCGACGATCAGCGCCGCGACGGGCTTCACCGCCGTCCTGATGGTCTCGGCCAGCCGGTATTCCTTGGTGCCGCCGATTTCGCCGAGGTAGACGACCACCGATGTTCCCGGATCGGCAAGGAACAGTTCCAGCAATTCGTGCGGATTGGTCCCCGCGATCGTGTCGCCGCCCAGGTGCACCAGCGTGCTTTGCCCCTGGCCCGACAGCGTCAGCATGCGGGCAACCGTGAGCAGGAGCGTTCCGCTGCGCGCGATGATGCCGATCGGTCCTGCGGTCGTGAATGCCGCGGCGATGGAACCGAGCATCCCGAACCCCGGCGTGGCGAGCCCGACGGTGTTGGGTCCGACGAAACGCATGTTGTGCTGCCTGGCATAGGCCGCCGCGTACATGACGTCGTGGACAGGAACGTATTCCGCCACCGCAACCGCCAGCGCGAGCCCGCCATCGGCGCATTCGACGACCGCGCTGCGAACGCCGAGCGGGGGCGCATAGATGATCGCCGCATTGGCGCCGGTGCTGTCAACCGCATCCGCCACCCGGTCGAACGCGGGCAGCCCCTCGACGGTCTGGCCGCCGCGTCCGGGGGCGACGATTCCCACGAGGCGGGTACCCGCGGCCTGCATCGACCGCACTTGCGCGATACCGTACGCGCCGGTGGCGCCGACCGCCAGCACGCGCGAACTGCCGTCGAGGAGGACTGCCACGATGTGTTCCGCCCTGGCCCTGCGCGCCTACTCGGGCTGAATCCCTGCCGTCTTGATGATGTTGCTGATGTTCGCGTGATCGGACTCCAGGAACGCGACCAGTTCGTCGCCGTACAGGGGGCTCACCACTGCGCCGCGTTCCGCGACGTTGCGGCGGAAATCCGCATTGCCGACCACGCGCGAGATGTCCTGCGCGAGCTGGTCCCGCACCGGCTTCGGCGTGCCCTTGGGCGCGTACACCACCTGGTAGTCGATCGACCGGAATTTCGGCACGACCTCCTTGACGGTGGGCACGTTCGGCATGTCCGGAAGGCGCTCGTCGCCCACGACCGCAAGGATCTTGAGCTTGCCGGCCTTCAGCATGGGCTGGGCCTGCGTGAGCGAACTCGCGATGATGTCGACTCGCCCCGCCAGGACGTCGACGAGGCCCGGCGTGCCCCCCTTGTAGGGCACGCGGATCAGGTCCACGCCGGCTTCCGAGGCCATGGACAGCACGCCGAGGTCACCGTAATAGGCAAAGCTGCGCTTGCCGGGCTCGCGCTTCGCGAGTGCGAGAAATTCCCGCAAGTCGTTGAACGGGGAGGTGGCGCTGGTCACGATGGCCACCTGGAGGATGGTCGTCCGCGCGATCGGAACGAGAGAATCGTTGGCCCGGAAGCGAACATCCTTCAGCATGAATTCCTGATTCATCAGCAGGTTGCCCAGCGTGTACAACAGGGTTCGGCCATCCGCCGGCGCCGCCGCGACGTATGCCGCACCGATCGTGCCGCCGGCGCCGGGCCGGTTGTCGACGAGGACCCTTTCGTTGACCTGGATCGACATCGCGTCCGCAAAGATGCGTCCCAGCGTGTCCGCGCTGCCACCGGGGGTGTACGGGACGACCAGCGTAAACGGCCGCTTGCCATCCTGGGCAAACGCCGATCCGCCGCGAGTGGCAAGCAGCGGCGCTACGGCAAGTCCTGTACAAAATCGTCTGCGGTTCAGCATTTCGATCCTCCATTCACAGCGGTGCCGGCGCTCATCGACTGCCACCCAATGCGGCCCCGATGAACCGCAGGTAGGTTGCGGTGACCCACGGCGGCAGGTTCGTAATCTTCCTTCCCTTGCGGGCAAAACCGAGGATCAGGTAGCTCCGAATCCCCATCAGCATGTAGGTCAGGACCTCGATTTCTCGGTCGTCGTATTCGGGCAGCTCGCCGTTGGCCTGCGCGATCTCCAGCGAATGCATGTACGCCTTGACCATGTTCCTGAGATGCGCGCGATGGGCCTTCGGCGCGAGTGTCTCGGCCTCGTTGAGCAGCCGGTAGAAGCCCGGATGCTCGGTCAGGAACGTGAAGAGGCTGCGCAGGCCGCGCTCCTCGACGTCGAGCAGGCTGCGCGCGCCGTGCACGCCGTCGGCAATGACTTCGATCATCTCCCTGCCGGCTTCCGGAAGGAGATGGTCGAACAGGTCCTGCCTCGACTTGAAGTAGCCGTAGAAGGTGCCCTGCGAAACCTTGGCACGCGACGTGATGCGGGCGATGGACGCCTTTTCGTAGCCGACGTCGCCGATCACTTCCGTCGCGGCGTGAATGAGGGCGATTCGCGTCGCTTCCACCCGCCGCTGGCGAGCGCCCTTCTGCGCGCTGCCGGCCGCGGTGCCAGTCCGGAGGGGGCGAGGGTCCTTGCCGGCGGGATCCGCGTTCTTGGTCGGTGACTTTGGAGGCACCGTCCCGGCAGCGTTCACGTTGCGGCGGTCCCGTCGGCGCGATCGACCCGCATGTGGTCCCGGCAAGGCTCGAGGCGCAGGTCCGAAGCTAGGGCTTTCAAGTGCGATTCCTCCTGCATGCCGTGCCGGCAGTCGTCGATCGGACGCCGAAGTGTCGGGGATTGTGGCCGCAACCGTGAGTCGAGTCAATGCCAAACTGAATGCTGGTTCAACATTCAGAAGCGAGGCGAACGGGGGCCACGCGGCGACGGCAGGTGGCGCCGAACGCCTTGCATGCTGGTGAGGGTGTGCAGGCGCATCCGTTCCGGGAATTGAACGAGGATTCGCGCATCGGCGGCGGAGGCCGGCGTGGTCATCGCATGTTCGTGCGTTTGCGCAGCGGCGAGCGTCGCCTATGTGGCTGCCGGGAGTGCTGCGACGAAAGGAACGAGACAAATGATGCCCGCGCCCCGGAAGTGGTCAACGTTTGTGCCGACCGGATCGATCTCATACAAATGTCGCATAATTTGTATTATGTAAAGTCATGGATCGAAGCCTTCGGGTAGGACACGAAGTACTTCCTGCCAATCGATCACCCGTCAACTCGACGAAACCAACCGTTCCTGTGAAAACGGGCCCATTCACGCAGAGGGCGAACATTGGTAGCAGCTGCCCGGCGGTCGCCTGTCGACGGTCACAATTCAGTGGCGCGCGGCCACGTAAACCAATTGGCGGGATTACGCTCGGCGCCACGATTTAGTGGCTCTGTACTCACGACCCCTCCATCCCCGGACACAAACCCCTTCCGAACAGCACGGAGCGCCCCCCCTCCGCATGCGTAGTTTTCCGGATTACGCGACGGCCCCACGCATGCGACATTGCTCATGTAGCACGTTGAACAGGAGGTATGCCATGAACACCCGCCCCGAAGTCAGGTTCCCGCCGCGCGACTGGCTCGACGCCCCACCCGAACTCGACACGCCGACGTACGAGGACGTCGAACTGCAAATGGACATCCTTTCCGGCGCCAGTGTCGCTGCGCACCGGTTCGGCGACGACGACTGGAGCGACGGCACCGAGGACTGACCTGCCGCCGGGCCCGGCTTGGCCCGGCATCGCCGGCGCACCGATTTTGTCCAACAACGACGGTCGGGCTGCGGGTAAACTCCGGGCGGATTCGATCCCGGGAGCCCTGAACGGTACTAGCGCGCGACGAGCGCCGGCACGACCATGCCGCTGAGAATCGCGCGCGGGTCCGACGGGTGGCTGCCGAACCCGAACGCCGCGTGCCGGTGCGCGCCGATGACCAGCAGGTCGGCATCCAGGTCGGAAAGCCGGTTCAGCACCGAATCCATCACGTGGCCCTCCTCGGCCACGAGCACCTCCGTTTGCGCGGCGATCCCGTGCGACGCGAGGTGGCGGGCGACCTCAGCCAGCGACTGCGTGGCCGCTTCGTACGGCATGTCGAGCGCCACGACGGTCGCCGCGGCGCAGCCCTTCATCAGCGGCAGCGCGTCGTTGAGCGCCCGCGCCGACTCGCGGCTGTTGTCCCACGCGATCAGCGGACGCAGGCCGATGCCGGGGAACTCCCCGGCATACGGAACGACCAGCACCGGCCGGCCGCAATGCGCGACCAGTTCGCTGGCGAGCAGCGGCGGCACATGCGCCTCGACGGTCTCGTCGTGCTGCCCCAACAGGAACAGGTCGCAATTGCGCGCCGCCGCGGTGATGATCCGGATCAGCTCGCCGTCGCTGCCGCGATTGACGTCGCGCCATGCGGACCCCGCCAGTCCCGCGACCGCGCGGTTGAATTCCGCTTCACTGGCCTGCGCGGCGGCAAGGTATTCCGGGCTGGGCCAGGTCGCGACTACGCCGACCCGCTCGGCCATCGCGCGCTGGCCGAAGATGCCGGTGAGCCGCGCGCCGTGCGTCCGCGCCAGACTGACCGCCAGTTCCAGCCGGGCTGCCGTGCGGGCGCCGGGGTCGAGGTGAACCATCAGATCCTTCAGTGCCATGGCTTGTTCTTCCTGCGCTTGGTGTTTGAGAGGTGGAACCCATCGGTATTCGAGGTTCGGCTGCGGCGATCAACGCCGCTTCTTGCTCCGTGCAGGCGGCGGTTCGCCCGGAGGGGCCGCCGCGGAGGCGTAGTCGAGCGCCAGGTCGAACGCAGCCGCCACGAACGTCAGCACCCGCTCGAACTCGGCATCCGAAAGCTTGCGCGCCGCATCCCGCGCCCGGTAGATCGTGACGAAGTCGTGCTCGCGCCGCGCGTGCTCGACCAGCCGCCCGATGCCGAGCGACTGCAGCAGCCGGCCGACGCCGGGGCTGTAGGTGTTCGTTAGGTTCATCACGAAGGGCACCGGATCGTTGCGTGCCAGCACGGCCGCGAGGCGCAGGATCATCTCGAACGGGAGCGCCGCCTTGCCCTTTTCGGCGAGTTCGAGGAGCTCGGTATCCTTGAGGTCCACCGCCTTCCCGACATCGGTGAGCGTCATGCCGGTGCGCTCGCGCACGCCGCGCAGGAAGCGGCCGGCCCGCGCCAGGTCGCGGCGGTTGCCCGGGTCACGCACCAGCAGCCCGCCGACGCCGAGCGATGCGTCGACAGCAGCCCCCGCGAAATCCATCATCTGGCCGGCGAGCGAACGGATCGAGCCGCTGAGGCTTGCCGGAGTGCCGGCCTCCGGCGGCGTCGCCGGCTTGCGGCTCGGGCTCGCCTTGTCGCCACGGGGGCTGGCGCGTTTCCTTGGCGCGGCGGAGGTCGTCATGTCGGGCAGGCTCCTGTCAGGGGCTGGCGGTTGCCACGGTATCGCGCGCCAGCACCTGAAGGCAACAGGCGGCGAGCGCGTCGAGCACGCCGTCGTCTTCCCCGACGGCCGGCGCCGCGCGGATGTCGATGTCCGGATGCGCGGTGCGCAGCGCATCCACCAGCGTCGCGAGGTCGCGGCGGACGTGCCCGCCCTGCCCCAGGAAGATCGGCACGACACTGATGCCGGTGCAGCCGCCGGCCACCAGCGTGGCGGCCGCGCCCGCAAGGTCGGGCGCCATCAATTCAAGGAAGGCGATTTCGACCGCCGAACCCGGAATGCGCCGGGCAAGCCGCTCGCGGAGCCGCTGCAGCGGCTCCGCCCAGCGCGGATCGCGGGCGCCGTGCGCAAACAGGATCAGTCCGCGCATTGGCGGCCGACGCCTGGTCCGGGCGTGCGAGAGGCGCGTGCTGGAGTGTTCCGCGACGGAATATTCATACGCTTATAACAAGAGGTGCTTCCTTAAGCGCCGGACATTCCTTCCGGTCATAGGCGGATGTCGCTACCATTGCGCGCTTTGACACCGAGCCGCGTGCCCATGTACCGCTACGATGCTTTCGATCGATCCATTGTCGCACAGCGGGTCGCCCAGTTCCGCGACCAGACGCGGCGCTTCCTCGCGGGCGAGCTCACGGAAGACGAGTTCCGGCCGCTGCGGCTGCAGAACGGGCTCTACGTGCAGAAGCACGCGCCGATGCTGCGGGTCGCCATTCCCTACGGCGTGCTGTCGTCGACGCAGCTGCGCAAGCTGGCGCACATCGCGCGCACCTACGACCGCGGCTACGGCCACTTCACGACGCGCCAGAACATCCAGTACAACTGGCCGCAGCTGGAAGACGTGCCCGACATCCTGGCCGAGCTCGCCGAGGTCGACATGCACGCTATCCAGACCAGCGGCAACTGCATCCGCAACACCACCTCCGATCCGCTCGCCGGCGTCACCGCCGACGAGATCGTCGACCCGCGCCCGTGGTGCGAGCTCGTCCGCCAGTGGTCGACGTTCCACCCCGAGTTCGCGTTCCTCCCGCGCAAGTTCAAGATCGCGATCACCGGCGCCACCGACGATCGCGCGGCGATCCTCGTCCACGACATCGGCGCGCAGGTCGTGAAGAACCACGCCGGCGACGTCGGGTTCCGCGTCGCCGCGGGCGGCGGCCAGGGTCGCACGCCGATCATCGGCCACGTGATCCGCGAATTCCTGCCCGGTACCGAGCTGATCAACTACTTCGACGCGATCCTTCGCGTCTACAACCGCTACGGCCGCCGGGACAACAAGTACAAGGCGCGGATCAAGATCCTGGTGAAGGAAATGACGCCGGCCGAGTTCACGCGCCGCGTCGAGGTCGAATGGGAGCGGCTGCGCGGCGGGCCGGGCACCATCCCGCAGGAGGAGGTAGCGCGGATCGCGGCGCACTTCGCCTCTCCGCCGTACGAGGAGTTCAGCCGGCCGAGCCTCGCCTACCGCGCCGCGATCGCCGACAGCCGGCCGTTCGCGCAATGGGCGGCGCGCAACGTCAAGGCGCACAAGGTGACGGGCTACGCGATCGTCACGCTGGCGCTGAAGCCCACCGGTGTCGCCCCCGGCGACCTGACCGACGCGCAGATGGACGCGGTGGCCGACCTCGCAGATCGCTACAGCTTTGGCGAGCTGCGCGTCACGCACGAGCAGAACCTGGTGCTGACCGACGTGCGGCAGGCGGACCTGCAGTCGCTTTGGGGCAAGCTGAAGGCGCTGGGCCTCGCGACGCCCAACATCGGCCTGCTGACGGACATCATCTGCTGCCCCGGCGGCGACTTCTGCTCGCTGGCCAACGCCAAGTCGATCCCGATCGCCGAAGCGATCCAGCGACGGTTCGACGACCTCGACTTCCTGCATGACCTGGGCGAGCTGGAGCTCAACATGTCGGGCTGCATGAACGCCTGCGGCCATCATCACGTCGGCAACATCGGCATCCTCGGCGTCGACAAGAACGGCAGCGAGTGGTACCAGATCTCGATCGGCGGCGCGCAGGGGCTCGGGGCCTCGCTCGGCAAAGTGATCGGACCGTCGTTCGCGGCGACCGAGGTGCCCGACGTAATCGCCCGGATCATCGACGTCTTCGTCGCGCACCGCCATCCGGACGAAATCTTCATCGACACCGTCCGCCGGATCGGGATCGATCCCTTCAAGGAGCGCGTCTATGCCACGGCTCATTAAGGACGGCGCCGTCGTCGACGATCGCTGGACGCTGCTGCCCGAGGCCTACAGCCTCACCGACGTGCCCGGCGAGGGCGCGGTCATCGTGCCGCTGGTGCTCTGGCTGGCGGAGCGTCGCGAGCTCCGCGCGCGCGGCGACGTCGGCGTGCTGCTGGCGCCCGACGAGGACCCGTCGGCGCTCGCCGACGACGCGGCGACGCTGCCGCTCATCGCGGTTGACTTCCCGCAGTTCACCGACGGGCGCGGCTATTCCACGGCCCGGCTGCTGCGCGAGCGCTACCGGTTCCACGGCGAGCTCCGCGCGGTCGGCGACGTGCTGCGCGACCAGCTCTACCTGTTGGCCGAGTGCGGCTTCGACGCGTTCGCCGTGCGCGAGGATCGCGACCCGCAGGCCGCGCTGTCGGGGTTGCGCGACTTCGACGGGCTGTACGCGCCGACGGCGCGTACGCCGCAGCCGTGGTTCCGGCGCCGGGCCGCGGCGGTCGCCGCCGACGGCGGCGACAACTGGTGCCCGGAAATCTGATGCGCACGCCCCCCCTCCGCGGGATTGTCCACCTGGTCGGCGCGGGCCCCGGCGCACCGGACCTGCTGACGCTGCGCGCCGCGCGGCTCCTCGCGGCCGCCGACATCGTCTTCCACGACGCGCTGGTGCATCCGGACACCGTCGCGCTGGCGACCCGCGCCGAAAAGGTCGCGGTGGGCAAGCGCTGCGGCGCGCATTCGACGGCGCAGAAGTTCATCAACAAGCGCCTCGTCGACGCCGCCGCGACGCACGCGATCGTGGTGCGCCTCAAGGGCGGCGACCCGATGCTGTTCGGGCGGGCGCAGGAGGAGATCGACGCGCTGGAGGCGGCCGGCGTCAGGTACGAGATCGTGCCGGGCGTCACCGCCGCGCTGGCTGCCAGCGCCGGCATCGGCACCGCGCTGACGCAGCGCGGGACCGCCCGGAGCGTCGCCTTCGTCACGCCTCGCGTCGGCGAGGGCGAACAGGGCACCGAGTGGGTGCAGAGCCTCGTCGCTGCCGACTCGGGCGCGATCTACATGGGCATCGGCCAAGCGGCGGCGATATCTGCGGCGCTTATCGGTGCCGGCAAGCCGGCATCGACGCCGGTCGTCGTGGTCGAGAATGCGTCGCTGCCCGACATGCGGGAAATCTTCACCACGCTGGGCGCCCTGCCCCGCGTGGCGCTGGCGGGCCTGGCCGGCCCCGCCGTCATCCTGCTGGGCGCGCAGTTCCGCGCGCGCAGGGCCGCCGCGATCGAAGCGAGAACCGGCACGTAGCCCGGGCTACGGATCGGGGAAATCGGCCGCGCGGTATCATGGTGCCGGCCGTGCAATGTCGTGCGGCCTCCCCGCATCCGCCGCGCCATGCCTCTCCCTCTCTTCCGACTGCCGCCCCTCGCCCAGCGCGACTGGATCACGCAGGCGCTGTCCCGGCCGGCGCCGGAGTCGGCGCGCGGATTGTCCGACGGATTCCGCCTCCCGGGACGCGAGGGATCGCTGAAGGCCGCTGCGGTCCTGGTGCCGCTCGTCAACCGCGCGGACGGCCTCAACGTGCTGCTGACGGTGCGCAGCGCCGACCTGCCGGATCACGCGGGACAGATCAGTTTTCCCGGCGGGCGCGTGGAGCCTGCCGACGCGTCGCTCGCCGCCGCGGCGTTGCGCGAGACGACGGAGGAAGTGGGCCTCGCCCCCGCGCATGTGTCCGTGCTGGGCGAGCTCGCGCACTACGAGACGGTCACCGGATACCGCGTGACGCCGGTCGTTGGCTGGGTCGAGCCACCGTTCGACCTCGCACCGGACCCGGTCGAGGTTGCCGACGTCTTCGAAGTGCCGCTCGCCTTCCTGCTCGAGCCGGCGAACCAGAAGCGCCATTACCGGATGCTCGGCACCCAGCGGCGCGACTACTGGGCGATTCCGTACGGCGAGCGCTACATCTGGGGCGCGACCGCAGCGATGCTGATGATGCTGGACCGGACGCTGCGAGCCGGCGGCTGAGCTCTTGCGTGGGCCGGGTTGAGCGCGAACGAAATCCGGGTGGGCGGTGCCCGTTTGCGCTTCCCCCCGGGTTTCGCGCGCGCTCAACCCGGGCTACGGGGCAACGACACGGTCGCCTTCGCGGCGGGTTGCGACTACCGGTTCTGCGGCAGCTTCGACAGGATGCACGAGACCGCGACGTTGTCGGAGCCGCCCTGGAAGAAGGCGTTGATCGAATTCGCGTAGCTGTCCGGCGCCATCGTCCCGTAATAGAGGCGCGACGTCTGGTCCATGAAGTAGATGGAGTTCTCGTCCATCCGGTTGTACTGGATCGCCTGCGACATCTGGTAGCTGCCGATCTGCAACGGGCTGCATTCCTTCGCGATCTGGTCGAGGAAGGCGTTGAAGCCCGTCGCCTGGCGGTTGTTCATGGCGTCGGGCGCGCAGCCCGCGAGGGTGGCCAGCGCAAGCGCCAGCGTCGCAACGAGTGACTTCCGGGGCATCGTCATTCCTTTGGTCGTTCGGGGCACCGTTGCCCGACCCTTTATTCTCCCGCGTCCCGTACACTGTTGCCAAGGCGCTCGCCGGATGCGCGCGTTACCGGGGTACGGTTCCACCGACGCCTGCGCCGCCTTGCCCACAACCTCGCCCGCAAGCCCATGCCGTTGACCGCCACGCTACCGCGCACCCATCACTTCAGCAGCCTGTCGCCGCATGGCTTCCACCGCGTCGCGTATTACGAATGGGGCGACCCGGCGAACCCGCGCGTCGTGCTGTGCGTGCACGGCGTCGGCCGCAACGGTCGCGACTTCGACGTCCTCGGCGAGGCGCTGGCGCCGACACACCGGGTGCTCGCGGTCGACATGCCGGGACGCGGCGCGAGCGACTGGCTCGCCGACCCGAACGACTACGTATTCCCGACCTACCTGACCACCCTGACCGCCCTGATCGCGCGCAGCGGGGCCGAGTCGGTTGACTGGGTCGGCACGTCGATGGGTGGCCTGCTCGGCATCGTCGCCGCAGCGCAGCCCAAGTCGCCGGTCGCGCGGCTCGTGGTCAACGATGTCGGGCCGGCGATCGAGCCGGCCGCGCTGGAGCGGATCGCCGGCTATTTCGGGGCCGACCCGCTGTTCGCCACCTATGCCGAGGCCGAGACCTACATCCGCACGGTTTCGGCGCCGTTCGGGCCGCTCACGGACGCGCAATGGGCGCACGTCACCACGACCAACGTCCGCCGGCGTCCCGACGGCCGGTGGGGGCTGGGGTACGACCCGGGCATCGCGGTGCCGTTCAGGGCGGCGCCGGTGCCGCCGTCGCTCTGGCCGCTGTGGGACGCGATCCGCTGCCCGACACTCGTGTTGCGCGGCGCTGTGTCGGACCTGCTGTCGGCGGCGACCGCGGCCGAAATGGCTACGCGCGGCCCGCGGCCCGCCGTCGTCGAGTTCGCCGGCGTCGGCCATGCGCCGACGCTGCTCTCCCCCGAACAGTGCGCGCCGGTGCTGGCGTTCCTGCGCGGCTGATGGCGACGGAACCGACACCGGCGGCGCCGGACTCGCGACCCGGTCGCGAGCCGTGGCGCCGCCTCTGCGTCGCGGCCGTCGCCGCGCTCGCGCTCCTCGAGATGCTCTGGGAACTGTGGCTCGCGCCGGTGCGGCCCGGTGGCACGTGGCTCGCGCTGAAGGCGTTGCCCCTCCTGCTGTTATGGCCGGGCCTCGCGCGCCGTGACCTCAAGGCGACCCAGTGGCTGTCTCTGCTGCTGCCGCTCTACGCCGCCGAAGCCGTCGTGCGCGTCGCGACGACAAGCGGCCGCCACGCGGCGGTGGCCGGGACGGCGAGCGTGCTGGCCGTCGTCGCGTTCTGCGCGCTGGTCATGGCGCTGCGGGTCGAGCGGCAGAAAACCCGTAGCCCGGGTTGAACGGGACGCGAAACCCGGGGGCAGCGTCCAAGGGACAGGGACCGCCCGGGCGCCACGATGCCGGACGACGCGCGACCTTCCGTCAGCGCGTCGGCGTCGCCCCGGTCAGGCCCTTGGGCAGCGGGAAGACGACCTGCTCCTGGACGCCCTCGAGCTCGCGCACGCTGCACGTGCCCGACTGCTTCAGGCGGGCGACCACCTCCGCCACCAATACCTCCGGCGCCGATGCGCCGGCGGAGACGCCGACGCGACGCCGGCCGGCGATCCACGCCGGGTCGAGCTGGTCGGCGCGATCGACCATGTACGCCGGAATGCCGAGGTTCGCCGCGACTTCCCGCAGCCGGTTCGAGTTCGAGCTGTTGGGGCTGCCGACGACGATCACCACGTCGACGGAGGGCGCCATGAACTTCACGGCATCCTGCCGATTCTGCGTCGCGTAGCAGATGTCGTCCTTCTTGGGCCCGACGATGCCCGGGAACCGCCGCTTCAGCGCATCGATGATCTCCGCCGCGTCGTCGACGGACAGCGTCGTCTGCGTCACGTACGCGAGGTTGTCCGGGTCGGTGACGGCAAGCCTACCGACGTCGGCGATCGATTCGACGAGGTAGACGCCGCCGTCGCACTGCCCCATCGTGCCCTCGACCTCGGGGTGCCCGGCATGGCCGATCATGACGATCTCGCGCCCCTGCCCGCGCATCTTGGCGATCTCCACGTGCACCTTGGTCACCAGCGGGCACGTTGCGTCGAACACGTTGAGGCCCAGCGCGTCGGCCTCGTCGCGGACCGCCTTCGACACGCCGTGCGCCGAGAACACGACGGTGCTGCCGCGCGGGATGCCGGCCAGCTCCTCCACGAACATGGCGCCCTTCGCCTTCAGCTCGTCGACGACGAACCTGTTGTGCACCACCTCGTGCCGCACGTAGATCGGCGCGCCGAAGCGCGTCAGCGCCTGTTCCACGATCGCGATCGCGCGGTCGACGCCGGCGCAGAAGCCGCGGGGATTGGCGAGCACGACGTCGAAATCAGCCATCGATGCCTCCGGTGGGTCGCGGTTGCGGGCGAAAGCTGTCGAAGATCAGCAGGCCCGCGCCGACGGTGATCGCGCTGTCGGCGACGTTGAACGCAGGATAAGCCCAGCCCGCGTAGTGGAACAACAGGAAGTCGACGACCTGGCCGATCGAAAGCCGGTCCCACAGGTTGCCCAGCGCGCCGCCCAGGATCAGCGCCAGGCCGAGGCAATAGACGCGGCCGCCGCCGCGGCGCAGCAGCCACAGGATCACGCCCGACGCAACGCATGCGATCGCGGCGAAGGCCCAGCGCTGCCAGCCGTCGGCGCCGGCAAGGAAGCTGAACGCGGCGCCCGGATTGAACGCCAGCGTGAGGCTGAAGAACGGCGTCACCGGCCGCTGCTCGCCCGGCGCGAACAGCGCCAGCATCACGGCCTTGGTGGCGTAGTCGGCGACGATCACCGCGACGCTGACGGCGAGCCATCGCCACCACCCGGCGGCAGCCGGGGCGCCGCGGCCGGAATCGGCCGTCGTCGGCACCGCCGGCAACCCGTGCCCCCGCGGCGCGTTCAGGCGAACCGCCTTGCCTCGCCGGGACCGGCGAGGTTGCCGACGCAGCGTCCGCAGATGTGCGGATGCGCCGGGTTGGTCCCGACGTCGGCGCGGTAGTGCCAGCAGCGCTCGCACTTCACGCCCGCGCTCGGGGCGACGCGGATCGCGAGCGCATCGCCGCGTGCGACGGTCGCCGCCGAGGTGATCAGCACGAAGCGGAGGTCGTCGCCGAGCGAGGCCAAGGCGTCGAAGTCGGCGGCCGGCGCGGTGATCGCCACCTCCGCCTGCAGCGACGAGCCGATGCCGCCGGCGGTGCGCAGCGCCTCCAGTTCCTTCTGCGCGGCCGCGCGCACGGCCAGGATGCGCCCCCATTTTTCCAGCAGCGCATCGGCGCCGGGCACCTCCGGTACCGCGTTCGTCCACGTGTGGCAGAACACGGAAGGGTCGCCCGGATGCACGATCGCCCACGCCTCCTCCGCCGTGAACGAGAGCACCGGCGCCATCAGCTTCAGCAGCAGGTCGCGGATTTCCGCGAGCGCCGTCTGCGCCGACCGGCGCGCCGGGGAATTGCGCGCCGACGTGTACAGCCGGTCCTTCAGCACGTCGAGGTAGAAGCCGCCGAGGTCCTCGGAGCAGTACGTCTGCAGCCGCTGCACGACGACGTGGAACTCGTTCTTCGCGTAGTCGGCCCGCACCGCGGCGGCCATCGCGCGCGCCGCGGCCAGCGCGTAGCGGTCGATCTCGAGCATCGCGGGAACGGGGACGGCGTTCGTCGCCGGGTCGAAGTCCGCGGTGTTCGCCAGCAGGAAGCGCAGCGTGTTGCGGATGCGGCGATAGCTCTCGACGACGCGCTTCAGGATCTCGTCGGATATCGACAGCTCGCCCGAGTAGTCGGTCGCGGCGGCCCAGATGCGCAGCACTTCCGCGCCCAGCGTGTTCGACACCTTCTGCGGCGCGACGACGTTGCCCTTGGATTTCGACATCTTCTTGCCCTGGCCGTCGACGGCGAAGCCGTGCGTCAGCAGGCTCTTGTAGGGCGGCACGCCGTTCAGCATGCACGAGACCAGCAGCGACGAGTGGAACCACCCGCGGTGCTGGTCCGAGCCCTCGAGGTACATGTCGGCCGGGAATCCCGTGTCGTCGGGATGCGAGCCCTGGCGGTCCTCGCGCCCGCGCGGGCCGCCCATCACCGTCTGGTGCGTGTCGCCCGAGTCGAACCAGACGTCGAGCGTGTCCTTGATCTTGACGTACTGGTCGACGTCGGGGCCGACCAGCTCGCGCGGGTCGAGCGTCTGCCACGCCTCGATGCCGGACTGCTCCACCTTCAGCGCCACCGCCTCGAGCAGTTCGAGCGTGCGCGGATGCAGCGCGCCCGTCTCCTTGTGCACGAAGAACGGCATCGGCACGCCCCACTGCCGCTGCCGCGACAGCGTCCAGTCCGGGCGGTTGGCGATCATGCCGTACAGGCGAGCCTTGCCCCAGGCCGGGAAGAACTCCGTGGCCTCGATGCCGGCCAGCGCGAGCTTGCGCAGCGTGGTCGCGGGCTTGACGCCGTTCCAGCCGGGGACGTCGTCCATCCCGGCGAACCACTGCGTCGTGGCGCGGTAGATGATCGGCGTCTTGTGCCGCCAGCAGTGCATGTAGCTGTGCGTGAACTTCGCGTCGTGCAGCAGCGCGCCAACCTCGCGCAGCTTCGCCACGACCATCGGATTGGCGTCCCAGATCTTCTCGCCGCCGAAGAACGGCAGGCTGCCCGCATAGCGGCCGTCGCCCTGCACCGGGTTCAGCATGTCGTCGTCCTTCATGCCGTAGCGGCGGCACGACTGGAAGTCCTCGATGCCGTAGGCGGGCGAACTGTGGACGATGCCGGTGCCCTGCTCCAGCGTCACGTAGTCGCCGAGGAACACCGGCGCCGGCCGGTCGTAGAACGGGTGGCGGAAAGCGATGCGCTCGAGCGCCGCACCCTTCGCGGTGGCGACGACGGTGCCCTCGAGGCCGAAGCGCGCGAGGCACGAGGGAACGAGGTCGACGGCCAGCACCAGGTGCCCGCGCGGTGTCGCCACCAGAGCGTAGTCGAACTCCGGATGCGCGTTCAGCGCCTGGTTGGCGGGGATCGTCCACGGCGTGGTCGTCCAGATCACCGCCAGCGCCGGCCCGGTCGGCAGCTCGGCCAGGCCGAAAGCATCGGCCAGCTTCTCGCGGTCGGCGTCGTCGATCGGGAAGCCGACGTCGATCGCGGTGTCCTGCCGGTCCTCGTACTCGACCTCGGCCTCGGCCAGCGCGGACTGGCAGTCGAAGCACCAGTTGACGGGCTTCAGCCCCCGGTAGACGAAGCCCTTCTCGAGCAGCTTGCCCAGCGTGCGGATCTCGTCGGCCTCGTTGCGGTAGGCCATCGTCGTGTACGGGCGATCCCAGTCGCCCAGCACGCCGAGGCGCACGAAATCGGCTTTCTGCCGCGCGATCTGCTCGGTCGCGTAGGCGCGCGCGAGGCGCTGCGTCTCCTCGACCGGGATGTGCTTGCCGTGCGTCTTCTCGATCTGCACCTCGATCGGCATCCCGTGGCAGTCCCAGCCCGGGATGTAGGGCGCATCGAAGCCGTCCAGCGTGCGGCTCTTGACGACGATGTCCTTCAGGATCTTGTTGACGGCGTGGCCGATGTGGATGTCGTTGTTCGCGTAAGGCGGGCCGTCGTGCAGGATGAAGCGCGGGCGCCCTTTCGCCGCCGCGCGGACCGCGGCGTAGACCTTGCGCTCCTGCCAGTCCTTCACCCACAGCGGCTCCCGCCGCGCGAGATCGCCGCGCATCGGGAACGGCGTGTCGGGCAGGTTGAGGGTGATCTTGTAATCGGTCTTCGGGGCGTCGGACATTCGGATTCGATCAGTGATGGAGGGCGGACAGCGAACGGGGCGGCAGTAGGGCGCGGGCGGGACGAGGGCTTATGGCGCCGGAGCGGGCGACGGCTCCGCCGCGACCACGTCGAAGAACTGGCGCGCCTGCGCGACGTCGGCGTGAATCTGCCGCGTCAGCGCGGCGAGATCGGGGTAGCGCTCCTCGTCGCGCAGCTTGTGCACGAACTCGACGACGATCCGGCGGCCGTAGATCGTCTGGTCGAAATCTAAGATGAAGACCTCGAGCAGCGGCCGCGCCCCGACGACGATCGTCGGCCGCACGCCCACGCTCGCCACGCCCTGTCGTACGCCGCCGTCCAGGCCGTGGACGCGCACGGCGAAAATACCGGTGCACGGCGGCCGGTGGCGGAGCGCGATGTTGGCGGTCGGGAATCCCAGGCTGCGGCCGAGCTTCTGTCCGTGCGCGACGCGGCCGGCCATCGCGAAGCGGCGGCCAAGCAGCACGGCCGCACGGTCGAAATCGCCGGCGGCAAGCGCGCTGCGCACAGCGGTCGACGAGACGCGGTCGCCGGCATCGGCGACGGTGCGCATCGCTTCGACGCCGAAGGTCTTCGCGGCGGCTCGCAGCGTCGCGAGGTCGCCGGCCCGGCCGCGCCCGAAGCGGAAATCCTCGCCCACGAGCACCCAGCCGACGTTGAGGCGCCCGACCAGCACTTCGTCGATGAACGCCGCGGGCGTCATGCCGGCGAGCGACGCGTTGAAGCGGGCGATGTGCGTTTCGCGGACGCCGTGCGCGGCGAAGCTCGCGAGCTTGCTGCGCAGCGACGCGACGCGCGGCGGCGCTGCCGCCGGCGCGAAGAACTCGCGCGGATGGGGGGCGAACGTCAGCACCGCGGGTGGCAGCGCGAGGTCCTCGGCCGCTTCGACCAGCCGCGTCAGCATCGCCTGGTGACCGCGATGCATCCCGTCGAACGTACCGATCGTCAGCGCGATGGGCGCTCGGGCGAAAGGGGGCAAATCGCGAAAAACCCGCAAGGCGCGTCCTTGTCCAGGGAAAACATCGGATTTTAGCCGATTTCGGCCCGACCCCACCGCCGGGGCGCCCTTGGGGTTCAGAGCGTGGCAAGGGGCGCGTCGCGCGTCGGCGGCGGGAACGCGTTGTCCAGCGCCGCGAGGGCGTCGGGATCGAGGACCAGGCCAGCGGCGTCGCGGTTGGCACGCAGGTGCGCGGCGTCCGTCGACTGCGGGATGGCGATCACGTCGCCCTGCCGGATCGCCCAGGCGAGCGCGACCTGCGCCGGCGACGGCGCCGCGCCACCGAGCGTCATCGTCGCGGCGACGGCCGCGAGCTTCCTGTCGCGGGCGAGCGCGCCCTGCCCCAGCGGCGAGTAGGCCATCAGCGGAACGCCGTGCGCGCGCATCCACGGCAGCAGCGCCCACTCGATGTTCCGTTCTCGCAGGTGGTAGAGCACCTGGTTCGTCGCGCAGTCCCGGCCGCCGGGCACGGTCCACAGTTCGCACATGTCCGCGGTGTCGAAGTTGGAAACACCCCAGCGGACGATCTTGCCCTCGCGCTGCAGCCGGACGAACGCCGCCACGGTTTCGGCCAGCGGCACGTCGCCTCGCCAGTGCAGCAGGTAGAGATCGATGCGGTCGGTCCGCAACCGCCGCAGGCTCCGCTCGCAGGCGGCGATCGCGTTTGCGCGACCGGCGTTGTGCGGGTACACCTTGCTCACGACGAACGCGTCGTCGCGCCGTCCGGCGAGCGCGTCGGCCACGATCTCCTCGGCCCGCCCGTCGGCGTACATCTCGGCCGTGTCGACGAGCGTCATGCCGAGGTCGAGCCCCAGCGCCAGGGCGGCGCTCTCCCGCGCGGAACGGCGGGCGGTTTCCCCCATCTTCCAGGTCCCCAGGCCCAGCGCGGGAACCATGGCGTTGTCCGGGAGTCGGACGCTGGGAAGGATGTCGGCGGGCATCGGATGGGGAACTATGGGCGGCAGCGCCGACGATACACCTCGCTTCCGCGAACCGCCGGATTGGCCCGGGGGACCGGCCGTTATCCGGCGTCGGCACCATTCTTGCATTAGGGTTAAGATTGCCGCTCGCCACTACCGCCGTCGACCGTGCCTGACATCCACTCATCCGCGTTGCCGCAGCGTCACGTCGTTCGCGGCGCGTGTCCGCACGACTGCCCCGATACCTGCGCGCTCCTCACGACGGTCGAGGGCGGCCGCGCGATCGAGGTCCGCGGCGCGCCCGACCACCCGCCCACGCACGGCACGCTCTGCACGAAGGTCGCCCGGTACCTCGAGCGCACGTACTCGGACCAGCGCGTGCTGCACCCGATGAAGCGCGTCGGCAGGAAGGGCGAAGGACGCTTCGAGCGCATCACCTGGGACGAGGCGCTCGCGACCATCGCCGACCGGTTCCGAGCGATCGCCGCGTCGCCGGACGGCCCGCAGGCGATCCTTCCGTACAGCTACGCCGGCACGATGGGGCTGCTGCAGGGCTCGTCGATGGACCGGCGGTTCTTCCACCGGCTGGGCGCGTCGCTGCTCGATCGCACCATCTGCGCCAGCGCCGGCAAGGCAGGCTGGGCGGCGACGATCGGCGCGTCGATCGGCACCGACGTCGAGCAGTTCGAGCACAGCCGGCTGATCCTGATCTGGGGCAGCAATCCGGTGGTGTCGAACCTCCACTTCTGGAGCCGTGCGCAGGAGGCGAAGCGTCGCGGCGCGAAGCTCATTGCGATCGACCCGTACCGCAGCGCCACCGCCGAGAAATGCCACGAGCACATCGCGCTGATGCCCGGCACCGACGCCGCGCTGGCGCTGGGGATGATGCACGTGCTGATTGACGAGCACCTGATCGATCGCGCGTACATCGACGCCCATACGCAGGGCTACGCCGGGCTCGCCGCGCGGGCCGCGGAATACCCGCCCGCACGCGTCGCCGCGATCTGCGGCATCGATGCCGCCACGGTGACGCGCCTCGCCCGCGACTACGGCACGATCAGGCCGGCGGCGATCCGCCTCAACTACGGCATGCAGCGCCATGCGGGCGGCGGGAACGCGATCCGCGCCGTGGCCTGCCTCCCGGCGCTGATCGGCTCCTGGCGCGACGCCGCGGGCGGCGCCCTGCTGTCGTCGTCGGGCACCTACCCGGTCGACGTCGCCGCGCTGGAGCGGCCCGACCTCATCCGCGGCACGCCGCGGACGATCAACATGAGCGCCATCGGCGACGCGCTGCACGATGCCGCCCCGCCCATCCGCGCGGTGATGGTCTACAACTCGAATCCGGTCGCGGTGGCGCCGGACTCGGCGCGGGTCGCCGCCGGGTTCGCGCGCGAGGACCTGTTCTGCGTCGTGCACGAGATCTTCCAGACCGACACCGCGGACTACGCCGACATCCTGCTCCCGGCCACCACGCAGCTCGAGCAGACCGACATCCATTCCTCGTACGGACACCTGTACGCGATGGCGAACAACGCCGCCATCGCGCCGCTCGGCGAGGCGAAGCCCAACACCGAGGTGTTCCGGTTGCTGGCGGCGCGCATGGGCTTCACCGAGGCCTGCTTCGGCGACAGCGACGACGCGATGGCGCGCGTGGCGTTCAATGCCGCGCATCCGCGCGCGGCGGGACTCGACTGGGAACGGATGAAGGCCGAAGGCTGGCAGCGGCTCGGCGTGCCGCAGGCGCATGCGCCGTTCGCGCACGGCAACTTCCCGACGCCGTCGGGCAAGTGCGAATTCCATTCGCCGGCACTGGCGGCGCAGGGCCACGATCCGCTGCCCGCGTTCGTGCCGCCGCGCGAATCGGCGGCGAGCAACCCGGCGCTCGCGGCGCGCTTTCCGCTGGCGTTCATCTCGCCGCCGGCCCGCAACTTCCTCAACTCGTCGTTCGCCAACCTGCCGCGGTTCGTCGCGGAGGAAAGGGCGCCCCGTCTCGACATCCACCCGGACGATGCCGCGCCGCGCGGCATCGCGACCGGCGACACCGTGCGCATCGGCAACGACCGCGGCAGCTACACGGCGAGCGCCCGCGTCGGCGACCGGACGCGTCCCGGCGTGGTCGTGGCGCCGTCGATCTGGTGGAAGAAGCTGTCGCCGGACGGCGCCAACGCGAACGAGGTCACGAGCCAGGCCCTCACCGACCTCGGCCGGGCCGCGACCTTCTACGATTGCCTGGTCGAAGTTCGCCGGGTGGCGGCAGGCTGAAACCCTGATGAACGACTCGCCGCTCACCCGGCCGGCCGCGCCCGCCCCGGACGCCACGCCAGAGGCACAGCTCGCGCGGCTCCTGGCCCTCGCCGAGGAGACGAGTGACGTCGACGCCCGCCGCGCGCGCGACTACGCGATCGAGGCCGGCGACATCGCGCGGTCGCTGGGCGACATGGCAAGCCACGGCGACGCCTTGTACTGGCAGGGCTGCGCGCTCGACCACCTGCTGGAGCACGAGCGCGCGCTCGCCGCGTTCCAGGAAGCGCTGGCGATCGCGGACGACCGCGGCGACAACCCGTCACGCGCGCGGCTGCTGCGCGCGATCGGCTTCACCTGCGACGCGCTGCGCGATTTTCCGCGGGCGCTCGACCACCACCTGCGGGCACTCGAGATCGTCGAAGCCGCCGGCGACGTCGCGGGTCGCGCCGCGACGCTGCGCACCATCGGCGTCGTCTACTCGCGCTCCGGCGATCCGGATACCGGCCTCGACTACTTCAGCCGCAGCCTGGAGCTTTGCGTCGAGACCGGCGACGACGTCGAGCGGGCCAAGACCCTGAACAACATCGGCGTCAACCTGAACGACCTCGGGCGCCACCAGGAGTCGCTGTCGGTGCTGCAGGAGTCGCTCGCGCTCTACTGCGCCGCAGGCCTCACGCTGCAGCAGGGCGGCACGCTGGTCAACCTCGGCCTGACGCTCGAGAGGCTGGGCCGCGTCGCCGAGGCCGACGCCACGTTCCACGACGCGCGGCGGCTGTCCGAGTCGACCGGCCACATGTACGGCGTCGTCGATGCCCTGCTCTCGCTCGGCCGCCTGGCGATCGCCCAGGGCCGCACCGGCGACGCGCGGGCGCACCTCGAGGCCGCGCTCGACGGCGCGCAGCAGCACAAGCTGAAGCAGGCGGCCTGCGAATGCCACGACGCGCTCGCCACGCTGCACGAGATGTGCGGCGAGCACGCAGCCGCGCTGGCGCATCACCGCCGGTTCCACGCGCTCGAGCGCGAGGTGCTGCTGCAATCCTCGGAACGGCAGCTGAAAGAGGTGCAGACGCGCTATCAGCTCGCCGCCGCGCAGCGCGAGGCGGAGATCCACCGGCTGCGCCACGTCGAGCTCGCGGACGTCAACGCCGAGCTGGAGCAGCTGAACGACACGCTGCGCGCCTCCGGCGAGCAGAAGTCGAGGCTCCTCGCGCAGCTGGAACGCCAGACCTACGAGGACAGCCTCACCGGGCTCGGCAACCGCCGGCTCCTCGACAAGCGGCTCGGCGACGAATTCGCCCGCGCTGCCCGCCATGCGCGCCCGCTGGCGGTCGTGCTGATCGACGTCGACCATTTCAAGCGCGTCAACGACCGCTATTCGCACGCCGTCGGCGACGAGGCGCTGAAGGAGCTCGCGCGCCTCCTGCTGTCGACCGTGCGCCGGACCGATTTCGTTGCGCGCCTGGGCGGCGAGGAATTCGTGCTGATGCTGGTCGAGACGGACCCCGACGCCGCGGCGCTGCTGTGCGAAAAGGTGCGCACCGCCGTCGCCGCGCACGACTGGAAGCGCGTGCACCCGGGCCTCGCGCTTACGGTCAGCGTCGGCTATTGCGGCGACACGACGTTGCCGGGCTACGAGCGGATGCTGGCGATGGCCGACCGCAACCTGTATCTCGCCAAGGCGCGGGGCCGGAACTGCGTGGTCGGTGCGGCGAGCGACAGCGCACCGTGCGCGTGACAGGCCGGCGGAGCGCCTGGCCTGCCGCCGCTAGAGCTTGCGGACGAGCCCGACCATGACGCCGAAGATCTCCAGCGTGCCCTCGGGCCGGATCACCGGATACGCCTTGTTCTCGGGCTTCAGCACGAAGCGGCCGCCCTCGAGATCGAGGCGCTTGAGCGTGAACTGGTTGTCGACGATGGCGATCACGATGTCGCCGCGCCGGGCCGAGGCGGTTTTCTCGACGACGACGAGGTCGCCTTCGAGGATGCCGGCATCGACCATCGAATCGCCCTTGACGCGCACGAGCACCGTCTGCGACGGGCGCTCGATCAGGTAGTCGTCGATGGTAAGCGCGTCGGCCGGGCCGTCGTCGACCGGGTTGGGCATTCCGGCCTGAACGGACTCGGATGCCAGCGGCCGCTCGAAGAACCGCCTGGTCGGCGCCAGCCGGCGGTCGGGCGTGGAGTCGACGAATCCGGCGAGCTTCAGGCGCGCGATCATCGCCGCCACCGACGACTTGGACTTGAGGCCCAGCAACTGGCCGATCGACGCGTAGGACGGCAGCGCACGATGCTGCGCGTAGTAGTCCTGCAACGACGCGAGATAGGAACGATCGTTCGACATGGCGCTACAATAGCGAACGAACGTTCTACCGTCAAGCACTGCACTGCACCGGACACCTGCCCCGACCCCATGCTGCTCTTCGCGCCGTCGCTCGCCTTTGTCGACCTCGAAACTACGGGCACCACCGCCGCCCGCGACCGGATCACCGAGGTCGGCATCGTGCGCGTGGACGTCGAATCCGACCCGCCGGGCGCGTTGCGCGTCACCGAATGGAGCACGCTGGTCAATCCGGGCGTGTCGATCCCGGCGGAGATCCAGGCGCTGACGGGCATCACCAACGCGATGGTCCGCGATGCGCCGGCGTTCGCGACGATCGCCGACGAGGTCGCCGCGCGTACCGCCGGCGCGGTGTTCGTCGCCCACAACGCGCGCTTCGACTACGGCTTCCTCAAGCATGCATTCGCGCGCGAGGGCCGCGCCTACACGGCAAAGGTGCTGTGCACGGTGCGGCTGTCGCGCCGCCTGTTCCCCGACGCCGACCGACACCATCTCGATGCGATCATCGCCCGCCACGCCTTGCCGACGGCGGACCGGCACCGGGCGCTTGGCGACGCGCGCGTGCTGTGGGAATTCGTGCGCGCGCTCTACAACGAACTGCCCGAACCCGTGATCGACGCCGCCGTCCGCCGCGTGCTCAAGACACCGAGCCTTCCGGCGCAGCTTCCGCCGGACGTGCTCGAAGGCGTGCCCGAGGCCCCTGGCGTCTACCTGTTCTACGGCGACAATCCGCTGCCGCTCTACATCGGCAAGAGCACGAGCCTGCGGGAACGGATCGGCGCCCATTTCTCGTCGGACTATCGCTCGGCGACCGATTCACGGATGGCCTCCGAGATCCGGCGCATCGAGTGGATCGAGACCGCCGGCGAGATCGGCGCGCTGCTGCGCGAGGCGGCGCTGGTCAAGTCGATGCTGCCGGCACACAACCATGCGCTGCGGCGGAAGGCGGAATCCGGCGTGCTCGAACTGGACGACGAGCCCGCGCCGCCGCGCTTCCTGATCGCCGCCGGCCTCGATCCGGCCCGCCTCGCGGGACGCTACGGCCCGTATTCGTCGCGGCGGCAGGCGCGCGAAGCGCTGCGCAACCTGGCGGACACCCACCGCCTGTGCCTGACCGCGCTGGGGCTGGAGCGCCGGGAGGGGCCCTGCTTCGCGCGGCAGGTTGCGCGCTGCGCCGGGGCCTGCGTCGGCGCGGAATCGGCCCGGGAGCATCATGGCCGTCTGCGCGAGGCTCTCGCCCCTTGCGCCATCCCCGCCTGGCCGTTTCCAGGCCTCGCCGGAATCCGCGAATCGGCGCTCGTGGGCGGGCGCGTCGATGTCCATGTGCTGCGCGACTGGTGCTGGCTCGGCACCGCCGGCGACGACGGCGAACTGGGAAGTCTGCAGGAGGCCCCTCCGCGCCCGGAGTTCGACGCCGATATCGCACGGCTCCTGATCCGGCGCTTGAAGCGCAGCCCGAACCTCGCGTTCGCGCTCGCCGGCTGACGCCGGGAAAAGCCTCGCGGCAGGCGCGAGAGCCGGGCGCTGCCGGGTCAGACGACGCCGAGCGCGCCCAGGCCCGCCGCCGCGGCCAGCATCCACAACGGGTGAATCCGCGTGGTGCTGACGACCAGCAGGGTGGCGCCGGTGATCGCGTAGGCGGTCCAGGACTGGTCGGTCGTGCGTGTCAGCACGTACCCGGACGCGACGATCAGGCCCACCGTGATCGGCGCGAGCGCCCGCTGGATCGCGGTGCGTACCGGTGCGTCGCGAAAGCGGTCCCATACGGCGATCACGTAGTAGGTGAGGATCGACGACGGCCCGCACATCGACGCGATCGAGACCAGCGCGCCGGCGATGCCGGCGACCTTCCACCCGATCAGGCTGACGATCAGCACGTTGGGCCCCGGCGCCGCCTGCGACAGCGCGAACATCTGCGAGAACTCGGCGTCGGTCATCCAATGCCTGGCCTCGACCACCTGCAGGTGCATTTCCGGAATCACCGAGTTCGCGCCGCCGATCGACAGCAGCGACAGCACCAGGAACTGCAGCGACAGCTCGAGCAGCGCCGGCGGGATCAACGGCGCCTCCACCAGGCGATGCCGAACGCGACCGGGCCCATCGTCGCGAGCACCCAGGCGAGCGGCACCCGGGCAATCGCGATCGCGACGAACACCGCGGCCGCGATCGCCAGCTGCCAGCCGCTGCGGCGGATCGACCGGCCCATCTTGAGACCGGTCGATAGCAGCAGGCCCGATGCCGCAGCCGATACGCCGTGGCAGGCGTTGCGCACGGCCTCGACCTCGGCGTAGCGCGCGAACAGCGCCGCGAGCGAAAGCACGATGACCAGCGGCATCAGCATCAGGCCCAGCACGGCGGCAAGCGATCCGTGCGCCCCCTGGAAGCGGCGGCCGACGATCACCGCGACGTTGACGATGTTCGGGCCGGGAAGGAATTGCGCCAGCGACAGCACTTCGGTGAATTCCGGCTCGGTCAGCCAGCGCCGCTTCTCCACGAGCATCCGGCGAGCGAATGGCAGCACGCCGCCGAAGCCGGACAGGCCGACCAGCAGGAAGCCGGTGAAGAGCGCGGCCGTCGCCACCCGCGGCGAGGCGGCAGCATCGCGGCTCGCATCCCTCGTCCCGGCTGCCTGTTCGCCGATGCCTGGCCCGGGGAGCACGCTGCCGTTAGCGCGCCGGCAGCGCCGGCTGCGGCCTGGTACCGAGGCTGCCGAGGCCGCGCCGCGCCAGCATCGGACCCACGACCGGATCGCGGCCGCGAAACGCGCGGAACGCCTCGGCCGGCGGGACGCTCGCGCCAGCGGCATAGATGCACCGCTTCAGGCGCAGCGCGACGGCCGGGTCGAACGGATCGCCGGCCTCGACGAAGGCCTGGTAGCCGTCCGCGTCGAGCACCTGCGCCCACATGTAGACGTAGTACCCGGCCGCGTAGCTCGAGCCGCCGAACAGGTGGTCGAAGTGCGGGAGCCGGTGGCGCATCGGAATCTCGCGCGGCATGCCGATCCGCGCCAGCTCGGCGCGCTCGAACGCCGCGATGTCGAGGTCCGCCGTGTCGCCCAGCGCGTGCAGCGCCATGTCGACCAGCGCGCAGGCGGTGTACTCGACGGTCTCGAAACCCTGGCTGAAGCGGGCCGCCTGTTCCATCCGTGCCACCAGCGCCTCCGGAATCGGCTCCCCGGTCGTGCAGTGCCGCGCGTGCCGGGAGAGCGTCGCGCGCTCGACCGCCCAGTGCTCGAAGATCTGCGACGGAAGCTCGACGAAATCACGCAGCACCTGCGTGCCGGACAGCCGCTCGTACGTCACCTGCGACAGCAGGCCGTGCAGCCCGTGGCCGAATTCGTGGAACAGCGTGCGCACGTCGTCGGGCGACAGCAGCGTCGGCTGCCCCGCCGGGGCCGGCGCGAAATTGTTGTTGTTGACGATGACGGGCAGCGTCCCGCCGTCCTGCCGCGACTGCCAGCGGTAGGCGCTCATCCACGCGCCGCCGCGCTTGCCCGGGCGGGCGTAGTTGTCGCTGAGGAACACGCCGACCACGCGCGCCGACGCATCCCGCACCTCGAACACGCGGACGTCGGGGTGATACGCCGGCACGTCGGGGCGCGCGACGAACTCGAGCCCGAACAGCCGGCGCGCGGTATCGAAGGCCGCCTCCAGCATCCGGTCGAGCGAAAAGTACGGTTTCACCGTCGCCTCGTCGACGCCGTACCGCGCGCTCCTCACCTTTTCGGCGTAGTAGCGCCAGTCCCACGGCTCGATCGGGTGCGACTGGCCGTGCGCGAGCGCCATCGCGGCGAGCGCGTCGCGCTCCTCCGCCGCCTTGGCCTTGGCCGGCTCCCACACCTGCCCGAGCAGCGCCGCAACCGCGGCCGGCGTCCCGGCCATCCGGTCCACCAGCGCGTAGTCAGCGTAGGTCGCGTGGCCGTGCAGGCGCGCCTGCTCGAGGCGCAAGGCGAGGATCTCGCGGATCACCGGCCGGTTGTCGTGCTCGCCCTCGTGCTCGCCGCGCTCCATCCACGCCCGCCACGCGGATTCACGGAGGTCGCGCCGCTGCGAGAAGGCGAGGAACGGCACGATCAGCGAGCGCGACAGCGTGATCACCCATCCGGCCGCCTCGCCGCGCTGCAACGCCGCCTCGCGCGCCGCGGCCCGCAGGTCGTCGGGCAGCCCCGCCAGGTCGCGGTCGTCGCGCAGCACGAGGCCGAAGCCCGCCTCGTCGGCCAGCACGTTCTGGCGGAAGCGGGTGGTGAGCGAAGCCAGCCGCTCGACGATCGCCGCAAGGCGGGCCTTCGCCGCATCGGCCAGCCGCGCGCCGGCGATCACGAAGTCGAGGTGCAGGCGCTCGAGGAGGTGCAGCGACTCGGGGTCGAGCCCGAGCGTCGCGCGCCGCGCGTGCAGCGCGTCGAAGCGCGCGAACAGCCCCGGGTGCAGGTAGACCGCCGACGCATGCGCCGCCATCCGGGGCGACATCTCGCGCTCGATGGCCTGCAGCGCGGGCGACGTGGCCGACGCGGCAAGGTTGAAGAAGACGTGCCGGATGCGCCCGAGCGCGCGACCGCTCGTTTCGAAGGCGACGACCGTGTTCGCGAACGTCGGCGCGTCGGGCGCGGACGCGATGACGGCGACCTCGCTCGCGTGCAGCGACAGCGCGTGCTCGAACCCCGGGAGGTAATGCTCGGGACGGATGCGGTCGAACGGCGGCAGGCCGAACGGCCCGGTCCAGGGTTGCAGCAGCGGGTTGTCCTGCAGGAGGCTCATCAGATCGGCGGCGGCGGCGAAAGCCTGCCATCCTACGCCAACTCGTCGGGGCACGAGTCCTTGTGCGCCGTGGCGCTTGCCGGATTCCGGGCGGAGCCACGGCGCGCATGCAGTACACTCGGCGGCGCCGCGGTCGACACGATCGCTACCGAAAGGATTCCGCATGCGTCGCCTCAGTGCTGCCTATGGTGTTTCGCTCGTCGCCCTCTGCGTCTGCGATTTCCTCTGGCTGGGCGTCATTGCCGCAGGCTTCTACCAGGCCGAGCTCGGGCCGATGCTGCTCGCCCGGCCGTACCTGCTGCCGGCGGCGCTCTTCTACCTGCTCTATCCGGTCGGGATCGTCGCGTTCTGCGTGCGGCCGGCGCTGGCCGGCGGCACGTGGCGGGGCGCGCTGATCTCCGGCGCCCTGTTCGGCCTCGTCGCCTACGGCACCTATGACCTGAGCAACCTCGCGACGCTGAAGGGCTGGTCGACCACTGTCGCGGTGGTCGACATGCTGTGGGGAATGGCCGTCTCGGCGATCGGGGCGACGCTGGGCTTTCTCGCCGCCGCGCGGATGCGCTAGCGGCGCGGCAGGACGGGCGTCGCCGCGACGCCTACGCGCCGCTCGCGGCGTGCGCCGCCAGCACGTGCGCCACGCACGCGGTCAGCTTCTTCGCGTACGGGATGTCGAGGAACTCGTTGGGGCCGTGGGCATTGGAATGCGGCCCCAGCACGCCCGTGATCAGGAACTGCGCCGCCGGGAAGTGGCGCCCGAGCATCGCCATGAACGGGATCGTGCCGCCCTCGCCCATCGCCGCCACCGGCTTGCCGTAGAACGTCGCCGATGCCTCTGCGAGCGCCGCGGCGAGCCATGGCGCAGTCGCCGGCGCGTTCCAGCCGCTCGCCGCCTGGTCCGTTTCGAAGCGCACCGTCGCGCCCGCCGGCGGATCGGCTTCGAACAGCGCCTTCATCGCGCGCGTGGCAGCGGCGCCGTCGAGCGTCGGTGGCAGCCGCAGCGACAGCTTCAGCGCCGTCTGCGGCCGCAGCACGTTGCCGGCGTTGGCGATCGCCGGCAACCCGTCCGCGCCGATGACCGAGAGCGCCGGACGCCAGGTGCGGTTGAGCAGCGCCTCGGCATGGTCGCCGACCATCGGTTGCGTCGACCCGGCAAACGGATATTTGCGGATGACCGTTTCCCCGAGGATCTTCGCGGCCTGCCGCCCCTGCGCGACGCGTTCCTCGGGAATGGGCGCGTGAAACGCCCCGGGCAGCACGCGGCCGGTCGACGCGTCCTCGAGCCGGTCGAGCAGCGCGCGGGCGATGCGGAACGACGACGGCACGACGCCGCTGGCGTCGCCCGAATGGACACCCTCGGTCAGCACCTCGACGGTCAGCGTTCCGGCGGCGAGCCCGCGCAGCGACGTCGTCGCCCAGAGCCGCTCGTAGTCACCGCAACCCGAGTCGAGGCCGACGACGAAATCGACGCGCCCCATTCGCGGTGCCAGTGACTCGAGGTAGGCCGGCAGGTCGTAGCTGCCGCTCTCCTCGCAGGTCTCGATCAGGCCGACGCAGCGCGCGTGGGGCATGCCCTCCCGCTGCAGCGCGGCAATCGCCGCCAGCGACGCGAACACGGCGTAGCCGTCGTCGGCGCCGCCGCGGCCGTACAGCCGTCCGTCCGC
The DNA here is from genome assembly GCA_943331295.2 of Bordetella parapertussis. Taxonomy (GTDB): domain Bacteria; phylum Pseudomonadota; class Gammaproteobacteria; order Burkholderiales; family Casimicrobiaceae; genus CAIWHR01. The sequence continues at coordinate 12,168 of CALQLA020000001.1, read as the reverse complement.
GATCACCGGCACCCAGGGGCCGTAGCCTTCGCGCCAGCCGACCATCTCCGGCTGCTTGTCGAGGTGCCCGTAGAGCAGCACCGTCGCATCAGTCGCGCCGGCGGTCGCCGGCACCTCGAAGTACAGCACCGGCGTGCGGCCGGGCAGGCGGACGATTTCCGCGACGAGGCCGCGCACCGGTTGCCGGCGCACCCAGGCATCAGCGAGGCCGATCACCCGCTCGATGTGCCCGTTGGCCTCCCACTGCGGGTCGAAGTGCGGCGACTTCGCGGGAATGGCGACATAGTCGACGAGTTGCGGGACGATCTCCTCGTCCCAATGGTGCGCGATGGCGGCGGCAAGCGTGGCTGAGGTCATGGGGGTCCGTGGAAAGGGTGGAATCCGGGTCGTGCGGCGGCGCCGGCGCGCCGTCAGATGTTGAGCAGCGCGCGCTGGGCGTCCGTGGGCGGCGACTTGAAGGCGAAGGCGTGCAGCTCGAAGATCTCCTCGAATTCGGCGAGCAGCACCTTGGCGAATCCGGCGCGGTCGAGCGCGGCGCGCAGCGACTTTGCCGAGAATCCGCACTTGTGCGCGTAGAACTCCACGCCCGACCGTTCGATCTGCGCGCCCCATCCGTAAAGCACGTCGTGCACGGTGATCCGCCCGTAGAGATCGTCGGAGGGTTCCAAGCCCGACGCGACGACCCGCCGCATCACCGCCAGAACGTCGGGCACGCGGATCTCGGCGAACCCGTCGGGCTTCAGCACGTGCAGGAAACCCTGCAGCACGCGCGGCACGTCGTGCGCGTAGTAGTGCTCGAGGTTGTGCGAGCAGTAGATCGCGTCGTACTGCGCGGGTGCCAAGGTAGTCATCGCGCGCGCGTCGCAAACGACGTCCGGTGCGCCGGACGGATCGATGTCGAGCAGGTGATGGTGCCACTCCGCGTAATGGTCGGGGATCGGGATCTCTTTGCTGCCGCCGCCGACGTTGAGCACCCGCGGCGCCTGCGGCGCGACGGCCGCAACCGCGGCCTCTCGTCGCGCGAACAGGTCCCGTAAGAATCCGGTCAGGATCAACGCGGCCCTCCGATCGGCGAATGCATGACGGAATGATAGCAGCCGGCAACCCGCATGCCGCCGCCCCCGGGCAACACCCGCGCCTAGGGTGCCGCCAGGAAAGCGGCGACCCGGCGATGAAATTCGACGGGATGCTCGAAGTGGATCGAGTGCGCGGCCTCGTCGATCAGGGTGAACGCGGCCCCCGGGATCGCCGCGGCCAGCGCCGCGCACTCGCGGGCGGGAAAGACGAGGTCCTGCCCGCCCGCCACCACCAGCGTGCGCGCGCCGATCCGCGCGAGCGCGGCCGACGAGTCGAACGCGGCGATCGCGCCAACCTGGCGCCGCAGCGCGGAAACGGTCTGCGGATAGGGGTACTCGACAGCGAACCGGACGAGGCTGTCGACCATTTCGGGGCGGTCGAAGAACGCCGGCGAGAACAGCCAGTGGAACAGGTTGCGGAACCAGCAAACGGGCGCTTCGCCGTGCTCCAGCGCGTCGCACCAGGTGGCGAACAGGTCGCGGTTGCGGGACGATACGCGCGACGACGTCGCTGCGAGGACGAGCCGGTCGACCCGCGCGGGATGGCGCAGCGCCAGTTCCTGCGCGATGAAGCCCCCCATCGAGTGACCGACCACGCTCGCGCGCGGCAGGCCGAGATGGGAGAGCAGCGCCGCGCAGTCGTCGGCCATCGCGGCGATCGACGTCGGCGCCTCCATCGGCACGGTGCGCCCGACGCCGCGGTTGTCGAGGGCGATCACCCGGAAATCCCGCGCCAGGTGGTTCATCACCGGCAGCCAGCTCGCGCTGTCGGAGGCGATGCCGGCAACCAGCAGCAGTGGCGGGCCCTCGCCGCGGGTCTCGTAGTAGAGGTCGACGTCGTTGCTGCGGCAGGTGGGCATGCAGTGAGACTCCCGGTCGAATGCTGGAGGCCGTTGGCGTTGTCGTCGTCGTGCCGCCGCCTAGAGGCGAAGGAAGGTCCGCATCCGCGCGAGCTCGGCGTCGAGTTCGCGCGCGAAGGCGCGTTCGCGCGGGCGCCCGGCAACGAAACCGAAGGTGCCCTGCAGGCCGCCCTCGTCCGCCGCCAGGTTCGCCCAGCCGACGACCTGCTCCCGCCACAGCAGGGCAGCGCATGGTAACCGTACTTCCGCTTCGCCGCCGGCGTATAGGCCTCGAAGCGATACGGCCAGGACCAGAACAGCTCGAAGCGGCGGCGATCCCAGACCACCGGATCGAACGGCGCCAGGAGCCGAACGGCATCGGGTGCGGCGTCGCGCGCCGCGCCGGCCAGTCTCGATGGCGGGCCAGTACCAGTCGATGCCGTCGATTCGCGCCTGCGCGAGCCGCTGCCGGGCGCGCAGCAGCGCGGCCGCGAGTTCACCCGCGTGCCGCGGCGTGCCGACGCGCAACTGTCGGACGAGCCCGCCCAGGCTTGCGGCGGGCAGCGGCGCGCACTTCCGCACGATCACGTCGACCAGCGCGTCGAGCCGTGCTTCGGCCGTGGCGTGGCCGGCAAGCTCCGCCGCGGGCTCGCGCGGCGCGTAGACCCGCGTTCCCGCGTCGCGCCACGCGCAGCAGGCCGCGATAGTGCATGTCGTCCAGCAGACGCGTCGTGGCGTTCGACGATTCGCCCCAGGCGTTGGTGACCCTGCCGTGTGCGAAGCGCGCATCGACCTCGCGCCGATGCACAGCGCCCCGCTCGCGGACGAATGCCAGCACCGCGCGCGCGCGGCGCGCGGTCGCCGGCGTCCATTTCGCCCGCGCACCCGACGTCCTCCTGGAACTCAGTTCTGCGCCGCCACTTCGACGTTCGCCCGTATGCGCTCGACCATCCGCGCCGCCTCGTCGGGCGGCAGCTTCCTGCGATTGGCGTTGAAATCGTCGGGCGGCCAGTCGACCCAGATCGGGCTGCCCCAGCGCGGATCGTCGGTGTAGCGCGGCACGATGTGCCAGTGCAGGTGCGGCACCGCATTGCCCAGCAGTTCGACGTTCATGTGGCCGGGGTCGAGCGCCAGCGTCAGCGCGCGCACGCAGAGGCGCAGGTCGTCCATGAACCGGGCGTATTCGTGCCGCGACAGCTCGGCCAGCGTGACCGCATGGCGTGCGTCGAAGGCGAGCACGCTGTAGCCGCGGAAGCGCTGGTCGCCGTACAGGTACAGCGTCGAGATCGACAGCGTCGCGATCTCGTGGCGATTCTCCGCGGCCGGATTGCGCGGCGGGCACAGCGGGCAGGCAGGGGTCGCCATCGCGCTCGGTCAGAGCACGCCGGTGACGCGGGGAAGCCACAGCGAGAACTCCGGCACGAAGATCAGCGCCAGAAGGCCTGCGGCCAGCACCAGCAGGTACTTCAGCATCGGCCGCGCCACGTCCTTGGCCTGCGTGCCGGTGATCGCGCACGTTGCGAACAGGCCGAGCCCGACCGGCGGGGCGAACAAACCGAGCCCCATCGCGATGACCATCACCGTGCCGAACTGCAGCGGATTGACGCCCAGCTTGATCGCGATCGGCGTCAGCAGCGGGCCGAACAGGATCATGGCCGGAGCGCCTTCGAGGATCATGCCGAACACCATCATGACGACCGAGGCGATCACGACGAACGCGGTCGCGCCGTATTGCGCGCCGAACTGCGTCATCGTCTCCGACATGAGGTTCGGTATGCGCTCGATGGTCAGCGCATACCCGAGCCCGGATGCCGCAGCGACGATGAACAGGATGCTGCCGGTCATCGATGCCGCCTGCACGAAGAGGCGCACGACGATCTTCCAGGTGAGCTCGCGGAAGGCGAGCCCGCCGACGACGAACGCGTAGATCACAGCGAACGCCGAGACCTCCGTCGACGTGGCGATGCCCGACGTGACGCCCTTGCCGATCAGCAGGACCATGATGAGCGCCACGAGGGCGCCGCCGATCAGTCGCGGCATCGGCCGCCGCTCCTCGAACGCCGTGGACGGATCGACCTTCTTGCCGGTGTAGATCGCGACGGCGGCCAGCGCCAGCGCGAGGATCAGCGCCGGGATGATGCCCGCCACGAACAGGCCGCCGATCGAGATGCTCGCAACGAAGCCGAAGATGATCATGTTGACGCACGGCGGGATCGTCTCGGCCATGACGCCGGAGCAGGCCAGCAGGCCGGCCGCCTCGTTCGGGTCCTGCTTGGTGCGCCGGACGGCAGGCATGATGATGCCCCCCACCGCGGCGATGTCGGCGAGCTTCGAGCCCGACACGCCGGAGAAGAACGCCACCGCGACGATGATGATCAGGTTGAGGCCCCCGCGCAGCCGTCCCATCATCCGGACGAGCAGCTCGATCAGGCGCGACGACATGCCGTTGGATTCCATCGCCATGCCCGCCAGCACGAAGAACGGGATCGCGAGCAGGACGAAGTGGTTGGCGCCGGCGACGAGCTGCTGCGAATAGATCAGCGTGGGCAGCGTCGGGTTGGCGAGGAAGTACAGCGCTGCCGCGAACGCGATCCCGAAGGCGATCGGCACGCCCAGCAGCAGCGCGCCGACAAAGCCGGCGACGAGCAGCAGCACCGGCGGAATGGCGTGGTCCGGCACCATGACGTTCCAGGCGGTGCCGGCGATGCCGAGGACCACGAACGCGGCGAGCGTTCCCCAGAACACCCGGCCGGACCGGGCGAATGCGTTGATGATCGCGAACCCGAGCATCGCGAGGCTGCCGATGATCACGGGCATCAGCACGATCCACTGCGGAAAGCCGATCGGCGTCGTCTGGCCCTGGGTGTCGATCCACAGGTCGAGCGTCGAGAACAGCAGCAGCAGCGAGACGCAGACCTCGATCCAGAGGCCCGACTGGATCAGCGCCTCGCGCCATCGCGCCGGGAACAGTCCGAGGAATACGTCGATGCCGACGTGCTTCTGCCGGCCGACGACGGTCGCCGCTCCCAGGAAGATCAGCATGACCATCAGGATGCCGGCGACCTCCTCCGCCCAGTCGAAGGGCTGGTGGAGGAAGTAGCGCATGATGACCGACAGGAACACTACCCCCACGTCGATCGCGAGGATCAGCGCGGCGCAATGCTCGATCCCGAGCAGCAACGCGTTGTGCAGCCGCGCCGCACCGGAGGCGCGGGCAGGCGAGCGGTGTTCGCCTGCCGTCTGGTGCCCAGGACCGTGCGGCGGGTTCTTCTGCATCGGCTACCTCCGGTGCGATCGCCGGCCTGCGCTAGCCGCGCGTGGCCTCGATCTTCTCGAACACCTGCTTGGTGACCGGGTACTGGGTCGCGAAGGAGCCGTACAGCGCCTTGCCGACGGCATCCGCCATTGCCTTGCGCTCCGCCGGCGGCACGTCGGTGAAGACGACGCCCTTGGCCTTCAGCTCGACCACGGCTTCCTGCTCCACCTTGGGCACGTCGGCGCGCTCCTGCTTCGTCGCCTCGGCGGCCGCCTGCATGAACTTCGGCATCAGCTCGGGCGTGATCTTCGACAGGCCGCGCTTGCCGATGTAGGCGAGCATCGGGCTGTAGTAGTGCTGCGTGAGGAAGCAGTACTTGTTGACCTCGTAGAACTTGTAGGCGAGCACCGTCCCGGGGTCGTGCTCGAAGCCGTCGACCACGCCCGTCTGCGCCGCCGTGTAGAGCTCGTTGATCGGGATCGGCGTCGGCACCGCGCCGATGATGTTGAACGTGTCGATGAACGCCTTGGTCGGCAGCACGCGCAGCTTGACGCCCTTGAGGTCGGCCGCCGCCTTGACCGGCATCTTGGTGTAGACGCTGCGCGCGCCAACCTGGAAGCCCCAGCCCAGCACGGTGACGCCGGCACGGTCGAGGAGCAGCTTGTCGTACACCGTGGAGATTCCGCCGTCGATCGCCTTGAACGCGTGGGCGTAGCTGTCGAACAGGAAACCCAGGTCCAGCGCCCCGATTTCCGGTACGACCGTCGCCCAGATCGACGGGCCGCTGATCATCATGTCGACGGAGCCGGCCTTGACCTGCTGGACGACGTCGGCTTCCTTGCCCAGCTGGCTGTTCGGGAAGTACTCGAGCTTGATCTGGTCGCCGACCAGCCGCTTCAGGTTGTCCTCGAACGGCTTGTACCAGAGGTAGTGCGCGCCGTACTTGTCCGGCGGCGCCGACGAGGAAACGCGGAGCACGATGGGCGCCGCGGCGCGGGCGGACGTCAGCGTGCCCGAGGCGGCGGCGGCGACGGTGGCGGCGGAAACGGCGAGCATCTGCCGGCGGGTGATCGGTCGTGTCATTTCGTGCTTCCTCCTGAGGGGGCCGTTGCAGGCCGTTTGTCGTGCGGCGCCCGGGCACTGGGCCGGCGGGCGCCGTTGCTGCAGTCGGGGTCGGTCGCGCCGCGCAGGACGCCTCACGCGTCCGGCAGGACCTTTCCGGGATTGAGGATGTTGTCGGGATCGAGCGCTTTCTTGATCGCGCGCATCACGCCGACGCCGCCGCCATGCTCGAGCGTCATGAACTTGCGCTTCCCGGTGCCGATGCCGTGCTCGCCGGTGCAGGTGCCGTCCATGGCGATGGCGCGCCGGACGAGACGCTCGTTGAAGGCCTCCGCTTCGGCCAGCTCGGCCGCGCTCACCGGGTCGATGACGAGCCCCATGTGGAAGTTCCCGTCGCCGACGTGGCCCATGACGGCGATGAAGAAGGACGCCTTCTTCATGTCCGCGTGCGATTGCTTGATGCATTCCGGCAGCGCCGCCGTCGGCACGCAGACGTCGGTGCTCCAGATCTTGGCGTTGGGCCGCATCGCCATGATCGCGTAGTGAATGTTGTGCCGCGCCTTCCACAGCTTGCTTCGAGCCTCGGGCTCGACCGCCCAGTCGAATTCCGTGACGCCGAAGTCCGCGCAGATGTCCTTGACCTGGGCCACCTGTTCCTTGACGTTGTGCTCGGAGCCCGTGAACTCGAAGAACAGCGTCGGCGTCTCGCGGTACGCGGTGCCGTTGTGCCGGTTCGTGGCGAGGATCGCGAACTCGTCGAGGAATTCCACGCGCGATATCGGGATCCCCGTCTGGATGATCGCGGTCACCACCTGCGCCGCGCTCTCGAGGTCCTGGAAGGGGCAGATCGCGACCGAGGTCGCCTCGGGGATCGGGTAGACCCGCAGCGTCACCTCGGTGATCACGCCGAGCGTTCCCTCGGAACCGACGAACAGGCGCGTGAGGTCGTATCCGGCCGAGGACTTCCGCGCGCGGCTGCCCGTCCGGATCACCTCGCCGGTCGCCAGGACGACGGTGAGGCGGACGACGTTCTCGCGCATCGTGCCGTAGCGGACGGCATTGGTCCCCGACGCGCGGGTCGCCGCCATGCCGCCCAGGGTGCACTCGGCGCCCGGGTCGACCGGAAAAAAGAGGCCGGTGTCGCGCAGGTGGCCGTTCAGCTGCTGCCGCGTCACCCCGGCCTGCACGGTGACGTCCATGTCCCCGGGCCGGACCTCCAGCACCCGGTTCATCCGGCTCAGGTCGAGGCAGACGCCGCCGTAGGGCGCGCTGACGTGGCCTTCGAGCGACGTGCCGGCACCGAACGGGATGACCGGCGCGCGGTGGCGCGCGCCATGTCGCGCGCATGCGTGGTCATCTCAGTCTGCGTCATGAGGCCCAGGTCGGGTGCGCCCAGGCGGGCCGCCGTCGCGCCGAATCCCGTCATGTAGACCGCGGGGAACCCCGCCGCCTCGACCAGCCGCGCGGTCAGTGCGTCGGCGGCGCCGGGCGCCATGACGATCTCGCGCGTGGCGAGCAGATCCTTGAGCCTGCGGGTGGCCGCATTGCTGGCCATGGTGCGCTCCTCCGGGTGCGACGGCCGTTTCGACGGCCTCGCCGGCATGCTAGGTTAAAGCTTGTGTCTTGGATACAAGATGACAAGACGCCTCGTCCAGGCGTCGTGCATGCGACCGGGCCGCCGTCGGAATGCTTGGCCAGGGACCCGCATAGACCAACCCGGGAGCAGCATGAAGAAGCCCTCGACCGCCACCCTGCAACCGGTCGCTGCCGACGCACTGGCCGCCAAGGCGCAGCCGGCGCTTGCCCGCCTGTCGATCGAGCATCCGAAGTCGCTCGCGTCGATCGTCGAGGCGCGGCTGCGCGACGCCATCGTCAATGCCGAGCTGAAATTCGGGCAGGCGCTGCCCGAGAGCGCGGTCGCGCTGGGGGTGAGCCGCACGCCGATGCGCGAGGCCCTCACCCGCCTCGAGGTCCAGGGGCTCGTCACCATCGTCCCGAAGCGCGGCACGTTCGTCTTCAAGCCGACGGTGTCGGATGTGCAGCAGCTCGCGACGTTCCGGCTGCTGCTCGAGGTGGCCGCGCTGGAAGCCTCGCTGCAGAACGACAAGGACGGCGCATTGCGGGCGCTCGAGGCGAGCCTCCGGTCGATGAAGACCGCGCTGAAGCGGAACGATACCCTCGCCTACGCCACCGCCGATTCGCGCTTCCACGAGACCTTCTTCACCCACTGCGGCAACAGCTATCTCGCGAGCGCCTTTCGCAACGTCTCCGGCCGCGTCGCCGCGCTGCGCGCGCACCTGACCGTGCCGCGCGCCAGCGAGCAGGTTCGCTCGTTCGCGGAGCATGAAGCGATCGTCGCGGCATTCGCGGCCGGCGCCAGGCGCGAGATCCGGCAGACGCTGACCGGGCACATCCTGCGCGCCAAGGACGTCTACGCGCAGGCTATACTTGAAGACGCGCTCCCGCCGGCGTCGCCCACGAGCTGATCGCGCAACCGGCAGCGCACCCCCCGCTCCATTCGCATCCATGGCCAGAATCCTTCTCACCTTCCCGACCGCCGCCCGGCGCAACTACTACAGCGACCGGGCATTGGCCGGGCTCGCGGCCCTCGGCACGGTGACGGGCAACCCACTGCCGCGTCCGCTCACCGTGCACGAGCTGGTCGACGCCGCGCGCGGCGCCGACATCATCGTCGCCGACCGGCAGACGCCGGGCGACAGCGAGCTGTTCAGGCGCCTGCCGGATCTCGTGGCCTTCTCGCGGTGCGCCGTCGACATCCGCACGGTGGACATCGCGGCGGCGAGCGCCTGCGGGATCCTGGTGACCCGGGCGAGCGCCGGGTTCATCGCCAGCGTCGCCGAATGGGTGCTGGGCGTGATGATCGACCTCGGCCGCGGCATCAGCGCGACGGCCGCGACCTACCATGCCGGTGAAATCGCCCTCCCGGTGATGGGACGGCAGCTTGCCGGCGCGACGCTCGGCGTGGTCGGCTACGGCCAGATCGGTCGCCGGCTGTGCGAACTGGCGCTCGCACTCGGCATGCGGGTGGTCGTCGCCACGCCGGACGCCGACGCCGTGGACGCGCCGCTCACCCAACTGGACCTCGACGACCTCCTGGCCACGGCCGACTACGTGGTCTGCCTCGCGCCCGCCAATGCCGCGACCGAGAACCTGTTCGGCGCGCGCGCGTTCGCACGGATGAAACCGACCGCGTACTTCATCAACGCGGCGCGCGGCGAGCTCGTCGACGAACCGGCGCTCGAACGCGCGCTGGACGACGGCACGATCGCCGGCTGCGCGCTCGACGTGGGCCGGGCGCCGGACCAGATGCCGACTCCCCGGCTCGCGCGCCACCCGAGGGTCATCGCCACGCCGCACGTGGGCGGCCTCACGCCGGAGGCGGTGGAACACCAGGCGCTCGAAACCGTCGCCCAGGTGGCCGCGATACTCGACGGCCGGCTTCCCGTCGGCGCGGTGAATCCAGAACACGCGACCCGCCTCGCCCGCTTCCACGCATCCTGACCCGGAGGTGCGGCGACGCGTGTCATGTCACGCAGCGAGCTCGCTCGCCGGGGCAAGGTCATCAGGGGCGGCGGCATCGCCGCCGGGTGGGGCGGACAAACCGTTGCAACAGGGGGCACGGTCCACATGGAAGCACTGAAGGGCATCAAGGTACTGGAACTCGGGCAGCTCATCGCGGGCCCGTTCGCCGGCAAAACGCTCGCCGATTTCGGCGCGGACGTCATCAAGGTGGAGCCTGCGGGCACCGGCGACCCGCTGCGGAACTGGCGAATGCTGCGCAACGGCACGTCGGTCTGGTGGGAGGTGCAGTCGCGCAACAAGCGCTCGGTCGAGCTCGACCTGCGCACGCCCGAGGGCCAGTCCGTCGTCCGTGCGCTCGCGTGCGAGGCCGACGTGCTGATCGAGAACTTCAAGCCGGGGACGCTGGAGAACTGGGGGCTGGGCTGGGACGACCTGCACGCGCTCAACCCGCGCCTCGTCATGCTGCGCATCTCGGGCTACGGCCAGACGGGTCCGTATTGCCACAAGCCGGGATTCGGGGTACTCGGCGAGGCGATGGGCGGGCTGCGCTACCTGACCGGCGAGCCGGGACGGGTGCCCGTTCGCGTCGGCGTCTCCATCGGCGACACGCTGTCGGCATTGCACGGGGTCGTCGGCATCATGATGGCGCTCTACCACCGCGACGCCCGCGGCGGCGAGGGCCAGATGATCGACGTCGCGCTGTACGAGAGCGTGTTCAACGTGATGGAGAGCCTCGTGCCCGAGTACGCCGCGTTCGGCGTCGTGCGCGAGCGCTCGGGCAGCGCCCTGCCCGGCATCGCGCCGACCAACGCCTACCGCTGCCGCGACGGGAAATACGCGTTGGTCGCGGGCAACGGCGACAGCATCTTCCGGCGGCTCATGGGCGCCATCGGCCGGCCGGACCTCGCGAGCGACCCCGGGCTTGCCCGCAACGACGGACGCGTGGCCCGGGTCGAGGAGATCGATGCGGCGATCGAGGCGTGGACACGGGAGCGCACGCTCGACGACGTGCTGGCGGCGCTCGACGCGGCCGACGTGCCGGCCGGACGCATCTACGCCGTCGACGACATCGTCAGCGACCCGCAGTACATCGCGCGCGGGATGGTCGTGGACGTGACGACCGCCGACGGCCTGCCGCTCAAGGTGCCGGGCGTGGTGCCCAAGCTGAGCGCAACGCCCGGGCGCATCACCCGGCCCGCGCCCCGCCTCGGCGAGCACAATGCCGACGTCCTCGGCGCACGCGGCTGGCCCCCGCGCACGGAGGGCGGGCCGTGAAGCTGCGCCCCGGGCCGGTCGGAACGACCGAAAGCGGGCGCGAGTCGTCGCGCTCACAGGAAAACCAGGGGAAGAACGGGAAAAACAAGACGCGCATTGCACGCGCCGGGCTGCGTTCGCAGTCGTGGGCATCTGGTGCGACTGGCGTCCCCAGCGGACGCCACATTGTTGCGCTAAAGACGACGCCTTCGCAGCCCCGGCCTTGGCTGTCAGGTGCCGCTGCACAAGACCGTAACGAGCGGCCGGTCGAGCGAGAACTCGTTTCCCCGAGGCGTTGGCGCCACCGGAAGTCTGTCGGTGTCGATTGTCGCCGTTTTGAGGGCAGGCCTCGCGGGGGAAGAAGACATCAAGCGGTGATCTGATAATTTTGGTTCGTGCTTAATCCAACAAGAGGGGCGTTGTCGCATGTCCGACAATCAATCATTGCAAAGCAACATGCTTTCGTGGCGCAGCCAATTTTTCCAAGCCATCGCCCATATGGCCCCCGCCTCGGGCATTGTCATGTCGTTCCAATTTATGGGCACGCGCAGCGGTTCCGCCCTGCCCTTGGCGGTTGTATGTGCGGCCGTTCTGTCGCTTTTGGTGGCTTATTGCCTGTCTCTGCTGACCCGTAAATATTTCGGCGCCAGCGGGTATTTTCAAATACACAGCCGCGCCTTGGGTTCAAAAGTTGGATTCACCACCAGCTGGCTGTTTTTTATCTATGAGCCATTCAATGCGTTTATGAGTTTTTTTGGTTTCGGCGTTTTGATCCTTGAGCCATTTTCACAGGCCCATTTAGGCTATAAAATTCCATGGTGGGTGGCGATTGTGGTTGGCAACAGCATTATCATGCTTTGCAGCCTGACCAATATAAAAGGCGCAATGCGTGTGACCACGATTTTGGGCATTGTCGAGCTGATTATCTTTTTGGTCTTTGGTGGTATTTTATTGGTACAAGCCGGCGCCCACTAGTGTCCGGACGTTAACCGAACAAATTCAATTGATTACTGAAATCCGCGTGATTGTCGTCGCTACCGGCCCTGCTAAGCAACTGATCCAATGGCATTCGTTCGAACATCGTCAGGCTCAGGATCTGTAGCATTTCATAGAGGCTGGCGGAGATATGCAGGCGCTT